>JAPLOF010000026.1 GCA_026692665.1 Planctomycetota bacterium
GTCTGCGCGTGGGTCCAGCTCTGGATCGACGTCATGGACCGCCAATCGCGACTCGTCGCGCATCAACTCCGGATCTACCCCGGCCCGGTCGCCGCGTGAACGCTGCCCGCGTCTACGGGCCTTCTTCAACGGGCTGCTAGGTCCGAGAGCGCGGCGGGGGAGTCAGGTGAGCTCGAGGTCGCGGGTCGGCTCGAGCACGTGGCTCTGGGTTCCGTCGAACCGTGGTGCGACTCGGTCGGCGCGCGCGGGCCAGGCACGATCCGATCCCGCCACTGCGCCGCGGGCGCGAGCACACCGTGGTACTTCAACAGGTGTGCGCGCGGCCTGGGCGCGAGCGCTGCGAGTCGCTCGAGGAAGACCTGCGGTTCGAAGACGATCGCGCTGGGCACGACCTCGGTTGCCGCGTACTCGATGCCGGGGACGGGCGGTCGAGGATGCGCTGGGCCGGATCGTTCGGGTCCTGGCCTACGTCCCGCGAACGAGGGCCGCGATCACGCCGAAGACGATCGCCAGACCGATCACGATCGTAGCAGCGATGCGCAGACCCAGTGCGACCTCGCTGATCCCGACGTAGCTGCGGTAGGGATCGAACGTCGTGCTGTGTCCGTCGGTTCGCGCCGACGCCGACCGCTTGAGGCGGATGCGCGAGTTGTCGAATTTCTCGACAAGCGTCCAGCCCGCGCCCTTTTCCTCGTCCAGCACCTGCCTCAGGAACTCCGGCCTTTTGAAAGCGGAGGTCGCCGAACGAAGGATCTTGAACTCCGAGCCCGACGCCAGCTCCTCTGGGGTGTAGCCGGTCATTTCCTCTTCCTCCTGCTGCTCGCGGCGTCGCTTCGCCGCTGCCGCTGCCGCCGCTACCGCCGCTCCATTCATGAGGATCTGAGAGTAGCGGCTGGGCACTCCATCTGCACTCTCTCGGTCCGTAGGGGTAGCGGCACACCGGACATCCGCCGGCCGCCGCACGAGGGGCAGAAGCCGTGGCTCTTGCTCGAGAAGGCGGCCAACTCGTCCTGACCGCATTGCGTGCAGCGCAGGCGCGCGAAACCGCAGACGAGGATGCCGCAGGTGAGTGCGCGCTCGAACTCGCGGGTCACGAAGCGGGGCAGGCCGGGGCCGTCCTGCTCGCTCGCGCGGGCCAGGAAGGCGGCGGAAGCCGGCTCCCGCGGATCCTGCGAGCCCGGGGACGATGCCTCCGGCCCCGAGGACGGCGATGCGTCGTCCGTGAGCCTGTGCGAAGCACTCGCGGACATCGTGTTCAGGTCGGACCGTACGGCCTCCTGCTGTCCAACACCCGCTCGGACGTGCTCAGCGTGAGCTGGACCGAGCTGCCCGATCCGCTGGTCGAGCGCAGCGACGGGTCGATCATGAACTGGCGCTGCGGGGAGGAAGAGGCCGTCCCCGCCGACTCGCGAACCATCATCGAGTCGACCGACGACGCGGCCGTCCTCGTCCACTTCGATGGGGAGGTGTCCGGCGCAGTCCAGGCCGAGGACTGCGGAAGCGCCCAGATGCGATAGCCCGGACCCGTGGGGCGGCGGTCAGTGCGCGCTGCCGCCTCCGGGGGCCCCTTCCATCTCGAACGGCGTGGCCGCGACGACGACGTACCCGTCGGGGTCCACGACCGCGAACTCGTGGTGATGCGCGAGGGGGTTCCAGCTCGGAGCCGCGAGCACCCTGGCCCCGAGGACGCCCGCGCGCGTCCAGGTCGCGTCGAACGCTGCGCGGTCGGTCACCTCGAACCACAGCGACACCCCGTTTCCACGGGGCACGTCCCGAGAGCCGAGGTAGCCGTGCTCGTGGGCGTCCCATCGGTGCAGCTGCAGCGCCAGGGGCGACTCGAACGGTGCGCCCGCGAACAGCATCTCGTAGTCGGGGCCGCCGTGACCGCTTACGAGACCGAACACCTGCTGGTACCAGCGGCTCGAGGCCTCCACGTCGTCGACCTGGATCATGGGTTGGACCTTCAAGAACGCCTCCGCCCATCACCATACCGACGGGTGCCGGCAGAGGCCAAACGCGCGCTCACCGGAAGGTCACGTCGAGACTCGGCCTTCGCGGCGCGGTTCCGCGCTCGCCATGGACGAAGCCCGGGTCGACGGGCACCGTAGCGAGTTCGCAGCGTTCGAGCCGGGTTGCCGACCATGGGCGCGAGTCATCTGGACAGTACGCCGGCCGCTGCATTAGCGTCCTGAATCCCGTTCCCCAAGGAGACTTGGTTGCTCGCCCCGTCCGCGATCTCGTGCGAATTGCCCTTCCCGGTCAGTCGGCTCCTGCGGCAGAGCCGCAATGCGAAGTCGTCGACGGAGGCGCACAACCGCGCCTGGTTCGCGTGGGAGGTCTCGATCCGGTTGGCGGTCCTCGGCGGCGATCCGACGCTGATCCCGGGGCGACGCACGGCCTCGGTGGGTGATTGGGCGCGCGCGCTGCCGTGCGCGGGAGGCAAGCTCGAGTCGGACGAGCTGCGCCGGCTCCACCAGCACCTCGCGCGCGTCGTCAATCCCGACGCGGGCCTGCGGACTTCGCTTCAGCGCCGCGAGCTCGTCGACGGACTCGTCGCGTACAGGAACCGCGTGTTGGGCCACGGACCGTCGCGCGACGAGGACTTCTGCGCGGAGGGCGCGCGGCTGCTGCGCGACGGGCTGGTCTCCGCGTGGAGCGAGGAGCTCTTCTGGCCGGCGGACGCGCGTCTCGTCTACGTCGAATCCGTCGAGCTGAAGTCGACGGGCGAGCACGTCGCCCGAGTGCTCGACCTCGGGCTCGAGACGCCGGCCACTCTCGATCGCGGCGGCAGCGTGGTGCCGGAGACCGTCGATCCGCGTTCGGTGCACTTGCGCGTCGGGGCCGCTTGGGCCGACCTCAGGCCCTGGGCGCTCTTCGATGCGGCCGACGGCTCCTTCTACTTGTTCCAGGCCTTGCGTCGGCGGCCGGACTACATCGACTACAGCTCGGGACGGAGCCTCGATCCCGAGGGACTCATGCGCCTCGCGCCTTCGGCGACGGCCGAGTTCGAGCGACGCTTCAAGAGCGCGCCGGCGACCGAGGAGGTGCGCGAGCCCGAGCACTCGAACGCGGGTCGGTACGGCGACTACGAGATCGTGGGGGAGATCGGACGCGGCGGCATGGGCGTCGTCCACCTCGCGAACCAGGTCGGTCTGTCGCGGCTCGTCGCTCTCAAAGTCCTGCCCGAGGGGGCGAGCGCCGATCCGGTCCTGCGCACCCGTTTTCACCGGGAAATCGAGGCGCTGGCGCGCTGCGACCACCCGAACGTCGTCAAGATCCTAAGCTCGGGCGAGGAAGGCGGCGTCCCGTACTTCGTCATGGAGTACGTCGCCGGTGTCGACCTGCGGCGCATCGGCGAGAATCTGGCGAAGACGAAGGGAATCGAACGCGCGCTCGAGCTCGCGTGGGGCGAAGTCCTCAGCGAGCGCGGCGCGTTGGCCGAGGTCCTGCCGCGCTCGAGCCCGCCGAAACTCGAGGGGCCGGGAGCGCGCGATCGTCAGCGCGCCGTCGCGAGCCTCATTCGCGACGCCGCGCTCGGCGCGCAGGCTCTGCACGACGTCGGCATCGTCCACCGCGACCTCACGCCGGCGAACATCGTCGTCACGTCGGGCGAAGCGCGCGCGGTCGTCATGGACCTCGGACTCGCGTTGCTGCAGGACGGCAACCGCAACCTGTCTCGCGATCAGGGGCGCGTGCTCGGAACGCTGCGCTACATGCCGCCGGAGCAGCTCGAGCGGAACCTGGTGCAGGTCGACCGGCGCGCGGATGTCTACGCGCTCGGCGCGGTGCTGTACGAGCTCTTGTCCGACCGCCCGATCTTCGACGGCGACACCGAGGCGCGCCTCGTCGAGCAGGTGTTGCGCGAGGCACCGCAGCCGCTGCGCAAGCTCGACCGCTCGATCCCCGAGGACCTCGCGCTCATCGTGCAGGTCGCGACCGAGAAGGACCCGCGGCTGCGCTACGACAGCGCGGCGGCGTTCGCCAGCGACCTCGAGGCGTTCCTCGACGGCCGTCCGATCCGCGCACGGCCGCCGACGCCCGGATACTTGATCAAGCGCTGGATCGCGCGCAATCCGGCGCTGTCCGCGGCGGCGGCAGCGGGATTCGTCGGCGTGCTCGCCTCGACGTGGCTGATCCTGAAGGCCAGCACGGAAGCGCGGATCGAGTCCGCGCGCCGGCTCGCGCTGAGCGACGAGCGGCGGCTCGATTCGCTGGCCGACCTGTGGGAGGCGGTACCGGCGGACGAGCGAGCACCGCGCGCGCTCGACGAGATCGAGACCGCGCTGCGCGAGACCGAGCCGCGGATCCAGTCCTACGCGGCCGCGCTCGCGGACTTGCAGCCAGCGGCGGCTGCGGCTGATCCACAGCTGCAGGCCGCGTCCTCCTCGGAGGCGCTCACGAAGCGGCTGCACGACGAGCAGGTCTCGTCGCACCAGCGCATCCTCGCGACGTGGTCCCGGCTCACCGATCCTGCGACAGGCTTGTCCCGCCGGATCGAGCTCGACCGCGAACGCTCGGCACTCGTCCTGCGGTCCGCGGAATCGACACCGGCTTGGGAGGAATGCCGTCGCGCGATCGCGGCGAACCCGGCGTACCGCGGACTCGATCTCGCGCCGCAGCGCGCGCTCGAGCCCTTGCGCGCCGACCCGAAGTCGGGCCTGTGGGAGTTCTGGCACGTGCCGAGTGGCGCACGGCCCGCGACGGACGAAGCGGGCGCGTGGATCGTCACGGAGGAGACCGGGCTCGTCCTCGTCCTCCTGCCGGGCGGCGCGTTCGACATGGGCGCGACGAAAGAGACCGACCCGCTCTCCGGCCCGGAGTGCGAACCGATCACGCGCATCGAGCTCGCGCCCTTCTTCGTCTCGAAGTACGAGATGACGCAGGCGCAATGGGTGCGCGTGCACCTCGCGAACCCGAGCAATGCGCAGGTGCCGCGGGTCGGCGCCGACGATCGTCTGCGCCCGGTCGAGAAGATCTCCTGGCGCTCGGCGCGCCAGACGCTCGCGAAGCTCGGGCTCGAACTGCCGACCGAGGCGCAGTGGGAATATGCGTGTCGCGGCGGCACGACCACGGTCTGGGCATCCGGCGACACGCGCGCCGACCAGCAGGCGTGGGCCAACCTCGCCGACGACGAGATCCGCCGTCGTGGGGGGCCGTCGGGCTGGGACTACGAGCCTTGGAACGACGGTCAGCGCGATGCCTGCGCCGTCGGTCGCTACCGCGCGAACGGCTTCGGGCTCCACGACGTCCACGGCAACGTGATGGAGTGGGTCGCCGAGGACGGCTTCCCCGAGTACCAGCTTGCTCCGCGGCCCGGAGACGGACTGCGCTCGGGAACGAGCACGGTCCACCCCGAGTTCAACCAGATCCCGCACGTCGCGCGCGGGGGCGGCTGGCAGACCACCGCGGCGCGCTCGCGCAGCTCGCACCGGTACGGGGTGCGGGAGCCCCTGAGCGATGCGATCGGGATGCGGCCCGCGCGTCCCATCGAAACGAATTCGCGAGCGCCCTGACCTGTGCGCGGAGCGGATCGGACCGGCTCCTCACTCGCGTGCCCAGACCGACCGGCCCTCCTTGATGGTCTCGAGGACCTGGATCTCGTTGAGGCGCTTCGGATCGATCGTGAGCGGGTTGTCGGAGAGGACGACGAAGTCCGCGAGCTTGCCTTCCACGAGCGAACCCTTGGTGTCCTGTTCGCCGAACTGCTCGGCGCCCCAGAGGGTGATCATCTTCATCGCCTCGTAGGGCGTGACACGCTCGTCGGGGCCGACGACGGTCCCGGAGCGTGACGTGCGATTCACGGTCGCCCACACGACCTGCATCAGGTTGGGAAGCGCGACCGGCGCGTCCGTGTGGCTGGTCGCGTGCAGACCCGTGTGCAGGATCGAGCGCATGGGCGAGATCCGGGCGGCCTGTTCCGGGCCGACGATCTGCTTGTACCAGTCGCCCCAGTAGAAGGTGTGCATCGGGAACATCGAAGGAAAGATGCCGAGTGACTTCAGCTCTTTCACCTGATCCGGGCGGATGAACTGGCCATGAACCAGGATCGTCTGACCGGGTTGTGCGCCATGCTTCGCGACCACCGGGCGCAGCGCCGCGAACAACTGGTCAATGGCGGCATCACCATTCGCGTGAACCTTGACCGGCCAACCCTTCGCATAGGCTTCGTCCAGATAGGCCTGGATCTGCTTGATGTCTGGGATGGCAGGGTAACCCTTGTAGCCCGACTGCTGGCCATCGGGCGGGATCAGATAAGGGGTCGTGCGCCAGGCCGTGCGGCCCTGCGGAGAACCATCGAGAGTGATCTTGAGGCCGCCGAGCCGATAGTGATTCGAGTACTTGGTGCTGAACGCCTTGTCGAGTTCGCTGCGACCGCTGTAGTCCATCCAGCCGATGAAATCGATGTCGACCAGACCGCGCCTGGCGGCGTCCTCCATGACGGCGTGCATGGGGCCGAACATGCGGCCCTCGTTGGCGGTGGTGTAGCCGTAGCTCTTCGCCATCTCGAGCCCGCGCTTCAGGAAGTAGTCCTTGCTCTCCTGGGTGGTCGGCGTGAGGACCTCGACCATGTGGGGCATGGCGGCGAGCTCCTCGAGGACTCCGTTCGGTGTCTTGCCGTCGGCCTCGCGTCGGATGACGCCGCCCTCGGGGTTCGGCGTGTCGGCGTCGAAGCCGATCCGCTTCAGGCCGAGCGTGTTGACCGCCGCCAGATGGCCCGAGATGTGCGTCGCCATCACGGCGACGGTGGTCGAGACCTTGTCGAGGTCATCCCGGGTGGGATGGCGACCGAGCAGGGCATCGTCGTAGCCGATGCCGAAGATCCAGCCGGTCCGACTGACGTCCGGGCTGGCGGCGAAGGTCTTCAGCCGGTCCACGAGGTCGTCGATGGTGTCGACGGTGCCGTCCGGCGGAGCGAGCAGGTTGGCTCCGACGGCCTGGGCTCCGAATTGCTGGGCGTGGGCGTGACCGTCGATGAACCCGGGCATCAGGGTCTTGCCGGCGAGGTCCTTCAGCACGGTCTTGGCGGAGCGACGCTCGAGCGCGCGCACCTTGCTGCCCACGAAGGTGATCCTCCCGCCGTCGATCACGATCGCTTCGGCGATGGTGGGCTGGTCGCCTTCCATCGTGACGATCGGACCGCCGGTGATGATGAGGTCTGCGGCCGCGCCGGAGGCGGTGTCGGCAGGCATTTGTCTGCAGGCGGATAGCGCGAGAACGGAGGCAAACACGCAGGCGATGACCGGGCGGTGAGTCATGGGGGCTTCTTTGGGTGAGGACCTTGGCGCTGGCACTCCAAAGGCCGTCTTGCGTTGGGGGGGGCGTTGTATCGGCCACTGCCGCCCGGTTCCATTGCTGCCGGGCGAGTCGTGATGCGGCATCGAACGCCTCCGCGCGCGGTCGAGAAGGTCTCTTGTGGCTGGGCGCGTCTTTCCCTCGCGAAGCCGCACCGGCATGGGGTGCGGGAGCCCCTGAGTGACGTGATCTGGATCCGGACTGCGCACTCCATTGAGCCGAATCCGCGGGTAGAGTGGCCCCGGCGCGGGACGGATCTGGCCGGCTCGCCCTCCCACCGTTCCAGGAGTTGCCGCTCATGCTCCGCAAACTGCTCGTCCTCCTCGCCGTGCTGTCTCCCATCGCGTCCGCTGCTCTCGGCCAGGGCTCCGGGGTCGTCCTCGTGGACGATACCGTGACCCCGAATTCACCGGGTGTCACGCAGATCGCAGGGGGTGGCTACAGGATCGCGTATTCCACGTTGATGGCGAACGACACGATCCCGCCGGGCTCGCTCAGCACCACGGACCCGGTCATCGTCGACGGGCAGACCTCGACGGGCGGGAATTGGGGCTCCAACACGACCGAGCTGGTCGTTTTCTTCGGTCCGAGCTTCCCGTGCAGCCCCTCGGGAACCTGCAGCTACGCCGTGCGAGACGCGCAGGGCATTCCGATCCCTGGCGCGACTGCACTCATCAGCTTCCAGGCGTTTCCGCCGATCGCGCAGGCCTTCGACGACCTGCAGACGTTCGCGAACAACGCACCGCCGTTCGTCATCGACGTGTTTGCGAACGATGCGGGCTTCCCCGCGGACGCATCGCTGTTCACTCCGAATCTCCTCAGCTGGCCGGGGGATCAGGGCCTCCCCTCCATCGTCGTCTTGCCCAGCGGCCGCAAGGGCATCGGATGGACCCCCACGACGACAGCACCTCCCTGCGGTGACGTCGTCATCACGTACTACTGGGTCGGATGCCTCCAAATCCCATCGAGCCCGGCCGCGGCCACCTTTCGCTTCGTGCTGCCGGCGGGCGATTGCAACTCGAATTGCATCGACGACGCGCTGGAGCCCGACTCCGACGGCGACGGCATCCCGAACGACTGCGAGGTCCCGGTCGGAGATGCGAACGCGCCGCTGTGCAGCATCGTGAACGCCCCAGACGAGACGTCGGCGACGGGGACGGCCACGGACAACCGCCCGAGCGAGGACGTCGACAACGACCAGTTCCTGGATCCGGGCGAGGACCTGAACAACAACGGTCAGATCGACGTGGACACGGGTGTGACCTCCGTGATCCTGCTGCCCGGCTCCGCGAACCTCACGCTGAACGTGCCGGCGTTCCCGCCGGGCGCGCCCGTGGTCAACTTCACGCTGAACCTGGTCGATACCTCGCTCCCGGGCACGGGAGTCGTGCGGATCACGGACGGCGCCGGACTCACGAGGGACTGCCCGGCGAACCTGATCGGCGCGGAGTGCCACCTCTTCCTGGGCTTCGGGCCCGGCAGTACGAGCACCACCATCCACGGCCACCCCTACGCGTCGCAGATGAGCGCGGTGCGTTGGACGTACCCGGTCACGATGCAGCAGGCTCCTTCTTTCCTGGCGCCGAGCTCGCTGCCGTACGCGACGCGGCCTCTGCGCGTCGAGGTTCACATGTGGAACCCGGGCATGTTCCCGAACAACCCGCAGCAGTGGAGTCAGGTCGTCACGATCCGCGGCGCTCCGGGCGGGACGAACACGGTGACGTACTCCGGGACCTCGAACGGTATCGCCATCCAATGCCAGTTCTTCTCGGATGCCAACGGTGTTCTGCGGATGCGGTTCCCGTTCCAGATCGCGGGCATGTGAGGGACTTCGCCGGACTCGCGCGCGGCTTGCGGATCGAACCGCGGGCTGTGCGCTGAGTCGGGAGGTACTCCGGGAGTACGGAGCCAGGCTCAACTCCGCCGTTCTCCCGCGCGACGGCGGCGCCGACGACGCGCCCACTCCGCAACCCGCAGAGCGAGCATGTCGAGCGCTACGCAATCTGCAGCGAGTCTGTCGCCTCCAAAGGCGACGGACGATTCCGCCTGGCGCCTGTTCCGCGCGAGAACGGCGGAGTGGAGCCTGGCTCCGTACCGGTCATCAACGCGTCTCCGGGAGCGCCCAGGCATACTCGCGCGCGACCGGCGACGGCGTTTCGGGCCTCAACGCGACCCATGCCCGGTGCGGCCAGGACGGATCGCGCAGCAGCTCGCGACCCAGCAGGACCAGGTCGGCGCGGCCCTCGGCGACGATCGCCTCGGCTTGCGCGGGGTCGGTGATCTGTCCCACGGCGCCGGTCGGAATGCCGGCGTCGCGTCGGATCCGCTCCGCGAGCGGCACCTGGTAGCCCGGGCCGACCGGGATCTCGGCCTTGCGCGTCGCTCCGCCGCTGGAGCAGTCGATGAGGTCCACACCCTCCTTCGCGAGCCGGCGCGACACCTCCACGGAGTCGTCGAGGGTCCAGCCGCCCTCGGCCCAGTCGGTGCACGACAGTCGCACGAAGAGCGGGACGTCCTCGGGCAGGACCTTTCGAACGGCGCGGACCGTGTCGAACAGGAATTTCACGCGGTTCTCGAACGTGCCGCCGTAGTCGTCCGTGCGCTCGTTCATGAGCGGCGACAGGAAACTGTGACCGAGGTACCCGTGGGCGAAGTGGAGCTCGACCACGCGGAACCCGGCGGCGATCGAGCGCTTGGCCGCCGCCACGAAGGACTCGCCGATCGCGCGAATCTCGGCCAGCGTCAACTCGTGGGGGACAGGACCGTCCTGACCGAAGCGCTTCGCGGTCGGGCCGACCGGCATCCAGCCGCCCTCGTCGAGCGACACGAACGCGTTCGGCGTCGGATGGAACGGGCGGTGGCGTGACGCCTTGACCCCGGCGTGGGCGAGCTGGATGCCCGGCGTCGCGCCGTGCCTGCTCACGAAGTCCGTCATCTGGCGCAGCGCGGGAATGTGCTCGTCCTTCCAGATGCCGAGGCAGTTCGGCGTGATGCGGCCCCGCGGGTCCACGGCCGTGGCCTCCGCGATCAAGAGCCCCGCGCCGCCGACGGCGCGAGCCGCGTGGTGCGCGAAATGCCACTCGTTCGCGAAGCCGTCCTCGCTCGAGTACTGACACATCGGCGACATCGCGATTCGATTCCGCAGGGTCACGCCCCGGAGCGTGAACGGCGTGAAGAGGTTCGTCTTGCCGCCCTGGCGACCCGCCTCGGGCACGGAGCCGAGTGCCGGGCCCGCCCCCGCGGCCGCAGCGAAGCCCGCCGCCATGGCGGACCGACAGAAGAGACGTCTGTTCATGTGGCCCTGATTCTTCCGAGAGTTTCGACCGAGCGTAGCCGGGGCGCCGGCCTGCGCAACGTTTGCGGCACCGGGGCGCCTCGAACGTCCAGGGAATCGGACCCACTCCACGGCCAGGAGGTCCCTCGAGAACCGTCCGGCGCACCGACCGGCGGGCGGCCGTTGCCGAGATGCGCTCGGCAGTCGGTAGGCTGCGGCCAGTGTCCGGATCCGCACGGTTCCCGCATGCTCAGGATCGGAGCAGGACCTGATGCCCCATGAGATGACGTTCTCCCTCCCGCGCCTCGTCCTCCCGCGCGCCGGCCGACTGGCCGCGATCCTGCTGATCGCCGTACTCTGCGCCGGCTCGTTGCGAGCGCAGGAGGACGACAAGACGCTCCGCGTCTTTATCTTCGCCGGGCAGTCCAACATGGTGGGCTCGGACTCGAAGGCCGAGGACATCGACCTCTTCCCGCCCTTCGCTGGCCTCGATAAGCCGCAGACCGGCGTGAAGTTCTCCTACTGCATCGGGCGCGAGGACAAGCTCGAGTCGAAGGGCTGGGTCGAATTGCAGCCTGTGAACGGCGTCGTCGGGCCGGAGCTGAGCTTCGCGCGCAAGGTGACGCAGAACATCAAAGCTCCGATCGCGATCATCAAGTGCGCCGCGGGAGGCACGCACCTGGGCGGGGACTGGAACCCCGACGAGCCGAGCGGCTTCAAGCTCTACCCGTTGACGCTGAACTGGATCCGCGCGGCGCTCGCCGATTTGGATCGGCGCAAGATCGCCTACCGGATCGAGGGTTTCCTGTGGCACCAGGGCGAGAACGACATGTTCGACGCCGGCTACCAGTCGAACTACGGCAAGAACCTGAAGAACTTCATCGCCCGCTGGCGCCGCGATCTGGGCACGCCCAACCTGAGGTTCTACATCGGCGAGCTGTGCACGAAGACCATCTGGGGCATGGACCTCCGGCCGAACATGTACGCGATCAGCCTCGGGCAGCGCGAGGCCACCGACGCCGATCCGCTGGCGGAGTACGTCCCGACCTCGCACGTCGGCGTGGAGATCGGCGGCGATGTCGGTCTGCACTACCACTACGGAACCCTCGGCCAGCTCGAGCACGGCGTGAACTACGCCGATGCGTACCTGCGCACGATCGGTAAGGAGCAGAAGGTCGCGCGCCCGCTCGTGCCCTGGCCCTATGCGAAGGGCAGCGCGGTCAAGCTCTTCGTCCTGGCCGGTCATCGCAACATGGAGGGCGAGCGGGCCTTCGTCCAGGATCTCAAAGCACTGAAGGGCAAGCAGACCCTGCTCAAGGACAACCCCAAGATCGCCTTCAAGTACAGCCTCGGCGGCGGCTACAAGGTCTCCGACGGTTGGGAGCCACTGGGACCGGCTGGCTGCTACGACACCTTCGGTCCCGAACTCAGCTTCGGCGCCGCGCTCGCGCGCAAGCTGACAGGCAACATCGCCGTCACCAAGTTCACGCACAGCGGCACGCAGATCATCGACTGGACGCCCGAGGGCAGCGAGGCCAAGTCGCGCAACGTCTACCCGGCCTTCCTGGCCTTCGTGCGGGAGTCCGTGAAGGAGCTCACGGACCGCGGGCTGGAGGTGGAACTCGCGGGGATCTTCTATCACCTCGGCGAGAACGACATGTCGTTCGCTCCGTTCCGCAAGCAGGCGATTCCGTGGCTCGCGTCGTTCGTCGCGCGGAGCCGCCAGGATCTCGGCCTGCCCGCGCTCGAGTGGTACGTCAGCCAGCAGCGGCCCACCGACGACGAGAGCGTCAACGGCATCGACGTGACCGCGGAGCTCGCGAAGCTCGCCGCTGCGGACCCGCATCTGATCCACATCAAGGCCTTCGATCTCCCGGGGCAGGAGCAGAAGCTCGTGATCACGACGCCCGGCATCGTCGCGTTGGGCGAGCTGCTCGCTGGCAGCTACCTGAAGCCGCGCTAGCCGCGGCGGAGCGGAGTCCGACTCCGCAAGACCCGTCGCGCAGGGGTCGGGGTACGGAGCCAGGCTCCACTCCGCCGTTCTCGCCCGCGCCTGTTGCTCCGGCGACGCGCCCGCTCCGCGATCCGCAGAGCGAGCGTGTTGAGCGCTGCGGAAACCGCAGCGAAACCGCCGCCTCCACAGATCACGGACGATCCCGCCTGGCGCCTGTTCCGCGCGAGAACGGCGGAGTGGAGCCTGGCTCCGTACCGCCGACGACTGCGCCGCGTCAGGGGCATCCCGCCGCGGTGGAACTGGGCCGAGGGCCCAGCCCATCCTCCGTCAGGGCGCGCGCAGCTTCAGCGTCTGCTCGGGCTCGCCGGTGATCACGACCGTGCTCTCCGACTTGGGCCCGTCCTTGTCGCGCGGATCGCGGCGCACGGTGACCGTGTAGGTCCCGGGCGGCACCGGGCCGATGCGGCCTTGGCCATCGCGGACGGTCGTCACGTGAACCGTCTTCTCGTTGCCATCGCTCAGGATCACGAGGGCACTTGCCGCCGGCCCCTGCGCGTCTTGCACCTCGAGGAGCAAGCGCGTCCCGGGCGCGACGACGACGTCGGCGTGGGATTCCGCGCTGGCCACGACGGTGACCATCGACCACGGCGAGGATTCGTGCTCCGACCAGGCGCGCACCCACACGGCACCCGGAGTGACGCCGCTGATCCTGAACTCCCCGGTCGCATCGGCGGACGCCATGGCCGACGGACGGCACTCGAGGTTCGCCATGGGAACCGGCGTGCCGTCACTGCGCCGCACTCGACCCGCGATCGAGCCGCCGGCCTTGAGTCGCACGACGACGTCGGACACTTCGGCACCGGGCTCGAGCACGAACTCCTCGGACTGGTCCGGGCCCTCGAACGCGTTGGCTCCGCCAGGGGCGCCTTGGGCGACGATCTGGTACGAGCCTGCGGGCACTTGGGCGAAACGGAAGCGTCCGTCTCCGTCCGTCGTCTCGGTTCCGCCCCCGGAGGGCTGGCTGCTCCCCGGCTTCGCGCGGCTGAAGGCGCGCACGTCGATCCCGCGCGCGGGATCTCCGCGCGACCCGACGACGCGCCCCGAGATGCTGCCCGTGCCGAACGCGAGCAGGACCTCGTGCCGCGCGACCTGCGGGATACTCTCGCGGAAGGCCGTGATGCCTTTTCCCTCCGAGGGGAAGATGTTGAACTGGTACTCGCCGGCCTCGTCGAGCGTGATCTCGAATCTCCCCTGCGCGTCCGTCACGGTTTTGCGCTGCGTATATGGACGCGTATTGTCACCCCAAAGAACCATCAAGTTGGCCCGAAGTAGCGGCTGGCCGTTGCGCAGGACCTGCCCGGAGACCTGCACGGCGGTCGCGCTGAGGTCCTTGAACTCGACGCGCGTCGTCTCGCCGTCCTTCACGGTGAGGTCGATCCTCTGCTCGGGCACGCGCTTCTCGTCCTCGCCCTTGGCGTGCGTGTAGAGCTGGTAGGGTCCCGGAGTCAGCCGCCGGAACGTGAACGAGCCGTCGGCCTCGGTGTTCACTTGCCGGATGACGATCGGCGACGGACCGCCGCCCCGGAGGTCGGGGTGGATGGACAGTTGGATCGCGGCAGCCGGCGCGCCGGCGATGTCGCGCAGGGAGCCGACCACGTCGCCGCCGCGCGAGAGCGTGACCCGCGCGGATGCCGTCGGCTGCTCGGGGGAGAGGATCACGGCTTCGCTCAGGCCGGGAGCGAGCGCGTCGGATTGGGCAATCGCGCGCCAATTGCCCCAAGGCACGTCCGCGAGCACCGCCAGGCCGGTCGCATCCGTGTAGAGCTTGGCCCCGAAGCCGAAGTCCTCTTGAGCCATGCCCGGGTTCCGCGGATCGACCTCGGTGCGCTTGTGCACCGTGGCGTTGGCGACCGGCGCACCGCGCGAGTCCACGACGGTCACGCGGATCGAGCCGCTCGTGAGGGTGGGGGAGGCCGGCGAGGCGCTCGCCGAAGGCACGGGAATCCCGGCGCGATCGGGCGACGACGCGACCGGCTCCTGGCGGGCAGCCGTGGCGGGAGGCTCGATCAAGTCCGCGGCCCGCGCCGGGGAATCGGCGGCGGGGGCGGCGACGGGCACCGGCAGGCCGGACTCGCGCGGCTCAGCCCCGCCCAGGCCCCGACCGACGATCAGCCCGGCGCCGAACGCGAGCGCGACGAGCAGCAACACGACCGAACCTCTCCACATGGCGAACTCCGGGGGAAGACGGATGCTGACCAGACTGCCGAGCGGCGCCGCCGTGCCGTCTGGCGCGAGGAGGGCCCGGGCGCGGGGATCGCGCGCAGTCGGTCAGACTATCGACGCGGAACGCGCTTGCCACGTTCGGCGTGCTCTCCACGGCGGCGACGTGGACCCAGGTGATGCTCATGAGCGTCGCGCTCTTGCCCACGGCGGCGGGGGCGATCGTTCCCGCCGCGCCCGCCGGGATGGCCGCGGCTCTCGCGGTCGGCGCCTGGGCGCTCGATGCGCGTGCGCGATCCATTGGCCCGGGCGCTCGATGGTCATGCGCGACGCGTCGCTCGATCGGCGGCTACGACGCGAACGCCATGGGCCCTACGCACTGTGTCGCATGGTTGTGCGTAGACGGTGCCTCGACACTCGCCGCCCACTCCTCCGGAGCCCCCCCGATGCCAAGCGCACCCCACGCCGGTACTCGCGACCGCCCTAGGTCCTGGGTGCCCAAGGAGCACTCCGAACCGACGCCCCACGGGCTCGAACCCGGCGCGGCACGCTCTGATCTCGGCGACGGGCGGGGTGGGCATCGACCCGTGGCATGCCTCGGAGTGGAGCGTTCGAACCACTCATGAACGTCTTCCCCCGTTGGCTGAACGGGCTGCGGCCCGCGCTGGCCGTGGGCGTCGCTCTGGGTGGGATCTACGTCGTGTCGCTGTTCGCGTACGGCGCGTCGCCGCGGACGCTCGCGGTCGGCTACGCGCCGGAACAACCCGTGCCGTTCAGTCACGCGCTGCACGCGGGGGAGCTGGCCCTCGACTGCCGCTACTGCCACACGACCGTCGAGAAGGCCGCGCGCGCGGCCGTGCCGCCCACGGAAACGTGCATGAACTGCCACGCGCGCATCCGCCCGCAGAGCGACAAGCTCGCGGCCGTGGTCGCGAGCGCGGGCACCGGCGACCCGGTGCACTGGAAGCGCGTCCACGACCTGCCCGACTACGTGTACTTCGACCACAGCGCGCACGTTTCGCGCGGCGTCGGCTGCGTCAGCTGCCACGGGCGCGTGGACAACATGGAGCGCGTGCGCCAGGAGGCGCCGCTCTCGATGGGCTGGTGCCTCGAGTGTCACCGCGACCCCACGCCGAACCTGCGCCCGCCGGAATTCGTGACGTCCATGGAGTGGTCGCCCGACCGCCCGGCGCGCGAGATCGGGGCCGAGCTCGCGCGCGAGAAGCACATCCAACCCTCGACGGACTGCTCCACGTGTCACCGCTGAGCCCGAACGAACCGCGCTCGCCCGACGGGATGAGCGACCTCTCGCGCCGACGCTTCATGCAGGTCATGGGCGCGTCCTTCGCGCTCGCGACCGCGTCGGGATGCCGGTGGGAGGGCGAGGAGATCCTGCCGTTCGCGCAGCGGCCGACCGGGCGCGTGCCCGGCACGACGCGCCGCTTCGCGTCGGCCCTGGACCTGGGCGGTGGCACGATCGCGTCGCTGCTCGTCACGAGCTACGACGGACGACCGATCAAGATCGAGGGCAATCCGCTGCACCCGCTGGACGCCGGCGCTGCCAGCGCTCGCGCGCAGGCGGCGATCCTCGACCTCTACGACCCCGACCACTCGAGCGGCCTGGTGCAGCGCCACGAGGGCGCCGACTATCCGCGCACCTGGAAGGAGTTCGATCCGTGGTTCGCGGCGCGCATGGAGGCGGCGCGGACGCGCGGCGGAGCCGGGCTCGCCGTCCTGGCCGCGCCCAGCTCGTCGCGGACGCGAGCTGCACTGCAGAAGCGCTTCGCGGCCGCGTTCCCCGCGGCGCGCTGGGTCGAGTGGACGCCGGTCGCGCGCACGAACGAGGTCGAGGGGGCGCGCCTCGCGTACGGCCGTCCGTTGCGCACGCACCTCCGGATCGAGAACGCGCGCACGCTCGTGTGTCTGGACGCCGACCCGATCGGCGAGCATCCGGCCGCGCTGGCGAACGCGCGCGCGTTCGCGCGACGGCGTAACCCCGAAGCGGAGACGATGCTGCGCACGTGGGCCGTCGAGAGCACGCCGACGCTCTCGGGGGCGGCCGCGGACCACCGGCTCGCTCTGCGCGCCGAGCAGATCCAACCCCTCATCCAGGCGCTCGAGCACCGGGTGAAAGGCATTCTGGGCGGGTCGAGCTCCGGGCCTCTGTCTCCGACGGGTACGTCTCCTGCCGGCGGCTTCCTCGCCGAGCCGCGCGTCGCGCAACTCCTCGAGTCGCTCGCGCGCGAGCTGGCCGAACGTCGCGGCGAATCGCTCGTCGTCGCCGGGCCGCGCCAGCCGGGACTCGTGCACGCGATCGTCCAGCGCCTCAACGCGGTGCTCGGGAACACGGGGCGCACGCTGGTGCTGACCGAGGAGCCCGACGACGTCCCGCGCGATCCGGCGGCGGCGCTGGGTGAGCTGGTGCGCGCGATGGACGCGGGCGAGGTCACGGAGCTGGTCGTCCTGGGCGGCAACCCCGTGTACGACGCGCCCGCCGATCTCGACCTGCGGCGCGCGCTGCGCAAGGCCCCACTCTCGATCCACCTCGGAACGACGCGCGACGAGACCGCGCGAGCCTGCACGTGGCACCTGCCGCGCGCGCACGAGCTGGAGTGCTTCGGCGACGCGCGCTCGTGGGACGGGACGCTGTGCACGATCCAGCCGCTGATCGCGCCCATCTACGAGCGCCGCAGCGAGATCGAGCTGGTCGCCGCGATGCTCGGTGCCAAGGAGACCGCGCGCGAGCTGGTGCGCGCCGCCGTGGCGCCGGACATCGACGACGCGGGCTGGAACAAGGTCCTGCACGACGGATTCGTGGCGGGATCGGCGCTGGTGCCCGTCGACGCGGCGATCATGAGCTTCGACGTGCCGGCGGCGACGGCGCGCGCGCTCGAAGCGAGCGTCGCGAACGGCCGTCTCGAGCTGGTCCTCGCGCCCGACTCGAAGCTCTACGACGGCCGCGGCGCGAACAACGCCTGGTTGCAGGAGCTGCCGGACGCACTCACGCAGACCACGTGGGGCAACGCGGCGCGCTTCTCGCCCGCCACGGCGCGCGCGTTCGGCATCGTGGACGGGACGCTCGTGCGCCTGCGCGCGAACGGACGCGAGCTCGTGTGCGCGGCGATCATCGTGCCCGGCAACGCGGACGGGTCGGTCACGCTGCACCTGGGGTACGGTCGCGCCGCGGCCGGCCTCGTCGGCGGCTTGCCGGGCGAAGGCGTCGAGAGCGTCGGATTCGACGCGTACCGGCTGCGCGGCATGAACGCGCTGGACGGCGCGCTCGACCTGGCCGTCGAGCTCGCGGGCGGCACGCACGCCCTGGCGCGCACGACGGATCCGCACGTCGACGACGAGATCGGCAAGCACGGCTACGAGGAGCGCATCGGCGAGCTGCTGCGCGAGGCGACGCTGGCCAGCTGGCGCGCGGACCCAGAGCTCGAGGCGCACGCGCCGCACCATCCGCCGCTCGAATCGCTGTGGGAACGCGAGGAGCCGGCCGGCGCGCGCTGGGGCATGGCGATCGACCTGAACTCGTGCACCGGCTGCAACGCCTGCGTCGTGGCGTGCCAGGCCGAGAACAACGTGCCCGTCGTCGGCCGCGAACAGGTCATGCGCGGCCGCGAGATGCACTGGATCCGCATCGACCGCCACTTCCTGGGCGAGGAGGGCCTCGAGCGCGTGCGCTTCCAGCCGATCACGTGCCAGCACTGCGAGAGCGCCCCGTGCGAGCAGGTGTGTCCCGTCGCGGCCACGGTGCACAGCGCCGAAGGCCTCAACGACATGATCTACAACCGCTGCATCGGCACGCGGTACTGCGCCAACAACTGCCCGTTCAAGGTCCGCCGCTTCAACTTCTTCAACTACCACAAGGCGGTCGAGCGTCAGGGCGCGGAAGTCCAGCGGATGATCTTCAACCCGGAGGTCACGATCCGCGCGCGCGGCGTCATGGAGAAGTGCACGTTCTGCGTGCAGCGCATCCAGGCTGCGAAGATCCAGGCCAAGAACGCCGGCCGCGCGCTGAAGGACGGCGAGGTCGTGCCGGCCTGCGCCCAGACCTGTCCCACGAGCGCGATCGTGTTCGGCGACCTGGCCGATCCCGCGAGCCGCGTCTCGCGCATGCGCGCCGCGCCGCGCGCCTACGAGATGCTGGCCGAGCTGAACATCCGCCCGCGCACGTCCTACCTGGCGCGCATCACGAATCCGGCCGCAGAGGAGTCCGCTCATGGCGGGTGACGCGCACGGGAACGCTCCCGCGACGGCCTCGCGGTCGTGGTTCCGTCCCTCGCTCGTCGAGGGCGACCAGGACTTCGCGTCGGTGACGCGCCGCGTGGCCGGCGTCGTCGAGCGGCCGAAGCCGCCGCGCGCGTGGTACATCGCGATCACGATCTCGGGGACGCTGACGCTCGTCCTCTTCAGCCTGGTCGCCTACCTGATCGCCACCGGCGTCGGGGTGTGGGGGAACAACGCTCCGGCGTTCTGGGGCTGGGACATCGTCAACTTCGTCTTCTGGGTCGGCATCGCCCACGCGGGCACGTTGATCTCGGCGATCCTGTTCCTCCTGCGCCAGCACTGGCGCACCAGCATCAACCGCGCCGCCGAAGCGATGACGCTGTTCGCGGTGTGCTGCGCGGGCCTGTACCCGGCGATCCACGTGGGCCGGATCTGGCTGGCGTACTGGTTGTTCCCAGTACCGAACCAGATGTCGATGTGGCCGAACTTCAGGAGCCCGCTCCTGTGGGACGTGTTCGCGGTCAGCACGTACGCGACGGTCTCGGCGCTGTTCTGGTACATGGGCCTCGTCCCCGACCTCGCGACGCTGCGCGACCGGGCGGTCACGCCGCTCAAGCGGTTCCTCTACGGCTTCTTCGCGCTGGGCTGGCGCGGCAGCTCGCGGCACTGGCACCGATTCGAGCGCGCGTACCTGATCCTGGCCGCGCTGGCGACGCCGCTCGTGCTGAGCGTGCACTCGGTCGTCAGCTTCGACTTCGCGGTGTCGCTGGTGCCCGGCTGGCACACGACGATCTTCCCGCCCTACTTCGTGGCGGGCGCCATCTTCAGCGGCTTCGCGATGGTCGTGACGATCATGGTGCCGGCGCGTCAGCTCTTCGGCCTGAAGGAGCTCGTGACCGTCCGCCACCTGGAGAACATGAACAAGGTGATCCTGGCGACGGGATCCCTGGTGGGCTTGGCCTACCTCACCGAGTTCTTCATCGCCTGGTACGGCGGCAACGCCTACGAGCGCTTCGCGTTCCTGAACCGCGCGCTCGGGCCCTATTCCTGGGCGTACTGGCTGATGGTGTTCTGCAACGTCGTCGCGCCGCAGTTCTTCTGGTTCAAACGCGTGCGCACGGGGCTCCTCCCGATGGTCGCGGTCGCGATCCTCGTGAACGTGGGCATGTGGCTCGAGCGCTTCGTGATCGTCGTCATCTCCCTGACGCGGGACTACCTGCCGACCAGTTGGGGCCACTTCACGCCGACACTCGTCGACGTGTTCACCTTCGCGGGCACGTTCGGCCTGTTCTTCACGCTGTTCCTGCTGTTCTGCCGCTTCCTGCCGATGGTCGCGATCGCGGAGGTCAAGACTGTCCTGCCGGCGGCGCATCCGCACGCGCCGCAGGGCGCGGCCGGGAAGGAGCACGCGCATGCTTGAGCCGGCCAACACCGCCGCGGCTCCGCGCGGAAAGCTGCACGCCATCGTCGCGGAGTTCGACGACGTCACGGCGGTCACCGAGGCGGCGAAGCGCGTCCGCGACGCCGGCTACACGCAGTTCGACGTCTACAGCCCGTTCCCGATCCACGGCATCGAACGCGCGATGGGCGTGCGCTCGACCCGGTTGCCGTGGATCGTCCTCGCCTGCGGGCTCAGCGGCACGGCGGGCGCGCTGCTCCTGCAGTGGTGGACGAATGCGGTCGACTACCCGTTCAAGATCAGCGGCAAGCCGTTGTTCGGCATCCCAGCCGCGATCCCGATCACCTTCGAGCTGACCGTCCTGTTCTCGGCGTTCGCGGCGTTCCTGGGGATGTTCGCGCTGAACCGCCTGCCGCGGCACCACCACCCGATCTTCGAGCACCCGCGCTTCAAGCGCGCGACGGACGACGGCTTCTTCCTGGCGATCGAGGCCGCCGACACGCGCTTCGATGCGAACCGGACGCGCGAGCTGCTGCAGTCCCTCTCGTCCCACCCGATCGTCGCCTGCGACGAGCCCGCGGACGACGGCGCCACGCCGCGTTGGGTGCGCGCGGGCCTGGTCTCGGTGGCCGTCGTCGCGCTGATTCCATTCGCGCTGGCGCTCGCGTCGCGCTTCCAGGACTCGAGCAAGCCGCCGTTCCACATCGTGGGGGACATGGACTGGCAGACGCGCTACCGCGCGCAAGCCGCCAACCCGCATTACGCCGACGGTCGCGCCATGCGGCCCGACGTGGCCGGCACCGTGGCGTTCGGCGAGCTCGCCACCGACCAAGTGCTGGCGACCGGCAAGACGGGCGCGGACTGGACCACGAAGATCCCGCTCACCGTGGACGCGGCGCTGCTCCAGCGCGGCCGCGCGCGCTACGGCATCTACTGTGCGCCCTGCCACGGCATCGCGGGTTACGGCGACGGACTCGTGGCCGCGCGCGCGAGCGAACTGCAGGAGCCCACGTGGGTCCCGCCGGCGTCGCTGCACGACGCCGTGGTCCGAGGGCGCGCCGCCGGCCAGCTCTTCGACACGATCCTGAACGGCGTGCGGACCATGCCCGCGTACGGGCGGCAGATCCCGCGCGACGACGCGTGGGCGATCGTCGCGTACGTGCGCGCGCTGCAGCGCTCGCAGAACGCGACCACCGAGGACGTTCCCCCGGCCGCTCGCGCGGCGATGGGGCTGTGAGTCGGTCATGAACACCATCCCCGCGACCTCGAACGCCCGCCTCGGACCGCTCGCGACCCGCCTGCGGACCTTCGCGCTCGTCGTCGCGCTGGTCGCGGCCGCCGCCGGACTGTGGCTTGGTCACGCGCGGGGCGACGGATTCCAGCGCTTCCAGCACGCGTGGCTCCTGGCGTGCGCGTTCTTCCTGACGGTCTCGCTGGGTGCCCTGTTCTTCGTGATCCTGCAGCATCTCGTGCGCGCCGGTTGGAGCGTCGTCGTGCGGCGGCTCGCCGAGCTCATGGCGGCGAACGTCGTCGTCGTGGCGCTGCTGCTCAGCCCGCTCGTCGTCCTGGCGGCGATGGGCGACGGATCGCTGTGGCCGTGGGCCGATCCGGCCGCCGCCGAGCACCATCCACTCATCGCGAAGAAGGCCGCGTTCCTGAACGGGCAGTTCTTCGCGATCCGCTGCGCCGTGTACTTCGGCGCGTGGATCCTGCTGAGTCGCTGGTTGCTCCGTCGGTCCCGACAGCAGGACGAGGCGCGCGACACCCTGCCGACCGAGGCCCTCGAGCGCCGCGCCCCGCCGGCGATGGTCGCGTTCGCTGTCACGATCAGCTTCGCGTCCTTCGACCTGCTGATGTCGCTCTCGCCCGAGTGGTACAGCACGATCTTCGGCGTCTACGTCTTCGCCGGATCGGTCATCGCGTTCGTCGCCACGACGATCCTGACCCTGCGCTTCCTCCAGAGCCGCGGCATCCTCCGCGGCAGCGTCGGCGTCGAGCACTACCACGACCTGGGCAAGCTGCTCTTCGCCTTCACGTTCTTCTGGGGCTACATCGCGTTCAGCCAGTTCATGCTGATCTGGTACGCGGACATCCCCGAGGAGACGCACTGGTTCCACGTGCGCTTCGAGGGCTCCTGGGCCTACGTCAGCGCGCTGCTCCTGTTCGGCCACTTCGTGCTGCCTTTCGCGGGCCTCCTGTCGCGCCACGCGAAGCGCAACCTGGGCGTCCTGACCTTCTGGGCCGCGTGGATGCTCGTGATGCACGCGACCGACCTGTTCTGGCTGATCGCCCCCGGCGTGACGCACGGCGGCGCGCTCGTCGACGTGCTGGATGTCCTGGCGTTCCTGGCCGTCGGCGGCGCGTGGACGTTCGGCCTCGCCCTCCACGCGGCCGACCGCTCGCTGGTCCCCGTCGGCGATCCGCGCCTCCACGAGTCCCTGGCCTTCGAGAACTTGTGACCATGAAGGACCGCGAGACGATCTCCTTGTCGACGGTTCTGGGCGGCATCGCCGTCATCGGCGCTGTCGTCGGCATCGTGGCGCTGGTCGCGCCGCTCGCGTACCAGCAGGGTGCCGCGGAGCTGCGCGCCGAGCGCGGCTGGGCGGCGACGCCGCAGGCCACGCGCGACGTCCAGGCGACGCAGGCCGCGCGCATCGCGAGCTACGCCTGGATCGACAAGCAGCGCGGCGTGGTCGCGGTCCCCATCGAACGCGCGATGGAGCTGGTCGCGGCCGAGAGCGCGTCCCCGGCCGGAGGCGGCCGATGAATGCGATGCTCCTCGTCCAGTCGGCCGTCGGCCTCCCGCAGGCCTCGAGCTACGCGGCGTCGATCGACCGCGCTTTCGTCGTGACGGCCTGGTTCGCCGTGTTCCTCGCCATTCTCGTCGCCGGTGCGTTGGCGCTGGCCCTGTTCGCTCCGCGGCGCGACGGCGCGGAGTCCGAGCCCGCGACGCGACGCTCGTCGAAGTGGGTGTCCACGGGCGTCGCGGTCGCGGGGGCTCTGAGCCTGCTCGTGCTCCTGCACGGTTCGAGGGTATGGGCCGACGTCCAGACCGTCCCGCGCGGTGCGCTGGCGATCCAAGTCCACCTGGAGAAGAACGCGTTCGCGTTCACCTACCCCGGCGGACACGTGGCGACCGAGCTGCACATGCCGTGCGACCGGCCCGTCAAGCTGATGCTGCGCGGCGATCGCGAGCCGTACACCTTCGCGGTCCCCGAGTTCCGGCTCCACGCGCTCGTGGCGGCCGCGCAGGACCGCGACGCGTGGGTCGCGGCGACGCTGCCCGGCGAGTACGCCGCGCGCTCGACCACGTTTCCGCGCGCGTCCGACGCGATCGCGGCGGCCACCGTCGTCGTGCACGAGGCCGGCGGCTTCGAGAAGTGGCACCAAGAAGTGTCCGGTCCGCCGCTCGATCTGCCGCCCGTCGAGCTGGGCGCGCGCAGCTACCAGATGCGCGGCTGCACGCAGTGCCACTCGCTCGATGGCTCGAAGCTCGTGGGCCCGTCCTTCAAGGGATTCCTGGCGCGCCAGCACGTGCTCGTCGACCAGACCGTCGTCGAGCCGACGGACGACTACATCAAGGAGTCCATCCTCGATCCGACGGCCAAGGTCATCGCGGGTCACGAGCCCGTGATGCCGAGCTTCCGCGGCCGACTCCACGAACTCGAGGTGGCCGGCCTGGTCGCCTTCATCAAGAGCCAGCCGTGAGCGACACGACGAACTCCAGCTCCCGGACCGCGAAACCTGCGAGCGCCGCGACGGCCTCGACGGGGGAGATGTGGCTGTTCACGCTGGATCACCGACGCCTCGCGCGCGCGTGGGCCGCGGTGACGGCGGTCGTGCTCGTCGCGGGCGTCGTTCTGGGCCTCGGGCTCGCGTTCCAGCCGCTGGCCGACGCGGGCGCGGTCGAGACGTTCCGGCGGATGTACACGATGCACGGGCTCGCGCTCGTCGCGCTGGTCGTGCTGCCGGCGATCCCGGGCGTCCTCGGCAACGCGCTGCTCCCCGAGTCGTGCGGCGTCGAGGGGATGGCCTGGCCGGGCCTCAACCGTCTGGCGTTCCACATCCACCTGTTCGGCGTGGCGCTGTTCCTCGTGGCCTTCTCGGTCGCGCCGGCGGACACGGGTTGGAGCTTCGACGCGCCGTTCGCGTTCGGGAGCGCGTCGAGCCTCGCGTGGAGCGTCGCGGGACTCCTGACCGTCGGCGTCGCGAGCGCGTGCAGCGGCGCGAACCTCGTGGCGACGTTCGTCGAGAGCCGCCTGAAGAACCGCGGCAATCTCGACGTGCCGCTGTTCGCGTGGGCTCTGGCCGCGGGCGGACTCGTGCAGGTGCTGGCCGCGCCGTTCCTGTGCGTCGCCGCCGTGCTGCTCGTCGCGCAACGCGCCGGAGCCGCCGACGTGTTCGCCTCGGGCGTCGCGATCGACGTGAGCTACGCGCAGTGGTTCTGGGCCTGGGCCCATCCCGCGATGGGGGCCGCGGTCATCGCCGCGCTGGGCCTCGTCGACGACGTCGTGACGCGGCACGCGGGCGGACGCGCGCCGGCGTCGCGCTCGCTGGTCCTGTGCATCCTGGCGCTGGCCGTGCTCGCGTTCGCGGGATCGCCGGTGCACTGGATCGGCCGCACGAACTCGCCGGCCGACTCGCTCAGCGCGAGCGCGTTGGCGTTGGCGGCCGGCGTGCCGTTCGCGGGCCTGGTCGCGGGCTGGATCGCGACGCTGGGCAGCGCGTCGCCGCGACCGACGGGCGCGCTGTGCGCCGCCGCGACCGCGATCGTGCTCTTCACCTGCGGCGCGCTGGCGGGACTCTTCGCGGCGTCCGTCCCGGCGGGCGCGCTGCTCCAGCAGAGCTCCTTCGCGAGCGCGCAACTGCACTTCTCGGGTCTGGGCGTCGTCGCGGCGCTCTACGCCGGGTTGCTGCAGGTTTCGCCTGACTGGTTCGGCGTCCCTGTGCGCGAAGGCCAAGGGCGCGGCGCGTCGGCGCTGATCCTCGCGGGCACGCTGGCGACCTTCGTGCCCAAGCTCGTCCTCGGCGCGCAGGGCCAACCGAGCCGCACACTCGAGATCCTGGCCGGCGGCGAGGCGCTGACGCTCGCCTCCGCGGTCGGCGGCATCGTCCTCGCCCTCGGACTGGGTCTGGCCGCGTGGAGCATCGTCGGCGCGTTCCTGGCCTCGCACGGCGCGAGCAACACCGCAGCGGAGGTCGCGCCGTGAACGAGTGCTGCGCGGCCGCGGCGCAACCGCAGGATCTGCTGCAGATCCTCGTCTTCGGACTGCTCATGAGCGCGGGGCACTGCCTCGGCATGTGCGGCCCGCTCGTGTGCGCCGCATCGCTGCCCGCGCAGCGCGGATCCGAGCCGTCGGAAGTGGCCGGGTCGCTGCTCGCCTACCACGCGGGGCGCATCGCGACCTACGCGACGATCGGCCTCGTGCTGGGATCGCTCGGCGGCCTCTTGCCGGCCGAGGCCAACGCGGTCGCCTGGCAGGCCGCGTTGTCGCTGCTGGCGGCGTTCGCGCTCGTGTGGGTCGGCCTGGGGCTGATGGGCATCTTCCCCGTCGCGTCCGCCGGCTGCTCGGGCCGCCTCGCGCGCGGCGTCGCGAAGGTGTTCGGAGGCTTCGCGGGACAGAGCAGCGGCGCGCGCAAGTTCGGCCTGGGCGTCGCGAACGGACTCTTGCCGTGCGGACCCGTGTACACCGTCGGGCTCGCGGCCCTGGCGTCGGGCGGAGCCTGGAGCGGCGCACTGGCCATGGCCGTGTTCGGCGTCGGCACCGTGCCGACGCTCGTGGCGCTGACGTGCGGCTGGCGTTGGATCGGAGCGCGTCTGCGCGTGGGATTCTCGCGAGCTGGTGCGTGTCTGGCCGTCGCCATGGGCGTGCAACTCGGCTTGCGCGGCCTCGCCGCGCTCGAGTGGATCCCTCACGCGCGGATCCACGAGGTGGTGCTGTGGTGAACGCCGCCGCAATCGCCGCGACCAAGCGCGTCGAACCGTTGCGCGTGGCGGAGCGTCGGCTCTGCGCGCACTGCGGGCTGCCGCTGGGCACTGCGTGGTGCGAGGAACTAGGCGAGTTCTGCTGCGCGGGCTGCCGCACGGTCAACGCGCTGCTGCGCGCGGAAGGGCTCGAGCGCTACTACGACCTGCGCGGCGGCTCGGAAGCGCCGCCGCCGGAGCTGCGCGCGGACACGCTGGCCTGGCTCGATCCGCTCGTGGCGAAGGCGACGCCCGACGCGAACGGCGTCGCGCGGATGTCGCTCGACATCCAGGGCGTCCACTGCGCGGCGTGCGTGTGGCTGCTGCAGGAACTGTGGACGCGCGAGAAGGGCGCCGTGGACGTGCGCATCAACCCGGCGCTCGGCCGCGCGGAACTCGCGTGGATGCCGGCGGCGATGGACCTGCGCGGCTACGTGCGCGGCGCCGAGCGCTTCGGTTACCGGTTCGGGCCCGTGCGCAAGGGCGACCTCGCGACCTCGCGCGACCTCGTGGTGCGGCTCGGCATCTGCCTGGCCGCGGCGCTGAACGTGATGATCTTCAGCCTGTGCTTCTATCTGGGTCTCGCCCCCGGTGAAGGCGCGCTGTACTCGGTTCTCGGGCGCTGGAGCTTCGCGCTGTCGACGGTGGCCGTGCTCGCGGGCGGGACGCTGTTCTTCCGCTCGGCGTGGCTCGGGATCCGGCGCGGAGTCGTCCACCTCGACCTGCCGATCGCGCTGGGCATCGCGCTGTCGTACGCGGGATCGACGTGGGCCTGGCTCGCGATCGGGCCCGAGGCGGCGTACTTCGACACGGTCACGATCTTCGTGGCGTTGATGGTGCTCGGGCGCTGGCTGCAGGAGCGCGTGCTGCAGAAGAACCGCCACGCGCTCCTGGCCAGCGACGGCGTCGAGGACCTGTACGTGCGCCGCCGCCGCGGAGGTGAGCTCGAGACCGTCAGTGCCTCGGCCATCGAGCCCGGCGACGAGCTGTGGGTCCTCCCGGGCGACCTCGTCCCGGTCGAGGGCCGCGTCCTCCAGTCCGCCGCGACGTTCAGTCTCGACTGGATCACGGGCGAGTCGCGCCCGCGCCAATTCGAGCCGGGCGAGACGGTGCCGGCTGGCGCGTTCCAGACCGGGGACCGCAGCGCGCGCCTGGCGGCGTGCGAAGGCTTCGCCGCGTCACGACTGCACACGCTGCTCTCCGCGTCGGGCGCGGAAGCCGCACGCAGCCGCCGGTCGGCGAGCGCGGGCCGCTCGTGGAGCCGTTTCGCCTTCGTGTACGTGACGGCGGTGCTCGTTCTGGCGACGGCGGGGGTGGCGGCGTGGTGGTCGAGCGGGCCGCAGCGCGCGATCGAGGTCGCGCTGTCGGTTCTGGTCGTGACGTGTCCGTGCGCGCTGGGTCTCGCGACGCCGCTGGCGCACGAGATCGTCCACTCCGCACTGCGCCGGCGCGGGATCTTCCTGCGCGAGAGCTCGTTCCTGCAGCGCGTCCTGCGTCTGAAGCACGTCATCTTCGACAAGACCGGGACGCTGACGCGCGGCACGCTGCGCCTCAGCGAAGGATCGCTCCGCACGCTCGACGGTCTGTCGGGCGAGGCGCGCGCGGTTCTCGCCGAAGCGACCGCGCGCAGCCTCCACCCCGTGAGCCGTTCGCTGCACGCTCAGCTTGCGCGCGACGGCCGTGTGAGCCTGCTCGAGGGCCTCGACGTGCGTGAGGTCCCGGGGCACGGACTCGAGGCGCGGCTCGGCGGCCGCACGTGGCGGCTCGGCCGCCCTGCGTTCGCGCTGGCGCCCGCCGAGGCGGTCGAGGGTCCGGTCGTGCTCTCCGTCGACGGCGCGCTGGTCGCGGCCTTCGAGCTGGAGGAGGACCTGAAGTCCGACGCCCGCTCCGAGGTCGAACGGCTGCGCGAGCAGGGCTGCGAGGTCCACCTCCTGAGCGGCGACCGTCCCGAGCGCGTCGAGCGCGTCGCGGCCTCGTTGGGCATCGATCCGTCACGCGCACTCGGCGGACAGGAGCCCGAGGACAAGGCGCGCTACGTCCGCGCGCTCGACCGCGAGGACACGTGGATGGTGGGCGACGGGATCAACGACGCGCCGGCCTTCGACGCCGCGGCCTGCGCCGCGACGCCCGCCGTCGACCGCCCGAACCTGCCGGCGCGCGCGGATCTGTACTACCTGGGCGACGGCGTCAGCGCGGTGCGCGTCGCCCTCGTCGCGGCGCGCGACCTGTCACGCGTCGTGCGCACGAACCTCGCCCTCGCGATCGCCTACAACGTCGCCGCGGTGAGCGCGTGCCTGCTCGGGCTCGTGGGCCCCCTGGCCGCCGCCGTGCTGATGCCGGCGAGCTCGCTGGGGCTCATCGGGCTGACGACGTGGCGGCTGTCGAGGAGGAGCGCGCGATGGACGTCCTGATCGTCCTCGTCTTCATCAGCATCGTCTTCGTCGGAGGCGCGATCCTCCTCTTCGTCGTCTCGTTGAACCGGCGCGACTTCGAGCACGCCGAGCGGCTGTCCCTCCTGCCGCTCACCGATCCATCCGGGGAAACCTCGCGCGCGGACGATCAACCGTGCGCGGGCGCCCAGGACCAAGCAGAGAGCCTCCGAGCTCGAGACCAATCATGAACCCCTCTTCGAATGCCACGCGACAAGTCGTCTACAACGACAAGGTCGTCCGCGCCTTCGCCATCGCCACGATCGTGTGGGGCGCTGTCGGGCTCCTGCTCGGCGTGATCATCGCGGCGCAACTCTCGTTCTGGAAAGCCAACCTGGAGACGTCCTGGCTGACCTTCGGACGGTTGCGCCCGCTGCACACGAACGCAGTCATCTTCGCGTTCGTGGGCAACATGATGTTCATGGGCGTCTACCACTCGATGCAGCGCCTGCTGCGCACGAGGCTGGGGTCGGATGCGCTCAGCTGGGCCCACTTCATCGGATGGCAGCTCATCATCGTGAGCGCCGCCGTGACGCTTCCGCTCGGATTGACGCAGAGCAAGGAGTACTCGGAGCTGATTTGGCCGATCGACGTCCTCGTGGCGCTCGTCTGGGTGATCTTCGCGATCAACTTCTTCATGACGATCGCGAAGCGCAACGAGCGCAACATGTACGTCGCGATCTGGTTCTACATCGCGACGGTGGTGACCATCCCGGTCCTCTACATCGTCAACAATCTGCAGATCCCGACGAGCCTCACGCACAGCTACCCGGTGTTCGCCGGCGTCCAGGACGCGCTCGTGCAGTGGTGGTACGGACACAACGCGGTCGCGTTCTTCCTGACCACGCCGATCCTCGGGATCATGTACTACTACCTGCCGAAGGCGGCGGGGCGGCCGGTGTACTCGTACCGGCTGTCGGTCGTGCACTTCTGGTCGCTGGTGTTCCTGTACATCTGGGCTGGGCCTCACCACCTCCTGTACACGTCGCTGCCTGAGTGGGCTCAGACGCTCGGCATGGTCTTCAGCCTGATGCTGTGGGCGCCGTCGTGGGGCGGGATGCTGAACGGCCTGCTGACGCTGCGCGGCGCGTGGGACAAGCTGCGCACGGACCCGGTCATCAAGTTCTTCGTCGTAGCCGTGACCTTCTACGGCATGTCGACCTTCGAGGGCCCGCTGCTCTCCATCAAGAGCGTCAACGGGCTCGCGCACTACACGGACTGGATCATCGGCCACGTCCACGGCGGCGCGCTCGGCTGGAACGCGGGCATGGCGGCCGGACTCCTGTACTGGATCGTCCCGCGGCTGTGGGGCACGAAGCTCCACTCGGTGAAAGCCGCCGACGCGCACTTCTGGCTGAGCACCTTCGGGATCCTGCTCTACATCGGCGCCATGTGGATCGCCGGGATCAACCAGGGGCTCTTCTTCCAGGAGCTCGATTCCGAGGGCTTCCTGAAGAACACGGACTTCGTCGAGGTCCTGAAGAACGGCCAGTTCCTCTACATCATGCGCCTCGTCGGTGGCAGCGCGTTCTTCGTCAGCTACCTGCTCATGGCCTGGAACCTGACCATGACGATCCGGTCGGGCTCCCCGGTCACGGAGGAGATCACGGTCCCGGCCCAGCCGCCGGCGCCGATCGTCTCGGCCGGCAAGCTGATCTTCAGCGCCCCGATCGTCCTGTCGTTCGTCGTGATCGGGCTGTCGGTCGCCTTCGCGCTGTCGGGTCCGATCTCGAGCGCAGTGGTCGCCGCGGTGGGGGTGCTGCTCGTCGTGGTGTGCGCGGCGTACTACCGGAAGTTCCAGCGCGAGAAGCAGTCCTGGCACTCGCTGCTCGAGGGCAAGTCCCTGCTGTTCACCGCGCTGGTGCTCGTCTCGATCCTGATCGGCGGCCTCATCGAGCTGGTCCCCACGATCGCGACCAAGGACTCCTACGCCGCGGCCGACGCTCCGAAGGGCGCGATGGTCGCCACGGTCAGCAAGTACCACCAGGTGCCGTACACGCCCCTCGAGTTGGAGGGTCGCGACATCTACGTCCGCGAGGGCTGCTACACGTGCCACAGCCAGATGGTGCGGCCGTTCCGGCACGAGACCCTGCGGTACGGCGAGTACTCGCGGCCCGAGTCGTTCGTCTACGACCGGCCGTTCCTGTGGGGCTCGAAGCGCACGGGCCCGGACCTGCATCGACTCGCGGGCCGCTATCCGAGCCTGTGGCACTACCAGCACATGCGCGATCCGCGTTCGACCTCGCCGGGATCGATCATGCCGCCGTACTCGTGGCTCCACGAGAACACGGTCGACTTCACGAAGACGCCCAAGAAACTGTCGGTTCTCGCGATGCTCGGCACGCCGTACGACGAGTCGACGATCCGCGACGCGCGCGAGCTGGCTCTCGCTCAGGGCCGAAAGTTCGCCGAAGAGCTCGAGAAGACCGGCGGCGTCAAGGTCGCGCCCGATTCCGAAATCGTGGCACTGATCGCGTACCTGCAGCAGCTCGGCACCCTGCGCGAGCCGCCCAAGCTCTCGCAGGCCACGGAGGTGAAGTGATGTACCAGCAGTACTTCCAGGACAGCGAGTGGCTCTCCCTGCCCCTCGTCGCGCTCGTCTTCTTCTTCCTCTTCTTCGTCGGCGTGCTCGTGCGCGTCGTCTTCGGCATGCGTGACGAGCGGCGTGTGAACGAGCTCGCGTCCCTGCCCTTCGAGTCGGATCGCCCGGATTCCCAGCAACAGGAGCAACGCGATGTCTGAGCAACGTGCGGACGTCCCCCTCGACCACGACTACGACGGGATCCAGGAGTACGACAACCGGCTGCCCAACTGGTGGCTGTTCACCCTGTACGGCTCGATCGTGTTCTCGGTCGGGTACTGGCTCTTCTACGAGACCTTCGCGGTCGGCCGGAATCAGACCCAGGCCTGGGAGCGCGAGGAGGAACTCGCGGCTCAGGCCCAGATCGAGCGCGAGATGGGCAAGGAAGTGACCGAGGAATCGCTGCTGCTCATGACGAAGGTCCCGGCGCAACTCGAGGCCGGCGCCAAGATCTTCCAGCAGAAGTGCGTGCAGTGTCACGGCCCGCTGGGCGCCGGCGAGATCGGCCCGAACCTGACCGACGGTTACTGGCTGCACGGCCCGGCACCGCTGCAGATCTACAACACGGTGATGAACGGCGTGCTCGACAAGGGCATGCAGGCCTGGAAGGACCAGCTCGGTCCCGTGCGCGTCCGACAGGTCGTCGCCCACGTCCTCACGATCTCGGGCAAGGAAGTGAAGGGCAAGGCGCCGCAAGGCCGGCCCACGGCGGAGTGGGAGAAGGAGCGCGCCGCGGCGACCCCGCCCGCCGCACCGACGGACGCGAGTGCCCCCCCCAAGACTCCGAATGGAAAGTGACGCGAGCCGGGCCCACGTGAGGCCATGACGAAGGTCCAGCACGGACTGCGGCGCAAGCCGGACCTCGAGTCCGTCTACTCGATCAACGACGACGGCTCGCACAACGTGTTGCAGCCCGCGGACGTCCGCGGGCGCTGGCACACGCGGCGCAACGTCGTGTTCGCGCTCCTGGTCGCGTTCTACCTGGTGATGCCCTGGGTCCACGTGAACGGGCGCCACGCGATCCACTTCGACGTCCCGCATCGCACGGCGTTCCTGTTCGGCAGTACGTTCACGCGCGAGGACTTCTACCTCGTCTTCTTCCTGCTCACCGGGTTCGGCTTCACGCTGTTCGCGGTGACCTCCCTGTTCGGCCGCGTGTGGTGCGGTTACGCCTGTCCCCAGACCGTGTTCCTGGAGGGCGTCTTCCGCCGCATCGAGCGCTGGATCGAGGGCGGCCGCAACGAGCGCCTACGACGCAACAAGGAGCCGTGGACCTTCGACAAGCTGTGGCGCAAGGTCGCCAAGCAGGTCGCGTTCTTGGGTGTAGTCCTGGTCCTGACGCACACGCTGCTGGCGTACTTCCTGCCGGTCGAGGAACTCCTGCCCGCGCTGCTCGCCGGGCCCGCGGACCACTGGGTCGCCTTCTCGTGGACGATCGGTCTCTCCCTCGTCCTCTACTTCGACTTCGCCTGGTTCCGCGAGCAGTTCTGCATCGTCTTGTGCCCGTACGGGCGCATCCAGTCCGCGCTGGTCGACGAGGACACGGTGATCGTCGGCTACGACGAGAAGCGCGGCGAGCCCCGCGGGCCGAAAGGCAAGGCGGCGGGCGACTGCATCGACTGCGGCAGCTGCGTGAACGTCTGCCCGACCGGGATCGACATCCGCAACGGGCTGCAGATGGAGTGCATCGGCTGCACGAACTGCGTCGACGCGTGCGACACGATCATGCGGCAGCTCGGGAAGCCCGAGGGCCTGGTCCGCTACGACTCGTTGAGCGGCTTCGACGGCCAGAAGCGGCGTGTGCTGCGGCCGCGCGTGTTCCTGTACGGATTCCTCGCGCTGGTGGGGGCGTCGGTGTTCCTCCTCTCCGCTTCACGCCGGACGTCGTTCGAGGCGACCGCGCTGCGTGCGCGGGGGTTGCCGTACACGCTCGAGGAACTGCGCATCCAGAACCTCTTCACGATCCACGTCCAGAACAAGTCCTCGGACGCAGCCCGATATCGCATCGAGCCCGACCCGCTCCCGGCCGGTTCACCGCCCGTGGAGTGGAACGTGGCATCGGAGTCGATCGAGGTCGAGCCGCTCTCCGAGGCCAAGATCCCCGTCTTCGCCTTCGTGGCGCGCGCCGACTACCAGCGCCGCTTCCCCGTGTCCGTGCGCGTGACCGACGCGGCGACGGGCGACGTGCAAGTCGTCGAACTCAGCTTCCAAGGACCCTGAACCATGCGTGAACTGATCCGACGACGTCCCTGGATCCTGATCGTCGCCCTGCTCGGGACGATGGTGCTCGCGAACATCGTGCTGCTCGTGGTGTCGATCCGGCATCCGGCGATCCCCGCCACGCCCTAGCGGCGGGGCGAGCGGGATCGGCCAGCCCTGCGCGGATCGGCACGAGGCTGACCGCTCCAGGGTCAGCCTCGCGCTTGCTACGGCAGCTTGCGCGTCACCGCGCCAGCCGCGTCACGGGCAGAACGTGAACTCCAGCGCGTCCGTCGTGTCGAAGGCCGCGCCACCGGCGAACGGATCGCGGAACCAGAACTGCACGTAGCCCAGGGCTCCGGCGCTCACGCCGTTCCACGCGGCCGAGGCCAAGTTCTGCGGAGCGGAAACCACGCCGCCCGCCGCCTGCAGGGTGCCGAGACGAACCGTCGCTCCGCCGACGCAGCGCAGCCCGTTGCCGAACGGGGTCGCGGGCTGGATGGGCCGCGTGCCTCGGAAGAAGAGGCCGATCGCGTTCGCCGGCAGGTTCGAAGCGGACAGCACGAGGTTGTTGGCCGACAGGCTCGCGCTGCCGCTCGAGTCGATGCGCGCCGCCGTGCCGCTCGAGTTCGTCCCCGACGAGCAGTAGCGCGCCGCGGACGCACAGTCGCTCAGCGTCCGCACCGCCGTCAGGCGGAACGCGCCGAACGGGACCTCGGGTCGCACGTCCGAGGCCACGAGCAGCGAGCGCGCGCCGTACGTCGCGAGCGCGGGCGACGCGATGGCCTGGTCCGATGCGAGCCACACGAAGCTCGCGGGATCCAGCACGGCCCCGTTCGCCGCCACGCGCGAACCGTAGATGTCCGTGCGCTTGTCGTAGAACGTGACCTGGTTGCGCTGGTCTTCCCACGCGACGAGCCACTGCGAGCCGTCCCACGTCACCGTGGGGTTCATCTGGCGCCCGACGGCCGCGCTGAGCGTCGCGGTCACGCCGATCGAGCCGTCGTGCCCGATCCGGCGGCACACGACGTCGTTGGTGGCGTTGGCCGTGCTGCCGTAACGCCACACGACGAGCGCCCCGTCGTTCCCGTCCGCGACTTGCGGCGCGCCACCCGGCGTGCCGAGCCCGTAGCTCGTGCCGAGGCTCCCGTCCGCGTTGACGAAGGCCGCCACGACGTCGGCGATCGCGCTGTCGTGCGACCAGTTGCTCTGGTACGTGACGAGCCAGCGGCCGTCGACGGTCGCGACGCGCGCCAGCTGCGAGAAGCCGCCGCCGATGTTGATCGGCCCGGCATCGAGGAACGAGCCCGTCGCCCCGTCGAAACGGCGCACGAACGTCGAGCGGAACTCCGGGCTGAAGCTCGTCGAGTTCGTCGTGACCACGAGGAACACGCTGCCCACCGCGTCCACGTCGGCGGAGGCGCCTTGCATGACCGCGATGGGGGCGGGGTCGACGAACGAACCGTCGGGCCGCATCCGCCGCGCGACGACGTTCGAGCCGTCGTTCCAGACGACGCAGAACACGGAGCCGTTCCAGGCGATGCCGGCGCCGGCGTACGTCGTCGCGCTGCCCGCCAGGATCGGCTCGGAATCGATCGCGTTGCCTTGGACGCCGAGGCGCTGCACGAGAACGCGCCGCGTCGCGCCGAGAGCGCTCTCGAAGGCGATGGCGTACCCGTCAGGACCGGCACAGACCGCCGGCCGCAGTTGCGCGGGCGCGGCCGTGCTGCACGGCGTCGTGGCTCCCAGTGCGAACGAAGCGCTCGCGGCACGCGTCGAGATCTCGTTCGAGCCCAGCGATCCCGGCCCGAAGGAACTCCACGCGAAGACCGCGCCGCCGCCCAGGCCACCCGCGAGCGCGGGACTTTGCAGCGTCGCGCCGGCCGGCGCCTGGACCACCAGGCCGCCCGGATCCACGGGGCTCCCGTTCGCGGCGACGCGAATGCCGAGGATGCCCTGCGTCACATGTTGGGCGCCGATCCACCAGCGCGTCCCGTCCCACGCGGGCGCGGCGAGCGCGTTCACGCCGCTGAAGAGCGACACTCCCCCGGGGTTCAGCACCGTCCCGTCGAGCGCGATCGGCGAACCCACGACGCCCGAGCCCGAGAACCAGGCCGCGTAGTAGGAGTTGCCGCTCGTTCCCAGGTTGGAGCCCGGGATGTCGAAGACGGACCCGATGGGGGCCAGGCTCGCGCCGAAGCGCCGGGCCACGGGGTTGCTCGCACCCGACCAGGACAGGAGCACCTGTCCCTGCGCCGCGACCACGCGGATCCCGAAGTGGAGGAAGTACTCGGCCGGCTGCAACACGACGGGCGTCGGGGTCAGCAGCATGCCGTTGGCCCCGACGCGGATGCCGACGAGGTCGTTGTCCCCGGCCGACGTGCCCTCGGCGGCCACGACCCACTCCGCGCCGTTCGCGCACATCGACCAGATCGAGCTCGAGCTCGTGCTCGTGCGGATCAGGATCGACTGCGGATCGAGCACGACGCCCGCCGACGACACGCGCGCTCCGCGCAGGTAGTCGCCGTAGTAGCTGAACGCCGGGTCCTGCGATTCCCAGACGACGAGCCAGCTCTCGCCGTTCCAGGCGACCTGCGGGTTGCGCTGGTAGCCGTAACGCGTCGTGACGGGGATCGGCGTCGCGTCGAGCGGCGTGCCGCTCGCGTCGAGCCGCATCGCGTAGACGTCGAGGTCCGTGGTCTGCTCGCCGCCCACGACGAGCGCGCGCGAATCGGACCAGACGGCGAGGTACCCGCCGCCGCCCGCCGCGATGCGTGGAACGGTCTGCTCGCCGGTCGATGCTCCTGGCGTCGTGTCTCCAGGAAGCCAGGCGGGCGCGCTGAGTTGGGGGGCCTGCCCGAACGCCAGAGCGCCGAGCGTGGAGGTGAGGGAGATCGCAATCAGGAGGGGAGAGAGCTTCATGTCGGTCGTTCCTTTCGCACCCGCTCTTCCAGGAGTGGGTGCCGACATTCCCGAGCAACAATCATGCTCCCTCGCAGGGGTGCTCCGCGGCATGCGGACGAATGCGCAGATGCGCGACGCGCACGACGTAGATCGGGCGAAGCGCGGTGCGTACGCCGTGCGGACCGCATCCGAATCCCGGAAGCTCGTCCAACTCCAGGACGCAGGGTCGACGCCGTGCGCCTCGGATCGGCGCGTTCGCCACGCGGCCGCCCTGGGCCCCGTATCGGAGGGGCCGCTCCGGAGTCTGGTCGGCGTGACGGGTGCTCGATAACCTCCCTCCCCACCCCACGACAGAACCCGGCACCGACACCGACTAGGAACGACCGATGGCATCCGACAACCTCGACGCACTGCACGGCCGCGGCCACAGCCTGGAGGAGGAGTTCTTCAAGCGCGAGGACGCGAAGCTCCTGGACAAGCTGCGCGCCCTCAAGAACGCCGAGACCACGCGCGACCTGATCTCCCGGGCGACCGGCATCACGAACAAGGCACGGCTCGACAAGCTCATGGAGCTGAAGATCGGGGGCGAGACGGCCGCCGCGCTGTCGGTGCTGCCCATCGTCGAAGTCGCCTGGGCCGACGGCTCGGTCGACGCCAAGGAGCGCGCGTACATCATCCAGCACGCCGCCACGAAGGGCTTCGTCCCCGGCACGACCGAGTACGCCCTCCTGGAGATCTGGCTCGAGAAGCGGCCCGAACCGCGCTACTTCGTGGCCTGGACGCATCTGGTCCACGGCCTGTCGGAGCAGCTGAGCGACGCCGAGAACGACCACCTCAAGAAGCTGGTCCTGGAACGCGCGCGGGCCATCGCCAGCGTCAGCGGCGGAGTGCTCGGGATGGCGAAGATCTCGGCCGGTGAATCCGCGATGCTGGCGAAGCTCGAGAAGGTGTTCGAGCGGCGGAGCTGAACCGCGCCGATCTGCAAGCCCCGGGACGGATCGGCGATTCCGGGGCCCGGACGAGCGGGCAGGCGATCCCTCGCTCAGGCGGACGCGCTGTCCGCGACGCCCGCATGCAGCTCCACGATCCGCCACCCGCGCGCCGCGGCGTGAGCGCGCAGGCGCGGGTCGGCGTTCACGGCGACCGGGTTCGCGACCTTTTCCAGGAGCGGGAGGTCGTTGTGGCTGTCGCTGTAGAACCAGCTCTCGGCGACGTCGCTCCACGCCAGCCCGCGCGCCGCGAGCCACGCCACGAGCCGCGTGACCTTCCCCGCGCGGAAGCACGGCACGCCCGCGACGCGGCCCGTGAAGCGCTCCGCGTCGCGCTCGGGCTCGGTCGCGATCAGGTGCTGGATGCCGAGCTCGCGCGCGATCGGCGCGGTCAGCCAGGCGTTGGTGGCCGTGATCAGTGCGATCTCGTGCCCGCGATCCGCGTGCTCGCGGACCAGTGCGCGCGCCCCGTCCGAGATGCGCGGCCGGATGCACTCGGCCAACCACTCGTCGCGCCAGCCGAGCAGCGCGCCGCGCTCCTCGCGCGCGAGGGGGGCCAACTGGAAGTCGAGGAACGCGTCGATGTCGAGCGTCCCGGCGTGGTACTCGCGGTGGAACGCCCTCACGCGCTCGACGTCGAGGACTCCGCGGGCGCCGAGGACCTCGCTCCACAGGAGGTCGCTGTCGCCGTCGAGCAGCGTGCGATCCAGGTCGAAGAGCGCGAGGCGCAGGGGCGTCACCGCCCCGAGGGTCACCGACGCGGCGCGGATCGGCAAGGGCGTCTCGGCGGGTTCGAGGTCCGAAAAAGGGCTGACCGGGGCAGCGTTGCCCAAAGTGCCAGCCCCAGGAGGCTCCGAAGGGGACTATCCTCAGGTGCATGCCCGCACCCGTCCCGATCTACGCCCTGGCCCTCGCCGCGCTGGCAACGTCCGCGGCCCACGCCCACACGCCCGCCGCGGACTCAGGCCCGACCTCGAGCGGCGAGTCGCCCGTCGCGGGTCAGGAGCACGTGCGGCGCTGCGGGCTCGGCGCGAAGTTCCACGCCGGTCGGCGCGCGGCGCTCGTGGCCGAGCTGCGGAAAGAGACGCCCAACGGGCTCGTGCTCGTGCGCGGCCTGCCGTCGCAGCGCGACTACGAGCGCTTCCAGCAGGACAAGACGTTCTGGTACCTGACCGGCGTCGAGAGCCCGAACGCGGTGCTGCTCATGGACCTCGCGAGCGGAGACGAGATCCTCTTCCTGCCCAAGCCCAACGCGATGAAGGAGCGCTGGGAAGGCGAGCAATGGGACAGCGAGGACGAGTGGATCCGCGCGACGACGGGTTTCCGCGAAGTGCGGCCGGGATCGGAGCTCGTGGGGCTCCTCAAGGAGCGTGCCGCGGCCGCGAAGGTCGTCTGGATCAGCAAGGAGCCGTGGATCACGCTGGCCGGCTGCTACGACCTGGCCGTCCCGTACGACCGCGCGATCGAGCGCGATCCGCTCGACGGACGCACGAGCCGCGAGAACGCGCTGCAGGACAAGCTCGAGGACACGTTCGCGTTCGAAGTGCGCGACTGCGCGCCGGTCCTGGCCGAGATGCGCCGCGTGAAGACGCCCGAGGAGCTCGCCGCGCTGCGCCGCGCGTCGGAGACCGGGGCTCGCGCGATGTCCGAGGCGATCCGATCGACGCGCGCCGGGCTGACGGAGAGGCACCTGGAGGCCGTGATGAGCTTCGTGCACCGCGCCGAGGGTGCCGCGGGTCCCGGATACCACGGAATCGTGGGCTGCGGACCGAACGCGCTGATCCTGCACTACAGCCAGGTCGGCCGCGATCTGCGCGCCGGCGAGATGCTGCTGCTGGACTACGCGCCGGAGTTCGACCACTACGTCTCGGACATCACGCGCTCGTGGCCGGTGGACGGCGTGTTCACGCCGCGGATGGCCGAGATCTACGACGCGGTGCTGGCGTCGCAGCTGGCGGGGATCGCCGAGGTGCGCCCGGGTCGCACCATGGCCGACGTCGAGAAGGCCTGCCGGCGCGTGCTCAGCGAGCGCGGGATGCTGAAGCTCCTGCCGCACGGCACGTGCCACTACGTCGGCATGGAAGTGCACGACGTGGGCGAGAACGCGAAGCCGCTCGTCCCGGGCGTCGTGTTCACGGTGGAGCCGGGCCTGTACGACCCGGCCAGCGGCATCGGCGTGCGGATCGAGGACGTCGTGGTCGTGACCGAGACGGGCTGCGAGGTGATCTCCGCGGGGGTGACGAAGGACCGCGCCGAGCTGACGCGCCTGATCGCCGAAGAGGGGATTCTCGATCGGTGGACGAGCGGCGAAGCGCCGGCTCTCGAGACGGTCTCGACCACGACCACTCCGCGCTGACGGTTCGCGCATGTCCCGGCGCCGCCGCAGCGTTTCCGTCCTGGACCGCGAAGGACTTTCGCGGTCCTACGGTCGGCGCACGCCGCGGTCCGACAGGGCCTCTGCGACGGCGGCGGCGCGTCCGCCTGGGAGCCCGCGGGGCTCCACCCGGCCCAGATCGACACCTTGGACGCTGCAGCAGTTCCGGGTCCGGCGCACGCGGGCTCTCCTCAGGGGGAGCCCGCGTCCTTTCTTCTGCGCGGCGAGCGGGGGCCGAGCGCGGAGTCGGGTCTACGGACTCTGGAGGAGTGCCTCGTCGCCGCGGCGATGGGCCGTGGAGATCGCCCAGTGTTTCCAGTCGTCGGCTCCTGATCGCGAGGAGATCGACGCCAGCCATGTGGGGAGGCGCGGATCAGAGCGCCCGGCGCGGACGAGGAGCACGGCCGCGCCTTGCATGGCCGGCAACGACTCGGGTTCGACCTCCAGCGACCGGACGGCAGCTACCTTGTTGGCTGTAACGAAACCCCTTCCGCTTTGACGTAGCCATCCAGGACCGACGCCGCCGTCTCCCAGAGCCCCACGGGGCAGGCAGGTAGGTGCGCCCGATGGGGACCGCCACACGATGCTCGCCGGCACACGGTTCCGCGTGCGCAAGGGCTCCCGCTATCCACGTGGCGGCGTGAGGCGCTCCGCGAGCCTGTAGCTCGTGCTGCGCCCTCCACCGGGGTTCTGCACGAGGAGACCGTGCAGCACGAGTACCTGGATGTCGCGCAGCGCGGTGTCGGCCGAGCACGTGGCGAGCTTCGCGTACTTGGATGTCGTCAGGAATCCCTCGAAGCCGTTCAGCATGCGGGTGACGACCAGGCGCTGACGCGGGTTGAGCGAGTGCCGGCTGGCGTGCTGCCAGAACTTGGCCCTGTGCAGCACCGCCGCGAGGTCCCGCTCCGCATTGCCGATCGCGCGCTCGAGGCAGCCCAGGAACCACGCGTGCCACGGCGTGATGTCGAGTCCGCCGCGCTGCGCGTGCTCGAGCTCTCGGTAGTAGTCCCTCCGCTCAGCCTCGATCTGCGAGGACATGCTGTAGAAGCGGTCGCTCGTCCCGTCGGCGTGCGCCAGCGCCATGTCGGCGATCGCGCGGGCGATCCGGCCGTTGCCGTCGTCGAACGGGTGGATCGTCACGAACCACAAGTGCGCGAGGCTCGCTCGCAGCACGGGGTCGAGCGCGGAGGGCGCGTTGAACCACGCGAGGAAGCGCCGCATCTCGTCGGGCAGGCGGTCCGCTTCCGGCGCGACGAAGTGCACCGTCTCGCGACCCATCGGGCCGGAGACGACCTGCATCGGGCCGGACTCCGCGGTCCGCCAGGCTCCGACCACGATCGGCGTCATCCCAGTGCGGCCCGGCGGGAAGAGCGCGGCGTGCCAGGCGCACAGGCGTTCCTCGGTGAGCCGCATCGCGTGGCCGCGGGTGGCGTCGACCATCATCTCGACCACGCCTTCGACGTCCCTGCCGGCCGTGGGCAGGCCGCCGGCATCGAGTCCGAGTCGGCGCGCGATCGAGGAGCGCACTTCGGCCGGGTCGAGCTCCTCGCCTTCGATGGCCGAGGACTTCACGACGTCGCTGGTGAGCACGGTCAGGCTGGCCTCGTTGCGCAGCTCGAAGCCGAGGCCCTCCATCTGGCCCAGCAGCCGGCCTTGCTTGTGCCGCACGGTCGTCAGCCCGTCGGCGAGCTCCTCGGCGAGCCAGGTCAGCTCGGGCCAGCCGGGCCGTTGATGGATGTAGAGCATTCGCCGCATGATCTGCGGTGATTGTGGCCCGGATTCACAGCGGGGGCCAGGGATTCGCCGCAGGACGTGCGGCGAATGAGGCCCGGAATCGCCGCACGGGCCGGGGACGGGGCCGGGCGAGGCGCGACGACCTCGCGCCAGGGTCGGAAGGGGGGAGCCCCTGGTCCCGACCCGCCCTGTCCATCGCGCCCTCGCGCCGTAGGATCTCCGCCCCCATGGCATCGCTGAAGGACGTGTTGGATCGGTCGGTCTCCCTCGAGCGGCAGTACGAGCAGCTCAAGGTGAGTCTTTGACTACCCCACCAAGGAACGACGCTACCGCGAGATCGAGGAGCTGCAGTCCGCTCCCGACTTCTGGACGAACGCCGAGCGCGCGCAGCGGTTCGTCACCGAGATGAACGACGTGCGCTCGGTCGTCGCGCCGATGCGCAAGGTCGCGACGGCGTTCGAGGAGCTCGGGATCCTGGCCGAGATGGCCAAGGACGCGGGTGAGGCCGCCGTGATCGACGACGCCGAGGCCGCGCTCGCGGTCATCGCGGAGGCGGTCCACGATCTCGACTTCCGCGTCATGCTCGGCGGCCCGAACGACCGCTGCGGCGCGTACGTCCAGTTCACGCCCGGCGCGGGCGGCGTCGATGCGGGCGACTGGGCCGGGATGCTCGTGCGCATGTACGTCCGCTGGGCGGAGAAGAAGGGCTACAAGGTCACCGAGGTCGAGCGCGTCGACGAGGACGCCGGCGGCATCAAGTCGGCCACGCTCGAGATCGAGGGCGACTACGCCTTCGGGCGCCTCAAGGCCGAGACCGGCGTGCACCGCCTCGTGCGCATCAGCCCGTTCGACGCGCAGGCACGCCGCCAGACGGCGTTCGCCAGCGTCGACGTGACGCCGCTCCTCGACGACTCGATCGCGATCGACATCAACGAGAAGGACATCGAGATCGAGACGATGCGGTCGGGCGGCGCCGGCGGCCAGAACGTGAACAAGGTCGAGACGGCCGTCCGCCTGCGCCACCTGCCCAGCGGCATCGTCATCCGCAGCCAGAGCCAGCGCAGCCAGCTCAAGAACAAGGAGATGGCGTTCAAGCTGCTCAAGGCGAAGCTCATCCAGCAGGAGGAGCAGAAGCGCGAGGCGGAGCTGAAGGGCCTGTACGGCGAGAAGAACGAGATCTCGTTCGGCAGCCAGATCCGCTCGTACGTCCTGCATCCGTACCAGATGGTCAAGGACCACCGGACGGACGTGGAGACGGGGAACATCCAGGCCGTGCTCGACGGCGACATCGACCAGTTCATCGAGGAATACCTGCGCAAGCGCGGGGCGCAGGCGGCGAAGTCGGCCTGAGCGTTGCGGGTGGACGCGGACCCACCCCGTCGACCCCACGGGACCCGCGGGACCGGGGTGCGATCGCAGGCGTGCCCGGCCCTCGATCGGGACGTTCGCCCGGCGGAAGTCGCTTAGCTCTGGGTGATTACGGTGATGGAGTTGTTCTGCTCTGCTGGCTGAGTAAAATTACTCAGTGTCATGGCCGAGCCCCGCGAGCTGAATCCTCAGGTGCCCTACCAACCTCCGGTCTACGCCGAACTGGCGGCCCGGATCGCGGAGCCACGGCGCCGCATCCAGGTCCTCCTCGGGCCGCGGCAGACCGGCAAGACGACGGGCGTGCGTCGTGTGCTCGAGGGGTTCGACGGCGCGACGCACTTCGCCGACGCGGACGAGACCGCAGCGCCGCCCACGCACTGGATCGAGTTCCACTGGGAGGCCGCGCGCCGGCTGGCGCGCGGGCGCCGCACGGTGCTCGCGCTCGACGAGATCCAGAAGATCCCGGACTGGTCGCGCGTCGTGAAGGGCCTCTGGGACCGCGACACCGCAGACGGTCTCGACCTGGTCGTGGTGCTGCTCGGATCCTCGACCCTGCTCCTGCACGAGGGCCTGACCGAGAGCCTTGCCGGTCGCTTCGAGGTGTTGCGGGCGCGCCACTGGAACTTCGAGGAGATGCGGACCGCCTTCGGCTTCGACCTGGACGCCTACGTCTTCCACGGCGGCTATCCGGGAGCGGCGGAGTACGTCGGAGACCTCGCGCGCTGGCGAGCGTTCGTGCGCGATGCGCTGATCGAGACGACGATCTCGCGCGACATCCTGGTCATGGCGCGCGTCGAGAAGCCCGCGCTGCTGCGTGCGCTGTTCCAACTCGCGTGCGCCTATGCGGGCCGGGTCCTATCCTACACGAAGATGCTCGGCCAACTCACCGACGCCGGGAACACGACGACGCTGGCCCACTATCTGACGCTGCTCGAGCGAGCAGGACTCGTCGTCGGTCTGCAGAAATACTCGGGCGAAGTCGTGCGACGGCGCGGCTCGAGCCCGAAGCTGCAGCCCCTGAACACCGCGCTCGTCTCCGCGCTGGCCGGATACACGCTCGAGGAGACGCTCGCCGATCCCGAGCGCTGGGGTCGCCTCGTCGAGACCACGGTGGGGGCGCATCTCGTGAACACGGCGCTCGGAACCGCCGTGGAGGTGTGGTGGTGGCGCGACGGCAACGACGAAGTGGACTTCGTCCTCACGCGCGGCCCGCACCGGACGGCGATCGAGGTCAAGTCGGGGAAGAAGGGCGCGCGCTGGGACGTGCTGAGCGAGTTCGAAGCGCGCTTCGGTCCGTGCCGCAAGCTCGTCGTCGGGACCGGCGGCATCCCGCTGGCCGACTTCCTCGCGAAACCCGCGTCGGAATGGGTCGCATGAGGGGTCCCTCCAGGGAGCCTCGGCTCGTATTCGGGTCTAGGATGACCGAATGACTTCGAGCCAGCTGAAGGCCCTCGTCGACACCTTCCGGCCCGCGTCCACGCACATGGTCGGGGACGGGTTCCATGTCCGGAACCTGTTCCCGTCGAACCCGCTGGGCGAGCGGATCAGCCCGTTCCTGATGCTCGACTACGCCGGTCCGACGAACTACGGGCCGCGCGATCCCGAGCGCGAAGGGCCGCGCGGCGTCGGCGAGCACCCGCACCGCGGATTCGAGACGGTGACGGTCGTGTACCAGGGCAAGGTCGCGCACCGCGATTCCGCCGGGAATTCCGGCGTGATCGGTCCGGGCGACGTGCAGTGGATGACCGCCGCGTCGGGCGTCGTGCACGAGGAGTTCCACGACCCGGAGTTCACGCGCTCGGGCGGCGTGATGCAGATGGTGCAGCTGTGGGTGAACCTGCCGGCGAAGCACAAGATGTCGAAGCCGAAGTACCAGGGGATCGTCGCGCAGGACATCCCGGGCGTGCAGCTCCCGAACGGTGGCGGCGTGGTGCGCGTGATCGCCGGCGAGCACGCTGGCAAGCGCGGTCCGGCCTCGACGTTCACGCCGATGAACCTGTGGGACGCGCGACTCGCGAAGGGCGGCGTGCTCGAGGCGGACCTGCCGGGCGGCCACAACGCGGCCGTGTTCGTGCTCGAGGGCTCGGTCACCGTGAATGGCTCCAAGCCGGTCGGCGACGCCGAGCTCGCATTGCTCGACCAGGGTGGCGAGCGCGTCGAGATCCGCGCGAGCGTCGACACGAAGCTGCTCGTCCTGTCCGGCGTCCCGCTCGGGGAGCCGGTCGTCCAGCACGGCCCGTTCGTGATGAACACGGGCGAGGAGATCTACCGCGCGATCCAGGATTTCCAGACGGGTCGGATAGGGCGGCTCGCCTGAGGTCGACGGGGCCCCGCGCTGGGTAGACCACCACGCATTCGCCCGGCTCGGCGCGCGAGGAGCGCCTCGGATCCCAGGTCCTCGAGTGCCCGGCATGCGCGTCGCTCGGCCATTCCGAGGACCCCGACCCCGCACGCGGTTTGCCGACGTGCCGATTCTGCCGGGCGCTCACGCTCTTCCGGGCACCGCCCGCTGCGGTGCCTGGACCCACGGCGCGTCCCGAAGTGCCGCTGCCCAGCCGGAGGAACTGCGGCGCTGGCGCTGGGGGGGGGGGCTGCATGCACGAGCGGACTTCTCGGGCCTCCGGACGAATCCCAGGCGCAGCGAATCCGGCGCGCGAGCGCCGCCGAACCCCGGTTGACGGCGGCGCGCCGAGCGTGCACGCTGACCCTCCGATGAACACGGCCCGCCATCTGCACCATCACCTCCACCCCGTCCGGGGCAGGTGAAGCCGTGTAGATCGCGATCCATCGACGAACACGAGCGACGCCGGCCCCGAGGGTCGGCGTCGCTCGCATTTCACGCGGGTCAGGCGCCGCTCTCGGGGCTTCAACAAGAAGTCAGCAGCCCGAGATGTCACCCACCACCACCGACTCCGTCCGCCTCGCGCTCCCCAAGGGGCGCATGCAGGACGCCGTACAGACGCTCCTCGCCGACGCCGGCCTGGCCGTGCGCCCGGGGGCGCGGAGCTACCGGCCCGAACTGCCGCTCGCGGGCTTCGAGACGAAGCTCCTGAAGCCCCAGGCCGTCGTGCACATGCTGCACGCCGGCACGCGGGACCTCGGGTTCGCGGGCGCCGACTGGGTCGCGGAGCTGGGGGCCGAGCTCGTCGAGCTCGTGGACACCGGCCTCGATCGCGTTCGCCTCGTCGCGGCCGCGCCGATGGGTTTCGTGCGCGACGGCGCGCTGCCGCGCCGGCCGCTGGTCGTCGCGTCGGAGTACGAGCGCCTCGCGAAGTCGTGGATCTCACGGAAGGGGATCGACGCGACCTTCGTCCGCTCGTGGGGCGCGACCGAGGTCCTGCCGCCCGAGGACGCCGACGTCGTGGTCGACAACACCGCCAGCGGCGCGACGCTCGTCGCGAACGGGCTGGCCATCGTCGACGAGCTGCTCGCGAGCTCGACGCGCCTGTATGCCAGCCCGCGCGCGCTCGACGACTCCGCGAAGCGCGAGCGCATCGAGACCTTCGCGTTGCTCGTGCGCTCGGTGCTCGAGGCGCGCGAGCGCGTCATGGTCGAGGTCAACGTGACCGCGGAGCGGCTCGAATCGGTCTGCGCGGCGCTGCCGTGCATGCGCGAGCCCACGATCAGCCGGTTGCATGGCGAGGCGGGGTACGCGGTCCGCGCCGCCGTTCGGCGCAGCGAGCTCCCGCGCGTCGTGCCCGAGATCAAGCGCCGCGGCGGAACCGACGTCGTCGTGAGCGCGCTGGCGCAGATCGTGCCGTGATGGGCACGACGAAGGACGACACGGGCGTGCTCGAACCGGTACCCGCCCTGCGCGACGTCCGGCCGTACCGCGTGCCGCGGACGAGCGTGCCGGTGCGACTCGCGCTCGACGGGAACGAAGGACTGCGGCCGCCGGCGGCTCTTCTCGACAGGCTGCCCGGAGTCGGCGAGGTCGCCCTGCGGCGCTACCCGTCCGCACGCGAACTCGAGGAGCGCATCGCCGCGCGGATGGGCGTCGATCCGGCGCAGGTCCTGGTCACTGCCGGAGCCGACGACGCGCTCGACCGGGCGATGCGCGCGTCGCTGTGTCCGGGACGCGAGCTCGTCCTGCCGAGCCCGAGTTTCGAGATGATCGAGCGCTACGCGCGACTCGCGGGAGCCGATGTCGTGCGCGTCCCGTGGAGCGCGGATCCGTGGCCGCTCGACGGCTTACTCCGCGCCCTCACGGCCCGCACAGGTTGCATCGCGATCGTCTCGCCCAACAACCCGACCGGGCTCGAGGCGTCGCTCGACGACCTGCGGCGCGTCGCGGACGCCGCGCCGCGGGCGGTGATCGTCGTCGATCAGGCCTACGCCGAGTTCGGGGACGTCGACTTCGCGGCATCCGTGCGGGCGACGCCGAACGCGGTCCTCGTGAGGTCGCTGTCCAAGGCCTTCGGCCTCGCCGGACTGCGCGTGGGCTATGCCGTCGGCGCGGCGCGCGTGATCGGTTGGCTGCGCGCCGCGGGTCAGCCGTACGCCGTGTCGGGACCGTCGCTCGCGATCGCGGCCGCGCGCTTCGAACTCCCGGTCGGCGACGTGACCGACTTCGTGGCGCGCGTCCGATCCGAGCGCGAGCGTCTGGAAGTCATCGCGTGCGATCTGGGCTTCACCGCGCTGCCGAGCAAGGCGAACTTCGTCCTCGTCCGCTCGCCCGATGCCGCACGGATCTGGGAGAGGCTCGCGGCGCTGGGCATCGCCGTGCGCGCCTTCCCCGGGAAGATCGGCCTCGAGAACGCGCTGCGGATCACCTGTCCAGGAGACGAAACGGCCTTCCAAGAGCTCGTCGCGGGCCTGCGCGCTGCGGTCGGCCCGGACGGGGGAATCGCAGGAGGTGCGCGATGATCGCGCGCTCGGGAGTGGTCGTCCGCGCCACGCGCGAGACGGACATCCGCTGCCGGCTCGTGCTGGACGGAATGGGTGCAGCGAACGTCGCGACGGGGATCGGGTTCTACGACCACCTGCTCGCGAACCTGGCCAAGCACGCGCGGTTCGACCTCGACCTGTCGTGTCGCGGAGACCTCGACGTCGACGATCACCACACGGTCGAGGACTGCGCGCTCGCGCTGGGCGAGGCGCTCGATGCCGCTCTGGGCGACCGCCGCGGGATCGCACGCTTCGGCTCCGCGTTCGCGCCGCTCGACGAGTCCCTGTCGCGCGCCGTCGTCGACTTCTCGGGACGCCCGTGGGCCGAGGTGGACCTGAAGCTCCAGCGCGAGCGCATCGGCGCGCTGTCGTGCGAAATGATCCCGCACGCCGTGCGTTCGCTGGCGCTGGCGGCGCGTGCGACCGTCCACCTCTCCGTGCTGTCCGGCGCGAACGACCACCACCGCGCGGAGAGCGCCTTCAAGGCGCTGGCTCTCGCCCTGCGCCGTGCCGCGCGGCGCGACGGATCCGATTCGGTGCCGAGCACGAAGGGGGTCCTGTGAACGCGGGGACCGAAGTCGTCGTCGCCCGCACCGGCGTCGCCAACCTGGCGGCCGTGGTCGCGGCACTGCGCCGCGCGGGCGCACGGCCCGTCCTCAGCGACCGCGCCGGGGACGTGCGCGACGCCGGTGCGGTGGTGTTGCCGGGCGTCGGGTCCTTCGCGGCGGGGATGCGCGCGCTCGTCGACACGGGGCTCGATCTCGCGCTGCGGGACCGCGTCCGCGACGGTCGGCCCACGCTCGCGATCTGTCTCGGGATGCAGCTCCTCGGTCTCGCCAGCGCGGAGAGCCCGGGCGTCGAGGGCGTCGGCGCGGTCGACGCGCGCTATGCACGATTCGCCGGCGAGATCCGCGTGCCCCAGATCGGATGGAACGCCGTCGTGGCGCCGCCCGAGGCGCGCATCCTCGCGAACGGCGACGCCTACTTCGCGAACTCGTTCCGGCTCGACCGCGCGCCCGACGGCTGGACTGCGGCCTGGTCCGGGCACGGAGGCTCCTTCGTGGCCGCGCTCGAGCGCGGAGCGGTCGTCGCCTGCCAGTTCCACCCGGAGCTCTCCGGCGCGTTCGGCGCTGGGATCGTCGAACGCTGGATCGCCGCCGCGCGGCGGGAGGTGTGCGCTTGCTGAAGAAACGTGTCATCCCGTGCCTCGACGTGAGGGACGGCCGCGTCGTGAAGGGCGTGCGCTTCCAGTCCCTGCGCGACGCGGGCGACCCGGCCGAGCGAGCCGCGCTCTACGCCGAGCAGGGTGCGGACGAGATCGTCGTGCTCGACGTCTCGGCGACGCTCGAGCAGCGCGGCGCGCGGCTCGCCACGGTGGCGTCCGTGCGCGAGCGCCTCCCGATCCCGCTGACGGTCGGCGGCGGGATTCGCGACGAGGAGGGCGCGCGCGCTCTCCTGGAAGCAGGCGCGGACAAGGTGGCGCTGAACTCCGCCGCCGTCGTCGACCCGGGGCTCGTCGAGCGGCTGTCCGGACGCTTCGGCGCGCAGGCCGTCGTCGTGGCGATCGACGCAGCCCGCGTCGGTTCGGGCTGGCGCGTCGTCGTGCGCTCGGGGACCACGGCGACGGAGATCGACGCGATCGCCTGGGCGGTCGAAGCGGCGCGACGGGGCGCCGGCGAGATCCTGCTGACCGCCTGGGATCGCGACGGAACGCGCTCGGGGTACGAGCTCGAGCTCATCGGCGCCGTGGCGCGCGCCGTGCGCGTGCCGGTGATCGCCTCAGGCGGAGCCGCCAGCGCGCGGCACATGGTCGAGGCGCTGCGGGCCGGCGCGGACGCCGTGCTCGCTGCTTCGATCTTCCACGACGGCGAGACGACCGTCGCTGACGTCCAACGGGTCCTGGCATCGGAAGGTTTGGAGGTGAGGACGTGATCGTTCCTTCGATCGACTTGCAGGGCGGACGGACGGTGCAACTCGTCGGCGGCCGGGAGATGGCGCTCGATGCCGGCGATCCGCGGCCGTTCGCGCGGCGCTTCGCGCGCGTCGGCGAGGTCGCGGTGATCGACCTCGACGCAGCGCTGCGGCAGGGGACGAACAGCGCGCTCGTCGAGGAGCTCCTGGCGCTCGCGCCATGTCGTGTTGGCGGAGGCATTCGCGACGTCGCGACGGCGCGCGCGTGGCTGGACCGCGGCGCCCGCAAGGTGATCCTGGGTACCGCGGCGCGGCCGGAGGTCCTGCGCGAGCTGCCGCGCGAACGCACGATCGCGGCCGTGGACTGCCTGGACGGCGAGGTCGTGATCGACGGCTGGCGCACGCGCACCGGCGTGCGCGCGGAGGATCGCCTGCGTGAGCTGGCCCCATTCGTGGGCGGCTTCCTCGTCACGTTCGTCGAGAGCGAAGGCCGTCTGCAGGGCATCGACCTCGAGCGCGTGGCGCGCTGCGTCGCGGCCGCGGCGCCCGTGCGCGTCACGGTCGCGGGCGGCGTCACCACGGTCGAGGACGTCGCGGCGATCGACCGCCTGGGCGCCGACGCGCAGGTCGGCATGGCGCTCTACACGAACCGGCTGGGTCTCGCGGAGGCCTTCGCGGCCCCGCTCGCCAGCGATCGGGCTGACGGACTGTGGTCGACGATCGTGTGCGACGAGCGCGGAACCGCGCTGGGGCTCGCGTGGTCGGATCTGGAGAGCTTGCGGGAGGCGATCGAGACCGGAGCGGGCGTCTACCGCTCGCGTCGCCGCGGTCTGTGGCGCAAGGGCGCGTCGACGGGCGCGACGCAAGAGCTCCTGCGCGTCGAAGTGGACTGCGACCGCGACGCGCTGCGCTTCGTGGTGCGCCAGTCGGGGCCTGGGTTCTGCCACGCCGGTTCGCGGACGTGCTTCGGGCCGGCGTCGGGGCTCGCCGCGCTCGAGGAAACTCTGCGCGCGCGCGGCGTCAGCGCGCCGGGGGACTCGTACACCGGGCGCCTGCTGGCCGACCCGCGACTGCTCGCGGCGAAGCTACGCGAAGAGGCGGGGGAGCTGGGAGCTGCTCGAACTCGAGCTGAGGTCGTGCACGAGGCTGCCGACGTCCTCTTCTTCACGCTGGCCAGGCTCGCAGCGGAAGGGGTCGAGCTGGCCGACGTGGAGCGAGAGCTGGACCGAAGGGCACTACGGATCACTCGGCGCGGTGGCGAAGCCAAGGTCGTCGACGGAGGTGGATCGTGAAATTGCGACGTGTGCGGATCGAGGACCTGGGCAAGCTCCGAGTCGAGCCTATCGATGGCGCCACGTTGCTCGAGGCCGGCCGGATCGTGGATGACGTGCGCGCGCGCGGCTGGGCGGCGCTGGACGAGCACGCACGCCGGCTCGGCGACGGCGAGCCGCGCTGGATCCCGCGCGCCGAACTCGAAGTCTCGTTCGCGGCCGTCGCGGCCGGGACACGTGAGCTGTTGAAGCGCACCGCGTCGCGCATCGCGCGCTTCGCGGCGGCGCAGCGGTCGGCGTTGACCGACCTCACCTGCGCGGTCGATGGGGGCCGTGCCGGCCACGACGTGCTGCCCGTGGAGAGCGCGGGCTGCTACGCGCCGGGCGGCCGGTTCCCGCTGCCGAGCTCGGTGCTCATGACCGCAGTCACGGCGCGCGCGGCCGGCGTCGGCCGCGTGATCGTGGCGTCGCCGCGGCCGGCCGAGGTGACGCTCGTCGCCGCGTACGTCGGCGGTGCCGACGGCGTGCTCGCGGCCGGCGGCGCGCAGGCCATCGGCGCGCTGGCGTTCGGCGCCGGCCCCGTGGATCCGTGCGACGTCGTCGTCGGCCCGGGCAACCGCTGGGTCACGGCGGCGAAGCAGCGCGTCGCGGGATTCGTGGGGCTGGACATGCTGGCCGGTCCGAGCGAACTGGTCGTCGTGGCGGATGCCGGTTCGGATCCCGCGCTGGTCGCCGCGGACCTGCTGGCGCAGGCGGAGCACGACACGGACGCGCTGCCGGTGCTCGTGAGCCTCGACGCGGAGTTCGTCGAAAGGGTCGAGGCTGAGCTCGAGCTGCAGCTCGCGACGCTGCCTACGGCGGCGATCGCGCGCGCGGCGCTCGCGAACGGCTTCGCGATCGTGGAGGCGGACACGGCGTGCGCCGCGCGGGCCGTGAACCAGCTCGCGCCCGAGCACCTCCAGATCGTCACGCGCGATCCGCGGGCCGTGGCGAACCTCGTCGAGCACGCCGGCGCCGTGTTCCTGGGGCCGCGGAGCGCCGAAGTGCTGGGCGACTACGGCGCCGGGCCGAACCACGTCCTGCCGACGAGCCGCGCGGCGCGCTCGCGCGCCGGCCTGTCGGTCTTCACGTTCCTGCGCGCGCGGACCTGGCTCGACCTCGACGATCCCGAGGAGATCGCGCGCGACGCCGCGGCACTCGCGCGGCTCGAGGGACTCGAAGGGCACGCTCGAGCCGCTGAGCGTCGCTGTCGGGCCTGATCGGCAGCTCCGCACGGGGCTACCGCCGAGTCTTGGGCGCGATTCGCTCGAGCGTGCGCCTGGAATCCTGCTAGGCGTCGCGCACGGGCACTGCGAAGAGCGCCTCGTAGTTCCGCCCGCCGACGGGCGCGGACACGATCAGGACCCACCGCACGCCGTCGTTCTTACGGCCGGGCTCGAGGTACTTGCCGCAACTCTTCGGGATCGCCAACTGCACCGGAATTCCGTGCCGCGAGGTGCCGTCGGCGACCTCGACCTTCGTGACGGATTCCCAGCGGATCTCGTCGCGCGAGCGCTTCGAGCCCGAGCCGATGTCGGACGTGAGACGCACCGACTCGACGCAGCGCATCCGCAGCAGGAAACCACCCGGAGGCTCGAGGTCCCGTGCCGTCAGGATGCGGCCCCGCAGCGTGCCTCCCACGGCGACGCGGTCGCCCTCCATCTCGAAGCAGGACGCGCCGAATCGTCGTTGCTGGATGCTGCCGCGCACGCCCTTCACCGTCTGGACGATGCCGAAACCGGCCAGCACGACGGGCACGAGCACCATCGGGTTGAACGAGGGCGAATCGAAGTCGAACTCGAGCGGGAGGTGGAACCACAAGACGATCCCGGCTGCGGCGGCGAGAGCCAGGACCGCCCCGAACCAGGCCGACGAGGTGTGCGTCGGCGTGGCGTCCTCGATGGGATGGATGCGGGGGGTGCTCATGGGCTCGGTAGGAGCATCCGGGCCGGGGGTCGGGCGTTAGCACCGGTCTGGAGCCAACTTCGGCCTGGCTGAGACTTGGTCGATAAGTTAGTCTGAATATTAGTCATGATCCGGATCAACATCCACGAGGCGAAGACTCACCTCTCTCGCTGGCTCCTGCGGGTCCAGGCGGGAGAGACCGTGATCCTGTGCCGCCACAACGTCCCGGTGGCCGAGATCCGGCCGCTGCCCGCGGTGCCGGAAGGTCCGCGACCGATCGGCCTGCAACGCGGACGATTCCGCGTCGACGAGGCCTTCTTCGAGCCCCTGCCTGCGGACGTGCTCGACGACTTCGAGGGCCGCGGCGCGTGAAGCTCCTGCTCGACACGTGCACGTTCCTGTGGGTCGTGCTCGACGACGAGCGCTTGTCCGAGAACGCGCGCGATCTCTATCGCGCGGCGGAGAACGAGGTCCACCTGAGCGCCGCGTCGGCGATGGAGATCGCGACCAAGTGCCGGATCGGGCGCCTCGTGCTCCCGAAGCCCGCGTGGGACTTCGTCAGCGAAGCGCGGATCCAGCATCGGATCGCGGCGCTGCCCATCGACGAAGAGAGCGCGCTGCACGTCGCGCGCCTGCCGGATCACCACCGCGACCCGTTCGATCGCCTGCTCGTCGCGCAGGCGATCGTGCACGGGCTGGTGCTGCTCACGCCGGACGAGGCGGTGCGACGGTATCCGGCGCGGACGATGTGGTGAACAAGGGCGGCAGGTCGGTCACCGACCGATCCGCCTGCCGTGCGGTCAGCGCTCTCGCGGAAGCGCCGCTCGTTGGCCGGGAGTTCCGATCCACTGCTCGGATTGGACGAGTTCATCGATGAGCCTCCCGATGCGGTCGACGCTCGCGTGCCAGATCGTGTCGAGGCTCGTGGCTACCTGACCGCACTCGCGTCCGGACCGCATGTCGAGGAACCGCCGCGATGACTTCCCGACGAGCAGTGTCACCCCGGTGCCGGGGGAGTCGCGCATCTTCGCTCGGCAACGGTGCTCGTGGCGCAGGTAGTCCAGCGCTTCCAACTCGCGCAGGATCGGCTCGAGCCTCGCGGGGTCGATCCTGGCGTCGATCGCCTCCGTGCGCATGACGTACTCGTACCCCTCGTACCGAACCGTCCCATCGCCGCTCACGCGCACCGTATAGACGGGGCAGGTGCCAAGGCACCACGTCCGCTCGAGAGTGAGTTCGACGTCGGCGATCCGCGGCGCGGGGCCTCCCGGCGTCTCGGCGAGCCCGGGGAAGGTCGGCGCGACGGGCGCCACGGGCGTGCGCGTCGTGTCGGCATGCGCAGTCTCGGCGAGCGGCGTCACGGTCGGCGGCAGCTCGGCGAGCTCCGCTTCGCGCACGGAAGATGCGACCGGCGGATGCTGGACGGGCTCCGCTCCGCTCGCGACGGGCGACTCCCCGCAGCCAGCGAGCGCCCCGAGGGTCAGGCCTAGCAGGGCGTCGGAGAGCGCGCGCTTCATCGCCATGAGACGCTCAGTTTCCCTCGTCACCCGCTGGACGCCGCTGCTCGAGCGTGCCGATCCACTGCTCGACGTGGACGAGCTCGTCGACGAGCTTGCCGATCCGGTCGATGCCGGCGTGCCACGTCGGGTCGACACCCAGCGAATCGGAGCCGCACTCGTTGCCGAAGAACTGGTCGCAAACGGTTCGCGAAGTCGCACCGACGCGCAGCGTGATCGTCGTGCCCGGCGAGTCCCAGATCCGCGAGCGGCACGTGTGCTCGTGCCGCAGGAGATCGATCGCTTCCATCTCGCGCAGGAGCGGTTCGAGCAGGGCCGGGTCGATCTTCGTCTCGGCGCGCGCGGTGCTCTGGACGTGCGCGCGTCCCTCGTAGACGACGGCTCCGTCACCCCGGACGACAACCGTGTAGACGGGACACCAGCCGTAGCAGTACGTCCGGTCCAGCGTGATCTCCACGTCGGCGATCTCCGGCGCGGGCCCGCCCTTCGTCTCGGCGAGTCCTGGGAAGGTCGGGCCGGCGTGCGTCGGCGCGATCGACGAGGACTGGACGGGTTCCGTTCCGCTCGGGGCGGGTGACTCGTCGCAGCCGGCGAGGACCGCGAGCGCGAGCAAGGGCCAAGGGAAGCGGCTCATGACCGACCCTATCCGCCGCGCGCGGGCCGGTGACCCGCGCGCGCGGAATTCGTCACGCCCGCGCCGGAACGCGGACCTTCTTGTGCGTCGCCAGGTGCTCCTGGATCGTCCGCACCTGGTACTCGCCGCGGTGCATGGCCGTCAGTGCGCTGACCACCGCGCTGATCCCGGCGCGTGTCGTGATGCAGGTCACGCCGGCCGTCACCGCCGCCGAGCGGATCGCCGAGTCGTCCACGCGCTGTTGCTTGCCGTACGGCGTGTTGAGCACGAGTGCGACTTCGCGGTTCTTGATCATGTCGACGACGTGCGGACGGCCTTCGTGGACCTTGTTCACGCGCTCGCAGGGGATGCCGATCGACTTGAGCGCGCGCCAGGTGCCTTCCGTCGCGACGAGCTCGTAGCCGAGCCCGGCCAGCGTGCGGCATTCCGAGACGATGGCACGCTTGTCGGCGTTCTTCACCGAGACGAACACGCGGCCGTTCTTCGGCAAGCGCAGGCCGGCGGCCTGGTAGGCCTTCACGAAGGCGAAGCCGAGATCGACGTCGATGCCCATGACCTCGCCGGTCGAGCGCATCTCGGGCCCGAGCGTGATGTCGACGCCCGGGAACTTGCTGAACGGGAAAACCGGGGCCTTCACGGAGAAGTAGGGCGGCGTGATCTCCTCGGTGAAGCCGAGTTCCTCGAGCGTCAGGCCGCACATGACCTTCGCGGCGAGCTTCGCCAGCGGCACGCCGATCGCCTTCGACACGAACGGCACGGTGCGCGAGGCGCGCGGGTTCACCTCGAGCACGTACACGCGGTCGTCCTTGATCGCGTACTGCACGTTCATGAGGCCGACGACGCCGAGCTCCATCGCCATGGCCTTCGTGGCGCGCCGGATTTCGTCGAGGATTTCGCGGCCGAGCGTGTGCGGCGGCAGCACGCACGTCGAGTCGCCGGAGTGGATGCCGGCTTCCTCGATGTGCTCCATGATCCCGCCGATGACGACGATGCGACCGTCGGAGATCGCGTCGACGTCGACCTCGATCGCTTCCTCGAGGAACTTGTCCACGAGGATCGGACGATCGGGCGAGACCTGCACGGCGTTGGCCATGTACGTCTCGAGCGCGTCGTCGTCGTAGACGATCTCCATCGCGCGGCCGCCCAGCACGTAGCTCGGGCGCACGAGCACCGGGTATCCGATGCGGCGCGCGACCGCGAAGGCCTGGCCGATGTCGGAGGCCATGCCGCTCTCGGGCTGCAGGAGCTTCAGCTTCTTGATGACCTGGTTGAACAGGTCGCGGTCCTCGGAGCGGTCGATCGATTCGACCGACGTGCCGATCAGCGGCGCGCCAGCCTTGTGCAGGCCGGCCGCCAGATTGAGCGGGGTCTGGCCGCCGAACTGCACGATGATGCCCTCGGGTTTCACGGCGCGGACGACGTGCATGACGTCTTCGTGGGTCAGCGGCTCGAAGAACAGGTCGTCCGACGTGTCGTAGTCCGTCGACACCGTCTCCGGGTTGCTGTTCACCATGACCGCTTCGCGTCCGATCTCGCGCACCGCGAACGCTGCGTGGCAGCAGCAGTAGTCGAACTCGATTCCCTGGCCGATCCGGTTCGGCCCGCCGCCGAGGATCATGACGCGCTTCGCCTTCGTCTGGCGCAGTTCGCCCTCCTCCTCCCAGGACGAGTAGTAGTACGGGGTCGCGGCCTCGAACTCGGCCGCGCACGTGTCGACGAGCTTGTACACGGGGTGGATGCCGTGTTCCTCGCGCAGGGCGGCGACGTCGGCCTCGCTCGTGCCGGCCGCGAATGCGATCTGGCGGTCGGCGTAGCCGAGCTTCTTGGCCTCGAGGAGAAGCTCCTTCGTCAAGAGCGCGCCGCCCAGCTCGGCCTCGAAGTCGACGAGCTCGCGGATGTTCTCGAGGAACCACGGGTCGATGTGCGTCGCCTCGTGGATCTCCTGGGTGCTCCAGCCCGCGCGGTACGCGACGCGGATCGCGAGCAGTCGGCCGTCGTTCGGCACGCGCAGCGTGCGCGTCAGGGCGCTCGGGTCGGCGGCCAGGAGTTCCGCCGGATCGCGCGGGTCGAGCCCCATCCCGTAGCGGCCCGTCTCGAGTCCGCGCACCGCCTTCTGCAGCGCTTCCTTGAACGTGCGGCCGATCGCCATCGTCTCGCCCACGCTCTTCATCTGCGTCGTGAGCGTCCTGTCCGCGCCCTTGAACTTCTCGAAGGCGAAGCGCGGGATCTTCACGACCGTGTAGTCGATCGAAGGCTCGAAGCAGGCCGGCGTCTTCTTGGTGACGTCGTTCTTGAGCTCGTCGAGCGTGTACCCGACGGCCAGTTTCGCCGCGAATTTCGCGATCGGGAACCCGGTCGCCTTCGACGCCAGAGCCGAGCTGCGCGACACGCGCGGGTTCATCTCGATCACGATCATGCGACCCGTCTTGGGGTCGATCGCGAACTGGACGTTCGAGCCGCCGCATTCGATCCCGATCTCGCGCAGGATGCGGATCGAGGCGTTGCGCATGTTCTGGTACTCGCGGTCCGTCAGCGTCTGCGCCGGAGCGACCGTGATCGAGTCGCCCGTGTGGACGCCCATCGCGTCGAAGTTCTCGATCGAGCAGATGATGACGACGTTGTCGGCCTTGTCGCGCATCACCTCCATCTCGAACTCCTTCCAGCCGACGAGGGACTCCTCGACCAGCACCTCGGAGTTCATGGATGCCGCGAGCCCCCGCGCGACGATCTCCTCGAATTCGTCGACGTTGTAGGCGATTCCGCCACCCGTGCCGCCCAACGTGAACCCCGGGCGGATGACGCACGGCAGGCCGATCTCGGCGAGGACGCGGCGCGCGTCGTCCATCGTGTGCGCGACGCCGGAGCGGGCGCTCTCGAGGCCGCAGGCCGTCATCGCCGCGCGGAAGAGGTTCCGGTCCTCGGCCTTGCGGATGACCTCGGCCTTGGCGCCGAGCATCTCGACGCCGAGCCGCTCGAGGACGCCGCGGTCGTGCAGCGCGAGCCCCGTGTTCAATCCCGTCTGGCCTCCGAGCGTCGGCAGGATCGCGCTCGGCCGCTCCTTCTCGAGGATCTTCGTGACCGCTTCGACCGTGATCGGCTCGATGTACGTCGCATCGGCCGTGTCCGGGTCGGTCATGATCGTGGCCGGATTCGAGTTCACGAGGATGACTCGGTACCCCTCCTCGCGCAGCGCCTTGCAGGCTTGCGTGCCGGAGTAGTCGAACTCGCAGGCCTGGCCGATGACGATCGGTCCGCTGCCGAGGATGAGGATGGATTCGAGGTCGTCGCGGCGGGGCATCGGCGGGGAGGGGGGCAACGCGCGGCGGCGTCAGGCGTCAGGTTGGCGCGGAGCGCGGCAGGGGGCGGGGGGCTGCCGAGGATCCGAACGCGTGGGCGTAAACTACACGATTGAACCAAGTGCGGGCGGGGGCTGTCGACGGCCCGCCCGCGACTCCCGGAAAGACTGGGGCTCGAGCCTCGGAACGGCCGATACAGCCGCTACGCATGTCCCGCGTCCTGGTCGCCACCCTGCTCGCCGCCGCGCTGGCCGGTTGTTCCGCCCCCCGCCTGGCCGTGGAGCCGCGGGTTGCCCGGCCCAGCGTTTCGGGCCACGTCGCGTCCGCCGCCCCCGGCGACCCGCTGACCTCGAACGACATCGCGGGCGACCTGAACCTGGAAGAGGACGACGCGGCGCCGGGGGTGCGCGCGGACCTCGAATTCGGTTCGCCGCACGTCGTGCTGGCCTGGTCGCGGTCGGAGAACGAGGGCGACGGGACGCTCACCGGGCAGATCGCGGACGATGGCGTCGTCCTGACGGCGGGCACGGACGTCGCGACGAGCGTCGACCTCGGCCTCTTCTCCGCCCTGGTCACGTTCGACCTCGTGCCGAGCGAGACGTTCGAGCTTGGACTCGGGTTCGGTCTGCACGTCGCGGACCTCGAAGCGGACGTCGTCTCGCGGGAAGTCGGCAACCCGGGGAGGGTCCGCCTGGACACCACGATCCCGATCCCCGTGCTCGCGCTCCAGGCCGGCGCCGAGTTCGGCCGCTTCGAGATCTCCGGGCTGCTGTCGGGCATCTACTACGCGGCCGACGGAGACGAGGCGACGTTCTACGACGTGGACCTCGGCGCGCGGTTCCGCATCCTGGGTGAGAGCGTGGCGGGCTCGATCGCTGCCGGATGGCACTACACGCGCCTCGACGCCGAGTACGCGGACAGCAACGACAACGCGGACGTCGATCTGCGGCTCTCGGGGCCGTACCTCGGGCTCACGATCAGCTTCTGAGGCGGGCCGCGGCGCGCGTCAGGAGCGCGCGGCGAGCTCGATCGCGGCGCGCACGGCGGATTCCGGCAGCTCCACGTCGCGGACGACCGCGCCCGGTCCGAACGGAACCACGTAGAGCGGCACGCCCGTGCGCGACTTCTTGTCGCGCGCCATCGCGGCGACGAGGGCGTCGGCCGGCAGAGAGACCGAGTAGCGCCGTCGCAGCGCGTCCAGGTCGGCCGGCACGTCGAGGTCGCGGAGGAGCGCGCGCAAGCTCTCGACGAAGCCCGGATCGACGCCCAGTCCCGCGATACGGCCCGATTCCGCGGCCAGTCCGAGGCCCACCGCGACGGCGATTCCGTGCGGAACGCGGCCGAAACCCGCCGCGTGCTCGATCGCGTGCGCGAACGTGTGGCCCAGGTTGAGGAGCTTGCGATCGCCCTTCTCGAACGGGTCGCGCGCGACGATGCGGGCCTTCGCGGTCACGCACGACTCGACGATTTCCGCGAGCACGTCGGGATCGCGCCGCGCGATGCCGGGTTGCAGCGCCGAGAGCCTGCCGAAGAGCGGCCCGTCGATCACGGCGGTCTTCACGACCTCCCCGAGCCCGGATCGATACTCGTCGTCGGGGAGAGTGGCCAGGAACCGTGTGTCGGCGTAGACCTCGACCGGCTGGTGGAAGAGTCCCGCGAGGTTCTTGCCGCCGGCGAGGTTCACGGCGGTCTTGCCGCCGACCGACGAGTCGACCATCGCGAGCAGCGTGGTCGGAACCTGCACGTACGGGATCCCGCGATGGAAGAGTCCGGCAGCGAGCCCGCCCAGGTCGCCGACCACGCCTCCGCCGAACGCGATCAGGCCGGAACGACGGTCGCACCCGGCCGCGACCAGCGCGTCGAGGACGCGCTCCAGCGTCGAAAAGCTCTTCGAATCCTCGCCCGCGGGGACCGCGTGGATCGTGCCGTTCGGCCAGCCACGCGCGATGTCGCCGAAGAGACGCTCGACGTTGGCGTCGGTCAGGACGAACGCGCGTGACCAGCCTTCCTCGCGCTGCGCGACCACGCCCACGAGACCCGCGCCGACGTGCACCGAGTACGGCGGTTCGACCGCAACACGAACGACGCGCGGTTGCGGGCTGGGCGCTTTCACGAGCGAAGCGCGATGGCGCGATTCGTCGCCGCGATCGCCGCCGCGCCGACGAGACCCTGGAACAACCGGTCGTGCGCGCTGCCCTCCGGGGCGAGCTCCGGATGCCACTGCACGCCGATCGCGTACGGATGTCCGTCGCGTTCGATCGCCTCGACGAGCCCCTCGTCGTCGCGCGCCACGACGCGCCAGGGCCCGCCGACGGACTCCAGGGCCTGATGGTGCCGCGACACGACGTCGACCTGCGCTTCCCGCAGGATGCGCGCCAATTTCGAGCCCTCGAGCACGCGCACGGCGTGCACGGCGCCGCCGCGGTGTTCCTGACGACCGGGCCATTCCTCCGGGATGTGCTGGATCATGCGTCCGCCTTCGGCGAGCCCGAGGAGCTGCATGCCGTAGCAGATGCCCAGCACGGGAACTCCCCGCTGCACGACGGCGCGTGCCAGCAGGAAGTCGAAATCCTGCTTCGCCGACGGAGTCAGCGTCGCGCTCGGGTGCACGGGGCCCAGTCCGATGCGCGCCGTGTCGAAGTCGTCGCCACCCGACAGCACGACACCGTCGACGCGCTCGACGAGCCGCTCGACGTCGCTCGGACCTCCGCAAGGCGGGATCGCGACCGGCACGCCGCCGGCCTTGAGCACGGCGTCCGCATAGCGCGTCGCGAGCTCGAGCTTCGGCTTCTCGCCCGTCGCGAGGAGGCCGTTGATGGCGATGAGAGGGCGCATGGGATACGTGGGTTCCTGGGGCGATTCACGGGGCGGGTGAGGTGCCCGAGCTGGGTGGACGCAGCGCGCTCCCCGGATCCCGGCCGTGAAGGTAGCCGACGGCGACCGGCCTCCGAGGCGCGTGCCACTCGGAACCAGGGTCTCGAGCACCGCTCCGGTCCGCTCGATGCCCGGCCGGCGGCGAGGGTGTTCGGGCTCGGGCGGCGGCGGACGTCGAGCGAGGGTGGATCCCGGGGGGGGCCTGTGAAACTCGGTACCCGCCGATGGCGGCGCGGCCGGTGCCTGGAGAGGATCCGAGGCGGCCGTCCCGGGTCGGGAGCGGCCGGGAGCGACGTCGAGCCCGATTCCCGGTAACGCCCGGAGCCGCTCCCGCGGAGAGGGTCGATCGCTCGCGAATCCCGCATCAGGACCCAGACCATGACACGAACCCTGCGACTCCTCTCGCTTGCCGTTGCCCTGCTCCTCGGAGGGCGGGCTCTTGCCCAGGGCGTCGACACGTCGCCGCCGACCTTCCTGGCCCAGCCGGTCGTGTCGCTGAACACGAACCCCGCCGCGCCTCTCACGGTGCGCCTCCAGGTCACGAGCAACGAGCCCGTCGTCGTGGAGGTCTACGTGCGCGAGGCGACGCGGATCTTCCGTTTCCTCGCGACCCCGCAGTTCGCCGCGACGCAGGATCTGCCGCTCGCCGGGTTCCGGCCCAACCGCACGCACCGCATCACCGTGGCGATCCGCGACGCCGCGGGCAACCGCACGTTCTGGCCGCTGGGTTTCGTCGTGACGACGCCGGCTCTGCCGGCGAACTTCCCGCCGCTGCGGGTCGCGACGAGCTCCCCGACGCAGATGGAACCGGGCGTGACGTTGACGGCCCTGCGCTGGTCGAGCCCGACGCTGTCTGGTGTCGGCACGTACTGCGTCTACCTCGACGCGACGGGCCAGGTCGTGTGGCTGTACGAGACGGCGCTCGGGCTGCGCGACGCCATCCGCCTGCGCAACGGCAACCTGCTGATCCACGCCAACAACCGGCTGGCTCAGGAGGTCGATCTGTTCGGGAACATCGTCACCCAGTGGTGGGCGGCGCGCATCAGCTCGGTCGGCGCACCGGCGGGCGCCATCCTCGTCGACTGCGACAGTTTCCACCACGAGCTGCACGAGTTGCCGGGAACCGAGACTGCGAACTTCATCGCGCTCTCGACCGAGAAGCGGACGTACACGAACTACCCGACGAGCGAGACGGACACCACGCAAACGGCTCCGACCGCCGACGTCATCGGCGACGTCGTGGTCGAGTTCAAGCGCGACGGGACCCTCGTGCGCGAGTTCAAGGTGCTCGACGTCCTGGATCCGTACCGCCTGTGCTACGGCTCGCTGGCCAGCATCTACAACCAGCTCTACGGCGGTGTCGTGACATTCGACTGGTCGCACGGGAACGCAGCGATTCTCGACGAGAACGACGACTCGTGGGTCCTCTCGCTGCGCCACCAGGACGCGGTCGTCAAGGTGCGGCGTTCCGACCACTCGATCGCGTGGATCCACGGTCCGCACGAGCGTTGGGGCGCCGCGTGGCAACAGTACCTGCTGACGCCGGTCGGCTTCCCGTTCGAGTGGAATTACCACCAGCATTCGCCGGACATGTCTGCAGGGGGGATGCTCACGATGTTCGACAACGGCAACTACCGCACGATTCCGCCGGTTCCCGCTCCGCCGACGGACCAGTGGTACAGCCGCGCCGTGAGGTTCCAGGTCGACCCGGTCGCCATGACGACGACTCAGGTCCTCGACTGGCGTGACTCGACGCCGTTCTTCTCGGGGCAGTTCGGCGACGTCGACCCTCTTCCGCTCACGGGCAACTTCCTGGTCGTCGACGGGGCCAAGCAGATCACCGGCCTGAACAAGTCCTACTCGCGTGTCGTCGAGGTGCGCGATGCAGCGCCTGGGCAGCAGACGGTCTTCGAGGTCATCGTGAACGACCCGAACGAGCCCGCGCCGAATCCCTACAACTGGAACCTGTATCGCGCCGAGCGCTACCGCGGGATCTACCCGTTCTGATCGAAGCGCGGGGAACGAACGGACGGAGCCGGGTCGAACCGGCTCCGTCCGCTTTCATTCTCGGCCGACTCCGCGGATCAGGTCAGGAAGCGGAACACCCACGGATAGCGATGCCGGTCGCCGCTCGCCGACGCGATCGCGGCGAGGATGCACAGCACCGCGCCGAGGACGTAGACGAACGGCACCAGCGGCGTGGCGAAGCAGGTCACGCCCAGGAGTCCCATCGCGAGCCAGAAGGTGAGCTGCATGTTGAGCGCCTCGCGGCCCTGGTCCGCCATCAGCGGATCGCGCGAACGGCGCCAGATCCACAGCACGGCGGTCACGATCACGCCCGGCGGGAACGGGATCAGATAGGCCAGGTGGGCGAGGGCCACCCACCAACGCCGCGGCGGCTTGGCGGCGGAGGTCCCCGGCGGCGCACCGGACGGCGGGAGGGGCGGCGACGCGGGGGGCGGGACCGAGGCCGGCGGTGGAGTCGCGGAGGCCTGGACCCCGGCTGCACTCGGCTGCGGGCCTGGCGCCGGCGGAACGCCCGAGGCGGCTCCGGCGGCGAGGGGCTGGGCAGCGGGCGGCACCTGCACCGTGCTGGTCACCGACGCTCCACCCGGCACGGCGGAGGTGGCCGCCGCGCTGGTCGCGATCTGCGCGGGAGCCTCACGGACGGGCTGGGGCGGCGGGACCGGATAGGGCACGGCCAGACCGCGGACGTCGAGCGCCGGACCGTGTGCGAGGCCCTGGGGCAGCCGGACGGGCTCGACGGCCTCGGCGGGAACACCCGCACCGAACGGCGGCTCTGCAGCGGACTGGGGCGTGGTGGAGTCGGTCATGGTCGAGGCCTCGGGTTGGAAAGCGCAGTACGGTCCCGCGGTGCTCGCATTTCGGGGACACCTCGGCCCGCGCGGCGAACGTGGCCGCCCGCGGTCGAATCCCGTCGCGGCGGCGAGCCGGACGCGGGTCCCGAGGGTCCGGTCCGAGCCTCTATTCGCGTACTCGCGCCCGCCTCACGGCGTCCGCGCGTCGAGGTCCAGGCTCAGGATCCGCACGTCCTGCAGCTCGCCGAACTTCTCCATGACGTGGCGCAGCACGCCCACGGTCTGGAACCCGAGCGATTCGTGGAGGCGGATGCTCGCGACGTTCCGTTCCGTCGGCCGCGCGATGACGAGCCGCACCGGCGTGTCGCGCAGCGTTCGCGCGAGCAGCTCCCGCATGAGTGCGCGCCCGAGCCCGCGCCCGTGGCGCGAGCGGGCCACGTACACGGAGTTCTCGGCCGAGCGGCGGTAGGCCTGGCGCGGCGACCACGGCGAGAGTCCGGCCCAGCCGGCCACGAAACCGTCCGCTTCGACGGCCGCGACCAGCGGATGGAGGTCCGGCGTGTGCCGCGCGAACCAGGCTTCGCGCTCTTCGGCGGTGAACGGAACCGTCTGCGCGGTCGCGGTCCCGTGCAGCACCTCCTCGTCGTAGATCGCGAAGATGCCGCCGATGTCCGCGGGTGTGGCGAGACGGATGACGGACGGCTCGGCGCGCTCCATCGCGGTCACGATCGCGTGGCCAGGGCCGCACCGATCAGCTTGTAGAGCAGGCGCGCGCCGACGATCGCGTCCCACGAGTCGTCCTCGTCGTCCGTCGCGCCGGGCGAGACCTCGTTCAGGTCGAGGCCCACGACGCGCTTGCCGGACTTGGCGATCTCCTCGATCCACAGCACGGCTTCGTGCCAGGAAAGCCCGCCCGGAACCGGGGTTCCCGTGTTCGGACACAGGGTCGGATCGAGCCCGTCCACGTCGAACGAGATGTGGATCTCCTTCGGCAGCTGCGCGATAGTCTTCTTCACGAGCTCGCGCAAGTTCGCGCCGTCGAGCTTCGCGCGCGCCCAGTCCGCGTCGAAGAGCGTCGTCACGCGGCCCTTCGAACCCTGGATCAGCTCGAGCTCGCGCTCGCCGAAGTCGCGGATGCCGACCTGCACGACCTTGGCGACGCCCTCGATCCGCGTCACCACGTTGTTCATGATCGACGCGTGGGACCAGGCGAAGCCCTCGTAGGCCTCGCGCAGGTCCGCGTGCGCATCGAAGTGCAGCACGCCGACGCCCGGGTGACGCTCGGCGACGGCCTGGATCGCGCCGAACGGCGTCGAGTGGTCGCCGCCCAGCACGACGGGCAGCTTCTTCTGGCCGAGCGCGCGGTCGACCTCGCCGCGCACGATCTCGTTCACCTCGGCGCCGATCGCGTTGACCTTCTCGAGGTCCCGCGCGAGGCCCTTGCGGCCGTCGATCCGCCCGCCGACGGCGATGATGCGGTCGGCACGTTCGCCCGCTTTCGCGTTCAGACGTGCGATGCGCGCGTCGGGCTCGAGGCAGACGATGCCCTTCTGCCAGAAGCGGCCGAAGTGGATGTCGTAGAGGTCGACTTGGCGGCTCGCGCGCAGCACGGCCTCCGGTCCGCGCGCGGTGCCCTTGCGGTACGACGTCGTCGCGTCGAACGGCACGGGGATCACGTGGACGGCCGCGTGTTCGGGGTCGGTCGGCAGCCCGAAGATCCCGGATTCGTCGGAGGCGGCGGCGTCGGGATCGAAGGCGGCGGGAACTGCTTTCTTGGCCATGGAGGGCGCTGGAGATAGCCCGCCCGGAGCCCGCGCACAACTTCGGGCGGACTTCGGCGCGTGACTTGGGGCCTCGAACCGGTATTTGAGCCAAGAGACCTCCCGCCGCCGGCGTTCCAGCCGGCGGGAGACCTCCCACGCTCGACATGAGTCCTGAACCCACCGACGGAGCCCTGCTCGAGGCCCATCGCCGCGGCGACCGCGGCGCATTCCACGAGCTGGTCCGGCGGCACGAAGGTCCGCTGCTCCAGCACGCTCGCGCGCTGCTCGGCCGTGGCTCGCAGTACGAGGACGCCGTCCAAGAGGCCTTCCTGCGTCTGGCCCAGACGCCGCCGACGCTCCCCGACGGGGTGCGCGGCGATCCGGGGCTCGAGCGCGCGCACCTCGGTGCGTGGCTCTCCACGGTGACGAGGAACCTGTGCATGGACACGTTGCGATCCGAGACACGCAGGCGACGGCGCGAGGAAGACGTCGCGAACCAGGAAGGCGCGAGCGACGTCGGCATCGCGGGCGTCGAGGAGCAGGACACGCGCGCGGCTGTGCGGCGCGAGCTGGAGAAGCTGCCCGCCGACCAGCGCGAGGTGCTCGTGCTGCGCCTCGTCGGCGACCGTTCCTACAAGGAGATCGCCGAGATCACGGGCAAGAAGATCGGGACGGTGGGGTGGTTGATCAGCGTCGGGTTGCAGGAGCTCTCCGCGAAGCTCGGTCCGATCGTCGCGGTGGAAGGGGCAAGAAGTTCGGGTTCGGCGGCGTCTTCTCCTGTGGGAACGACGACACGAGGAGGTTCGCGATGAACGGCAAGATCGAACAGGGGCTGCACGAGAAGCTGTGCGCGTACGTGCTGGGCGAGAGCGAGGGCGCGGATCGCGCCGAGGTCGAGCGCGAATTGCTGCGCTCGCCCGAGCTGCGCGCGGAACGCGAGCGACTGGAGAGCACGATCGGCGCGGTGCGCGACGCGCTGGCGCCGACGGAGACGCTGACGCCCGAGGCGAAGGAGGCGCTGGAGCGCGCGGTGCGCCCGGCACCGATCGCGCAGTTCCCCTGGCTGCGGCTCGCGGCCGGGATCGGCGCGGTGGGGCTCGGCTGGTGGATCTTCGCGGGGGCGCCGACGCGGCAGCGCGACGTGACGGTGGCGGTCCTGGATCGCGAAGCGGTCTCGAACGCTCAGGGGGAAGGCGATCGGTGGCTCGAGAAGGGGATGGGCCGGGCAGCCGAGACCGAGATCGAGCAAGTGGTCCCGGAGTCGCGTGCGTACGGCACGGACGCCAAGGCGAAGGCGGATCCGGCCACGCGTCCGCTGATCGCGGCCGTCGAGGCGCTCGAGCAGAAGAGCGCCGGCGGGGCTGTCGTGTCGTCGGATGGCTCCGCGACTCCAGCCCCGGTTCCTGCCCAGGCTTCGTCGACGACCGGAATCGTGCGCGTCGCCATGCCGAAGACGGAGGAGGCCCTGTTGCTCCTGCAGACCGAGAGCACGCCCGCGGCGAACCAGGCCCAGGCGGTGGATCGCGTCGTCGCGGGGCAGCCGGTGACTTCCGTCGGCTTGTCGGCGGTGAGCGGCCCGACGAAGGGGGTTCCAGGTGGACCCTCGGCGGGTGGCGCCAAGTCCTCCGCGCTCGCTACGCCCGGCGCGGCCGGCAGCTACCGTGGCCCCAGCGATACGAAGCCCCCGAGCACACCGGCCCTCGCGCAGGCCTCGTCGGGTCCGGCGTCGGCTGGACCTGGCCTCCCGCTCAGCGGTGGTGCGGGCGGCGGCAAGGACGGGAGTTCCGCAGGCCTGGCCGTGCCTCAGGAACTGTTCGAGGTCACGGACGGTTTGAAGCGGCTAAACGAGCTCGGCTACGTGGGTCCCGCCGACGCCGACGCGGCTCGCGTGGCCGAGAAGCAGTGGCGCCAGATGACGCCCGAGGAGCAGGCGCGCCAGCTCGAGTTCCGCTGCGGCACGATCGTCCAGGACTGCCTGCCGCGGCCCAACGAGCGGCCACGCGACATGTTCTTCCGCTTCTGGGGCGACAACCCGTTCGAAGTGACGATGCTCGACAAGCTCTCGACGTTCTCCGCGGACGTCGACACGGCCAGCTACGCGCTCGCCCGCCGGTATCTCGAGGAGCGCAAGATCCCCGAGAAGGCCCAGGTCCGCACCGAGGAGTTCGTCAATTACTTCGACTCGGACGTGGATGCGCCGCGCAGCGCGACGTTCTCCGTGCATAGCGACTTGACGCCCAGTCGATTCTCGGCCGACAGCGCGCGCCAGATGCTGCGCGTCGTCGTCCGCGCCAAGGACGTCGAGAAGCTCGAGCGCCAGCCGATGCACTTGACGTTCGTCGTCGACGTGTCGGGCTCGATGAAGGAGCAGGACCGGCTCGAGACGGTCAAGCACGCGCTGCGCATGCTGGTCGCGCAGCTCGACGGGCGGGACTCGATCGCCCTGGTCACGTTCAGCAACGACGCGAAGCTCGTGCTGCCCATGACGCCGGTCGTCGACCGTGCCGCGATCGAGGCCGCCATCGCCCCGCTCGCGCACGGTGGAAGCACGAACTCGAACGCCGGACTGCAGCTCGGGTACGCCCAGGCGCTCATGGGCCTCGACCCGAATGCGGTGAACCGCGTCGTGTTCCTCTCGGACGGTGTCGCGAACGTCGGCGAGACGGACGCGCAGAAGATCCTCGAGGGCGTGCAGTCGATCCGCGAGAAGGGGATCTTCCTGAACACGATCGGCGTGGGCATGAACAACCACAACGACGTGCTGCTCGAGCAGCTGGCGGACAAGGGCGACGGCCTGTGCAACTACGTCGACAGCCCGAAGGAGATCCAGCGCGCGCTCGTCGACCGCTTCACCGGAGCCTTCCAGCCGGTCGCGAAGGACGTGAAGATCCAGGTCGAGTTCGACCCGCAACAGGTGATGCGTTACCGCCTGCTGGGCTACGAGAACCGGGCGATCGCCGACGCGGACTTCCGCAACGACGCGGTCGACGCGGGCGAGCTGGGCGCGGGCCACCAGGTGACCGCGCTGTACGAGATCGAGCCGACCGGCCGCACGATCGACGGTCCGATGGCGACGGTGCGCCTGCGCTGGAAGCCGATCCGAGCGGCGGGTGTGGCGGGTGTCCAGGAGGCGAATGAAGCTTCGTTCGAGGTGAACGCGAAGAGCTACCAGGCCTTCGAGTCCTCGCCCCCGGGTCACCGCCGCGCGCTGATCGTGGCCCAGTTCGCCGAGATCCTGCGGCGCTCGATCCACGCGCGCGGCGAGAGCCTCGACGACCTGATCGCCGAAGCGAGCCGGCTCCAGGCGCAGATCCCGGGCGACAAGGACTTCGCGGAGTTCACTGCGCTCGTCCTGCGCGCCAAGGACACGATCCTGCGCACGTTGCCGGCCTGCGACGAGATGTGCCAGACGATCGACGCCTTGCGCTCGAATCAGTACCTGGGCGCGGTGATCGGCGAGTCGGGACGCGACCCGCGCACGCTGGAAGAGATCGAGAGGACGCGCCGCGACCTCGAGCAGCGCCTGCGCGAACTGCTGCGGCAAGAAGCCGAGCGCGGCGATCGTCCGCGCGTACGGTAGGCGATTCCCGAGCCCGGCTGATCCGTTCGAACCCGATCCGCACCCTCGGGTGCGGATCGGGAAGCCGCACGGATGCGCTGGTCACCAGGATGGGCGCTTCGCCGCGGCCCGGCGGCTCGCTAGCTTGGCGGCTGTGGAGAAGCGGATCCTCGCCGGTCTGGTCGCCGCGGGCTCGCTCGTCGTCGGGGCCGTCGGGGCGCGCATGTTGCCCGCGCCACGCGTGCGGCTCGCCGAGGAGATCGTCGACGAGGGTCCGCGCATCGTCGAGCCGATGCAGTTCCTCGGGAAAGGCGCAGGCCTGCGAGCCCCCGAACTGGACGCCTGGGTCGCGGCGGAGCGGCGTCCGCGCTTCAAGGCCCTGCGCGAGCTCGCCTTCCACGTCGCCGGCTGTCCGGGCACCGTCGAGTGGGTCGATAGCGCCGAAGGACAGCGACTCGAGAGGCTGCTGGGCGAGCTGCGCGGCGGGACGCGCGAGGAGGCGTTCGCGTCGCTCGTCCTGGTGTTCCAGATCGCGCGCACGACGGAGTGGAAGCCGGGGATCCTGACGCAGACGCCGGAGGCGAACGCGGAGAGGATGGCTGGACTCGTGGCGGACTGGTTGCGCGCCTGGGGCGTACGCGGCTCGCGCGACCCGCTGCTCGCGGAGCCGGCGCGCGCCGCGATCCTGGTCTACGGCCGCCTCATGCGCACCGCGCAGCAGTCGCCGGTGATCGGGACGAACTCCGCCTCGTACCAGCGTGGGCTCAAGACGATCGAGGAACTCGTGGGGATCGACGCCGGCCGACGCACGGCGCTCGGCGAAGCCCTGCAAGCGCGGCATCCCGAAGCCATGCGCAAGCTCGTGGGCGACATGGACCGTCTGCGCGGCCTCGACGACGAGGCACGCACGATGTTCCCCGACCTCACGGGCGAGTGCGACGGATGAGCACGACCCGGGATCGAAGCGCGGCGGGCGGCATCGTCCTCGGTGCGCTCCTGATCGGCGTCGGCGGGCTGCTGCTCGGCCTGCAGGTCGACGCGAACGGAGCGTGGTGCGGGACGGGCCTCGCGCCGCTCGCGATCGGAGCGCTGCTCGCGTTGGGCGCGATCGCGGTCCGCGTCGGTTCGGCCAGCGTGCGCATGCCGCGCGACGAGCTCGGCATCGCCGCCGTGGTCGCCGGCTTCTTCGGGCTGGCGTTCGCCGTGGGTGGCGCGCTGGCGCCGGGCGGACCGTGGATGTTCTTCGAGGTGCTGCTGCTCGTCGTCGTCGTCACGCTGCGCAAGGCGGATGCGCAGTCGGGACGGTGGATCGGTCCCGGTGCCCTGGGGCTGCTCGCGGTCTTCGTCCTGTTCCGCCTCTGGATCAGCTACCAGGGCAGTCAGCTCCGCTGGCAGGTGATGTCCGTCGACGTGCCCATCGTGTCGTGGCTGCCCTTCGAGTTCCTCGATCCGGTGAAGCGCGTCGCGCTCGGCTCGTTCACGCCGGTCGAGATGGGTTTCCCGCCGGCCGGGCTCGACTTCGCGATGTCCACGACGCTGTGGGCTCTCGGGTTCGCCGCGTGCGTCGCGGGGATCGTGCTGGTGCAGGCCAGCGCCATCGAGCACGAGAACGACCGCATCCACGCGCTGATCCGCACGCTGCCCCCGCCGATCGCGGACGTCGTGGAACGCTTGCTGCCCGAGGAGGAATGGCGTGAGCTCGGCCTGCACGGACTTCCGGAGCGGCAGTTGGCACGTCGTATCGAGAGCGCGGTCGCAGAACGCGTGAGGCGCCAGGACGCGCTCCGCCGTGCGCTCGAACAGTCGAAGATGCTGGGCGCTGGTGACGCGATCGGCTTCTCGGCCGAGATCCGCCGCGCGCTGGCTGGCGAGGAACCGGAGGAGAGGAAGCGATGAAGAACTGGGTCGCGATCGGCGCGTTGTCCGCCGCGCTGGCCGTCGTGTGCGGCGCGTTCGGCGCGCACGGACTGAAGGAGCGCGTCTCGCCGGAGGACCTCGCGATCTGGCAGACGGGCGTTCTCTACCACCTGATCCACGCGCCAGCGCTGGTGCTCTACGGGATGTTCTCGCGCGGCGGCAAGCAAGCCGCCGGATGGTGTTTCCTGGCGGGTACGGCGATCTTCAGCGGGACGCTCTACGGGATGACGCTCGGCGGTCCGCGCTGGCTCGGCGCGATCACCCCGATCGGTGGTGTGCTCCTGATCGCGGGTTGGCTCGCCTTCGCCTGGGAAGCGCGCGGCCGCGCGGCCTCTTCCCCCTAGCACGGAGGCCCCGGTCAGCGCGCGCCGAGCCGGTCGCGCAGCCACGCCGCGAGCGCGGGTTCCCCGTAGGCACGGATCCAGGCGTCGTGCGCGACGCCGGCGAACCGCTCGTAGGTCGGCGTCGCCCCGCGCGCACGAAGCGCCTCGACCACGACGTCCGTGAACTCGACGGGCACGGCCGGATCCGCGTCGCCGTGCGCGCTCCAGATCGGCAAGCCTCGCAGCGCATCGGCGATGCCCGACGCCGCCGAGCGCGCGGCATCGATCGTCCAGTCGCGCGCCCGATCGAAGTCCTTCCATCCGCGGGCCGGGGGCGCGGGATAGCCGCAGATCGGCGCCGCACACACGAAACGACCGGGGTGCCGGCGCGCGAGCTCCCAGGCTCCGTGTCCGCCCTGCGACAGTCCCGTGATCGCGATTCGTCGGGGATCGACGTGCTGCTCGCGGATCGTGCAGTCGAGCAGAGCGAGCAACGCCGCCTCGTGGTCCTCCCACTCGTCCTCGGGTGCCGGCTTCTGCGGGAAGATCACGACGAATGGCCAGCGCTCGGGGTGCGCGAGAATCGCGGGCGCGAGACCCACGGAGAGCTGCTTCGTGCCGTCCGTGCCGCACTCGCCCATGCCGTGCAGGAACAGGAGACATGGCCACGAGACCGAAGAGTCGAAGCCCGCGGGCCGGTAGATCGAGGCGCGCAGGATGCCCGTGCCGCTCGGTCCCGTAGCGTCGACGAACGTGGCGGCGCCGGTCGCGCGCGTCGCGCCGCTCTGCTGCAGGTGGCTCGCCAGGATGCGCGTCGCGTACAGCTCGCGAGCCTTCTCGTCGAGGAAACGCGCCTTCAGCTCGTGGTCCGTGCCCGTCGGCGTCACCTGCGTCACGAGGCAAGTCTGCTCCACGCCGACGTCCCAGACGAGCCCCGGGTCGATCACGTCGGCCGTCGGGATGACCGACTGGGCCAGGGGCGAAGTGATGAGCTCCGTGATCTCGTAGCCGACGACCTCCCGTGTCGGATGGCGCACGACGCGCGAGCGGTGGATGTCGCCGCCGACGAGGACGATGCCGGTGACGTGCTCGCGGCCCAGGAACCGGAACAGCCGCTCGCGCTCGTGCCGGTAGGCGCCCCAGTAGTCGTCCTTGCCGGGTCGCACCGCGTCGTTCCAGATCATGCCGCACGCGAGCACCTTGAACGGCGCTGTCGAGGCCCTCAATCCGCGCTCCAGCCAGGCCCACTGCTGCTTGCCGAGCAGCGTGAACTTGCCCGGCTCGCCTTCCGCCTCCTCGGTGCGCGAGAACCAGCGAGTATCGAGCAGGAACACCTCGACCGGGCCCTCGCGGAACGAGTGGTAGATGCCCTGTTCGTTCTCGCCGAACGGACCGCCGGTCTGGAAATGCAGGAACGCCTCGCGGGAGTGCTCCTTGCCGGGGTACCGCCCGTCGCAGTCGTTGGCACCGAAATCGTGGTCGTCCCACGTGCAGTGGAACGGGGCGATCGCCCGCAAGGCCCTCACGTCCTCGCGGTCGAAGAAGGCCTGTCGACGCTCGAGTTGCTTCGCCAGCTCGCTGGAGTCGATGTAGGGCGTGTCGCCGAGCAGGACGACGGCGTCCGGCTTCGACGCGGCCATGACGGCCCAGATCGGCTGCACGGGGAACTTCGCGTCGCTGGCGCACGATCCCCAGGCGATCGTGGTGGTCCCCGGCGACGGTACCTGGGTTGCTTGCGCGGCGACCGCGAGCGCGACGAGAAGGACGATCGACATGGGGCTGTCTCCGGGGGGGCCGAGATCCTCGCACGAGGAGGCGGTCGATGTGCGTGCTTCGCGGCGAGGATCCCGGCGGATAGCCTCTGCACGCCATGTCCGAGAAGAAGCCGGCTACGTACTGGGACTACATTCGCGTCGAGGACCTGCTCGCGCTGCAGGACGGGATCGAGCACGACGAAGCCCAGCTCAAGAACGACGAGGTGCTCTTCATCACGGTGCACCAGGTCTTCGAGCTGTGGTTCAAGCTCGTCCTGCGCGAGGTGCGTGCCGCGCGCGATCTCTTCCTGACGCCGCGCGTCGCCGAGCAGGAACTGTCCGGCGCCGTGCGCAGCCTGAAGCGCGTCGGCACGATCCTGCGCGTCGCGAACATCCACTGGGACGTCGTCGAGACGATGCCGACGCGCGAGTTCCTGGCGTTCCGCACGAAGCTCCTGCCCGCGAGCGGATTCCAGAGCGCGCAACTGCGCCAGATCGAGATCCTGATGGGCTTGCCCGAAGACGAGCGCATCTCGCTCGGGCCCGCGGGAGCCAGCGGCTCCGGCTATCAGGCCGCGCTGCGCGGCCCGGGCGGATCCGAGTCGCCCGCGCTCGAGAGAGTCCGCCGCGCACTGGCCGACGTGCCGAGCCTGCGCGATGCCATCGACGCCTGGCTGTGGCGCACCCCGATCGACGGGTGCGATCCGAACCACCCGCAAGCGGAGGCGCGCCTCGGCGTGTTCCTGGAGAGCTTCCTCACGGCGCACGCGCAGGAAATCGACCTCAACGTGGAGCATGCGATGGCGATCGCCGAGAGCGACACCGCCCGCGTAGAGCTGAAGCGGCGCTACGAAGCGGAGAAGGCGACCGTGCGCGCATTCTTCGCCCCGAGCGAACCCGAGGGCGGTGTGCGCCGCCGCCGCATACGCGCGGCCATGCTCTTCATCGAGACGTACCGCGAGCTGCCGCTGCTCGCGTGGCCGCGCGAGCTGCTCGAAGCGCTCGTCGAGGTCGAGCAGCGTTTCGTGATCTTCCGCCAGCGGCACGCGCGCATGGTCGAGCGCATCATCGGCCGCCGCACGGGCACGGGCGGGTCGAGCGGCGTGGATTACCTCGACGCGACCGCTTTGAAGTACCGCGTGTTCCGCGACCTGTGGGCGATCCGCACGCTGCAAGTGCGTCGAGCCGCAGCGCCCGAGCTCGCGAACGCCGCGTTCTACGACTTCCGGAACGGCTGAGAACCGGGCCCGCTCGACGGGCCGCCGGAGTTCGCAGGTCTCACGCCAACGCGGGGCTCACTTCGACTTCCTGGTGGAGCGAACCGTCCGCGACTTGCTCGGCCGCTTCGTGCTCGTCGCCGCGAACGCGTCTTCCAGGTCGCTCTGGATGTCCGTCGGGCTCTCGAGACCGATGGACAGGCGGATGCCGACCGGGCTGGCGCCGTTCGTGGCTCCGGCATAGCTCGAGTGCGTCATGCTCGACGGCATCTCGATGAGCGTCTTCGTGTGGCCCAGGCTGACGGCCAACGTGATCGAGTACGCCTGGGATCCGATCCAGTCCACGAACTCGGTGGCGCGAACCAGCGACTCGTCGAGCTCGAAGTAGATCATCCCGCCGGGCGTGAAGTCCCCGTCGAAGTTGCGGTGTTGTTTCCTTGCCAGCGCGCTCTGCGGGAAGCTCTTCAGCCCGAGATAGGACACGCGCGCGACGCCGCGCTGCTTCTGGAGCCAGGCCGCGACCTTCGCTGCCGTGTACTGCTGGCGCTTGATGCGCACGGCGAGCGTGGGCAGCCCGTACACGAGGATCGACCACGCCGCCTTGGACGACAGGATCGCCCCGAAGTCCTTCCGATACAGGAGGAGTCGCGGGAGCATCGACTTCGGGCACACGACGGCGCCGCCGATGTCCGTGCCGAACCCGCCCAGGTTCTTCGTCAGGCTGTGGAGCACGACGTCCGCGCCGAACTCCAGGGGTCTCTGTCCGAAGGGCGTGGCGAACGTGTTGTCGATGTAGACCAGCACGCGCCGATCCGCCGGCCTGCCGCGGTTGGCCGCGTCTGCCACCTTGCGCACCTTGGCGATGTCGATCAGCTCGAGCGTCGGGTTCACCGGCGATTCGAAGTAGAGGATGCGCGTGCGGGGCGTGATGGCCTTGCGCAGCGCGGCCGAGTCGTTCATGTCGACACGCCGCACGACGATTCCCTGGCGTTCGTACCAGTTCACGAACAGGGAGTGCGTGCAGCCGTAGACCATCGGGTGCGCCACGACCTCGTCGCCGGGGACGAGGATCGAGCTCATCGCGGCCGAGATCGCGGCCATCCCCGACGCGAAGGTGGCGCAGGCCTCGCCGCCCTCGGCCTCGGCCAGCTCGCCTTCCAGGATCGAGCGCGTCGGCTCGTCGAGGCGGTCGTAGATGTAGACCGGCGTCTCGCCCTGGTCGCTGACGTAGTGGCCGAACTCCTGGAATCCCCGGGCGCCGCGACTCGCGCTGTCGAGCCGGTACGTCGTCGACTGCGACAGCGGCGGCGTGACGTGGTGGGAGAAATCCCACTTCGCCGAGTGGGACGGCCCGTGGACGAGCCGTGTGGTCTGCTTGTAGGTCCTGCGGGGCGCCATGGCTCGCAGCCTACTCCCCGGACGTCGTCGCCGCGGTGCTCTACGACCAGGGCGACGACCGTCTACTCCTTCGTTCGCAGAGATCGCATCGCGGTCGCGGACTCGCACTTCCGTCCATCCCGACCTGCCACGCGCATCCGATCAGGGCTGGACGCCGTTCAGTGCCCAGTCGTACTCGACGAACTTCACTTCGACCTTCTTCTGGGCGTCGAGCCAGTCCTTGTCCTCGGGGCGGAAGCGCGCGATCCAGGCGCGCGCGCTGCCGGCCTCGCGCTGGAAGTCCTCGGCGAACCACTCGAACACTTTCGAGACCTCGATCGAGGACTTGGCGCGATCCAGTCGGTTGCGCGTCGTGTCCGCGAGCCAGCGCTTCACCTGCTCGTCGAGCTGCGCGTCGAGCTTCGCGCTCGTGAACGCCTCGGCGCGCAGCGCGGGGCAGCCCTTCGAGGCACAGTTGACCGCGGCGTGCAGGCGCGCATCCTGGAACGTGGGCCGCAGGATCTTGTTCTCGATGTCGTTCAGCGTGAGCTTGTCCTTCGCGAGCTTCGGGAACAGCCGGCCGAGCGGCACGAAATCGCGATCCCACACCGAGGTCTTCTCGTCGCCCAGGTCGCGGATGCTCTTCACGGGATAGCCGTCGACCACGCGTTTCACCGTGTAGGCGTTGTAGGCGTTGATCCAGAACGCGAAGCGCTCCTTCGGCGTGAGCGCGGCGAACGCGTCGGGGTTCACCGCCTCGAGAGCGGCGACGTACGCGTCGAGCCCGGCGCGTTCCTTGGCGAGCGTGGCGTAGTCGAAGTCTCCCCCGCGCACGTGCTTCGCCAGGATCGCGGACCACGGACCGTGGATCGCGTCGAACGCCGACGGCTTCGCCTCTGGCGCGGGAACCGGAGCCTGGGCGACGACGGACGTCGGCAGCGGCGACCCGGCGGCGCGATCTGGCGCTGGGCTCGCGCCCGAGGCTGCGCAGGCGAGCAGGGGAAGGGAGATCGCGGCGAGTGCGGAGAAGCGGGACATCATGGGGGTGGAAACCTCGAGAGCGCCTACGGAGGCCTGGCGAGAGCATGACCAGAAGACCGGGTTTCGATCCAGACGCGGTAGGGGGCCGCGCCTGCGTGCCCCGCTCGGGCCCCCGGGGCGGACGAGTTTCGGGTGGCGCACGCCTCCCGCGCCGGGTTGGGCCCGGTTCCCCGCCCAGGATCAGTCGAGGTGCCCGCGGTCCGAATCGCCCATCTCCATGCCGTTCGGGAAGTACTCCTTCCAGCGGCGGCTGACGGTCGCGCTCGTGCGCTCGTCGCAGAAGAGCTCTTCCGGGTACCAGGGCTTCATCCGGGCGTCGATGGCGACGGGCGGCGTGTAGCTCGGGTGTCCGCCCACGAGCTCGAGCTTCGCGGCATGGATGTCCGACGCAGGATCGAAGCGCGTGAACGTGGCCCAGAGGAAGTTCATCGTGCTCCGGACGTGGCGGTCGGCGTCGTCGCTGAGCACCACGAGCGGCCAGCCCGCGAACGCCGGGTCGCGCGCGATGCGCTGGGCGGCGTCCTTCTCCTCGGCGTACTTCGGCCCCTCGATGACGAGGCAGCCGGGGCAGAAGACGCGTACTCGGCGGACACCCTGCGGCGGAGTCCCGGTGAACTCCGCGGGCAGCTTGCGGACCGGATCGCCGCAGCCGAGCAGCACGCCCTTGCTGCCCTGCTCGATCTTCGGTCCCGCGTAGTCGAGCGAGTCCATCGACAGGTTCGCGAACACGAACAGGTCCGTGCGGAAGTCCGCCCTCTCCAGGACGTGGGGCAGCAGCGCGCGGAAGTCCTTCAGGTCGACGCTCTGGTTCGTGAGCAGCAAGAACTTCGTCAGCGAGAGCTGGCCCTCGCCCAGGATGCGGAACGCGCTGACCATCGCCTCGCGCCGGTAGCGCTCGCGCACGACGGCCGCGGACAGCGCGTGGTAGCCCGTCTCGCCGTAGCTCCACAGGTCGAGCACCTGCGGCATCACGACCGGGAAGAGCGGCGAGAGCAGCTCTTGCAGGAAGTCGCCCAGGTAGAAGTCCTCCTGCCGCGGCTTGCCGACGACCGTCGCCGGCCAGATCGCGTCGCGGCGGTGGAGCAGCGTGTCGACCTGCATCCACGGGTAGTCGTGGACTTCGCTGTAGTAGCCGTAGTGGTCGCCGAACGGTCCTTCGGGCCGGCGCGCGCCGGGTTGGATGGATCCGACCAGCGCGAACTCGGCGTCGGCGACGATCGGCACGTCGGAGAAGCCGGTCTCCGCCAACCGCACGCGCTCGCCGAGCATCAGGCTCGTCAGCAGCAGCTCGGGCACGTTCTCGGGCAACGGCGCGATCGCGCCCAGGATCAAGGCCGGCGGACCTCCGACGTGCACGACGACGGGCAGCGGCTCGCGGCGCGCCTCGGCCTCGGCCAGGTGGAATCCGCCGCCCTTGCCGATCTGCATGTGCACGCCGCACGAGCGATCGTCGAAGATCTGGATGCGGTACATCCCGAGGTTCGGGCCGTGCGTGACCGGATGGCGCGTCGCGACGAGAGGCAACGTGACGAAACGGCCTCCGTCGCGCTGCCACGTCTTGAGGGCCGGCAGCTCGCTCAATCGCGGCGGGCTCTGCACGACCTCGCACACGGGGCCCGAGCCCTCGCGCCGCATGCCGACCTTCGCGAGCGCGAGGAACAGATCGCGCTCCTTCCAGAGCTTCCCGATCGTCGGCGGGACGAGTTCCTCGGGCAGCTTCGCCGCGCGGCGGATGACCTCGTTCGGCCGCGAACCGAACGCCAGCTCGACGCGTCGCGCGGACCCGAAGAGGTTCGTGACCAGCGGGAAGCGCGCGCCGCGCGGATTGCGGAAGAGGACGGCCGGCCCGTTCCCCGCGATCACGCGCCGGTGGATCTCGGCGACCTCGAGGTCCGGGTCGACCTCCGCCGCGACCTCGACCAGCTCGCCCTCGCGGCGCAGGACGTCCAGGAAGGCGCGCAGGTCGCGCGGGGCGGGGAGGGGCTTCGGCATGGTCTCGGTCGTGGACGAACGCGGAGTGTGGGGCAGCGACACCCGGGCTTCCAGGCCGGGACCGGAGCGGACCCGCATCCTCGGGCTGATCGAGGAGTTCCAGAGCGGTAGCTCCAGCACGCTCGCTTCGAGGCAGGGGCACGCGAGGCCGCCTCGGACGGCCCTGGCCGAGGCCCGTGGTCCGCCGAACTACTTCGCTCCGCGCAGCGTCGCTTCGGCGGCATCCGCCTCGGCTTCGCGCCCGAGGAAACGTAGTGCGAGGGAACGACTGAGCTGGGCACTCTTGAGAGTCGGATCCAGCTCGAGCGCGCGTTCGAACGCAACCAGAGCCTCCTCGAACCGCGCCAGGTCTCCCAGCGCGTTGCCCCGGCCGTTGTGCGCCGGCGCGAAGCGCCCATCGAGGCGCACGGCCTCGTCGTATGCCGCCAGTGCCTCCTCCGCGCGCGAGAGCTGTCGCAGGGCGTTGCCGATTCCGTTGCGCGCCGCGGCGTCACGCGGGTCGAGGCTCGCCGCGCGCTCGTACTCCACGAGGGCATCTGCGTGGCGATCGAGACGAAAGAGCGCATTTCCTCGGCCGAAGTGGGCTGACGCGGAGGTCGGGAGGAGGGCCAGCGAAGCGTCGTAGGCCGCCAGCGCGTCCGCGAACCGCCCGAGGTCGAGGAGCACGCTCCCGCGCACGAGTTGCGCGTCCGAGCCACCGGGATCCAGCCTGGTCGCGGCCTCGAGGTCCTCGAGCGCCTCCGGGAACCGTCCGAGTTGCTGGAACAGCTTGGCCCGGCCGACGCGCCCGCCGATCGTGTTCGGGTCGAGCTCGATCCACCGGCCATGAGCGGCCAGGGCTTCCTCCGCTCGTCCGAGGTCGGCGAGCGCGGCCCCGCGACCGGCGTGAGCCTGGGCCTGACGTGCATCCCGTCGCAGCGCGTCCTCGAAGCTAAGCAACGCCTGCTCCGGCCGGCCGAGTGCCCGCAGGACATTGCCGCGACCCACGAGTGCGATGGGGTCGCCGGCGTCGATCTCGAGGACGCGGTCGTACGCCACGAGCGCATCGTCGTAGCGGCCGACCCGAGCCAATGCGCTCGCGCGCCAGCCGAGGATCGACGTGTCGCGGGGGTCGATGGCCAAGGCTCGTTCGAACGCGCCCAGTGCTTCCACGGCACGGCCCAGGTCCGCGAGCGCGAGACCGAGGCCGGTTTCGGCGAGGGCGTCGTGACCATCTTCCTGAACGGCGCGCTGGAACGCGGCCAGGGCGTCCGTCGAACGTCCCTGCGCCCGCAGCACGTGTCCGCGGATGCGCAGAGCCCGGCCGTGCACCGCGGCGCACAGCACCTCCGCCTCGCGTGTCAAGGATGCGGCGTCTTCGAGGCGGCGCAGGTCCGTGCTGTAGCGCTGAATCACCGTAGCGAGCGCGGTTCCACCCAGGGCGTCCCAAGCCCGGTCGAGCTTGCTCTCCGCCGCGAGGCAATCGACCTTGGAGCGCTGGATCTGGGTCTGTTCTTCGCTGCGACGCGAGTTCAGGAACCCGAGGAGTCCGAGCGTCGCCCCCGCGACCGCCGTCACGACGGTGACGAGCCTGACGGTCAGGTCGAGCGGATCTCGTTCACGCTTGGGGGCGGCGGCCGGGGCCGCGGTCGACGAAGCGGCCGGAGCCGTCGTGGACGGCTCGGCGGGTGCCACCGTTCTCCCTCGTTTCGAGCGTCCCATCGCCGACTTCACCTTCCCCGCTCGCACGCCGAACGGCAAGCCCCGCCTCCAGGCGTCATGCGCGCTGGCGCTCTCGGGCGCAGGCGCTAGATTCGACAGAGGCCAGCCGGTCTCGCGAGTTGATTCACATGAAATGCTCTCACATTACCCTGCTCCTCGTGCTCGCCAGCGCGGCGACCGGCCTCCCTGTCGCCGGTTGCAATCGAGTGGCAGGAGGCGACCTCATCGCCGGGGCTCAGGTCGGCGGTGCGACGAAGGAGAAAGTGGCGATCCCGGCTCGCGCCCCGCTGCGGCTGCGCAGGCTCGAGGTCCATGATCCCGGCGTCGGTTGCACCGCGTTCACCATGCTCGTGCCCGTCGACTGGAAGACGGAAGGCGGCGTGCAGTGGCAGATGCAGTACGCGAACCTCGCCAGCGCGCGGTTCCGGGCCTTCGATCCTCGAGGAGGGGCCGCACTCGAGATGTTCCCCGTGGTCCCCGGCTGCTGGGACGACGGTGGCTCGCTGGGGCCCTCGGCGCGCGGGCAGAACTACATGGGCAGCGTGGTGTACCCGCCGCCCACCGACGTCCTCCAATACGTGCGCGAGCTGTTCGTGCCCGGTTATCGAGCGAACATCCGCGGCCTGAAGATCGGGGCCGCGACAGCGCTGCCCGAGGTCGCGCGTGCGGTCGAGCAGAACGTCCAGGAACCTGGCGTCACGAAGCGCGTGAGCGCGGGGAAGGTCCGACTCGAGTACGAGGAGGACGGCAAGGCCATCGCGGAGGACGTCTACATCACGATGGTCATTGCCCGCTCGCCGATCGTGCCGACGATGACCCAGTGGTCGCTGGAGCACCAGTACTCGTTCCGCGCGCCCAAGGCCGACATCGACCGTCTCGCTCCGCTGCTGCAGGCCATGTCCTCCTCGATCCGCATCGAGTTGCCGTGGTACGCGGGCTACTCCCAGGTGCTCGACATGTCCCGGAAGGGACAGATGCAGGCGATCCGCGATGCCGGCGAGATCTCGAAACGCACCTCGCGCAACAACGACGCGATCCTGGCCTCGATGCGATCCTCCTGGGAGGCGCGCCAGAGTTCGCAGGATCGGATGTCGCGCGAGTTCAGCGAGTCGATTCGCGGCGTCGAGACCTACGACGATCCCATCGCAGGGCGGGAGATCCAGCTTCCCGGCGGATACGACGACGCTTGGGTCAACGCGCGCGGGGAATACGTGTTGTCGAGCGAGGCCGGTTACGACCCCAACGTCGGATCGACCCAGGATTGGCGTCGACTGCAGCCCGCGCGCTGACCAGCGCCCAGCGCGCGCCCAGTCGATCGGCGGAGCGAGCGTCCGTGAAGCGCGAGCGGCCTACTTCGCCGGCTCCAGGATCAGCACGGCCGAAGCGTTGAACTCGTAGCCCTCGCGCGGGATCTCGACCTTGCCGCCGGCCTCTTCCTGGATGTGCGCGGCGTCCGCTTCGCTGATCTTCTTGGGGTAGAACGAGCCCTGGATCAGGACGCGCTTGCCGACCGAGTCGACCGGGAAGGCGTACTGTCCGCCGCAGCCGGACTCCCAGCGGACCATCGCCACCTTGCCCTGGTCCTCGACCTTCATCCAACAGCCCTTCTTCAGGCAGACGGCCTGGACCGTCGCCTCGACGAGCAGCGTCTGGTCGAAGAACTTGGCCGGTTCGGCGTCGACGACGGCGAAGCGACGGCTCTCTTGCGGCTGGATGGCCTCGCCGACCAGCCGCCCGTGGGGCAGTTCGTGGGTCGTGCTGCAGCCGGGGAACGCGAACGACAGGGCGACAGCGGCGAGGATCTGGGTGATGCGCATGGCGGGATCGAGGGTCGTGAGGATCGGATGGCGAATTCGTGGCCCAGTCTAGGCGAGGCATCTCGGCCCAGCCACCCGAACCGGGGCTCGGCCCGGAACCTGGACGGGATCGAGGTGTTCCGGGAACCTGTCCGATGAGGACCGCGAGGACCGTCGTCCGTCCGATGGCGCGGCTCGCACGAGGAACATGATGCTGCCCGCGCTCCTGACTCTTCTCGTCTCCCTCCCGCTCCCGCCCGGTTCGGAGGCCGTGCCGTGGAATGCACGCAACGCCGAGCATCTCCTGAATCGTGCCGGCTTCAGCGCCCGCACGGCCGAAGTCGAAGCCGCCGTCGCGGCGGGACTCGATGCGACGCTCGAGCGGCTCCTCGCCCCGTCGACGGACTGGGACATGCCGGCCTACGAACGCATCGAGGAGCCTTCCAAGAAGGACCTCGAGGGACTGCCGAAGGAGGAACAGGACAAGAGGAAGCGCGAGGCTCGCGAGGCCGACCGGCGTCAGATGCTCGAGACGACGGGCTGGTGGTTCCACCAGATGGAGACGACGAGCGCGCCGCTCCAGGAGAAGGTGATCCTCTTCTGGCACGGGTTCTTCACGACCTCGATCGAGGAGACGAAGCGCAGCTTTCTCATGCTGCAACAGCACGAGTTCCTCCGGCGGAATGCGCTCGGGAGCTACGCCGATCTGTTGCGCGGCATCGCTCGCGATCCGGCGATGCTCGTCTACCTCGACAACAACGTGAACCGCAAGGGCAGCCCGAACGAGAACTTCGCGCGCGAGCTCATGGAGATCTTCAGCCTCGGGGAGGGCAACTACACCGAGCAGGACGTCAAGGAAGCCGCCCGGTCGTTGACCGGCCGTGGCGTCGGCAAGGACGGTTCTTTCGAGTTCCGCACGCGTCAGCACGACGACGGCGAGAAGACCGTGCTCGGCGTGACGGGACACCTCGACGGCGACCAGTTGATCGAGATCCTGCTGGAGCAGGAAGCGTGTCCGCGTTGGGTCGCGCGGCGGCTGCTCTCGTGGTTCGAGGGCGTCGAGCCGGAGCCCGCCCGCCTCGCCGAGTACGCAAAGGTCCTGCGTGAGGAGCGCTTCGAGCTCCGTCCGTTCCTGAGGAAGCTGTTCTCGGACCCGAGGTTCTACCGCGAAGAGATCGTCGGGGCGCGCGTGCTCGGGCCCGTCGAGTACATGGTCGGTACCGCGCGCCGCATGCAGGTCGACGTCCCGCCCGGTCTGCTCGGCGCCGGTGCGGCATTGCTCGGCCAGCGCGTCTTCTCGCCGCCCAGCGTGAAGGGCTGGGACGAAGGCTATGCCTGGATCACGACCTCGACGCTCATGCAGCGCGGCAATCTCGCGGGGCTGATGCTCGGCGTCGTGAAGGTCGCCGACGTCATGAGCATGGCCGACGTCGAGGCCGAGATGGCCGCCGAGGCCAAGGATGGAATGCAGCACGAAGGCGGCATGCACCCCGGTGCCGGCGACGAGCCGGGCATGCAGTCGGCCGGGGGCGAAGCCGGAACCAGCGTGAAACCCGCGGCGAAACCGAAGGCCGGGAAGCCCGGAGGCCCGGCCATGGAGATCCTCCGGCGCATCGAAGGCAGCGGCTGGTACCCGCTCCTGAACTTCCGCGCGCGACTCGAGAAGGCCGGAGCACGGACGGACGCACAGATCGCCGAGCGCATGCTCGACGACCTGCTGGCGATCCCGGCGCCGGCGGACACGCGCGAGAAGATGCGCGCCTTCCTCGAGCTCGAACGCAAGGAGCGCAAGATCGCGGATGGGGACCTGCTCGCGACGGGCGCGGAGGCGGAGCGCATCCTGCGGCGCATGGCGCACCTGATCCTGAGCCTCCCCGAAGCACAACTGGGCTGACCGCCATGAACCACGAGCACGGGATCGATCGTCGGGGGCTTCTCACGGCCGGACTCGGACTCGGAGGGGTCGTGCTGCTCGGGAGTCGCGGCCAGGCGCGCGTACGGTTGTCGGTTCCGCTCGGTGGCGACGAGGAGGCGCGCGCCGGGAAGGTGCTCGTGCTGGTGCAGCTGACGGGTGGCAACGACGGCCTCTCGACCGTCGTGCCTTTCGGGGACGACGGCTACGGCCGCGCGCGCACGTCGACCCGGATCGCGGCGGACGCCGTGCTCGAGATCGACGACTATCGTGGCCTGCACCCCGATCTGAAGGGTCTGAAGCGCCACTACGACGCGGGCCACGTCGCGATCGTCGAGGGCTGCGGCTATCCCGACCCGATCCGGTCCCACTTCAAGTCGTACGAGGTGTGGCACACGGCGAGCGCCCGCGGTCGTTCGGCGGGCGAAGGCTGGGTCGGAAGGCTGGCGGGCGTCGCGTGGCCCAAGGACGAAACGCCCGAGCTCGTCGTCCACGTCGGCGCGACGGCTCCCTACTCCGTCTTCTCGCTGGCGCATCCGCCGGTGATCTTCCAGACACCGCAGAGCTACCGTTGGATCAGTCCCGAGACGGACGACCTCGACGCGTATCGAAAGGCCGCCGAGGAGGACTCGGTGCGACTCGTGGCGAGTCGCAAGGAGAAATCGAAGTCCGGGAAGACGGGGTCCGAAGCGGCGATCGACCGCTTGCGCGGCGTCCTGTCCGACGCGAACGACTCCTCCGCCCGCATCCGGCGTGCTTCGGTCTCGTATGTCCCGGGAGCCGCGTATCCGGCCGACGAACTGGGTGATTCGATGCGCGTCGTCGCTTCGCTCCTCGACGCTCGCATCGGTTCGCGCGTCGTCTCGGTCGAACTGGGCGGCTTCGACAGCCACAACGACCAGCGCGCACAGCACGACGGACGCATGAGGAGTCTCGACGCCGCGCTGACGGCTTTCCTCGACGACTTGAAAGGTCGGTCCATCGCGGACGACGTGATCGTCGTCGTCTTCAGCGAGTTCGGCCGGCGCGTCCAGGAGAACGGTTCGCGCGGAACGGACCACGGCACCGCGGGGCCGATGTTCGTGCTGGGCCAGAAGGTCAAGGGCGGGCTGTACGGCAAGCACCCGTCGATGTCCGAGCTCGACGCGGGCGACCTCGTCTTCACGACGGATTTCCGCAGCGTCTACGCCACGGCGATCGAGCGCTGGTTCGGCGTGGATTCGGCGAAGGTGCTGGGCACGAAGTACCCGCTGCTCGGAATGGTCTGACCGGACTCCAGTGCGGCGAGCTTCGGGCTCACCCCAGATCAGGGTCGCCAGGCGACGGACAGGCCGTTGGTCAGGTTGAACGTGCTCGCCGAGCAGAACGCCGGCGAGTTCCGGTACCAGACCTGATAGTGCACCGTCGACGCGCTGCCGATGGCCCCCAGCGTCGAGAGGTTCGGGTCACCGCTCGCCGGCAGGATCGAGCCGTTTCCGGCGTTCGTTCGGACGGCCAGGCGCCGCACGCTGCCGCCCGCGCAGCGCAGACCGTCGCCGAAGACGGATCCCGCTCCCGCGCCCTGCTGCGCAGTCCCCTGGAAGTAGAGGGCCGAGGAATCGGGCATGCCGGACGCGCGCAGCACGAGCGTGTCCGCGCCGATCGACGCGCCGCCGAGCGCGGCGAGGCGACCGGCCAGTCCGAGCGAGTTCAGGCATCCCGCGTGCTCGTCGGGCAGACTCGCATTGCCGCACGGGCACGGCGTCGCGCTGCCGTGGCCGAAGCAGAAGGCGCTCACGACCTCGGCGCGGAATCCGGCGACCGTCGCGGCGCTGTCGTTCAGCGCACGCCAGGCTTCGGCGGCGAAGGGGCTCGGGCTCGCGACGCCGAGTGGTTGACCCTGCCACGCGACTCCGGGGTTCGAGAAGTACGGCAACCGGACGCCGGGCGCGTAGGCCATGATCGTGCGCCAGGCGTTGTCGCCGGTCCGATAGCCGTACGAGTACGTCGAGCTGCCGGGGGGATACGGTTCTCCGCGGTCGAACACGTAGACGTCGGACACGCCGTTCGTGTCCACGGTCGCGACGGCGGCTCGGCTGGCGAAGGCGATGCGCGTGCCGGTCGAGTCGATCGCCACGGGCGATCCGTCGCCTCCGCCACCGGGAATCTCCGCGCCGGAGCTCGAGAGGCTCACGCGCTCGGTCGTCCCGGACGAGAGATCCCGGACGAACACGTCGGATGTCCCATTCGAGTCGCCGCCGACCAGGTCGTCGGCGCGACTGGTGAACGCGACCCGCCGTCCATCGCTGGAGAAGGAGGGCGCGGATCCCTCGCTCGAAGGGCCATTGCCGGTCCCGCCGAACGGGTTCGCGCTGGCGAGCAGCGTGAGAGCGCCCACGCGGTCGCGGACGAAGAGGTCCGTCGCGCCATTCGAGTCGCCTGCGATCACGTCCGCCGCCGAACTCGCGAATGCGATCCAGCGCCCATCGGCCGAGATCGCGCAGCTGGGCTCGCACGGGCCCGCGATCTCCAGTCCGACTGTCGACAGGCTCGCGCGCGCGGTGGTTCCCGCGGTCATGTCGCGGACGAAGACGTCCGTCGTGCCGTTCTGGTCGTTGGCGACGAGGTCACTGGCCGTGCTCCAGAACGCCACATGGCGCCCGTCGTCGGAAATGTGCGCGCCGCCCGAGGCGCCGAACGCCGGCTGGCCGCTCGCGTTGGCGCTGACGAGCGTGCTCGTTCCGCTCAGGCGATCCCAGCGGAACACTTGGGTGAGGGTGGCGCTCGCGCCGAGGTTCGCGGCCCGCGTCGTGAAGACGACCCAGCGGTCCGCCCCGGAAATGGAAGGTTCGAAGCAGTCGCCGTTCGCCTGGGAGCCGGCCGCCGGCAGGATCCGCGTCGTGGTCCCGCCCTGCACGTCGCGCACGAAGACGTCGATCGAGCCGTTCGTGTCTCCGCTCGCGAGGTTCGTGGCGCCGCTCGCGAAGACGACGAATCCACCGTCTCCGACGGACGGCGCTCCAACCGGCGCCGCATCGCCCTGGACTCCGGAGCTCGAAACGCTGGCGCGCACGGTCGTCAGGGTTCCCCTGTCGCGGACGAAGACGTCGGCCAGCCCGTTCGTGTCGCCGTTCACCAGCGTCGCGGCAGAGCTCGCGAAGGCCACGAAGGACCCGTTGCGCGAGATCGAGGGCTGCGCCGATGCGCCTGCGACCTGGGTCGAATTCCCGGCGACGCTGGCCCGCGCGCACTTGGAAGTCGCGGTGTCGCGATCGTGCGCGAGGCCCATGACGTGACCGAGCTCGTGGGCCAGCGACAGATTCGCCGCGGCGCAATTCCGGGCCACGACGCAGAACGCGTACGGCGCGAACCCGGCCCCCTGGTTGGTGAGCGAGTTCGAGACACCGCACGATTGGGAGGTCTGGATGATCAGCGCCACCGCGTCGGCCCCGCACGCGTCGCGCAAAGCCGGGATCTCGTCGAGCCAGCCGTCGTTCGCGATCGTCATGCGCGCGAGGTCGGTCACGATGCTCGCCGATTCCACGTACGCCACTTCGTGGCGCGCGACGAGTCGGACTTGCTGCAAGACGCCGCTCTGCGCGTAGGCTTGATTCGTCTCGGCCAGGGCGAGCTCGATGAGCGCCTCCATCGCGGCCGTGCCGCCTTCCGTCGCGCGCGCCAGCGGCGTGTAGACGACCATCACGTCGATCGTGGAAGGCCCGGCCAAGGCGCTCGCGCTGGGCGGGGTCACCGGCGTCGTGAGCGGGATGGGCTCGGGTTCGGCGCAGGTCGCGAACGCGGCGGGATCGACGTACTCGACGCGTGCCTGCGTGCCTGCCCGACCGCGGACGATCGCGACCTCCCTGCCGACGCGAACGGTGCCGGACAGCTCGCTGTCGACGACGGCGAACGACGCGAAGCCCTCCGCCGGACGCTCGAGCACGCCGACCCAGGTGAAGCCCCCGGAAGTCGCCATGGCGCGCTCCCGTCGCGCCAGGAACGAACGCCCTTCGATCTCGATCCGGACCAGGTCGGTCTCGGGCCGCAGGTGCTCGAGGTCGACGACGGGAGGTGCGAACGACGCCTGCTGCGCACTCGCGGGCCGGGCCTCGGAGCCGGCGATCCCGAGGGTGAGGACGAGGCCGAGGAATACGCCGTGGATCTGCATGGCCGGCGGACGGACCGCTCTCGCCATCGTACGCCGCTTCTCGCGGATCGGCCGGAAGACCCTCCGCGGGCCCGCTCCAGGCCCTCAGGCCGCGCGCAAGAGCGTGTGCAGCCGCATGATCGCGGCGCGGTCCGCATCGAGCTCGAGCGTCGGGTAGGCCGCGCCGAAGCTCGCCCAGCGGAACTCCGCGAAGCGCGGGTCCAGACGCAACCGCGTCGGGGTCGCCGCCGCCTTGAACCCGTACGTCCACTCGATGACGTCCTCGTCGCCGAAGCACCAGCGGGAGGGCATGCCGAGGTCGATCACGTCGGCCGGCTGCAGGATGCCCGTGTCGTCGAGCACCTCGCGCTGGATCGCGTTCTCGAGCTTCTCGCCGAATCCGATGGTGCCCTGGACGGGTCCCCACAGGCCTTCGATGCCCTGCGCGCTGCGCAGGAGCAGGTAGTCGGGCTCGGGGCCCGCCTGCTGGAACACGAAAACCTTGATCCTGTGGATCAGCTCACGCATCGCTCTGACCTGGGGGTGGACGCTGCGACTTCCTAGATCCTAACTCGTCCCATCGGAACGGGGCGGGGGACAGCGCGAGGGGGAATTCCGATGGATCGGAGCGGGAACTCGCGCGGCCCTCCGGGTCACCGTGAAAAGAACGCACCGTCGTCGTACGGTCCTGTCCGCCATGCCTTCGCCGCGCCTCCTCCGGGTCCTGACCGCTCTCGACGCCCTGGTCGATTGGGAGAGGCGCGACCGCCGCGGCATGCACGTCGGGCTCGCGCCGATGACCGACCTGATGGAGCGCCTCGGCGAGCCGCAGCGCCGCTTCCGCGTGGTCCACGTGACGGGGACGAAGGGCAAGGGCACGACCGCGGCGCTCGTCGCCGAAGCGCTGCGGCGCGCGGGGTTGCGGACGGGCCTCTACACCTCGCCGCACCTCCACCGCGTGAACGAGCGCGTGCGGATCGACGGGATCGAGGTCGGGGACGAGGAGCTGGCGGTCGCCCTCGAGGACGCGTTCCGGGCTCGCGAGGCCGCGATCCTCGAGAGCACGGCGGCCGACGAGGCGACGTGGTTCGACCTCGTGACCGCAGCTGCATTCCTGGTCTTTTCCCGCGCCGAATGCGCGTGGGCCGTCGTCGAGGTCGGCATCGGCGGGAGGCTCGACTCGACGAACGTCGCGGACGGCGAGGTGTGCGTCGTAACGAACATCGACCTCGAGCACGTCCAGGTGCTCGGCCCCACGCACGCTGCGATCGCGCGAGAGAAGGGCGGGATCGTCAAGCGCAGCTCCGTGCTGGTGACGGGGGTGACGGGAGATCCCAACTCCGGACCCGAGGCGGATGCCGCCCCTGTCCTCGAGGGGATCGCGAGCGCCCTCGGAGTCCGGGTCGTGCGACCCGCGCGCCGCGCGGAGAGCCTGCTCGATCGCAACGTCGATCTCGCACGGCTCGTGCTCGACGAGCTCGGTCGGCGCGGCGTGCGCGGATCGGACCAGGAACTCCTTTCCGGGTCTGCGCTCGGCGCCGACGCGATCGGGGCTGCCCGGCTGGCAGGCCGGCAGGAACTCCGCCGCGTCGGCCACACGCCGGTCCTGTTGGACGGGGCGCACGTGGCTTCGAGCATCACCGCGGTCCTGCACGAGGCGGCCGCCGATCCGCGCCTCCCGCGCAAGAAGCCCGTCGTGGTGCTCGCCCTGGGCCGCGACAAGGACGCCCCGGCGATCCTCAAGGCGCTGCGCGACGGGGTCGATAGGCTTCTTTGCACTACGGCGGCCTCCGGGTCGCTGCGGGCAGTGGAAACCTTGGTCGAGGAATCGTCTCGAGCGGGAATCGGCGCCGAAACAGCGGCGGACCCGGCGAGCGCCCTCACCAGGGCCATCCAGCTCGCGGCGGCCGGGGAAACCTGGGTGCTGGTCACCGGCTCCTTCCACCTGGTCGGGGCGGTGCGACTCCTTCTGGACGCCCCCTCGACGGACACGGACCCGCGATGCTGACGATCGTCTCGGACATGCTCTTGACGGACTCGTTCCTGATCAAGGGCAACATCGAGAACAAGTACACGCGGCTCTCGCAGGTGCTCGACGAGCACCGCCGGTACTTCGTCAAGGTACGCGACGCGTCGCTGATCGACCTGAACTCCTGCGAGCGGATCAACACCCCGCTCCTGCACGTGAACGTCGACGAGATCCTGCTGGCGCACGAGTTCCTCGACCAGGGCGGCGACCCTCAGCAGCGCGAGCTCGCGAAGAACCAGGCGATGCACCGCGTGCGCGTCTTCTACACGGGCAGCCTGAACGTCGAGCTGGGTGGCGAAGTGCGCCCCGGGTCGTACGAGGCCGACGACCGGTCCACACGGCGTTTCTTCACGATGCGGAACCCCGTCGTGCGCGGCTTCAACGATCGCGGCGACCAGGACCTGAAGCTCATCACGAAGCTGCCCTACGCGATCCTGAACAAGCTGCGCCTGTCGTACGTGTACGACTTCAACTAGGCGCACCCGGCGCCGCCGCCTGCCGGAACACCCACCCGGACGAGCGCGCCTTCGCACCGTTCCGCCGCGCTGTACCCCCGTTGCGGGGCGGACCTGCGCGCCGCCCTGACATGCCGCACCCTCCGAGCGCGGACGCGTTTCGTCGGCAGGCGCGCGCGGCGTCGGTGACCGACCACGCACGGACGTCGGGTCCGAGGCTCACGCGACGAGCCCGGCCTGTCCCGCCGACGGCCCTCCATGCGGACGTCCGCGCGCCGTCCTCCAGTCTTCTCGGCGAACCGCCGACAGCCCTCGCAGAGCGCCACGGCCTGCTCGGCTGGACCGCGAGCGGTCCAGAACCTGATGATGGGCAGGTCGTGGCCCTTACCTCCGAGACTTCCGAGACGAGCGCGCCGGTTGCCCCGAAGCGCTCGCTGGAACACTGGGCGCTCCTCTCCGGCGCAATCCTCGCTGCGTTCGCCGTCCTCGTCCTCGGCACGTGGATCGAACCGGACCCGCGCGGCTTCGGCACGCACGAGAAGCTCGGCATGGGGGCGTGCAACTTCCTCGCCTGGACCGGAATCCCCTGCCCCGGCTGCGGAGTCACGACCTCGGTGTCGCTCGCCGCGCACGGGAGCTTCAGGGCTGCGTTCTGGAACCAACCTTTCGGGTTGATCGTCGCCCTCCTCGCGCCGCTCGCGGCCCTGGTCGCGATCGTGCAGCACGCCCGCGGCCGCGATCTCGGCGCGACGCTGCGCGCCCTGCGCCCGGCGTGGTGGGGGCTCGGCCTCGGAATCGCGGCCGCCGCCGGCTGGGCGTGGAAGATCGTCGCGATGCGCGCTGGTCACGGCGGGTAGGCCCCGCGATTCAGGACCGTGCCTGGCGCGATCGGGGAGCAGGCCGCAGTCGCAGGGCGCGCAGCTTCGAATCGAGCGTCGTCGGGCGGAGACCGAGCAGTTCCGCGGCGCCTCCCGGACCCGAGATCTTGCCGTCCGCGCGGCGCAACGCGTCCTCGATGATCTCGCGCTCCTTCGAGCGCCATTCGCGCAGCGTCGGCAGCGGCGTTTCGGCTTCCCGCGCGAGCTTCGGCCGCGAACGGACCTCGGGTGCGTCCGCGATGCCGAGACCCTCGAGCACCAACTTGCGACCCCGCCCGAGGATCACCGCGCGCTCGAGCACGTTCCGCAGCTCGCGCACGTTCCCAGGCCAGTTCCAGGCGCCCAGCCGTTCGAGGTCCGCCCGCGAGATCCGGGGCGCCGCGAGCCCCGAGCGCTTCGCCGCCTGCGCGACGAAGGCGCTCGCGAGACTGGCCAGGTCGTCCATGCGGTCGCGCAGGGGCGGCACCTCGATCGGGAAGACACCGAGCCTGTAGTAGAGGTCCTCGCGGAAACGGCCGGCCTTGACCTCGGTCCGCAGGTCACGGTTCGTGGCCGCGACGACGCGCACGTCGACCTTGCGGGTCTTGCCCTCCCCGACGCGCTCGAAGGTGCCTTCCTGGAGGACGCGCAGCAGCTTCGCCTGGTGCGCCGGAGGAATCTCCCCCAGCTCGTCCAGGAACAGCGTGCCGCCGTCGGCCAGCTCGAACCGTCCGATGCGGTCGCCGACCGCGCCGGTGAACGAGCCGCGCGCGTGGCCGAAGAACTCGCTCTCGAAGAGTTCGGCCGGGATCGCGCCGCAGTTCACTTTGATCAGCGGACGCTCCTTGCGACGGCTGCGTTCGTGGATCGCGCGCGCGACGAGCTCCTTGCCGGTCCCCGACTCGCCCGAGATCAGCACGGCGGCATCCGTCGCGGCGACCAGCTCGATCTGCTGGAGCACCTTCCGGAGCGCCGGGGAACGGCCCAGGATCTCGCCCGCGTCGAGAGCTTCGGTGACCTCCTCGCGCAGGTAGTCGTTCTCCGCGGCGAGGCGGTCCTTCAGCCGCTGGATTTCCTCCCAGGCGCGCGCGTTGGAGATCGAGACGGCGGCGTGGTCGGCGAACGTGCGCAGCCAGCGGAAGTCGTCGGACGAGATGGGCTTCCTGTCGAACATCGCCAGCACGCCGAGGACTTCGCCGTGGCACACGAGCGGCTGCGCGGCGAACGCGGCGACGGACTCCGCGCGGGCCCAGGCGGGATCGGCGATCCATTCGTCGGTGCCGGCGAGGCGCTCGAGGTGCAGGCCCTCGCCGCTCTCCGCCACGCGCCCGATCTTGCGCTCGCCGATCTCGAAGCGCTGGAAGCGGCTCGCGCCCGCCGCCTTGCGTGGAGGCTTGGAGACGGGGTTGCCGGCGCTGACGGCCAGTTCGAGCCAGCGGTGCTCGCCATGCGAATCGGTGCGGCTCTGCACCAGCCAGATCCGGCACAGGACCACGTTCTGACAGACGGCTACGCCGCGCACGATGCGCGGCAGGATCTCCTCGACCGGCGCGCGGTCCGCGAGGGCCAGGGTGACCTCCTGCATGGCGGCGACGTTCATGGCGAAAGCCTATCGCGAGATCTCGGGAGCAGTCTCACGAAGAACCGTAAGTCACGAAGTGTCGTAAGCGCGGATCTGTACAGCCATGATGAGCTAAGCACCTTGTCCTCATGTTCTTATGGCTATTCGTCTCATGCTGGCACGCCTCCTGCTTGTGTTGGACGTCCGGCGCCAGAACGCGCCCCAACCACCGGAGACCACGATGACCCGCTTGAACCCGATCGATCCCGCGAACGCCCAAGGCAAGACCAAGACCCTGTTCGACGACGTGCAGAAGAAGCTCGGCGTCGTGCCCAACATGATGCGCACGATGGCGAACTCGCCGGCGGTGCTGGAGGGGTATCTGGCCCTCAGCGGCGCGCTGGGCGGCGCGTCGATCGACGCCAAGACGCGCGAGCGCATCGCGCTGGTGACGGCGGAGCTGAACGCGTGCGGCTACTGCCTCAGCGCGCACACGTTCATCGGAGGCAAGTTGGGGATCGGCGCCGCCGACCTCGATGGGGCGCGGCGCGGCACGGCGGACGATCCGCGCACCAAGGCGATCCTGACGCTCGCTCGCTCGATCGTCCTCGAGCGCGGGCGCGTGCGCGACGAGGACCTGCTCGCGGCCCGGAAGGCGGGCGTGACCGACGCGCAGATCGCGGAGACCGTCGCGACCGTCGCGCTGAACGTCTTCACCAACTGGTTCAACCACGTCACGGATCCGGTCATCGACTTCCCGGAAGTGCGTCCGGGCGAACTCACCCCGACCGCCGTCGCCACGCGCTGAACCCAACCCCCGAACCCACGCGCTGAACCCAACCCCCGAACCCACGCAAAGAACACGATGAAAACAGCCATTCTCGTCATCTCCGACCCGAACAACGGGGCCGCCGACGCCCTGGGTCGCGTCTTCAACGCCCTCGCCCTGGCCCACGAGAGCAAGAATGCCGGAGATCAGGTCGAGCTCGTCTTCGAGGGTGCGGGCACGCGCTGGCCCGAGCAGCTCGTCCGTCTCGATCACCCGCTGAACGGGCTGTGGAACGAAGTCCGCGATGTCGTGGTCGGGGCCTCGTGCGGCTGCGCCGAGGTGTTCGGCTCGGCAAAGGGCGTCGAGGCCTGCGGTGTCCCGCTCGTCCGCGAGTACGCGCTGCCCGGCACGCCCGGGGTGGCCAGCATGCGCAAGTACCTGGCCGGCGATTGGAAGACCCTCGTCTTCTGACCGCGATCGACCGTGCCCGCCCGAGGCTCGACGCCTCCGGCGGGCCCGCCTTCCCGAAAGTGAGCACGCCATGGCCCAGAACTTCCTCGACCTCGCCCTGACTCCAGCCGTCCTCGCCGCACAGGAGCACGCCTACGGCCGCGCGGCCGTGCCCGGTCAGCCGGGCGACCGCGATGCCCTCGGACCGGAGGAAGTCGCGTTCGTGACCGCTCGCGACTCCTTCTACATGGCGACGGTGTCCGAGACCGGATGGCCCTACGTCCAGCACCGCGGTGGGCCCCCGGGCTTCGTGAAGGTCCTCGGCCCGAACGAGATCGCGTTCGCGGACCTGCGCGGGAACAGGCAGCTCATCTCGACCGGGAATCTGGCCGGAAACGACCGCGTCGCGCTGATCCTCGTCGACTACCCACGTCGCGCGCGTCTCAAGATCCTGGGCCACGCCCGCGCGGTCGACCGCGGTGTCGATCCCGAGCTCGATGCGCGCTTCGACGTGGACCGCCCCGGCGGCCGGGTCGAGCGGATCCTGCGCATCGACGTGGTCGCATTCGACTGGAACTGTCCGCAGAACATCACGCCGCGGTGGACGAAGTCCGAGGTCGAGGCCGTCGTCGCGCCCTTGCGCGCCCGCATCGCGGAACTCGAAGGGCTTTCGAGGGGCTGACGCACGCGGCTCTCGCGCTCGATTCAGGGATCCGAATCGGGCTCGACGTCCTCGACCGCTTCGGGCGCCTTCCGCAACTCGTCGAGCATCTCGACATAGCTCGCGTATCGGCTGGCCGCGATGTGCCCGGCTTCGACGGCGTCGAACACCGCGCAGCCCGGCTCGTGGTCGTGGCCGCAGTCGGGGAACTGGCAGCGGAGCTGGTACCTGCGGAACTCGGGGAAGCAGTCGCGCAACGACGCGGGCGGAATGCCATAGGGCCGGAAGACACGGATGCCCGGCGTGTCGATGACCGCGCAGCCGAAGTCGAGGAAGTGCATCAACGAGAACGTCGTCGTGTGCTTCCCCTGGTCCCAGAACTTGCTGATCTTGCCGATTTTCAGGTTCAGGCCGGGCTGCAGGGCGTTCAGCAGGCTCGACTTGCCCGCGCCCGATGCGCCGTAGACGACGGAGGTCTTGCCCTTCAGCAGTTCGCGCAGTGTCTCGAGCCCTTCGGACTTCGTCGCGCACGTCGGCAGGACCTGGATCGGGATGCGCTCGTACGTGTCTCGGATCGTGTCGAGCTCCTCCGCGCTGACGAGGTCGATCTTGTTCAGCACGAGCACGACCGGGATGTGCTGCCACCAGCACGCAGAGAGGATCCGGTCCGTGCGGTTGCTCGAGAAGCCGGGCTTCGCGAGGGACCCGACGATGACCATCTGATCGACGTTCGCCGCGAGGACCTGCTCGCGAGGATCGTGCGACGACGCGATGCGCGACAGTTGGTTCCGGCGCTTGAGCACGCGGTCGAGGCTGGCCGGGGAACTGGCGAGGTCGACCTCGACGTCGTCGCCGACCGCGACCGGGTTCTTCTCCTGCCGACGCTCCGAATCCACGCCATAGAGCGCGCCGCGGGGGGCGGCCTGGATCACGCGGCCGTCGACCAGGACGTGGCACACCTTGGCGTCCGTTCGCACCACGCGGCCCGTCTGGAGGGAGGTCATCACCGGGCAGGGTAGCGATGAATGCCCCTCGGAGAGCGCGGCACGCGGCCCAAATCGGCCGAAAACAGGCCCGCACGGGCTCCAGTCCTCCGCAGAGACTAGAGTGCTGCCCATGTTGGAACAGAGCAAGGGTCCGCGATCCGCGGCCGGAAAGCCCGCACGGCCGCACGCGGGATCGAAGCACGCAGAGCCCGAGCGCCACCCGCGCGCCGCGGGAACGGGTTCGAACGAACGACGTCCCGCGCCGCCGGCGCCGCGCGCTCACGGAGCTGCGCCGCACCGTGATGCCCCGCACCGTGACGCGCCGCAGCGTGGCGCGCCGCAGCGTGGCGCGCCGAGCGGCGCCGCGCCGAGCGGCGGAGCACCCTTCCGCCCCGCGCCGCACACGACTACGCCGCGCCCGGAAGCACGCGACCGCCACCTGCCCGCGCCGGATCGCCGCGAAACCGCTCCGCCCGCGCCCGCCCGTCCCGCACACGACAAGCCGGCCGCGCATCGCGAGGAGCGCGGCGCGGCTCCGCGGCCCGCGCACCGGCCCGCCGCTGACGCCCACCGCCCGCTCGAGCGCGGATCCCACGAACGTCCCGCGACTCCGCGGCACCCCGGGGGCGCGCCGCGCGAGCACGCTCCCGAGACGGGGCGTCACGCGGCGGCCCCGACGCCGCACGCGGCGCGCGCTCCGGCTCACCCCCCGGTGCGCAGCGCGGCTCCGCGCGAAACGCATGCACCGCGCCACGCTGACGAGCGCCCCGCGCGCCCGTCCCGAGCAGCAGCCGCTCCGCTTCCCGAGGCGCGTCGTCACGACGTCCCCGCGGGCGAAGGTTCGTTCGACGACCTGGGGCTCCTCGACGTGCTGCTGCGCGCGGTGAAGGCGCAGGGTTACACCACGCCGACTCCGATCCAGGTCGCGGCGATCCCTCACGTGCTGAAGGGCAAGGACCTCCTGGGCTGCGCGCGCACCGGCACGGGCAAGACGGCGAGCTTCGCGCTGCCGATGCTGCAGCTGCTCTCGCAATCCGGCCCTCACGCCGGGCCGCGGCAGGTCCGCGCGCTCGTCGTCGTGCCGACGCGCGAGCTGGCGTCGCAGGTCGCGGAGAGCTTCCGGAACTACGGACAGGGCCTTGGCATGTCCGTGGCGGTCATCTTCGGCGGCGTGCCGCAGGGCGCGCAGGTCAAGAACCTCGAGCGCGGACTCGATGTCCTCGTCGCGACGCCCGGTCGCCTCGTCGACCTCATGGGCCAGCGTCACGCGCGGCTCGACAAGGTCGGAATCCTCGTTCTGGACGAAGCCGACCACATGCTCGACCTCGGGTTCCTGCCCGACGTGAAGCGCATCCTGCAGGCGCTGCCCAAGAAGCGTCAGACGCTCTTCTTCAGCGCGACGATGCCGCCCGCGATCGCGCAGCTCGCCGACGGGATCCTGTCGAACCCGGAGAATGTCTACGTCACGCCCGCGGCCACGACTGCGGAAGCGGTCGAGCAGTGGGTCCACTTCGTCGATCGCGGCAGCAAGCCCGAACTCCTGCGCAAGATCCTCTCGGGACCGGAAGTCGGTCGCGCGCTGGTCTTCACGCGCACGAAGCACGGCGGCGACAAGGTCGCCAAGCGCCTGACTCTCGACGGCATCCCCGCGCTCGCGATCCACGGCAACAAGACGCAGGGGAACCGCGAGCGCACGCTGGCTGGTTTCCGCGCCGGAACGACGCGCGTGCTGGTCGCGACGGACATCGCCGCCCGCGGCATCGACGTCGACGACATCACGCACGTCGTCAACTACGAGCTGCCCAACGTGCCCGAGACGTACGTGCACCGCATCGGCCGCACCGCGCGCGCCGGAGCGACGGGCACAGCGATCTCGTTCTGCTCCGGAGAGGAACGCGAGTTCCTGCGCGACATCGAGAAGCTCATCAAGAAGAGCGTGCCGGTCGCGTCGGGATCGGCCTCGTCGTTGCGCAGCGAGGCGCCCGAGGCGCGCGATCGTCCGCCGCGCGCGGGCCGCAGCGGCCGCACGAGCGATCGCGCGGCTCCGGGCGGAGGTCGCGGCAAGTTCGCGAACTCGCGCCACGGCGGCGCGCGCGGCGGCAAGCCGGCCGGAGGACCGCGCTCGGGCCCGGCGGGATCGCGCCCTCCGGCGCGCCTGCCGGCCGTGAACCGTGGACCGGCGAAGCCGGCTGGTGGACGCGCGGATCACGGGCGTCCCTCCTCGGGTTTCGGCACCGGCGTCTGACGGAGGCGCGATGAACGCGCGCGATCTCGAGGTCGTCCGCTCGGCGCAGAACCCGCTCGTGCAACGAGCACGAGCGGTACTGGCCGGCAGGGATCCGTCGACCATCGCGCTGCAGGGCGACCGGCTCGTCGACGATGCGCTCGCAGCCGGCGTGAGCGTCGAGGTCGTGCTGGTCGCGCACGATCGTCTCGAGCGCGTGCGTGAACTCCAGCGCACGAGCAGTGTGGAAGTGCGACTCGTCGATGCGGACCTGCTGGCGCGCGTGAGTTCCCTCGCGACCTCGCCGGGCATCCTAGCGCTGGCTCCGACGCCGATTTCGCGCGATCTCGCGACGATCGAGATCGCCCCCGACGCCGTCCTCCTCGTCGTGGCGGGCATCTCCGATCCCGGGAATCTGGGAGCGCTCGCACGCGCCGCCGAGGCCTTCGGAGCGACGGCGATCGTCGTGATACCCGGCGGCGCATCCCCCTGGAACGAGAAGTCCCTGCGCGGATCGATGGGCAGCCTGCTGCGCCTCCCCGTCGTGACCGGCTCGAGCGCGGAGGCGGTCGCGACCGAACTCGAGCGGCGCTCCGTGCACTGTGTGCGCGCGGCCACGCGACAGGGGCAGGACCCCAGGCAGTACGCCGTCCGCGGGCCGGTCGCGCTCTGGCTCAGCGGCGAGACCGGCGACCTGCCCGCCATCGTCGCGAAGTTCGACGGCCTGACGATCCCGATGAGCACGGGGCCCGAGTCCCTCAACGTGACCGTCGCGGCTTCGATCCTGCTCTACGAGCTCGGAAGGCGAGTCGGCCGCTAGAGTGTCGGGCGAGGAGCGTGCGCGACTCCCCGGCCGATGCGACCGGCCTGGATGCGCTCGACCGCCATGGCCAGGAAGTCCAACGAGAATACAGCGCTCTTCGCCGGTTCGACCGCGACGCAACCGCTCGCGGCTCGGATGCGGCCGCGGACTCTGGACGAGTTGGCGGGCCAAGAGCACCTCGTCGGCGCGGGCAAACCACTGCGCCGCGCGATCGAGGACGGCACGCTCGGGTCGGTGATCCTGTGGGGGCCGCCGGGCACGGGGAAGACGACGCTCGCGTACCTCGCGGCGGCGGCGGGGCAGCGCGCGTTCGTGCCGTTCAGCGCGGTCAGCGAGGGCGTTCCGCGGCTGCGCGTCGTGTTCGACGAGGCGCGCGAGCGGCTGGCGCTCGGTCAGCAGCGCACGGTCCTGTTCGTCGACGAGATCCACCGGCTGAACAAGGCGCAGCAGGACAGCCTGCTGCCGGCGGTCGAGGAGGGGCTCGTCACCCTGATCGGCGCGACGACCGAGAACCCGAGCTTCGAGGTGAACAGTGCGCTCTTGTCCCGAGCGCGCGTGCTCGTGCTGAAGTCCTTGCAAGTCGAGGACGTCGAGCGCGTGCTGCGGCGCGCTCTGACCGACGAGGAACGTGGGCTCGGCGCGCTGAAGATCACGGTCGACGACGACGTCCTGCGCTGGATGGCCGTGCAGGCCGACGGCGACGCGCGGCGCGCGCTGACGGTGCTCGAGGCCGCCGCGTCGGCGATCGGAGCGGGCGGGCGGCTCGACAAGGCCGCGGCGCAGGAGGCGCTGCAGACGCGCGTCGCGGTGCACGACAAGGGCGGCGACGTCCACTACGACCAGCTCAGCGCGCTGCACAAGTCGCTGCGCGGCAGCGATCCGCACGCGGCGCTGTATTGGGCCGCGCGCCTCATCGAGGGCGGCGAGGATCCGATGGTGATCTTCCGCCGCGCGATCGCGATGGCGGCGGAGGACGTCGGGCTCGCGGATCCGCAGGCGCTGCAGCTCGCGGTCGCGGCGCGCGACGCGTACCACATGCTCGGCGCGCCCGAGGGCTACCTGCCGATGGGCGAGATGCTCGTGTACCTCGCGACGGCGCCCAAGTCGGGCAGCGTGAAGCAGGCCCTCGGTGCTGCGTTCGAGGCCGCGCGTGCGACTCCCGGTGCCGCAGTGCCGCCGCACGTGCGCAACGCCCCGACCGCGCTGATGAAGTCGCTCGGTCACGGCGCCGGCTACAAGTACGCGCACGATTCGGAGACGGGCTACTTCGCGCAGGAATACCTGCCCGACGAGCTGCGCGGGAAGGCGATCTACGAACCCGGCCCGTTCGGGTTCGAGAAGGAGATCGCGAAGCGCCTCGCCTGGTGGGCCCGGCAGCGCAGCGAGCCGGGCGGCGGCGGGGCAGTTTGACTTGTACGTGGGTAAAATCGCAGGTATATTACCCACGTGTACCGAAGAGTCCTCCTCGACGCCCTGAAGGCTGGACGGCAGAGCATCCTCCTGCTCGGACCCCGTCAGGTCGGCAAGACGACGCTCCTGCGCGAGTTGGAACCCGATCTCGTCATCGACCTCGCCGATCTTGGCAACCTGCGCCGGTATCAGCAGCGCCCCGAGACGCTGGACGACGAACTCGCCGCGCTGAAGGGCAAGGGCCGCATGCAGATCCTCGTGGACGAGGTGCAGCGCGTGCCCGCGCTCCTCGACCAGATCCAGGGCTGGGTCGACCGCGAGAAGGGGCGGCTGAGGTTCCTGATCACGGGGTCGAGTGCGCGGAAGCTGCGTCGCGGTCAGGCCAACCTGTTGCCTGGCCGCGTGCACCTGCACTACCTGCACCCGCTTCTCGCGAGGGAACTCGGTGCCGACTTCGACCTGGGGCGTGTGCTCGCACACGGGACGCTGCCCGGCGTGTACAGCGAACGCGACCCTGTCCAGCGAGCGCGGACGCTCGAGTCGTACTCCGACCTCTACCTGCGCGAGGAGGTCCAAGCCGAGGCACTCGTGCGGGACCTCGGTGGGTACGGGCGGCTCCTCGACCTGATGGCGGCGAGCTCGGGGGCCATCCTCAACCTTCGTGGGCTGTGCAAGGACGCCGAGATCCCGTACGAGACCGCGCGTCGCTATGTCGAGGTTCTCGAGGACACGCTGATCGTCTTCCGCGTTCCAGCTTGGAGCGGATCTGATCGGAGAAGCTTGGTCGGCCATCCCCGGACGTTCTTCTTCGATACCGGGGTTCGCAATGCGCTGTTGCGCCGGCCACTGGACAAGCCGCTCGAGGACGAGCGCGGGTTGCTGCTCGAGCACCTGGTTGCCCAGGAGCTGCACCGCCGAGTCCAGAACTCCTGGTATGGGACGCGGCTCTTCCACTTCCGGGACCGGGGCGGCGCGGAGATTGACTTCGTCCTGGAAGTGGGCCGCGAGCTGTGGGGGATCGAAGTCAAGTCGGCCCGCACCTTGAAGGAACTGCCACGGCGCGGATTCGAGGCCCTGGCCGCGCGCTCCAAGGGGCTCAAGCGCAAGATCGTGGTCTTCCTCGGTCCCAGGCCGCAGAGCATCGATGGCATCGAGATCCTGCCCCTGATGACCTTCCTGGAGGAACTGCCGGCCTGATGTGCTCAGGGTGGCTCGGATGCCAGGTTCGGCCTGCGCCACAGCGCGACGCCGCCCGGGAACAGCGCCAGGAACAGCGCGCTCGCCGTGAAGTACCCGATGCCGGCGATCAGCATGACGTCGCCCGGCGGGATGCGGCCCGCCTCCCAGTAGACGAGCGCACTGGCGGTCAGCGTGCCCAGCGCCTGCAGCGGCGGCAGCATCCCGAAGACGCGGCCACGCAGCTCGGGCGGGACGTCCTGCTGCAGGACCGTGTGCTCCTGCACGAAGTACGCGAACGCCAATACCCCCCAGGCGAACGACAGCGCCATCATGACCCAGGGCGAGGTGGGCAGCCGGTACGCCGCCATCACGAAGGGCTCGAGGAAGAAGGTCAGCACGACGGCGCGCCCCACGCGCACGCGGCGGCCGATCCACGGTCCGATCATGCCGCCGACGATGCCTCCCAGTCCGAACATGAGGTACGAGCGCGGCAGCCAGACCTCCGCGTCGACGCCCAGGTGGCGGCGCAGGTACTCGGGCATGATCGGGAACCACAGCCCGATGAAGACGAACGACACGAAATAGCACAGCACCACGTACGCGATCGGCGGGGCGCGGCGCACGTGGGCCAGGCCGGCCGCGATCTCGGCGAAGAACGCGCGGACGCCGTGCTTCTCGCCGGCATAACTCGGCAGGACCAGCCCGGAGAGCGCGATGGCCGCGACGAGGAAGCTCGCGGCGTTGATCCAGAAGCAGGCGTCCTTGTCGAGCGCCTCCAGGACGATCGCGGCGACGGCCGCGCCGACGACGATCACGAAGCTCGTCGTGCTGGACGAGATCGCGTTCGCCGTCGGGGCGCGCTGCAGGCCGACGAGATCGGGGATCGCGCTCTGCCTCGACGGCGGGAACACCGTCGAGATGCCGGAGATCCCCATGGCCAGCACGTAGATCGGCCACGTGGCGTCCGCGCGCGCCGCGAACGGGACCGTCGCGGCGAGGGTCATCTGGATCAGGTTCGCGACGACCAGCAGGCGTCGCCTGTCGAAGCGGTCGACCATGGCACCGGCGAACGGGCCGCACACGACCATGGCCAGCATCTCGGCGATCAGCATGAGCGCCGTCGCCGATTCTGGGGCGCCGCCCGTCCGGACGGCGCGCTCGTGCACCAGGAGCAGGAACGCGACGCGTGCCACGACGGAGCCGAGTTCCGAGATCGCGGTCGCGATCCACAGTCGCCTGAATCCGCGCTCTTCGGCCAGGAATCGCCAGGGAGACGAGGCGGCCGTCATGGCGCGGCCAGAGCTCGTCCGATGCGGTCGGCGAGCGCGCTCTGCCGCGTCGATTCGTCCGTGTTGTCGAGCGCCATGCGCAGTGCACGGCGAGAGCCGACGAGGACGCAGAGTTTCTTGGCCCGCGTGACCGCCGTGTAGAGGAGGTGTCGCTGCAGCATCATCCAGTGCTGCGGCACGAGCGGGATCACGACGGCCGGGAACTCGGCGCCCTGCGCGCGGTGCACGGTGATCGCGAACGCGGGCTGGAGGTCGGAGAGCTCCGACCCTTCGTACGGCACCTCGCGTTCTGGGAACTTCACGAAGACGGTGCCGTCTCCGGAGACACGAGCGATCCGGCCCATGTCGCCGTTGAAGACCTCCTTCTCGTAGTCGTTGCGCGTGTGGATCACGCGGTCGCCCGTACGCCACGCTCGTGCGCCCTGGCGGACCTCGCGGCCGCCGGCGCCCAGCGCGAGACGCAGCCGCTCGTTCAGCGCGTCGACGCCGCACGCGCCGCGGTACATCGGCGCGACGACCTGCACGTCGTCGACCCACGTCAGGCCGAACGTCTCGGGGATGCGGCGCGTCACGACGTCGACGAGCAGTTCCGCTGCGAGTTCCGGATCGTCCTCGCCGAAGAAGTAGAAGTCGGACGCGCGGTCGCCGCGCGGCGGGAGTTCCGGCTCCTCGCCGCGCAGGATCCGGTGCGCGTTCACGACGATGCGGCTGCCCTGCGCCTGACGGAAGATCTCGGTCAGTCGCCAGCGCGGCACCGGCTCGCACGCAAGCAGATCGCGCAGGACGTTGCCGGGGCCGACGGAAGGCAACTGGTCCGGGTCGCCGACGAACACGAGCCGGGTGGGCGGCTGAATCGCCTTCAGCAGGTGGTGCGCGAGCACGACGTCGAGCATCGACACCTCGTCGACGACGACCAGGTCCGCGTCGAGCGGGTTGCGTGCGTCGTGGACGAAACCCTCGGTCGTCGGGTCGTAGCCGAGGAGCCGGTGCACGGTCTGAGCCTGCTCGCCCGTCGCTTCCGACAGTCGTTTCGCCGCGCGTCCGGTGGGGGACGCGAGCAGGATCTTCGCGCCTTTCGCGGCGGCGAGCTGCACGACGAATCGCGTGATCGTCGTCTTGCCGACACCTGGACCGCCGGTCAGGAGCGCCAGCGGCCGGGCGAGCAGCCCCAGCACGGCCTCGCGCTGGGTCGCGTGCAGCAGGACACCCGACTTCCTCTCGGCGCGCTCCAGGTCGGTCGCGTCGGCGAAAGGCGTGCGCGTGCCGGAACGCAAGATGCGCGCGAGGTTCTTCGCCAGCTCCCTCTCGCAGTGCGCCAGATGGGGCAGGTACACGCGCTGGATGCCGTCGAGGGTCGCGTCGACCGTGATCGCCGACGTGCGCGCGAGCTCGTCCACGCACTCCTCGAGCACGGTCGACGGCACGGCGTCCTCGAGCGTGGTTCCCGCGCTCGCGACGAGCTCCGTTCGCGGCAGGAGCGTGTTCCCGTCGCCCGCCGCTTCCTGCAGCGCGTGCAAGATCGCCGCGCGCCCGCGGCGCGGATCGTCGGGCGACACGCCCAGCGCGTGCGCGATTCGATCCGCCGTGGCGAACCCGATGCCGCCCACCGCGCCGGCGAGGCGGTACGGGTCGGCGCGCACGAGATCCTCGGCTTCGGGGCCCAGCTTCCGCACGACTGCCGCGGCCTGCACGGGCCCGAGCCCATGGCCGCGCAGGAACCCCTGCGCCTTGTGCGTCCCGAAGTCGAGCGCGACCGCGGTGAGGAGCTTCTCGCGCACGCCCGGCCGCAGGCCCTTCACGAGCTCGAGCTTCTCGGGATGCGCCAGCATCTCGACGAAGGCGTCGTCCCCGAGCTGCGCGACGATGCGCTCGGCGAGCTTCTCGCCGATGCCCTCGAAGCGGTCCGACGCGAGGTACTTCACGAGCCCCGACCGGCCGGCCGGCGGCAGGACCTCGACGGTCTCGAACTCGAACTGCGTCCCGTGCTCCTTGTGCTCGATCCAGCGCCCGCCGAGGCGCACGCGCAGTCCGGGCGCGGGCCGATCGATGCGGCCGACCGCGGTGACCAGGTCCGGGGCGAACGGGTACCGGTCCGCGGGCGGGCCGTAACCCTTTTCCGCGCTTACCCTTAGGACGGAGTAGAGGCTCTCCTCGTGGGTGTAGGTCACCCGTTCGACCGAGCCGACCAGCTCGGCCTCCGGAGACGCGCCCGACCCTTTCCCGCCCTGGTCCACGCCGTGCAGGATCCCAGGCCCGGCCCCCCGATTCCAGCCGGGCCTTGGTGGGCGCGCGGGGGCCCGCTATCCTCTTCGCCCGCTTTGCAGCGCGCCAGGCTGGCCGCGCGACGTCCAGAAACACTCCCGAAGGAATTCACGTGTGATCAAGGTTCAGGTCCGTGCCAACGAGTCTCTCGAGGCCGCGCTGCGGCGCTTCAAGCGCCAGTGCAACTACAGCGGCATCTTCCGCCTCGCGAAGGCCAACACGTGGCACGAGAAGCGTTCGGACAAGCGCCGCCGGGAGCGCCGCGAACGCCTGCGCATCATCCAGAAGGCGACGCGCAAGAACGACCCGACGAAGCTGAAGAAGCGCCGCCGCGCCCGTCCGATGCGGAAGCCGTCGTTCTCGCAGTCGGGGCCGCCGAGCGCTGTATAGGAAGCGCGCCAGAGCGCGCTTCCCACTAGTAACGAGAGGTCAGTCCGTCTGTCGGACTGCTGGTCGGTCTTCGGTCCGACCGTCCCCCTCCGACCGCCGCGAGCGGTCTGCGACCTCCGACCCGGCCCCCGCGCCGGGTCGCGTCGTCTCTCCCGCCCACCTTCCCCGCCCATCCTCCTCCTCCCGCGTATCCTGGAACGTTCGATGGGCCTCTTCGGCAAGGAACGCGACCTCAACGTGGCCCCGAGCCACGTCGAACTCGTCGTCCAGGCCAACGACTGGCAGCGCCCGCACGCTGGCTTCGAGATCCGCCTCGATTCCTTCCTCGTGCACCACCTCGCCTGGCGCTCGCGCACGTCGATCCAGGACCTGATCAAGACGGGGCACGTCCTGATCGACCCCTCGCGGCCCGATCGGCCCCACGGCGGCGAGGAACCCTTCGAGGAGCGCCGCCCCGGCCGCAAGCTCCAGCACGGCTCGCGCGTGATCGTCGTGATCCCCGAGGAACTCCGTCCGGTCATCGGCCCCGCCACCGACGAGCTCACGGTGCTGTACGACGACGGTCGCGTCCTCGGCGTCGACAAGCCGGCTGGCGTCGTCGTCCACCCCAGCGGCCGCCACGTCTCCGACACGCTGATCCAGCGCGTCCACGCTCGCTACGGCGGCGGGTTCGAGCTCGAGAAGCTCGGCGCGCCGCGTCTGTGCCACCGCCTCGACCGCGAGACGAGCGGCATCGTGCTCGTCGCGCTCGATCCCGAGGCGCACGCCGACGTGCAGCAGCAATTCGAGCGTCGGCAGGTCGAGAAGGAGTACATGACGATCGTGCGCGGCAACCCCGATCGCGAGTCGGGCGTCGTCGACCTGCCGATCGGCACGGCACGCGTGTCGACGGTCGCGTTGAAGATGACGGTCGCCGCGGACGGACAGTCCTGTCGCACGGAATGGCGCGTGATCGAGCGCTTCGACGACTGCGCTCTCGTCGCCTGTCATCCCATCACGGGCCGGCAGCACCAGATCCGCGTCCACATGCACGCGATCGGCCACCCGGTCGTGGGGGACAAGCTCTACGGCGTCGACGAGGCGCTGTTCGAGCGCAGCCTCGACGACCTCCTGACCGCGCAAGACCGCGCGGAGCTCGGGATGGAGCGCCACGCGCTGCACAACCACCGCGTCGTGTTCCGAGCGCCGGGGACGGGCGAGCGCGTCGAGATCGAGAGCCCGATGCCGGACGACATGCGCGAGTTCCTCGCCGAGCGCTGAGCGAGCCGCCGCGCCGTCACTCGCCGATGCGCGGTGCGACGTAGGTCGCGCAGGGATCGACCGGCTTCGCGTACGGACCGTTCCAGCCGTCCAGGAAGAACTGGTCCAGCCGACGCGGCAGCGGGCCACCTTCGATCACGACGCCCACGTTGCGTGACTCGTGGAAGTAGTCCTTCTCCCAGTTGCTCGTGCCGACCCACGCAGCGCGGCCGTCGACCGCGAGGTACTTGGCGTGGATCACGCGCGCGAAGGGGACGAAGCCCTCGCCGCTCTGCGGGATCGTGACCAGCTTCACTTCGACGTTCGCGAGCGGCTCGAGCGCCTGAAGGCCCTCGATCGTGCCTTTGCGCATGCACCAGTCGGCCAGCAGGAGCTGCACCTTCACGCCGCGCGCGGCTGCGCGGCGCAGGGCGTTCTCGAGCTCCTCGAAGTAGGTGCCGTCGCGGCCCGTCATGCGGTACGTGAGGAGCTGCACGCGCACGCTCTGCTTCGCGCCGTCGATCAGGGAGACGAGGCGCGGCAGGTCCCACAGTCGCGGGTCGGGCGCGAGCTCGAGGGGCGAGTAGACGGGGGTGATGCGGAACTCCTCGCTGCCCGCGCCGACACGCAGGGGGAACCCGTCCGCGGCCTTCGACCCCTGTTCCGTGCGCTTGTCGCCGCCCGCGATGCGCCAGTCGAGCTCGAAGGCCTCGAGGAACGTCGCTGCCACGGGCTTCGAGTCGACGAGCACCCCGAGCTCCTGGATGTGCTCGAGCGACCGCCAATCCATGTTCTGGCTGCCGAGGTAGGTGACCTGCCCGTCCACGACGAAGTACTTCGCGTGCAGCACGCCGCCCGTGACCGGCTTCAAGTCCAGCAGGCGCGTCTCCACGCTCTTCGCGTGGCCCAGGCGGTCGATGGTCTCGGGATAGGTCTTGTAGAACTTGGCGTCGAAGAGGCCGCGCACCTTCACCCCGCGTGCCGCCGCGCGCTCGATCGCGGAGACGATCGCGCCGAGCGTGCTCGCGGGCCCCGCACCGGGCTCTTCGCTCAAGTAGAACTGCGCCAGGTCGATCGAGGTCTTAGCGGCGTCGAACGCCTCGAGCCATACGACGCTCGCGTCGCGCAGGTCAGCGTGGTCGAGGTTCGTGCCGCGGGGCCAACTCTCGATCAGCTCGACGGTCGGTTCGGACGTCGGCGCGGAGGAGTAGCCTGAGGGCGAGAACGTCAGGAACAGGAGGAGCCAGGGGGGAATCACGTTCCCAGGCTACGCGCCCTGCGCGCCTTGCGCACGGGTAGAGCTGGCGCGCGCGCGCCGCTCTCGGACCCAGGCGTAGGCGAGGAGCACGACGGAGACTCCGATCGCCGCCGGCCAGGCCGCCAGGAACTTCCAGGCGGCGACCGCGGCGACGACCTGCACGGCACCGAGGGCGATCATGGGCCCGGTCCAGTCCATCTCGACCAGGAGGTCGTCGGGCGAGCGCGACAACGGCAGGTCACGGACGTATGTGTCGTAGATGGGTTCGATCAGGAGCCACGCCAGGAGGGCAGCCGGAACCACGAGGCGGACCGCGAAACCAGGTCCTGCCTGCCAGGCCGCGAGCACGAACAAAGCGGCGTAGAGCGGGAACAGGAATCGCACCGCGATCGCCTTGCGCGCTCCAGCGTGCAACGCGGCGTGGTCGATGGGCGCTCCGTCGAGCAACCAGCGCGCCGCGTGGCTCGCACTGGCCGGCACGTGCGCGAGCAGGATCGGCATCCAGACCGGCGGTGCGAAGAGCAGGAGCGCGAGGAGCGCCTCGCGCTCGGGCCCGCCCGACCTCGCGCCAGCGGCGAGGAACGCGAGCGGAATGCCGACGAGGGGATACGTGCGCAGGATCACGTCGCGTTCGAGAGGCAGCAGGCGAGCCACGAGCTCGAAGCTCGCGCGCTCTTCGCGACGAACCCAGGTGCGAGCGGCGAACGCATGCAAGGGGGCGAGCACGAACGAGAGTGCGCCGCGCCGCAACGCGCTCGGCGCGGGAGCCGCCGGAGCGGCGACGAGCAGCGTCAGCGCGGCGAAGCTCGCGACGATGGCAGGCCACCACGACCCCGCGAGTGCGCGCGCGAACCACGTCGAGGGCAACCAGGCGAGCCAGGCGGGTGCGTCCTCGGGCCGTGCGATGCGCGCCAGCTCGGGGACGGAGCGCAGGCCAACGAGGGCTCCGACGACGATCGCCGCGAACAGGAGCGTCTGCAACAGGACGAGCGCGCCCTCGGCGCGACCGCCAAGCACCGACAGTGCCGTGAGCAGGCCGGCCGCGAGGGTCAACGCCAGTCCGAGACCCGCGACGACGAGCGTGGCGCGGTCCACGAAGCTCCACCCGTGCGGGGCGAAGATCGCGGCGGGGATCAGGCTCGATGCCGCGAGACCCGCGACGACGACGATCGCCACCAGACTGCGCGCCAGGCGGATCTCGCGCTGCGTGACCGGCTGGGCCGCGATCCACTCCTCGGACGGGTCGGCGCGCAGGAGAGGCGCGAGGTCGCCGAGCAGCGGCAGCGCGACGAGCGCCGCGGACAGCGACAGGATCGCCAGCGCGAAGGGAAACGGGCCGAGAGAGTCGCGGACGAGCAATGCCGCGAGCGCTCCGACCGAGCCGTGAACGACGAGCGGCGCGACGGGAATCGCGCCGCCGGCGACGTGGTGCGCGAAACCCGCGCGAGCGAGAGCGAGGATGCGGCGGAGCACGGTGCGGCGCAGGGTATCAGCCCGGCGCCGGACTCCCGCCGGCGCAGGCGCCGGGTGGAGTCCGCGCATCACGCCCACGCATCACTTCAGTCGCGCGATCAGGGCTTCGTTCAAGCGCACGTACTCGTCCTTGATGCCGCCTTCCGCCTTCTTCGCCATCGCGAGGGAGGCCTCGGCCGCGGCGATCGCGCCCTTCTTGTCGCCCATCTTCGCCAGGATCAGACCCTTGCGGTAGGTCATCCAGAAAGCCTCGGGCTGCTCGGCGAGCCCGGCGTCCATCCAGGTGATGGCCTTCTTCAGGTCGAGATCGTTGTCGTAGTAGAACATCGCCGCCTGCAGATAGGGCTTCTTGCCCGCGCCGGCCATCATGCTCTCGATCTCGGGGACGACGCTCTTCATGTCGAACTCGAGCTTCACGGGCACCCGCGTCTTCTCCCACGAGAGGACGAGCGTCGCCGAGGCGTCGCGCACGTCGCCGATCCCGATCTCGAACGTCTCGACGGCCTCGGCGAGCGCGAGGGGCTTCACCTTGACGCGCGCCTGGTCGTCCTTCTTGTCGTACTGGTAGGCGCCCCACTGTTCCGTGACCTTGCTCAGGATCACGGTCCACTCGCCAGCGGCGGGAATCGTGAAGAGCGCGTACTTCCCGGCGGGGACGTCCGTGCCGCCGAACTTCACGGCCGTGCTGAAGGAGATCGAGGTCGCCGTGTTCGCGCCCGTGCGCCAGACCTCGCCGAACGGGACGAGCTCGCCGAAGACCTTGCGGCCTTTCGCGCCAGGGCGCCCGTAGACGACCTCGATGTCGGTGAACCCGACGCGCTGTTCGATCTTGCCCGTGGGGCTGGCGGCGGGGAACTCGATCTTGGCCGGTGTCTGAGCGGGGACGGAGAGCGCGAAGGTCGCGACGACGGCGGAGAGAACGGAGGCGCGGAGCAAGGACTGGATCATGGTTCGAACGCGTTGGCCGAGGACAGGGGGCTTGGGACTGTGAGCATGGTCGCGACGCACCGTGGAGTTGCAACCGTCCGCTGGCGCTGCGTGCCGCGTTTCCGTGCGGAAACGGCACGGGTGGGCCCGGGGAGCGAGCCGTTACACTCTTCGAATCCATGGACGTCGTCGTGCAAGGTCCGGCCGGCCGCCTGGTGGCCAAGCTGTGGGAGCCCGAGGGCCACATCGCTCCCCGCGCCGTCGCCGTCTTCTGTCACCCGCACCCGCTCTACGGCGGGACGATGGACAACAAGGTGGTCTTTCGGGCCGCGCGCGGCCTGCAGCACGCCGGAGTCGCCGTGCTGCGCTTCGACTTTCGCGGCGTGCGTCGGTCCGAGGGTGTCCACGATGGCCGGGGCGGTGAAGTCGACGATCTCGGCGCGGCCCTGGACTGGATGGTCGCACGCTATCCCGGCGTCGAACTCTGGGCGGGAGGCTTCTCGTTCGGTTCGCGCACCGCGGTGCAGCGCGCGCTCGTCGACCCGCGCATCCAGCGGCTCGTCCTCGTCGCCCTGCCGGTGCTGGCTTTCGACTGCGCCTACTTCGCGCGCATTGCGATTCCCGCGATCGTCGTCATGGGCGAGAGGGACACGTACGGCACACTTCCTGAGCTGCGCCGGCAGTTCCCGGACCTCCCTCCCAGCATCGAGGCCATCGAGATCGCGAACGCCGGCCACTTCTTCGACGACCAGACCCATGAGCTGCAGGAAACCGTGCGCGCCTACGCGGCGCGGTCGCTCGCATCCACAGGAACGACTTCATGAGTGACGACCGCATGTTTCCCGCTGACCGGGTGCCTTCGATCCGCCGGCTCATGATGCCGCGCGATACCAACGCGCTGGGATCGATCTTCGGCGGCATCATCCTCTCCGAGATCGACTTGGCAGCGGCGGTCGAGGCGCACAAGAGTCATCCGTCGCGGATCGTGACCGTCGCGATGGACAAGGTGGAGTTCAAGCAGCCGGTCCAAGTCGGCGACCTCGTCTCCTTCTACACGGAGACGACGCGTGTCGGGCGCACGTCGATCACCGTCCACGTGTCCGTGTGGGCCCAGCGACGTTTCGGCGGCGGCGAGTTCGTGCACGTCACCGAAGCCGACGTGACCATGGTGGCGGTGGACGAGAACGGCAAGCCGACGGCCGTCCTGCGGAAGTCGGGCAAGGCCTGAACGCGCAGCACGCTGCGCGCCGACCGCAACGGATGGAGCGAGGCCGGTGCGTGCCGCTAGAATCGTGGCTCGGATGAACACCTCGCACGCCGCCGCCGTCTCCGCGTCGGGAAGGATGCACTTCCCGGCACTCGGGTTCGGCGCTGGGCAGACGTGCGCTCCCCTCGGAGCCGCATCGGCCCACGATTCCAAGGGCGGCCCGTGAGCACCGAAGTCCCGCTCCTGATCGCGCACGTCGATGCCGAACGCGGCTTCTCGGGGGGCGAGGTCCAGGTGTTCCTGCTCCTCGAGGGGCTGCGATCTCGCGGGCACCGGTGCGTGCTCGTCGCTCCGCCGGGAAGCCGCGCCGAAGCCGAGGCCATGAAACGTGGCTTCGAAACGCGCGCCGTTCCGTTGTCGAGCGATCTCGACCTGCGCAGCGTGGTCGTCCTCCGGCGTGAGTTGAGCCGGCTGCAACCGGACCTGGTCCACCTGCACACCGGCCGCGCGACCTGGCTGGGTGGCCTCGCCGCATGGCGCGCCGGTGTTCCCGCGATCACGACGCGGCGCATGGACCGACGCGTTTCACGGGGTCTGCGGACTCGACTGATCTACGGGAAGCTGGTGCAGCGGGCCGCGGCGATCTCTCCGGCTGTCGCACGCTGTCTCACGGACGGTGGTGTCGACGCGGCACGCATCACGCTGGTGCCATCCGCGATCGACCCCGCGCGCATCCGCCCGCATCTCGGCCGCGAGCACGTGCGGGCCGAGCTCGGAGCCGGCACGGAGGACGTGGTCCTCCTGTCCGCGGCCGCGCTGGTGGCCCGCAAGGGGCTCGACGTCCTGATCGAGGCACTCGCTCGGCTCGACCAGCGCGGCGTGCGCCCCCGCGTGTGGCTCGCGGGTGAAGGAGAGGAGCGCGCGGATCTGCAGCGACGTATCGAACAGCATGGGCTCGAAGCGCGGGTTCGGCTCCTCGGGCGTCGCGAGGACATCGGCGACCTGCTGGCCGGCGCGGACGTGTTCGTCCTCCCGGCTCGCCGCGAAGGGCTGGGCGTCGCGGCGCTCGAGGCGATGTCCGCCCGGCGGCCGGTCGTCGCGAGCCGTATCGGGGGGCTGGCCGAAGCCGTCGTCGACGGCCGCACTGGACTGCTCGTTCCTCCGGATGATGCCGTCGCGCTGGCGAGTGCGCTCGAGCGCGTGGTGCTGGACCCGGTCCTGCGCGACCGACTCGGTTCCGCCGGGCCGGGACGCGTCAGCGAGGGCTTCCTGCCCGAACAGATGGTCGCGGCCTACGAGCGCATGTACCGCGAGGTCCTGGCGGAATGCAGCGCCGCGCGGAAGCTCGCATGACGCTTCCGGGCCTGCTCTTCGCGGCCGTGCGCGCATTGCCTCCGGCACGCACCTGCCGCTGCCGGGCCATGCGCAGCGCGTTCGATTCCCGGTAGGGGATTCGAGCTGGGGCCCGATCGCGGGTCCGCGTGCAACGCGCGCAGGCGCCACGCGCGGGCGACACGAGCCGCGCGGTTTTCGAACGAGTCGCCTGGCCGGCGACACTAGACTTGCGCTCGATGAAGATCGCGCTGGTTCACCTGCGTCACGCGCAGGTCGGCGGCACGGAGCGCGTGCTGAACGAAGTCTCGCGGCGACTCGCCGTGCGGGGCCACGACGTGACCGTCGTGTGCCGTTCCCACGTGGAACCGGCCCATCCGGCGATCCAGTTCAGGGTGTTGAAGAGCCCCGTCATCGGCAGCGCGTGGCGGATGTGGGCGTTCGCCGGCGATGTCGAACGACACCTTCGGGAGACGAGCTACGACCTCGTCTACTCGCTGGGTCGGACCTGGAGCCAGGACGTCATCCGCTGCAGCGGCGGTTCTCATTCGATCTGGTTGGAGCAGGTGCGCGTCGCCCGGAAGCGGGAACGGCGCCTGATGCCGCATCTGTCCAGCATCAAGGACCACCTGGCGGTCGTCATCGAGCGCCGTGCCTACGCGCCCGGCGCGTATCGCCGGGTGATCGTGAACTCGAAGCTGGTCGGCCGGGACCTCGCGCAGCGGTACGCGGTCCCGCCCGAGTCGCTGGACCTGGTCTACAACGGCGTCGACCTGCAACGCTTCCATCCGGTGGAAACCACGCGTCGCATCGAGATCCGCAAGGGCCTCGGAGCCTCGGCAGAAGACGTGCTGTTCCTCTTCCTCGGGAAGGGCTTCGAGCGCAAGGGCCTGGACCGGCTGATCCGCGGTTTCGTCGCCGTCGCTTCGCGGGAGGCGCGGGCGCGCCTTTCGGTCGTGGGGCGCGACTCCAACCAGGCGCAGTACGAGAAGCTGGCCGCGGACCTCGGGATCGGGGACCGCGTCCGTTTCCACGGTGAGCGACGCGACCCGGAGCTCTGCCTGGCGGCCGCGGACGTGCACGTGCTCCCCACCTGGTACGACAGTTTCGGGTTCACCGTGCTCGAATCCCTCGCCTGTGGGACGCCGGCGATCACAACGGATCACGCTGGCGCTTCTGAACTGGTCGATTCAGGCGTCCACGGTGACGTCCTGCGCGCCGACTGCGGCCCCGAAGCGATCTCCGCGAGCCTGCTCTCCTGGTGCGACGAAGACCGCCGCCGACAAGCCCGGGTCCATGCTCGAACCCGCGCCGAGGGTTTTGGCTTCGACTCCACGATGGAGCGGATGATCGAGATCCTCGAGAACGTCGAGCGAGCGAAGCGTGGCCTTTCGCCGAAGCACGTCGGTGCCGAGATCGCCTGATCGGCAGGAGTTCGCGACTCGGCGCTCCGGCCACCCCACTAGGTGAACGGCACGATCCGTCGTCGCAGGTATCGCGGAACGAGGCGCCAGGCCCCGAGGCGTTTCGTGGTGACCCAGCTGTACCGTTCGGCGAAGACGCGCTTGTCTTCCTCGATGACCGGGTGCACGCCCGTCTTCTTGAAGGTCGCGTCGCTCTGGATCGTCGTGTGGCGCTGGTGGAGGATCGCGGTGTGCATCATGACACCCATCTTCTGCCCGCTCTCCCACGCGTGGTGGAAGATCCACGAGTCCCCGAACCACAGGCGCAGGTCGTCCGGGATCGCCGGCAGGCGCTTCACGGATGCAGTCCGAAAGAGCATGCACCAGCCCTGTTGACGTCGTAAGCGCAGGACGCGGAACCGGCGGACGCGTTCCAACTCCGCGGGATCCAGATCGGCCTCCTCGAACGTGAAGGGGACGAGGAAGTCGAACCCGGTGCGCTCGAAGGTGGCCAACGAGTCCTCGACGAAGCGGCTGCCGAGGACGAGGTCGTTGTTCAGGAACCCGAGGTAGGGCGTTCGGCACGAGGCGATCGCGAGGTTCAGGATGCCGTTGAAGTAGAGCCGGCGTTCGGGCTCGATCACGGTCTCTCCGCGTTCGCGCAGCACTCGGACCGTGTCGTCCGGCGAGCGATCGTCGACGAAGATCAGGTGGCTCGGGCGGCTCTGCGCGCGGTACGTCTCCAGGAAGCGCAACGTCACGTCGATGCGCCCGTGCGTGGGCACGACGATCGTCAGCAAGCGACTCGAGTCGGAGTCCGGCCAGTCGGACATGGGCATGGATGTGGCAGGCACGGTTCGAGTCGGCGCTCGCGCGACAGCTTTCGAGAACCCCGGCGCGAATTCAAGGAAACGCCGCGCGGCTCGGCTCAGCGCGGCTCCGGCCGACGCTGGAGCAGGCGGTAGGGGCCCGTCTCCCGAACGATCGCGTACCGACTCGCCAGGTACTCGTCGAGCCACGCGGATCCAGGAACGTCGTTGCCGTTCGACTCGTCCCGATAGCAGCAACTGCACAGGATCACGACTTCGGCGTGCGTCCGTTCGAGGTCCGACGCGATCTCGACCTGCACGTCGAGTCGATTGGTCAGGTTCGGATCGAACTGCAGCCAGCGCGTCGCGCCGGGGCGCTGCGCGAGGTAGTAGAGATCCAGCTCGTTCACGAAGATCACGCGATGGCTGCGCGTTCCCACGAAGATCGGTTCTCCCGGTTTCGTGTGCGCACGCACGAAGTCGAGCACGTCGGCGCGGCCCTCGGCGCGCTCCGGGGTCTCGGGCAGGCCGTCGTAGGTGGCGAAATCGAGCTTTGGGCCCGCCTCACGATTCAGACGGAACGAGAGGAATCGTGGTGCGGGCACGACCAGGGCGCCGACGAGTGCGAGAGCTGTCGCGAGTCGCGGTCCGCGCGCAGAGCGACGCTCGAGCTCGCGGACACCGAGGAAGGCGAACAGCACGAGCGCCGGAGCCGCGCTGCCGATGACGTGCACGGCGTCCGTGCGTCCCGAGGCCGCTGGCAGCGCCGCGAGCGAGAGGGCGCCGAGGATCGCGAGGCCGTCGGACCAGCCCTTGCGCCACAGGATCACGCCAGCCGTGATCGGCGCGGCGACTTCGAGCACGAACATCCACTGAAAGCCGCGCCAGCCCGATCGCGCGAAGAGCCCCAGTTCGCGGCCCGCCAGCACGCGCGACTGCTCGACGAACAGGTCCAGCACGACGCGCTCGCCACCGGCCGCGCGCAGGACTGGGATCCACACGGGCACCAGGACGAGTGCGGCGCCCAGCGCCACGAGCAGTCCGGGCACGACGAGCGCACGAACCCGCAACGTGCGCGTCACGACGACACGGAGACCGAAGAAGACGAATCCCGACAGGACGAGGTACCCGAAGAGGTCGTGGCGCAGGCTGCCGACCAGGCCCAGGGCCAACCCCGCGAGGACGAAGCGCACGGGCCGCGGTTCGTCGATCGCCTTCCACATCAGCCAGGCGAAGAGGAGCCCAGCCACCATGGCCGCGAGCCAGGCCCGCGGCGTGAGCCCAAGCCCCGCTCCCCAGACGAGCACGATGCTCGCGGTGGACCACGAGAAGCCCCTTCCGAGCATCCGTCCCCCGAGCTTGCCCGCGAGGATCGCCAGCAGTGCGTGCAGTGCGAGTCCGAGGAGCCGGACGGAATGCACCGAGACTCCGAACACCTTCCAGATCCCGGCGATCGCGAGGTAAATGCCGGGCGGGTAGTTCGTGTAGAAGTCGCGGTGCGGCATTCCACCCTCCGCGACGAGCCAGGAGTTCGTGAGAAGAAGTCCTTCGTCGTAGACGCCGATCGGCGACCGCAGTTGCAGGACGAGGCCCGCGGTCCCCGCAACGAGCACCGCCGCGACGACCACTCGCTGGACCATGCGGTACGGTTGCGGTCCCGGAGTGACGTGCTCGGCCTGCAAGCCGCAGACTATCGCCCGCGACACGACGCGCTCACAAGTGCAGGCCCGTCGCGAGTCCGACCGATCGTCGTCGGCCGTGGACGGAACGCCCTCGGTCAGCCGCCGTCGAGGGGCGACTGGGCTACCGGCGCGTTCTGACGGACGACCCGTGGGGCGCGCTCTTTCGGCGAGCCCTGCCCGTCCGCGCTGGCGCTCGACCTTTCACCCAGCCGGTTCGGTCGCACGAGCCAGGCCTTCCATCCGCCCGCGGCGGGAACCCGCTCGAGTACGGCACCGTCCTGGAGGATCGCTTCGAGGAGCCACGACGAACCGGCGTTGCGCTGCACGAGCACGAACGGACGATTCAGCTCGCGCACCTCGTTCCAATCCGCGACCGGGAACGGGAAGAAATCGCGTGCGCCGGTGAGATTGACGTCCACGGTGGCCTTGGCACCTCTCGCCACGGCCATCGCCGGATCCGCGACCAGGAGCATCGCGCTCCGTGTCGATTCGTCGGCGGCCTGCCAGGCCTGCAGCCCTTCCACACCGAACGGGAAGACGCTCAAAGTTCCTGCCTGGGAGTCCGCCAGGATCGGCTGCTCGACTTCGGTGTGCGCGCGCCACGCCAGGCGCACGTCTCCCCAGGACAGGATCAGCACGGCCAGCGCGCAGCAGAACGCGACGCGTTGGCGCGCTCGCGGGTCCAGGCCCAGGGCATGCAGCAGGCTCGCTGCCGCCAGGCTCGCGCCCAGCGTGAACGCCAGGGCGTAGCGCGGGTGCGAGAGACCGGATCCACCCGCGATCGACAGCAGCATCGCCAAGGCCGGCAGGAGCAGGAACGCGACGATCACCGCCTGCAGCGGGTCGCGCACGTACGCGCGCAGCGCCGTCCGGCTCTCGGCGAGGCCGCGCTGGCACAGACCCAGGAGCCCAAGGGCGATGCACACACCGAGGAGGATGGACAGCAAGCCCTTGTAGTGAGATTCGAGCGCACTGACCCCGGGCGCGCTGAATGGCCCGATGCGCATGAGCTGGCTGGCCTCGCGGGCGTCGTGGAGGACCGCGAAAAGCGGCAGCATCGGCACCACGAACGCCGCGAGCACGGCCCAGTCGAGCCGGCCACGCGAACGCGCTCGCACGAGTTCGCCGACGCCGAGGGGGACGACGAGCAGCACCGCGAAGTAGTGCAGCTGCACCGCCGCCGCGAGCGAGAGGCCGAGCACCGCCAGCCAGAGCGTCCGACGTACGTCGCCCGCGATCCGGCTCCACGCGAACAGGGCCAACGCGGCGAAGCCCAACACGAGACCGTACGGCCGCCCCTCCCAGGCGTACTCGCGCGCCGCGGTCAGCAGGATCGCCAGCGTGGCGAAGTGTCCGATCTCCCGTCCCCAGCGCTCCCGGGCCAGGCGGCCGACGAGGAGCGCGGCCGTGGCGACGCCCACGAGCCCGAGGAGGCGGGGACCGACCAGGCTCCCGGTCAGGGTCTCGGTCGCTCGGACCAGCAGGTACCAGCCCGGCGGCTGGAGATCGATGCCAGCGCGTGTCGCCGCGCGCACCTCGCTCGGCCAGGAGAGCGTCGCCATCCAGTGGCCGAGGATCTCGTCGTACCACAGCGGACGCAGCGCGATCGTGGCCACCAGGCAGGCCACGGAAAGCAGGAGCAGGATGCGTTGGGCGAGCGACGACATGGGTTTCCGGGAGGACTCACGTTAGGGAACGGGGCTCCTGGGAGCAAAACGCGCACGCCACCCAGGCCGGACCCGCCCCGCGGACCGAGCTCGGGACGAACTTCCGCTGCCGACCTGTCAGCCCAGGATCCGTCGCGCCCGCTCCCGCGGGTCCTCGGCATGCGTGAGCGCGCTGAACACCTGCTCCAGCGTCGCGCCGCCGTGGGCCTGGACGCGCAGTTCGTCGAGCGAGCCCAGGGCCACCAGGCGACCGTGATCGAGGATCGCGATCCGGTCGCACACGCGCTCGGCGACGTCGAGCAGGTGCGACGTGTACAGCACGGCACCGCCGCGGTCGGCCCACGCTCGCAGCACTTCCTTGATGACGACGGTCGTGGGCGCGTCGAGGCCGTTCAGGGGCTCGTCCAGCACCAGGAGCGGTGGCTTGGGCAGCAGCGCGCAGGCGAGCGCCACCTTCTGCCGCATGCCCCGCGAGAACGTGCCGACCGGGTCGTGGGCGCGGTCCCCCAGGTCGAGGGCCGCGAGCAGCCGGTCGGCCTCGGCGCCGATCGCGCGCTCGTCCAGGCCGTGCAGGCGTCCGACGAGCTCGAGGTGGCCCTTGGCGCCCAGGTTGGCGTACAGCGGAGCCCCATCGGGCACGAACGCGACCTGACGGCGTGCCGCGAGCGGCTGCAGGGCGATGTCGATGCCCGACAGGAAGGCGTGGCCGCGCGTGGGCTCGAGCAGGCCGCACAGGATCCGCAGCGCCGTCGTCTTGCCCGCGCCGTTCGGACCGAGGAGTCCGAACACCTCGCCCGCGCGCACGTCCAAAGTGAGTTCGGAGAGCGCCGTGTGCTCTCCGAACGTCTTCCCGACCGCCTTCAGCTCGGCCAGCGCTTGCACGCGCGGCTCAGTCGAGGAGCGAATCGGCTTCGTACACGCTGGCCGGGACCCCGACCTTGGCGGTCACTTCGGCGGCGATCTCGGTCAGCTTGGCCTTCGAGACCGACTTGACCTTCTTGCCCAGCCCCTTTTCGGAGCGCAGGAGCTGCACCTCGCGCGGCTTGAGCTCGCCCACCTTCTTGAGCCAGGCCTTGACCTCGGCGTCGCTCGTGTTGTCGATGCCGTCGCCCTTCAGGAAGCGCGCCTGGATGATCAGGTTCTCGGCCGTGGAGAGGGCCGCCATGAGGCTCGTGTACTCGGCCGCCTTGCGGCCGGTCAGCGCGGTGAAGGTCTTCGCCGTGCCCCATTCCATGCGCAGGTAGACCCGGTCGAACAGCCCGAGGACGCGGCGGAGGGCCGGCTCGTCCAGGTGGGGGTTGTCGAGCGCGAGGCACAACTTGGCCTTGGCGAACCACTTGTTGCGCAGGTCGCGCATGTTCTCCGTGATCTCGCGGAAGTCCGGGTGGAGCGACGGATCGGCGGCCGAGCCGTAGACGGCGATGGCCTCGATCTTCTCGCCCGCCTTGGAGATGCGGATCATGTGCCGGGCGGCCGTCGTCACGATGACCGAGGCGCGTGGCATCCGGTTGTCGCGGCTGACCGCGAGAGCCATGTCCTGGGAGCCGAGGTCGATGCCGAGCGTGCTGCCGAGCCGGGCCGCCTTGCGGGGGCCGGAGAAGATCGGGCAGTCGGTGACGGCGACGACGGGGGTGGTGGGTGTGGTGACGACTTCGGCCATGGAGGGCGGTGCGGGGGCGCCTGCGGATGGGCGGCACTCCCCGAAAAGGGACCCCGTGAGGATAACCCCCCGCGCGGGTCCTTCCCAGACCCAGGAGTCCGCGCGGCCCGAACGCCGCTCAGGGCCCACAGGCTCAGGGTCAGGGCCGCCCCCAGGCGCGCCGGGTGTTCGGCGGCGAGGCGCATCCAGGCCAGGAAAGCGCTTTCGTCGATCCGGACGGGGAGCGCTTCGTGGGTAACAAGCACAGCCCAAGTGCCCAACAATCCACCTAGAAATGCTCGCTGCGCGGTGCCCCACCCGTGCTGGGGACCGAGGGCCTGCTGCCCCGCGCCATCCTGGGTCGCGTGTTCCATCCATCGCCTCCCCAACACGGACGTCAGGCGCTCCGCGGGGTCGCTGGTTCCGGCCAGATTTTCCGGCCGGCGGAGGGCCCTGACGACATCAGGGGGGCGGCGGTCGCCGGTCCCGGCAGCGCTGGACGAGCTCGTCCAGGGGCCGGAAGACGACCTCCCAGTCGTAGGTCGCCTCCACGAAGCGCCGGGCGGCTCGACCGAGGTCGAGCGCGCGCTCGGGCGACCGCAGCAGGTCGACGACGTCCCGCGCGAAGCCCGCCGGCTCGTCCTGGACCCGGAAGTCCCGGCGGTCGACGCCCTCGACGCCCTGCGTGGCGCAGGTGGTCCCGACGACGGGGAGTCCCATGGCCATGGCCTCGAGGACCTTGTTCTGGATGCCGCGGGCGATGCGGAGAGGGGCGACGCTCAAGGACGCCTTCCCGAGCCAGGTGCGCGTGTCGTCGACGAAGCCCGTGACCTCGACACCCGGGACCTCCGCCAGGCGCTGGACCTCCGGGGTCGGGTGCGAACCGACGATCGCGAAGGTGGCCGCGGGGACCTCGCGCCGGACGAGGGGGAGGATCTCGCGCACGAACCAGACACAGCCCTCGGCGTTGGGCAGGTAGTTCATGACGCCGGTGAACACGATCGCGTTCGGGTCGCGGCCGGCCCAACGTGGCGCGTAGTAGGCCAGGTCGACGCCGTTGCGCAGGACGGTCGCCGTCGCGCCCGGGATCTCGCGCTCGAAGACCGCTTTCTCCAGCGGCGTGCAGACCACGTTGGCCGCGAAGGAGCGCGCGATCCGCCGCTCGAACTCGAGGAGCGTCCGGTGCTCGCGCGCGTACACGAGGCGCATCGGGAAGCCCGTGCGCTCCGCGTATTGACGCCACTTGTCCGAGTCGAGCTCGCCGAAGTGCATGATGCGCGGCAGGCGCGGATGGCGCTCGAGGAACGCGCCCATCGACGACGAGTACGCGTACGCCAGGTCCGATTCCGGCGCGAGGCGATCGACAGCCTCCTGGACCGCGCTCGAACCGTACACCCCGAGCGTGAGCGGCTTGCGGGTCAAGAGGAGGGGCAGCGCGCCCAGCTTCGCCGCGCGATCCCGATACGGCACCGCCACCGTCTCGAACCCCTTCCCGCGCAACTCCTCGGCCGCCGCCACGTCCTTCTCGTCGTGCGCGAAGGCGACGATGCGCACCTGGTGCGCGCGCCCCAGCCGCTCGACGAGCCGCCACGTCGTGATCTTGTCCCCCCGATTCGGCGGGTACGGGACGCGCTGCGCCAGGAAGAGGATCCGCATCGCGCGAAAGGTACCCACCCACGCCGCGCCCCGGACGACCGATTCCCCCCTGAACCTCTGCCTCCGGTGCCTGGCTAACTTCCACCGGACTCGATTCCGGGGAATCCGCCTGCGCGCGGATTCCCCGGAATCGAGTCCGGTGGAAGTTAGCCAGGCACCGGAGGCAGAGGTTCAGGAGCCGCGGCGGCCGACGAACGAGTGCCAGCGGCCGCGCACGGGGCGCTCGGTGATCGTCAGGCCGGCGGAGGTGAGCGCGTGGTCGGTGGCTTCGGCGTGTTGGGCTGGGCAGCCGGAGAGGGCGAACCAGCCGCCGGGGCGCAGGCAGGAGCGGAAGTCGGCGGCGTGCAGTTGCAGGACGTCGGAGTAGATGTTCGCGAGCAGGGCGTCGAAGGGGCGCTCGCGCACCGGGAGCAGCTCGAAGCCGCCGGTCGAGAAGCGGCACGTCGCGCCGTAGCCGTTGCGCTCGGCCAGGTCGCGTGCGTTGGGCTCTGCATTGGGATCGATGTCGAACGCGACGACCTCTCTCGCACCGAACTGCGCGGCGGCGACGGCCAGGATCCCGCTGCCCGTGCCGCAGTCGACGACGCGCTCGCCCGGGATCAGGTGGTCCTGGATCGCGCGCAGCATCATCCGCGTCGTCGCGTGGCGGCCGCTGCCGAACGACGCGCCGGGCTCGAGCACCATCGTCACGTCGCCGGGACGGGTGGCGGACCTCGTCCAGGGCGAGAGCACGCACAGATTGCCCACGCGGAACGGCTTCCAGACCTTCATCCACGAGGTCGCGTAGTCCTCGGGCGGCAGCGGTTTGAACTCGACCGCGAGATCGCCGAGCGCGGTTTCGCCCGTCGAATCCGCGAGCGACCTCAGCGCGGCCACGATGCGTTCGCGGTTCGCCGGCGTGTCGTCGCGGCGCGGAAGGAACGTGCGCACGTACTCGAACCCCTCGGGCGCCGCGGCGACGCCCAGCGAGGGACGCCCGAAGGCGACGCTGGTGCACGGCCCATCCTGGAGCGTCTCCGCGACGAGCTCGTGCCAGCCGATGGGCGCGAGGACACGGACTTCGGTCCACGCCGGGATCGTGCTCATGCTCCACCTCCATCGAGTTCCGTGCTGCCGGCCTGGAATGCGTCGAACGGCGCGTCGAGTCCTCGTTCACGCACCGAGTCGGTCAAGTTCATGTGCCGCAGAGCCTCGCGCACGCAGTGGTCCGTGTCTCCGCGCACGAGGCGCGCCAGGTCGCCCGGAGGTCCGGCCGGGTCGGTCTCCAGCGCGAGGGCGACGGGCAGCTCGCGCAGGAACATGCGGTGCCGCGGTTCCAGCGCGCGGCCGTCGAGCACGAACACGCAGCCACGGTCCGTCTCGCGGCGCATCAGCCGGCCGAATCCCTGCCGGAACTTCGACAGCGACTTGGGCATGTAGATCTGGCGGCGCTGCTCCGCGATCCCGATCGCAGCGCACTGCGCCTGGTGGTATCGGTCGGGCACGCCGTAGGGGAGCTTCACGATCACGAGGTACTGCAGGGCATCGCCCGGGAAGTCGGCGCCGTACCAGAACGTGTCGACGCCCATCAGCACGGATCCGACGCGTGCGCGGAAGAGGTCCGCGAGCTCTTCCTTCACGGTCCCTTCCTGGTTCTGGAACCAGAACGGGATGCGGCGCGCACGGAAGAAGCCCAGGAGTTCCTCGCCGACGCGCTTCATGTCGTTCGCATTCGTGAACAGCACGAGCATGCGGCCGCGCGTGCGTTCACCGAGGTGCGCGACGAAGCGGCGGACGTAGGCCAGGAACGCGTCCTTGTCGCGCTGCACGTTCGGCGCGTCCTTCGGGATCGCCACGAGCACCCGACTCCAGTCGAACACGTCGGGCGCCTTGAACGTGCGCACCGAGCAGCCGCTGCGTTCCTCGCCCGGCGCCGGGCGCGCCGCGCGATCCAGGCCGAGGTAGGCCTTCGCGGCGTCGAAACCCCCGGCGATCCAGGTCGTCGCCGAGAGGAACGCGGCGTTCGCGAGCTCGGGGTAGTACGTGCGGCCGAGGACCTCGTTCGGGAGGAGCACACGGGCCGCGAGGACGAGCCCGCCGCGCGGTTCCGGCTCGACGTCGTAGAAGAACGTGTCGGTGAAGCTCGGCTTCTCGTCCTCGAGCGGCAGCCACGCGCCGATGGTCGTCAACGCCTCGTCGAGGTCCGCGCGCACCAGGTCGAGTCCGCGTCGCAGGCCGCCCGCTCCGCGCAGCGGCAGGTCGGCGATGCGTTCGGCCAGGTCCGAGAGGCACGTCTCGAGCAGTGCTCCCGCGCGCGAAGTCTCGATGCGCGCACGAATCAAGTCCTCGCCCTGTTTCTCGGCGTATTCGCGCATCAGGAAGTGCTGCTCGCTCTCGGGCCGCAGGCGCAGCTCCTCGCGCCGCCAGGCGTCGAACTCGAGAGCGGTGCGCTCCAGCTCGTCGACGCAGGACTCGAGGTCCTCGTACGCGCCCGCCGCGTTGTCCGTGCAGTCGCCCGAGGGCGTCCCAGCCAGCACCTGGCGCGCGAGGCGGTCGAGCACGGCACGCGAGTACGGCCGATCGGGTTGGCGGATGCGCGAGAGGATCCCGCGCAGCTCGCGGAAGGAGAGCGTGCGGCTCCAGGCGTTGTGCGCCTGCTCGTGCAAGTGCTCGCACTCGTCGAAGACGAGACGGCGGAAGAACTCGGGGCGCGCCAGCGCGAACGCCTGGTTCACGAGGACGACGTGCGACTTCTCGGCCCGCTTGCGCGCGACCTCGGCGCCGCACGCCTGACGATCCTGTTTGTGCGTGCAGCAGCCGCTCTGTCCGCGCACGGCGCGCAGGATCGTCTCGAGCGCCTTCAGGTAGGGCGCCGTCGAGGAGATCCGGACCGGCGGCCGTCGCGGCAGACGATCGAGGTCGCCCTCGAGGTCCGTCATCGCGAAGACCGCGAGCTGCGACCAGGCGAGCCACGCCTCGCCCGACTCGTCCTCGGGAACGCTCGCCTTCAGCGCGCGCCAGCACAGGTAGTTGTCGCGGCCCTTCAGCAGCGTCACGCGCATCCCGGGCGCCACACCCGCGCGCGAGAGCGCGGCCAGGGCGCGCGGCACCTCGCGGTCGAGAGCCTGCTCCTGCAGCGCGCGCGTGTAGGTCGCGATCCCGATCCGCACGTCGTGGCGGCGCGCCCAGAGGAGCGCTGGAACGAGGTACGCGAGGGTCTTGCCGGTGCCCGTCGGCGCGTGCACGAGCAGCAGCTCGCGCGAGCCGAGCGTCCGCGCGACCTCGCGCGCCGTCTGGTGCTGGCTCGCGCGGTACGAGCCCCGCAATCCGTCTTTTCCGCCGAAAAGCTCCAGCAGATGCCGCTCGAAGATCTCGTCGAGCAGCGTCATGTCCTCGGGATCGAAGGGCATGTCGCCCTCGCGATCCGCCGGGACGTTGTCGAGGCCCGACCAGCGCTCCATCTCTCGCGCGCAGGCCGGCCGGGCGTCGTCCAGCAGGTCTTCGAGTGCCTGCTCGTGGCGCGAGAAGCGCGCGAGGCGTCCGTCCTCCACGCCCGTCAACGCGGTGCCGGCCCAGGCCGACGTGGCGTCGAGCAGGGACAGCGCGAGGCCCATCCGGCCCGCGGCTGGTGCGTCCGTCGCGGCCAGTCCTCGCCAGGCGCGCGTGCAGGCGGCGGCGAGCACGCACAGCAGCGGTTCCTCGAGCGCGTGGACGCGCCGGGCCAGCTCGATCGTCGCGCCACGCACGTCGTGCGGTCCGAATCCGAACTGCGGCGCATCCTTGGCCAGCAGCGCGACGAGGCCCTCGCGCCGGCCCGCGAGACGTCCCGGCAAGAAGAGGCCGGCGAGCTCGTCGAGGCCGATGCACGCGCCCGTCTCGCGACCGGTCATCTGCTCGTGCCATGCGCCGTACGACTCGGCATCGGGCACGACGACGGGCAGGGATCCGACGAACGCGACGAGCTCCGACCAGGCTTCCTCCGGCCCGAGCGCACCTTCGAACGCGACGTCGTCGAGGCCGAAGTCGCGAGCCGCGGCGGACTCGCGCGGAGCGCAGACCGCATCGAAGCTCTCCCACACGCCGGGCTCCGCGCCCGGCCGGATGGCCTGGATGCGCACCAGCGTGTCGAGTCCGGGATCCGGACCCGTCGTCCACGGCACCACGAAGGCCGGACGAGGTCCCCGGACGGGCCGCGGCTCGGCCTGACCCGCGCCGCGCGTCGCCGGATTCTGGGGCGGGAGGATCACTCGGCGCATCATGACACGGCGTCTCCTGCCCCATGGACGACCGAGTCGACCCCCGGTCGCGGGTCGGGTGCCGGATTCCGCTCGCGGAGGTCCGGACTTGTGCGGAGGGGCCGCCTGCGGGGCTGCTCGCCTGCCCCAGGCGCTCCGGAGCCTGTGCTCGACGGATCGGCGGGGGAAGGGCTATCCTGCTCCGCCTTTTCCTCGCGGCCGACGCCCCGAGGACGCCGTACGGCACCGCCCCTCGAACCCCGCAACGCACCCAGACGATCCGATGGAGATCACGACGATCCAGTACGACGGTTACGAGAAGGTGGTCCGCTGCCGCGACGTGAAGTCCGGCCTGCACGCGCTGATCGCCGTGCACGACACCACCCTCGGACCGGCGCTCGGCGGGATGCGGATGCTGCCCTACGCGCGCGAGGACGACGCGCTGTTCGACGTGCTGCGCCTCGCGAAGGGCATGACCTACAAGTCGGCCGCGGCCGAGACCGGCCTCGGAGGCGGCAAGTCGGTGATCATCGGCGACCCGGCCACGCTGAAGAGCGAGGCGCTGTTCCGCGCGATGGGGCGTTTCGTGGACAGCCTCGACGGCAAGTACATCACCGCCGAGGACATGAACATCGGCATCAAGGACCTCGAGATCGTGCGCAAGGAGTCGCGCTGGGTCACGGGGCTCTCGCGCGAGTCGGGCAGCTCCGGGAACCCGAGCCCGTACACCGCGATCGGTTGCCACCACGGCATGCGCGCGGTGCTCGAGGAACTGGACGGCAAGGCCGACTTCAAGGGCAAGCGCATCCTCATCCAGGGCGTCGGCGCCGTCGGCGGCCGCCTGGCGGAGCTGGTCCAGGCCGACGGCGCGCACGTGATCGTGTGCGACATCGACGAGGCCAAGGCGACGCGTCTCGCGAAGGAGCACGGCTGGGAAGTCGTCGCCGACGCGAAGCACGTGGACGTGCCGTGTGACATCTACGCCCCCTGCGCGCGCGGCGAGGGCATCCACGACGCCACGATCCCGCGCCTCAAGTGCCGCGCGATCGCCGGCGCGGCGAACAACCAGCTGCTCGAGCAGCGCCACGGCCGCGACCTCAAGGCGCGCGGGATCCTGTACGCCCCGGACTTCCTCATCAACGCGGGCCGCATCATCAACGTGTCGATCGAGATGCTCCCCGGCGGCTACGACGAGAAGAAGTCGCTGACGAAGATCGAGAGCATCCACACGAACCTGAAGAAGGTCTTCGAGATCGCCAAGACCGAGGGCATCCCGACGCACGAAGCCGCCGTTCGCCTGGCCGAGCAGCGCATCGCCAAGGGCCGCGCCGCCAAGCTGGCCGCGAAGGCCTGATCGCGGCGGGGCGCAGCGTGGACTTCTCTCCGCGCATCGCCCTGCTCGCGCTGCTCCTGCTGGTCCTGCCCGCGGCCGTCACGGTCCTGTTCCTGTCGCGCCAGGCCCATCGGGCCGTCACCGCGGGCGCGCAGCCGGGAGGGACGCTGGCGGGGCGCCTCGAGCCGCGCGGGGGAGCGGCACCCAGCGCCTCCGTGGAGGGCGCCGACGTGGAGATCGCCGGCGTGGCGATCGACGGTTCCTCCCGCGTCCTCGCGCGTGGCACGACCGACGCGAATGGGCGGTTTGCGCTCGCCGTCGAGCCGTACCAAGGCACGTACGAGGTCCGCGTTCGCGGAGGAGTCTGGCAGCCATCCGCGGTGCCCGCGTCGCTGCTCGACTCCGCGGGCGCCGAAGTCCTGGTCCCCGTTCACCCCGGCGCGCGCCTCGAGCTCGGCTTCGCCCGGCGCTCGAAGTCCGCGGTCCGCGGCGGCGACTGGACGCTGGACGGCGAAGTCGGCCGCAGCTGGTTCTCCGCGTGGGGCGGCTCGCGCTTCGAGCGCAGCGGCTCGTTCACCGGCCCCGAGCTGGTCGTCGAGGGGCTCCCGCCGATGCGCGCGCGCATCGTGGTGCGGCTCGACGGAGGGGATCGCACGGAGCTCGTGATCGACCTCGCGGTCGGCCCGAATCGGCACACGGTCGAGTTCTAGTTCGCGCAGCTCGAAGGCGTGCCCACCCGCCCGTCCGGTGCCCGCGCGGGGGCCACCTGCCGCGCTCCAGCGGGTTCGCGCCGACCGTGGTAGGTTTCCAGATGGCGCGCATCGTCCGCGCCAAGAGCCCCCCATGCACAAGCTGATCCATCTCGCGGCCTCGGTCGCGCTGTGCGCCGTCGCAGCGTCCGCCCAGACCACGTTCGTCTTCGACGTCGTCCAGTCCTCCAGCAACTTCACGTGGAGCGGGACCTCCTCGCTCGGGAACATCGTCGGGAATCCGTCGAACGCGTTCCAGCTCGCGGGCACGACGAACCTCGACCTCGTGCTGCAGAGCGGCGCGCAGCCCTTCGCGTCCGGCGCATTCAGCGGCGGCGCCGCGGCCGCGGTTCCGGACCTCCACGGGCGGATCAACAACGTGCTCCCGTTCCTGCCGCCGCTCGCGACGATCGACGTGCTCGGGCTCGTCCTCAGCCCCACGTCCCCTTCGTTCACGGTCGGAGTTGGCGGCGCGTTCACAGGCTCGGTCTCGCTGACCGCGCTGGCCGGGAGTCTCGTCGTGACGCCGCTCGGCAGCGCGCCGACGAGCACGCCGCTCGCCGGCAGCTCGTCCGCTCCCGGGGTGGTGAACGGAACGCTGACGCTCGTCGGAGGCGCGCTGCGCTTGAACGCGCCCGTGAACTCCTCGTTCGCGTTCAGCGATCCGACGAGCGGCGCGAGCGGGACGATCACCGTCGTGGGCACGCTGGTCGCGCAGTATCCGCTCGTCGCGAGCTTCTGTGCCGGCGATGGCACGGGCGCGGCATGCCCCTGCGGCAACACGGCGCCGGCCGGTTCGGGGCGCGGCTGCCTGAACTCGACGGGCGTCGGAGCTCTGCTCGCCGTGTCGGGCGCGCCCGTCGTCTCGGCGGACACGCTCGTGCTCTCGGCCAGCGGGATGCCCGCGACCGGCACGACGCTCTTCTTCCAGGGCACGGGCGAGGCGGGGGCCGGCGCCGGCGTCGTGTTCGGCGACGGCAAGCGCTGCGCGGCCGGCACGGTGACGCGGCTCGGCACGAAGACGAATGCGGGCGGCGCGTCGGGCTACCCGGTCGCGGGCGATCTCTCCGTGTCGGTGCGCGGTGTGGTTCCCGCCGCGGGTGCGACGCGCACGTACCAGGCCTGGTACCGCAACAGCGCCTCGTTTTGCACTCCGGATGGGTTCAACCTGACGAACGGCGTGCGGGTGGCCTGGATTCCCTAGGCCGCGGAAACCGTTCGCAGTCCTTCGCGATCAAGGCCTGGGAGTCGGGCTTCCCGAGAGCAGCGGGCACGATCTCCGCTTGCTCCGCCTGGAACCCGGGAGGGGCACAGGCCCGAGGCGGATCCGGGACGGCGGGAGACGCCACACCCTAAGCTCCACCGCACGTGTCGGCGCATCCCGAGAAGACCGTGGACGAGACCCGGCAGCGTAGCCGCCTCGTCCTGCTCGACGCGATGCGCAGCGTCTCGATCCTGCGGGTCGTGCTCATCCACGTCTTCGTTCGATTCGAGCACCCAGCGCTCGTCCCGTTCAGCTTCCTCGCGCCCGGCATGCCGATCGTGTTCGCGGTCAGCGGCGCGTTGTCCTACGCGGCGCTCTCGAAGGACGGGGACGGGGACACCGCTCGATTCTGGCGCAGCCGCGCGAGGCGGCTCCTGGTTCCGTTCTGGACCTATGCGGCGTTCGCGGTCGCCGTCCTGCTCGCGCTCGATGCGGGCATGGGGCACGCCTGGCACGCCGTCGATCACGGCGCGCTCTGGCGCTGGGCGTTGCCGATCGTCCAACCGATGGCGAGTCCGAGCCTGAAGGCCCTCGCGTCGCACCTGTGGTTCGTCCCGCCGTTCGTGTTCCTGCTCGCGACGGCCCCGCTCGCCGTCGCCTTGCACCGGCGGCTGCCGTGGGCCGGGCTGTTCGTGTTCCTCGCGGCCACGGCTGTCGTCGAGTTCGAGGGCCTCGTGCTGCCGAGCAGCCTGAGCACCACGCTGTACTTCGGCATCGCCTTCCAGTGCGGGTTCGGACTGACGGACGGCAGCTTCTCGAAGTTGCGCCCGGTCGCATTGCTCGCGGCCAGTCTGGTGCTCCTCGCCAGCGGTGTCGGCTGGCACCACCACGTCGCGCCTGGAACCGTCGTGAACAGCGTGCCTCTCGCCCAGATCCTCGTCGGTCTCGCGTTCCTGCCCCTGTGGCTGGTGGGGCGAGAGCCCGTGCGCCGGGCGTTCGAGGGTCGACTGCTCGCCGCGGCGAGCACAGCGGTGAACCGGCGCGCCTACACGCTGTTCCTGTGGGGGCCGGCGGCGACCGAAGCGGCCTGGCGGATCGGACGCCACGCTCCGGCGTCCATGTTCCTCGTCACGTACCTCGCGGCGGCGGCGATCCTGCTCTTCCTCGTGGCCTGGGTGTTCGGCCGCGTCGAGGACCACGCGGCCCGGCGGATCCGGCCGGCCTGACCGCGATCGGCGGACCGCTCCCGGGGCGCGAATCTCATCCGCCGATCCGTGCGTCCGCGCGTGGGAGTCCGATCACGAGCTCGTGATCGCGGCGCCGATCACTCCTTGCGCAGGAACTCGACCAGGTCCTTCTCGAGCTCCGCGAGGCCGTACTCCGGCACGGTCAGGCACCGGTACACGATGCGCGCGAGGGGCTCGGGCGTGTTCGGGTTCAGGTCCTTCGGCGGCGGGTAGCTCAGGAAGTAGCTGAGCGACATGCGCTCGACCTCGCCGCCCTGTTCACGGCCGGCGTACTGCCACGGTACTTCGTCGAACGGCAGGACGCCGGTCAGGATCTCGTAGAGCATCACGCCGATGCCCATCACGTCGGCCTTGCTCTCGCGCAGGAGCAGCGGGTTGTAGTGCGGCGTCGTCGTCGCGATGCCGCGCTCGTCCACGCGCAGCGCGGGGTCGATCAGGACGACCGCGCCCGACGGCTTGACCAGCACGTTCTCGGGCTTGAGATCGCCGTGATAGGCCAGCTGGCCCGTGCGATTGAGCTTCATCAGCGAGCGCACGATCGTGAGGAACCAGTTGAGGCGGATGCCCTCGAGCGCGCGGATCTTCTCGCGCAGCGTCTTGCCGCGCGCGTACTCGAGCGCGAGCACGGGCCGGCCTTCGTGGTTGAAGATCTCGCGCAACTGGACGACGTTCGGGCTCTTGACGCGCTCGAGCAGCGCGGCTTCGGCGCGCAGCGTGTCGTCGATCTCGTGCACGTCGAGGAAGTCGATGCGCACGCCGTCGTTGCGGAAGAAGACGGCTTCGGCCGGCGTCTCGTCGGGGCTGATGCCCTCGGGACGGCGCTGGTTCGTGATCTCGAGGAAACGGGTCACGTAGCGTCCGCCACCGGCGACGTCGCCGAGCTTCAGGGCGACCTTGCGGCCTTCCGTGTCTTCCGCGATGTAGACGAGGGCGAAACCGCCGCGCGCGAGGAACTCGACGACGCGATACGTGCCGATGAGCTCGCCAGCTTCGAGCTTGATCATGGGGAGGACCGGGGTACCAGGCGAGGAGGGGATGACCGCGCGACGTACGCCGCGACCTCAGCCCTTTTCGGGATCCGGAGGGCGGGGGTTGAGTTCTTTTCCGCCCGATCGCGGGCGATCCCCTGCCGGTCCGCAGGGCAGCACGCTCCCCGCGTGCTTCAGCGCTTGCAGCAGCCGCCGCCGCCGAAGAACCAGCCGGCCAGCAGCAGGATGGCGACCACGCCCACGACGAGAAGAGTTCCCAGGCTCACGAACGGGATCCTAGGACCGGGCGATCCTCAGCGCGAGCGGCGACCGGCGAGCTCTTCCACGGAGACTTCGACGAGCTGCGCCGCCGGGCTCGCCGCCAGAATGCGGCTGGCGCCCGCGAGGACCGTGCCGCTGCCGAGCCACTCCGGCTCGCGCTGGTGGGGGCGGTAGCGCCAGGCGCGGCCTTCGGAGTCGACGATGCCGATCTCCTGGCCGTAGGCGTTGCGCACGCTGAACCACCCGCGTGCCGCCGTGTTCGGCTCTTCGAACCGCACGATCCACCCGGGAAGCGAGGCGCCGTCGACGAGGTCCCAGGCCCGCACGGCGCGCGACTGCAGGACGACGGCCTCCGCTAGCCTGGGAGGCGAGTTCGACGTGGTGGTCCTGCACGCCGCGCACGCGAGGAACACGACGGCGATCGCGATGCGCGAGAGATCCACGACCTCCGTATCGGATGCATCCCCGGTGGGCTGAAATGGACGGGTCGGCCTCACGCCCGTATCCTGACCGCGTGGACGACTACGAGCTCGATTGTTTTCGCAAGGCCGGCAAGATCGCTTCCGAGTGCCGGGAATGGGCCAAGGAGAACATCCGACCGGGAGTGACCATCCGGCACATCCTGGAGACGATCGAAGACCGGATCCGTGAACGCGGGGCGCAGCCCGGATTCCCGGCGCAGTCGAGCCGCAACTTCATCGCGGCGCACTACTGCTCCGCGCCCGAGGACGAACAGGCCTACGCCGAGGGCGACTGCGTCAAGGTCGACATCGGCGTGCACGTCGACGGCTACATCGCGGACACGGCGGCGAGCGTCGACCTGTCGAACGACAAGCGCTGGACGCCGCTCGTCGAGTCGTCGCGCAACGCGCTGGCCGCGGCGATCGGCGCCGTGAAGGACGGCTGCCAGGTCGCCGACGTCGGCGCCGCGATCGAGCGCACGATCCTCGCCGCGGGCTTCCAGCCCGTGCGCAACCTGACGGGTCACGGGCTCGCGCGCTGGAAGGTGCACACCGCGCCGCAGATCCCGAACTATGCCGAGCGCGGCGCGGGAACCCTGCGGGCCGGGATGGTCTTCGCCATCGAGCCGTTCGCGAGCACCGGGCGCGGCTACATCCGCGAAGCCGGCAAGGCCGAAGTCTTCATGATGGTGCGCCCGCCGACGAAGGCGAAGGCCTGCGACCGCGACGTGCTCAAGGCGATCGAAGCCTGGCGCGGCCTCCCGATCGCGCGCCGCTACTTCCGCCACCTCGACCGCGACGCCGTCGAGGACACCTTCACGAAGCTCGCGCGGCAAGGCTCGCTCGTGCGCTACCCGCCGCTCGTCGAGGACGAAGGCGTGATGGTCGCGCAGTACGAGCACTCGCTCTACCTGACGAAGGACGACGTCGAGATCCTGACGGCCTGATCGAGCCGCGAACACCTCGGAAGTTTGCCTGGCTAACTTCCCGCGAGTTCGACCGCTTCGCTCTCAGCGGCCCGTACCCCCGGCCGCGCGGCAGCGCTCGACCAGAGGTTGATATCGGCTCGGCAGTTCCGGGTACTGCTCGGTCATGGTTCCCGAGTCTTGGATGGTGGTCACGCTCCAGCCGAAGTCCTCGCGGGTGATCCGGATGGTGACCGGGCCGGACCCATAGGGCATGCGCTCCTCGACGAGGAGCTTCATCGTCTCGGGCGTGACCGGGGTGGGGGCCAGCCTGTCCTGGATCAGGCCGCCGAGCTCGGCGCGCAGTCTCGCCACCAAGTTCACATCGGGCACGATGCGGACGGAGGCCACTTCGCGTTCACTCTCGGGCGGCAGGACCTCCGTGCGCGCGGATTCCTGCTCCGCGTACCTCTCGACCACCCCGAGCGCCCCCAGGACGTCGGGTCGCAGGAGACTCGAGTCCAAGACCTTCCACCGTTTCTCGAGATCGCTCGAGTCCGCCACCTCGGCGTAGACGACCCCGCTGCCCTGGGCCGAGTTCAGCTTCGCGAGCGCCTTCTGCACGCTCTCGAAGCTCTGATCCGAGGTCGCGAGCGCCTTCAGCAAGCTCTCGGGGCTCTGAGCCCTGGCCGCGATCGCCGGGTCACCTGCATGGACGAGTTGCGGGTCGGGCGGCGCCGCCGGGTCCTGGGCGAGGTGCACGTCGAGCCCGGGCCGCACGAGCAGGAGTCCGACGACGGCGAGTCCGACCAGCACGAGCAAGGCGAGCAGGACGACCGCGACCCGAAGTCCTGGACTCCACGTCCGCGCGGGCACGACCGCCTCGGAGGGGGCCGTCCGTGTCGCCTGCATGGGTGAACCCGCCACGTCCTGCACCGCCGTGCGCACCTCGCCCGCGGCCTGGTACCTCCGCTCCGGCTCCTTCGCGAGCGTGCGGATCACGATGTCGTCGAGCCGCACGTCGATCTGCACCTTCTCCGACGGCAGCGGGAAACGCCCGAGCGGCAGCTCGCCCGTCAGCAGCTCGTAGAACACGACGCCCAGCGAGTAGATGTCCGCGCGGTGGTCGACGTCCTTGGGCCGCTCGATCTGCTCGGGCGCCATGTAGTGCGGCGTGCCCATCGTCTGCGAAAGGCGCGTGAGCGACAGCCCGCGCGCCGCGCGGTCGAGCACCTTGGCCAGCCCGAAGTCGACGATCTTCACCTTGCCGTCGCGCGCGAGCAGCACGTTCTCGGGCTTGATGTCGCGGTGGACGATGCCGTTCTTGTGCGCGTAGTCGAGCGCGGCACAGATCTGCACGACGAGCGCGAGCGCCTGCGCGGGCTCGATGTGGCCGGCACGCTCGGCCTGGCGCAGGTTGGGCCCGTCGACGTACTCCATCGTCAGGAAGAAGTGCGGCCCGGCGCGGCCCGCGTCGTAGACCGCGACGATGTTCTCGTGGGAGAGGCGGGCGAGGGCCTGCGCCTCGCGCACGAAGCGCTCTTCGAAGCTCGAGTCCGCGCGCGTCGGAGCGGAGAGGATCTTCAGGGCCACCGACCGCCCGAGACCCTTCTGCCGCGCCTCGTACACGGCGCCCATGCCGCCCCGGCCGACCAGACGCAGGATCTCGAGGTGGGGGAAGAAGGGCTGCAACTCCGCGGGCGTCGGCGGCGGGGGAGCGGGATCCCCGGCGTCGGTCAGAACGACCTCGGGCTCGCCCAAACCCACGGAGAGCAGGCATTTCGGGCACATTCCCGCGGGTCCGTCGGCGGGGATCAGGGCTTGGCAGCGCGGGCAGTTCATGGGTCTCGGGAGGCCTCCGCCCCCTTCTCACGAGGCCGCCGCAGGAGGTTACCGGCTTTTCTCCGCTCCTCCGGCGGGAGATCGGGCCCACGCGGGCGGTCCAGAACGGATGATCCCAGGCAATCCTGCTGGAGCCCCCCCCCATGTTCACAGACTGGCACCTGCTGTTCGTCCCCGCCCTCGTCGCCACCGTGCTCGTCTTCGTCGCGAGCTCGATCATCCACATGGTGATCCAGTGGCACGCACCCGACTACAAGAAGTTCTCGAACGAGGACGAGGTGCGCGCCGCGATCCGCAAGTCGAACGCCGCGCCCGGTGAGTACATCCTCCCGCACTGCAAGGACGGGAAGGAGATGGCCGACCCCGCGATGCAGAAGAAGTTCGAGGAGGGTCCGCTCGGGGTGGTGTACCTGCGTGCGAACGGCGCGACGAAGCTCGGCCCCTTCCTCGGCGCGTGGATCGTCTACACCTTCGTGATCAGCCTGCTCGTCGCCTACGTCGGGTGGAGCGTGCTGCCGCGCGGCGCGAGCTACCTCAAGGTCTTCCAGGTCATCGGAGCGACCGCGTGGCTCGCGTACGCGTGGGGCGGTCCGTCGGACTCGATCTGGAAGGGGAAGCCCTGGATGGCGACGTTCCGCGGCCTCGTCGACGGCCTGGTGTACGCCTCGCTGACGGCGGGCGCGTTCGCCTGGCTCTGGCCCGATTGATCAGGGAGCCAGCGCGGCGAACAGGCCGCGCACCTCGTCGTCGAGGTCGCGCACGTCGTCGAGCGTCGACGCGATCTCGGCGCGGATCTCCTCGCGCCACGCCTGTCGCAGGCGGTGCGCCGCTACCTTGACCGCGCCCTCCGTCGATCCCAGCGACTCCGCGATCGACCTCAGGTTCGCCGCGTCGGTTTCCGCGGCGAGGAAGGGCTTGAGCGCCGCGAAGAGCTTCGTCTTGCCCTCGCGCTCCATGCGCCGCTCGAGGCGCACGAGCGCCGCGTCGAGCACGGACAGCGCCCACGCGCGCTCGAACGTGCGCTCGGGATCCAGCTCGCCGGCGCTCGCGAGCTGCCAACGGCGGTCTGCGTCGGCGGGATCCAGCGGCACGTGGCGCGCGCGGCCGCCGCGCTTCGCCGAGCGCTCGCGCTCGTCCTCGTGGCTCACGTGGTACTTCAGCGCCGCGAGCAGCCAACCGCGAAATCGCCCGCGGTCGCCGTCGGCCTGGGCGAGGCGGCCCTTCTCGATCAGCTCCGCGAAGAGCCCCTGCACGAGGTCCGCCGCGCGCTCGCCGTCGATCCCGCGCCGCCGCAGGTAGGCGTAGAGCGGCCACCAGTACGTCTTGGACAGCTCCTCGAGCGCGCCGCGGGCCTCCGGTTCCTGCGCCGACGCCGCGCGCGCGACCAGACTCCAGCGCGTCGTCAGGAAGCTGGATCCGCCGCTCATCGCGCCGTGCGTTTCACAGCAGCTTGCGCTGCAGGTCCCGCAGGAGGCACAGCGCCTCGAACGGCGTCAGCCGGTCGATGTCGAGCTTGCGGATCTCCTCCTCGGTCGCGCTGAACGGCGACTCGAAGAGGCCGAGCTGACGCCCGGAATCCTCGGACTTCCGGCCCTTCGCGATCCGCGGCGCGAGCCCCTCCGCGTCCTCCTCGAGCTCGGCCAGGATCTCCTTCGCGCGCACGAGCAGCGCATCGGGAACGCCCGCCAGCCGCGCGACGTGGATGCCGTAGGAGCGGTCTGTGCCGCCCTCGACGATCTTGTGCAGGAAGACGATCTCGTCGTTCCACTCGCGGACGGCCACGCTCTTGTTGCAGACGCCCTCGAAGCGCGTGGCGAGCTGGGTGAGCTGGTGGTAGTGCGTCGCGAACAGCGTGCGGCAGCGCGCGCGCTCGTGCAGGTGCTCGACGATCGCCCACGCCAGCGCGAGGCCGTCGAACGTGCTCGTCCCGCGGCCGACCTCGTCCAGCACCACGAGCGAGCGCGCGGACGCGTTGTTCAGGATGTTCGCGATCTCGAGCATCTCGACCATGAACGTCGAGGCCTGGCGCCCGATGTCGTCGGCGGACCCGATGCGCGTGAAGATGCGATCGACGACGCCGACCTTGGCATCCTTCGCCGGCACGAAGGAACCCATCTGCGCCAGCAGCACGATGAGCGCCGTCTGGCGGATGTAGGTCGACTTGCCGGCCATGTTCGGGCCGGTCAACACCGTGACCATGCGGTCCGTGCGGTTCAGGTGGCTGTCGTTCGGCACGAATGCGACGTCGCGCTGTGCGCGCTCGACGATCGGGTGGCGACCGTCCGTGATCTTGATCGCGTCGCCGGCGTCGACCTTGGGCGCGACCCAGCGGTTCTCGGTGGCGCACTGCGCCAGCGCCGCCAGGACGTCGAGCTCGCCGATCGCGCGCGCCGTCGCGAGGACACGCGGGATCTCCGCCGCCGCGGCGTCGCGCAATTCCTCGAAGATGGAGAACTCGAGATCGCGCGCCTTCTCCTCGGCGTGCAGCACCTTCTCCTCGAACTCCTTCAGCTCCGGCGTGACGTAACGCTCGGCGTTCTTGACGGTCTGCTTGCGGATCCAGTGCGCCGGCACGCGCTCGACCTGGCCGCGCGGCACCTCGAGGAAGTAGCCGAAGACCGAGTTGAAGCCGACCTTCAGGCCGTTCATCCCGGTGCGCGCGATCTCCTCGCTCTGGAAGCGCGCCATCCAGCCCTTGGCGTCGCGCGCGAGCGTGTGCAGCTCGTCGAGCTCGGCCGAGACCCCCGAGCGGACGAGCCCGCCCTCCTTGATGGTCGGCGGCGGCGAGTCCACCAGCGTCCCGGACAGGCGCGCGACGAGCTCCGCGACCGGATCGAGGCGCTCCAAGAGCTCGCCCAGGGCCTTCGAGTGCGCGTGCTCCAGCGCGCCGCGCAGCTCGGGCACGCGCGCCAGCGAGTTCGCGAGCCCCACGAGATCGCGCGCATTGCAGCGTCCCGTGGCGATCTTGCCGGCCAAGCGCTCGACGTCGAGCACGTTCCCGAGCACGTCGCGCGCCCGTTCGCGCAGCACGGAGTTCTCGGCGAACTCCGCGACGCCCTTCTGGCGGTGGAGGATGCCGTCGACGTCGCGCAGCGGCGCGCCCAGCCACTCGCGCAGGGTGCGCCCGCCCATCGGCGTGCGCGATTGGTCGAGGACCTCGAGCAGAGTGCCTTCGCGCCGACCCTCGCGCTGCGTCTCGAACAGCTCGAGGCACGAGCGTGTGGCGCGGTCCAGCACGAGGTGCCGCGCGCGGTCGACGAGTTCCAGGCGATCGACGTGCGCGCACCCTTGGCGCTGCGTTTCCTCGAGGTAGGCCAGGAGCGCACCCGCGGCCGGGACGATCGGGGAGCGCTCGTCGACGCCGAGCCCTTCGAGCCGCGCGACTCCGAGCTGCTTCGTGACGAGACGCAGCGCCGATTCGCGGTCGAAGTGCCAGGCCTCGCGCTGGTGCACGCGGGGTCCGAGAATCTGCTTCAGCTCCGCCGACGCAGCCGCGTTCGTCTCCGCGAAGTTCGCGGCCACGATGAGCTCGGAAGGGGAGACGCGCGCGATCTCGTCCCCCAGCGTCGCGAGGTCGAGCTCACAGGCCTGGAAGCGACCCGTGGAGAGGTCCACCCAAGCGAGCGCCGCGGCGTCGCCTTGCGCGTACAGGCACGCGAGGTGGTTCGCCGCGCGCGCATCGAGGGCGTTCTCCTCCGTGAGCGTGCCCGCCGTGACGACGCGCACGACCTGTCGGTCGACGATGCCCTTCGCCTGACGAGGGTCTTCCATCTGCTCGCAGATCGCGACGCGGAAGCCCTTGTTCACGAGGCGCATCAGGTACGAGTCGGCCGCGCGCACCGGCACGCCCGCCATCGCGATCGCGTCCTCGCCCTTCGACCGCGAGGTGAGCGCGATGCCCAGCTCGCGCGCGGCGATCGTCGCGTCCTCGTGGAAGAGCTCGTAGAAGTCGCCCATGCGGAAGAACAGCAGGGCGTCGGGCGCTTCGCGTTTCGCGCGCCAGAACTGCTCCATCATGGGGGAGTGCTGGCCGCCGGATCGCGCGGGCTGGTCCTTGGGCAGGTACGTCGAGCGCATGGCGTCTCGACAGTGTAGAGGAAGCGCGGTCGGCGGAAGCCGCGACTTGCGCGAGCCCGTGTCAGCACGGACGATCCACGGCATGTGCGACCGGATTCCCCCCTCGTGGCTCGCTCCCGCGTTCGTCCTGGTCCTCGCCACCGGAGGTTGCGGCTCCACGGGCAGCGCCGACGGCCTGCCGCGCGAACCCGCGGCACGCGAGAAGGCGCTCGGCGACCGCCTCGCTCTGCGCGACCCGCGCACCGGGGAGGAGGGCGGGGCGACCTACCTGGAGGTGACGCTCTCGAACCCGAGCAGCGACCGGGTCACCGCGCGCTGCGCGCCAGAGTGGTACGACGCCAAGGGTGCTGTCGTCGCGGCCGCGAGCGCGTGGCAGGACGTGAGCCTGAAACCTGGCGAGGAGCGGCGCCTGCGGTTCGCGCCGATGCCGGCCGCTTCGCGTTCGTGGCGCCTGCGTTTCGCACCGTGAATCCCGGGGGCGCGAGCCTGTACCTGCTGGCCCGGACCGGCCTCCTGCTGGTCGTAGGCCTGGCCGCGTTCCTGCCCGGTTGCCGCTCCGCGGCGGACGATCGCGTGCCCGAACTGCCCGTCCGGATCGAGGTGGGCCGGGGCAGTCCCGACGCGATCGCGCGCCGTGCCGCGACCGAGTTCGCCGACGCGGAGGTGCTGGCCGCGCTCGGTCCGCGCGCGGGAGAACGGGACCGCCGCTTCCTCGTGCGCCTCGAGCGGGCCGGCAGGGACACGGACGCCGCGTTCGAGACCCTGTTCGGGAATGCGCTCGTCGGGACCGGCAGGTTCCTGGTCGTCGAGGATCCGCGCGCTCCGGCCGTGCGCGCGCAGGTTTCCGGGCCGCGGGGCGACGAGGAGGCCCTCATGCGGGTCCGAGGGCCGGACGGCGAGGTCTGGTTGGAGGCACGCGGGCACCTCGACGGGAATTGACCCGGTTCCGTGTCCGCTGCGATTCCGGGCGCAGGAGCACGGCTGCCGGTCGGAGCCGAGCAACCGCCTTCCAGCGCGCTCCTGGAGGGCAGAAGGAGAGCAGTGCGGGGGGCCTCCTCGCCGTGCTCCTTCGTATTGCAGAATCCTGGAACCCCAGTTCGGAAGCCAGATCAGGCTGGCTTCCGCCCATGTCCTGAGGGGGATTCGGCGGGCTCTGTGCCGAACCTCGTGAGCGAAGGCCTCTCCGATGCCCCGAACCCGCCGAATTCTTCGGCGGGTTCGGCCCTTTTCAGACCCACGCCGAGCGACATGGTCGCCGGGCCTCGGACCGCGCGAAGGAAGTTGGATTTCCGCGATCGGAATGCGTCTCACTGCCGGCTGGTTCGGGTGCAGCTCGAAGCTGCGCTGGGGACAACTCTTCTCGATGCCCGTCAGCCCGCTGGGTCCGCCCGGCGGGCTGACGTCTTTTCCCCGGCCACGCGCGCGGACCAACCCCCGCGATCGAGTCTCGACCCGAGCGGATTCCGGGTTCGGCTGCGCGCGGTTCCCCGCTCACCGGCGTGCAGCCTGAAGCTGCGCTGGGGACAACTCTTCTCGATGCCCGTCAGCCCGCTGGGTCCGCCCGGCGGGCTGATGTCTTTTCCGGCCGTGCACCCCGAGACCCGCTCGCTCGCCATCCGGATTCCCGGTTCGGATCCATGCGGTGCCCGGCTCACCCGGGTGCAGCACGAAGCTGCGCTGGGGACAACTCTTCTCGAAGCCATCAGCCCGCCGGGTCCGCCCGACGGGCTGGTGTCTTTTCCAGCCGAGCTTCGCGCGGATCGGCGTTCGGAGGCGTCCGACGTCCGGCTCCTCGACGTGCAGCCCGCAAGGCTGCGCTGGGGATCCGATTCTTCTCGATGCAGGCCCGACCGGTTCGCCGGTCGGGTCTGCGTTCTTTTCCAGCCTGACGCCGGGGACACGCTCCCGGTGCAGGCCGCCCTTGGCCGATAGCATGCTCCCATGGCGCAGTACCTCGTGACCGGCGGGGCGGGCTTCATCGGTTCGCACCTCGTGAGGGCGCTCCTGGAGCGCGGAGACCGCGTGCGCGTGCTCGACGACCTCTCGACGGGTCGGGCCGAGAACCTCGACGGGCTCCCCGTCGAGTTCGTGCGTGGCTCCATCGTCGATCCCGCGGCCTGCGAGGCCGCCTGCGCGGGAATCGCCGGGGTCTTCCACGAAGCCGCGCAGGTGTCGGTCCCGCGCAGCGTGCAGGCCCCGCGCGAGAGCTACCAGATCAACGTCATGGGCACGCTGAACGTGCTCGAGGCCTGCCGGGTCGCGGGCGTGAAGCGCGTCGTGTTCGCGGCTTCCTCGGCGGCCTACGGCGACACCGTCGAGCTGCCCAAGGTCGAGACGATGACGCCCCGACCGCTTTCGCCCTACGCGAGCGGCAAGCTCGCCGGCGAGGATCTGCTGCGCGTCTACGGATCCCTCTACGGGATGCACACCGTCGCGCTGCGCTACTTCAACGTGTTCGGTCCGAGGCAGGTGGACGACAGCCCGTACACGGGCGTCATCGCGATCTTCGCCCGTGCGCTGCTCGAGGGGCGTCGCGCGACGATCTACGGCGACGGCGCGCAGTCGCGCGACCTGACGTACATCGACAACGTCGTCGCGGCGAACCTGGCGGCGATGGAGCGCGACCTCGAGCCGGGCACGGTCGTGAACGTCGGCGCAGGCGAGCGGGTCTCGATCCTCGACATCTACCGCGCGATGGCCGAGCTGGTCGGCAGCGACCTGCAACCGGTCTTCGCGCCCCCGCGCGCTGGAGACGTGCGCGACAGCCTCGCGTCGATCGATCGGGCACGCGCGCTGCTCGGCTACGTACCCAAGGTGGGTTGGCGCGAGGGGATCGCGCGGACCGTCGCCTGGTACCGCGAGCGGCTGCAGACGGCACGGGTCTGAATTCGGCGCGGTCGGTCGCGCGAGCACCCGCTCCGGATGCTCTCAGAACGGGCTGGAGCGCCGCCGAAGGCCTCCAGAAGCGCCATTCCTTGCCCGTTTTCGGCGGCCTGGATACCCTCGGCGACTTCACACGCTCCGGCCCGAATCGCGCGCGCCCCTCCTGGGCCGCGGGGGCGGAGAGGACCCGCCATGACCCTGACCGCCGACTTCCGCCAGGACCTCGAGGCCATCGGCCTCAAGACCGTCTCCTACAAGTACAACCTCTCGAAGGACGAGCTCTTCCACGAGGCCATCGCGAACGACCGCGGGCGCGTGAAGAAGGACGGTCCGAGCACGGACCAGAAGGCCTTCGCCACGAAGCTCGGCGTCAAGGGCCCGCTGCTCTACTACACGGATCCGGACTGCACCGGCCGTCGGGTCAAGGACACCTACACCGTCGCCTGGCCGGAGGTCGTCGACCAGGTGTGGTGGAAGGCGGACATGCAGCAGTACGACCCGGCCAAGTACCAGGGTCTCCTGAAGCGCGTCCTCGACCACCTGAACGCGAAGAAGGCCACCCTGTACGTCAAGGACGTCTTCGTCGGCGCGGATCCGGCGTTCGCGATCCCGTACCGCTTCGTGGGCGAGTACGCGACGCACGCGATGTTCGCGCACAACATGTTCCCGAAGGACCTGAAGGGCGTGCGCGACGTCGAGAAGCGTCGCTGGACGATGATCAACGCGCCGTCCTTCGTGTGCGTCCCCGAGCGCGACGGCTGCCGCGCGGAAGCCGCGATCGTCATCGACGTCAAGAACCGGATCTGCCTCGTGGCGGGCCGCGCCGACTACTGCGGCGTCGTCAAGAAGACGATCTTCACCGTCGGCAACTTCCTGCTGCCGCTCGAAGGCCGCCTGTCGATGCACTGCTCGGCGAACGTCGGGCCCAAGGGCGACGCGGCTGTGCTGTTCGGCCTGTCGGGCACGGGCAAGACCACGCTCTCGGCGGATCCCGATCGTCGCCTGATCGGTGACGACGAGACGATCTGGAGCGACACGGGCCTCTGCAACCTCGAGGACGGCTGCTACGCGAAGCTGATCGACCTGAACAAGGATGCCGAGCCGGTCATCTGGGACGCCCTGATGAAGCCGGGCACGATCATCGAGAACGTGCCCGCGCCGAAGGGCAAGAAGCTGGCCGAGGTGACGCCGCACGAGTTCGACCTGACGGACAAGTCGATCACGGAGAACACGCGCTTCAGCTACCCGCTGTCGGCGAATCCGAACGTGATGCCGAACTCGCAGGGCCCGCACCCGGCGACGATCGTGCTCCTGACGGCGGACGCGTTCGGCGTGCTGCCGCCGATCGCCGTGCTCGACGCGAAGCAGGTCATGTACCACTTCGTGTCGGGCTTCACCGCCAAGCTCGCCGGCACGGAAGTGGGCGTCACCGAGCCGCAGGCCGCGTTCTCCGCGTGCTTCGGCGCGCCGTTCATGGCGCACAAGCCGAGCGTCTACGCCAAGCTCCTCGCGGCGAAGATGGAGAAGCACAAGGCGCGCTGCATCCTGCTCAACACAGGCTGGAGCGGCGGCGCGTACGGGACGGGCAAGCGGATCTCCATCAAGGACACCCGCGCGCTCCTGAACGCTGCTCTGCGCGGCGACCTCGATGCGGGCAAGGTCGAGTACGTCACGCACCCGATCTTCAACATGAAGATGCCGAAGAGCTGCCCGGGCGTGGACGCGAAGGTGCTCGACCCGCGCAACACGTGGAGCGACAAGGCGGCCTACGACGTCGCGGCGAACAAGCTGCGTGAGCTGTTCCGCAAGAACTTCGCCGACAAGAAGTTCGCCGAACTCGGCATCGAGCCGGTCATGTGAATCGCCCGGACTCCGGGTCGTTGCGCGGGGCTGGACTTCGGTCTGGCCCCGCGTCGTTTCCCGGGGGCTCGATGCCGAGGTGCTATGCTTCCCGTCCCATGAGCGACGCGAAGAGCCACTACCTTGCCGGCCTGAAGGCCTTCGGACAGAACAAGTTCGAGGAGGCGATCGCCGAGCACACGCGCGCGCTCGAGCTGAAGCCCGACTGGACAGACGTCCTGAACGCCCTGGCGACCGCGCAGAGCAAGGCCGGCCGCCACGCCGAAGCCGTCGCGACGATCGAGCGCGCGATCGAGCAGAACCCCGACGATCCCTTCGCCTTCACCAGCCTCTCCATCTTCCTCCAACGCCTCGGCAAGATCCCCGAAGCCGAGAGCGCCGCCGCGAAGGCCCGTCTGCTGAACTGGAAGGAAGAGCTGAAGAAGAACCCGAACGCCCCGGCTCCCGAAGGCGGCTTCAAGGTGATCCAGGACTGAGTGGCTCGAGTCGCTGCGTCCGGTGCCTGGCTAACTTCGCCTGGACTGGGAAGTGGGGAATCGCGCTGCGGACCAGCCGCAGCGCGATTC
>JAPLOF010000027.1 GCA_026692665.1 Planctomycetota bacterium
GAATGTCTCGAGGTCGTTCCTGGCACCGTACCCCGCAGCGACGTGCACCGGGGCCGGCAGTAGTTTCGTAGAAAGCGCCGCGCGGACGGAGTTGGATGCGCGGTCGCTCAGTGCTTCGTCATCTCCGCGCGGCGCATCCGCACGAAGTTCGTCAGCAGCCGGAACACGGACAAGTCGAGCACCTTCTGGCTGGCCTTTCCGGCCTTGTCCCAGTAGTTCTCGGCCCGCGACTGGCGCAATGCCTCGTACGTGTAGCCCATGTGGTCGACGGCGTACGCCTGGCGATCGCGCGGCGTCTTGAGGCCCGTCGCGAGCTCGAGCCCCTGCAGGTCGAAGTGGTTCACGCTGTCGAGCACGGTCCCGTGCCCGAGCTCGAACCACGCGGCGAGGTTGCCCGAGCCGTGCTCTTCGGCGCACCACGGGCTGTCGACCAGCACCTCGGCGCGCTCGGGATCGAGCACGCGGATCAGGTGCGCGCCCTCCAGCGCGTAGATCGGCTCGACGCCGTCCGGGAACACGCCGGCCGTGAACGGGCTCTCGCGGTCGCAGGGGCTGGCGGGCACGCTCGCCACGACTTCCCCGACCGTGTCGAACTTCGACAGAGGGCCGTCCGGCATGGCGCGTTCGATCGTCTCGTGGAGCGCCCAGCAGGTGCCGAACAGGTGCCCGCCGGTGAGCACGAACCAGCGCACGCGTTCGACGTCGGGCGCCTCGATCTCGCCGCTGCAGTTCATCATGAGGAGCGCGTCCTGCGAGAGTCCGGCCTGCGGAAGCGCTCCGGCGCGCGTCATGCGGTGCGGGATCTCCTGCGCGGCGAGGACCTTCTCGATGTGGTCGCCGCGGCTCTCGACGACGACCACGTCGAGCTCGCGGAAGACCTCCGGCGCGGACGTGCCCGACTCCGCGAAGCGCTTGCGCCGCGCGGCGACGGCCTCGGGGTCGGCCAGGATCAGCGTCTTCTCGTTCGCGGCCCACCACGCGTTCCACGGCTCCGGCTTGGCGGGGAACGACTCGCCCGAGACGCCCTTCAGGTGATCCCATGCGCAGCGCGCGACCCACGTGTCCTTGTCGGAGAGTGCCGCGATCGCGGGCGGGATCGACAGCTTGTCGTACGAGCGCGACAGGCCAACGAGCGCCGCCGCGCGCAGCTTCCAGTCGGCGTGCGTGCGCACCACGTCGGCGAGCGCCGTGACGGCCTCGTGCGTCTGCGTGCGGCCCAGCGACACGGCCGCGACGGCGGCGATGCTCCAGCTCGGGTCTCCGAGGCACTTCTTGAGCGCGTCCACGCCGGCCGCGAGCTTGCGTTCGCCGAGCTTCACCGCCGCGAGCATGCGTACCGTCTCGTCGGGGTCGCTCTGGGCGAGCTTGGCCGCGATCCCGGTGTTGCGTGTTTCCGAGATCGGCGCGAGGCGCGTCAAGGCGTCGAGGGCCTGATAGCGGACGACCTCGGACGGGTCGTCCAGCGCGAGCTTGCGCGCGGCCTCGATCGCCGCATCGCCCGAGAGCCGGCCGAGCGCCCGCGCGGCCGCCGCTCGCGCGGCGGGATCCGCGTGGGCCAGGGCCGGCTTCAGGACCTCGAGCGCGCGCGCGTCGGGGATTCGCTCGCCCGTTCCGCCCTGCGTGGCCGGTCCCCGCGCAGCGCCGAGGTCCCGAACGAGCCGCGCACCGCGCGCGGCGACGACACCGCGCTTCGCTCCCACGAGCCGTTGCACCACCGGCAGCCACGTGGCCTCGGCCGAGTCGGGACCCGCGATCGCCGCGTGAGCGGCGAGCAGCGCCCGTCGCTCGACGACGTCGTTGAGCTCGTCGCGCTCGAGCACACGCGCTGCGATGGCGAGATCGCCTGCCAGCGGGTGCTCGATCATCTCGTCGAGGGCGCCACACGCGGCCAGGATCCCGTCGGACTCGAAGACCTTCGCGAGTCGCCCCGCGCGATCCGGTCCCGGATGCGCCGCCAGGACGCGGACGGCGAGCGCCCGCGTGTCGCGCTCCTTGGCCTTATCCGCGATCTTCACGACGCTCTTGAGGTCGAGCTCGGGCGCAGCGCCGCGCACGACGATCGCGAGTGCCTCGAGCGCCGCCGCCTCGGTCGGCCCCGAGGCCTTCTTCAAGAGCTCCGCCGTCGCCGCCGTGGCGTCGATGCGCGCCAGCGCGCGCGCTGCCGCGGCGCGGTGCCGGCTCAGGGGCGCCTCGAGAGCGAGCTTCGTCAGTTCGCCCGAGGCGCCTTTCGCGCCGCGCTCCCCGAGTGCGCCGGCCGCGCGCTCGATCACCTCCCAATCGACGTCCTTGAGCGCGGCGGTCAGCAGCTTCTCGGTCTTCGGGTCCGACTCCTTGGCGAGCAGCGCGACGGTGGCGAGGCGCGTCTCGTCCTCCTTGGCGCGCATCCCCTTCTCGAAGTCGGAAACCTGGGCCGCGAACACGAAGAGCAGGAGAGCGAAGGTGGGCATGTGCGTCGGTCCACGTTACGTCGCGAGGGCGGCGCCGCCAGCCTGGACTTGCCGCCCCGGCTCGAGCGATCCCTGTGCCGCTCTGGGGAATCGGGGCGGCGAGACCTCCGGACACCGCAATCACGCCTCGGCTTCGCTCCCTCACGCTCCAGTCCCGTCTCGTTCCGTGGTGGATGGGCCTCTGCCGTCCGCGCCGCAGAGGCGGATGGCCGGCTCGTCACTTTCCAGGCTCGGGCGCGGAGTCGCGTGCTGCCGTCGCCTCGATCGCCTCGGCTTGGGCACTCAACGATTCTGCTCCGCTTGTTTCGCCGGCCCGTGTCGCAACCTCCGCGACCCTGCGGAGGCTGATCGTCGAGCGTTTCGCGCGCTCACGTCTCCCGTCCCCGAGCTCCGGACTCGCGAACCAGTTCGCCACCATCTGCACCAGGTCGAGGTGCGCGGGCCGGCGCGGATCGGCCAGGGCCAGCTCCTCGGCGGCGTTCAGCGCTTCCTCGGCGTAGGCACGCGCCTCGACGAGACGGCCGGCGATCTGCAAGCGAGATGAGGCCGCGCGGGACGTGTTCGCCGACCAGGCGACGAAGTCGCGGCGTACCGGATCGATCTGGCGCAGGCGGCGCGCGAGGCGCACGGCCTCGACCGCGTGCTCGAGCGCAGCCGGCGTCGGCGAGACTTCCACTCCACCGAGAACGTGGTGCGCGTCCGAGAGGTTGAAGAGGAACTTCCAGTTTTCCGGATCTCGTTCCACCAACCGGCGCGCGTCCTCGAGCCGGCGCAGGGACAGTCGCTCGGCCTCGGCGTGATCGCCGCGTTGGCGCGCGGTGCCCACCACGCGCGCCAGGCTCCAGCCGAGGTCCTCGACGAACTCGGGTTCGTCCGGATGCTCGCGCGCCAACCGCTCGTCGATCGCGAGCGCGCGCGCGAACCAGACGTCGCGCTGCGCGAGATCGCCCGTGTCGCGCGCCGCCTCGCCGAGCTTCGCGCTGATCTCCGAGAGGTGGGTCCACGACTCGGTGTCTCCGGGGTCCTCGTCCGTGAGGGCGACGCGAATCGCGCGCGCCGCCTCGAGCCGTGGGCGCATCGCGTCGTAGTCGGACCGGGCCTGGTCGAGCGACGCGAGTTCGTACAAGGTTTGGGCGGCTGCGGCTCGCAGTCCCCGACTGCGCGGATCCGACGCGAGCTGCCGCTCGATTCGCGCCCCGACCTTCTCGAGGTCCTCGCGCTGCGATTCGCCGAAACCCAGCTGCGGCGAGAGCGCGGCCATCCGGCTCGCGAGGAAGTCCAGTGTTTCGCTCGTGATCGCGCGCTGGCGGGACTGGTTGTCCAGGGCCACGAGCGCGGTCGCCAACGCCACGGCGAGAGAGACGAAGACGAAGGACGTCGCGATGGTGACCGCGCGATTGCGCCGCACGAACTTGCGGGCCTGGTCGAGGGTCGTCGGACGTCGCGCGCGCACCGGCCGGTGCGCGAGGAGGTTCTCGATGTCCGCCGCGAGATCGCCCGCGCGGGTGTACCGACGGCCGGGCTCCTTCTCCAGGGCCTTGGAGACGATCGCATCCAGGTCGGCAGGCAGGTCCGGCCGCGCACGCGACAAGCGTTCCGGTTCGATCGTGCACACGACACGCACGGCCTCGATCACGTCGAGGCCGTCGACGACGAGGGGCGGCCGGCCGACGAGGGCCTCGTGGAGCATCACGCCCAGCGCGTAGACATCCGCGCGGGTGTCGATCGGGTCTCTCTCGCCCCGCGCCTGCTCCGGCGCCATGTAGGCCAGGGTGCCGACGAGCGAGCCCGTGCGCGTGTGGTGTGCCGTGGCTCCTCCGGTCTCGCCCAGGATCCGCGCCACCCCGAAGTCGAGGATTCGCGGGTGCCCATCCGACCCCACGAGGACATTCGAGGGCTTCAGGTCGCGGTGCACGATCCCGCGCTCGTGCGCGTGATCGACGGCGGCGCACACCTCTCGAAACAGCTCGAGCAACGCGTGCGTGTCGGACCGGCGATCGGCGACGTACTCGTCGAGCGTGATGCCCTGCACGAGTTCCATCGCGATCCAGGGCAGCGCCAGCGATCCGCTCTCGATGACGCCCGCTCCGTACACCTGCGCGATCCCGGGATGGCTCAACGCGGCCAGGATCTCGGCCTCGCGCCGGAATCGGGCGACCTGGCCTGGACCGAGCGTGTCGAGACGCAGCACCTTGATCGCGACCTCGCGCGCCGGCGCGAGCTGTTGGGCGCGGTAGACCACCCCGGCGCCGCCCGCGGCGATCATCTTTACAATTCGGAACCCCGGGATTTCGAAGGCCGGATGCGGCTGCGCGATGGCCGGCGAGCGGACTCCGCCCTCGAGGAAGTCGGTGCTGGCGGAGGCCGCGTGGGCCAGCAGGTCGAGGACTTCGATGCGCAACTCGGCGTCGTCACCGCATTCCCGAGTCAGGAGTGCTTCACGCCTCTCGCCGTCCAGCGCGGAGGCAGACCGGAAGAGTTCCTTGACGCGCAGGAATCGAAAGGTGTCCATTGGGCGGGAAGTCTCGGCATCAGGTTAGTCGGGCAGCCCGGTTCCTAGAACCATGTGGCCGACTGAGCACCTCGACTGGGGCTTCCGCGATGAAGGCACGCAATTCCCTGCGTGCCGTCCGCGTGTCCTAGGCCAGGAACGGGACCATGAGCTCGCAACCGGATTCCGACGACCAAGACGAACCTCTCGATCCTGCCGGGCGAGAGGGCTTGGACGGTTCCATGGCCGGTCTCTACGACTCGCTGCGCAAAGTGGCCCGCAGCGCCGTCCGCAGCCAGGCCGGTCGGCGGGTCCTGGACCCGACCGAGCTGGTCCACGAGTGCTATCTGAAGCTCGCCAAGAGCCAGAGCCTCGGTGAGCTGCCGCGTGCCGAGTTCCTGGCGCTGGCTGCCACCGCGATCCACACCGTGCTCGTCGACCACGCGCGCGAGCTCGCGACGCTGAAGCGCGGCGGAGCGATGCAGCGTGTGACCCTCGACGGGAAGGAGCTCGTCGAGCGACAGTCGCTCGACCTCCTCGGGCTCGAGGAGGCGCTGACGCGCCTGGCAGAGCTCGACCCGCGCATGGCCCGGGTCGTGGAGCTGCGTTTCTTCGGAGGTCTCGAGATCAAAGAGGTGGCGCTGGCGCTCGGCGTGACACCCAAGACCGTCGAGTACGACTGGTCGATGGCCCGCGCCTGGTTGCATCGCGAGCTCGGGAAGGACTCCTAGCCGGGACGGGGTGCGCACACACGCAACCAGTAGCGACGCTTCGGCTGCGCCACGATGACCGCTTCCTTGTCGGCCTTCGCGAGCGCCTTGAGGGCGTGCTCGACCCGCTGCGCCAGGGCACGGTCGCCGATCGCGACACGGTAGACGAGCGCGAGCGGTCCCCGTCCGCGCAGCGCCTTCGCGCCGTGTCCGTTCGCATGTTGGTCGAACCGGCGTTCGACATCGGTGCTGATGCCGGTGTACAGGGCTCCGCTCGCGGTGCGGACCACGTAGATCGACCACTCGTGGCGTTGCGACGGCATCAGACGAGGTGCACCGCGCTCGTCGCGGGAACGGCGCGTGCGCCGCCCGGCATCGGAACGAGGGGGTTCGCTCGGAGGGTGCGCACGGTGGGGTCTGACCTCGCCACGGTCGAATCCTAGGGTCCTGGCCCGGAAGCCACGAGCGGTGGCTTCGGCCGAGTTCCGCTCGCACCTTCCCGATCCGTTGCGCAGGATGGTCGCGGAATGCAACAGCGGCTCAAAGGACGCAGGCAGCTTCGGAAGGAACGGGGCCCCGCCGGCGCGGGGGCGAAGAGGCCCAAGTTGCCGCTCTCTCCGAGTGAGCGCCGCACGCTGCGCGCCAGCGGGATCCGCCTGGCCGAGATCGCGCCCCTCGGGGCGGCCGGTTTCTTCCGACGGATGGAAGGAGCGCTGTCCCGCGATCGCTGCGCCGAGATCGCAGCCCTGGCCGACTTCCAGCGGCTCGGATCGATCGGCCTGGAAAGCGCGCGCGACTTCGTCCGGCTCGGTCTGCACCGCGTCGAGGATCTGGTCGGGCGCGAACCCATCGAGCTCTACGACGAGCTTTGCCGGCTCACGAAGGCCCGTCACGACCCCTGCGTCGAGGACGTGATGCGCTGCGCGATCGCCCAGGCCGAGGATCCGAGACTGCCCCCGGATCTGCGCGACTGGTGGCGGTGGTCCTGCGTACGCGGCCAGCCCCGCGGCACGAGACCCGCTCGCGTGAAGGCCTCCGCGAAGGGCGCATCGAGACACCGGCGGCCCTGACGGACGAGCGGCGGCATCGGGTCGCGCGTCGCGCCGCGCACTCCTGGCGGCCGTGGATCAGCGGCGCACGAGCGCGAAGCCGAACTCGCGACCGAGTCCCTGACGGTAGGCCAGGCTGATCCACAGCATCGCGAGAGGCTCCAACAGGCGCGCGGCGCTCAGCGGGCCCGCATCGACCGCGTCGAAGCCCGCATCCCGCGCGAGCTGCAGAACGGCCGGCTTCCGTTGCGCGTCGTCGCCCGCGACGAACATCACGAGCTTCTGTGGATAGCTGGTCGTGCCCGACATGTTCTCGGCACCGGTCTGGTTGAACGCCTTGAACACGGATGCGCCCCGCGCCCACTGCGCGACCTGCTCGCCCCCCGAGGTCGTGGTGCCGATCTCGAGGCCGGCGAGCTGCGGCAGGAGGGGGTTCGTGCAGTCGACGACCGTCTTGCCCGCGAGCGACCCGCAGGCCTGGATCGCGGCCTGCGTGGCCGGCCAGGGAGTCGCGAGAACGACGATTTCGGCCGATTTCACAGCTTCCGCGCTGTCGCGGGCGGAAGCCCGTGCCCCGAGCGACTTCACGAGGGCCTGGATCTCGGCCTTGTTCGGATCGCGCGCTCCAAAGCACACGGCATGCCCGCGCGCGATCCACGAGCGCGCCAGGGCGCCTCCCACGTTGCCTGCTCCGACGATGGCGATGTTCATGCGCGTTCTCCTCGATGTTCTCCTCGATCCGGTGTATTTCGATACGGTACAGTAACGATATGGCGGTGACAAGTGGGTCCAGGGCGCGGTCGCATTCCAGGAGCGCGCGGTCCCGGTCGAAGCCGCACGCCGGCCGGCCGCGCGACGCGGGCGTCGACGAGGCCGTGCTCGCCGCGGCGCTGGTCCACCTGGCGCGCGACGGTTACGCGGGCATGTCCATCGACGGCATCGCCGCCGACGCGGGGGTCGGGAAACCCAGCATCTACCGCCGCTGGTCGGGGAAGGCCGACCTGGCGACCGCGGCGCTCTCGAAGCTGCAGGCCGAGGAACCGCGCGTCGTCGGCAACGGCGCGCGCGCGCGGCTCGTCTCCCACCTGCGCGGCTTCCGAGCTTCACTGCTGCGCCCCAACGGGATGGCCATGCTCGGCGCCGTGCTCGCGGAGGAGTCGCGCACCCCCGAGCTCATGGCCCTCTTCCGCGAGCGGATCCTCGCGCGCCGCCGCCGCCTCCTGCACGACCTGCTGGCGGAGGGGATCGCGAGCGGCGAGATCCGCCGGGACGCCGACGTCGACGCCGCGGTGAACGCGCTGGTCGGATCGTTCTACGCGCGCTACCTCGCGGGGCAGCCGATCGGACCGGACTGGCCCGAGCGCGTCGTCTCTCTCGTCTGGCCGTCGCTGAGTCGGTGAGGGTTCCCGCGCGCTCTCGGGCGAAAGCGCTCCGAGGCGTGACGCCGTTCGCGACACGCCTCGGAGCATCACCCAGCGGATGACCCGTCAACGGGGGTCGACAGGTCCATCCATGTCAGGGCGCCCAGGTGATCGCGACGGCGTTCGTCAGGTTGAAGCCGGCCGCCGTGCAGAAGCTGGCCGAGTTGCGATACCAGGCCTGGTAGAAGAACGTCCCGCCGCCGGCGGGGATCGCCCCGCGGACGGAGATCGGAACGTCGCAGACCGGCGCGCCGAAGTCGGCTGCGCCGCCCACCGTCGTCTTCGTCCCGAGGCGCACGACCGTGCCGCCGACGCAGCGCAGCCCGTCGCCGAAGGTGACGCCCAGCGTGCCGTTGAGCGCGACCGTGCCCTGGAAGTACAGGACCGAGGTCGTGGGCGGCATGCCCGAACCGTTGAGCTGCAGGCTGTCGCCGCTCACCAGCGCCAAGCCGCTCGCGACCAGTTGGCCGCCGCCGGTTCCGAAGGAGTTGTCGCAGCCCGCGCCGCCGACTCCGTTGTTGCCACAGGGACAGTTGCTGCCGGAACCATCGCCGAAGCAGTAGGTCACGTTCGTGTTGATGCCACCACCCGGCAGCGTCGTCGTGACCAGGTGTCCGACGCTCGTGTACAGGACGCCTCCGAACGCTTCGTCGGGCAGGATCGGGTTCGTGTATCCGGTCTCGTCAGCGACCTGCTCCGCGAAGAGCGCCGTGCTCAGGAGCCTTCCGTTGGCTTGCAGGCCGCTGGGAACGTCGCAGTAGGAGAACGTGCTGGAGATCCCAGTCACGTTGACCGGGTTCGGCGTCGTGAAGAGCGAGCCGCCGTCGTGCTGCAGGCTCGGGTCGATCCGGTACACGCCCTGGAACGGCGCGAAGCCGAAGTGCGTCCCGACCTGGTTCACGTGCTGCACGATCGCGTCGCCGCTGGCGTCGTCGGCACCGAGCACGATTCCGCCGCCCGCGGCGGCGAGCTCGAGCGCGATGTTCGCGGTCAGGTTCTGTTCGTCGACGTTGAGGTGGCCTCTCCAGGCCAATCCGTCCATGACGAAGTGTGGGTGGATGGCCGAGAACAGATCGAGCGCCGCCAAGTCGAACGCGTTGAAGTCGCGCGTCGGGTCCGCGGGCGACCCCGTGTTGCCGAAGGTCCCGTCGTTCCAGATCCAGATCTGGATGATGTCGTTCGGCACGGAGAGCACCGAGGCGATCTGGTCCGGGTCGAGGGTTCCGTTGATGACGTTGAATCCCGCGGCGGCGAGCGGGGCGTCCACGGTGCCGGCGCCGACTCCATTCAGCACGAGGATGCTCTGGGCGGATGCGTGGCTTCCGAGAGTGGATGCCGCGAGGAGCGCGAGGGAGGCAATGCGGGGCTTCATGTGGGATTCTCCGCCCCGGCGGGGGCGTAGCTGGCGCATCGCCGCCGACTCCGGGCCACCCCCCCATGGGGCTGCCCGCGGTGCTTCTGCGCACCCGTCCCTGAGGACGCAGGTCTGCCCCCGCTTACAGGGATTTCCTGGCCGAGAGGACCACGGAAGCCCACAACCGCGGCAGCAGTTGAAGCAAGCGATCATGCGGCCCTCCGCGGAAGGTCGCCGGGAACGCAAGCGGGGCCGACCGCGAACGGTCGGCCCCGCGCGAGTCGTCCCGTCGGCCGTGTCACCCGCTGGGCGACCCGGCCGTCGAGATCACGGAGTCCAGGTCAGGCTGAGGCCGTTCGTCAGGTTGAACGTCGACGGCGTGCAGAAGGCCGCCGCGTTGCGGTACCAGACCTGGTAGACGCGCGCCGCGCCGGCCGAGTTCAGGCCGCGGACCGACACGCTGATGTCACCGACGGCCGGGTACTGACTCGCGCCCGCGGAGTTGGCCTTCGTACCCAAGCGGATCACGCTTCCGCCCGCGCAGCGCAGGCCGTCCCCGAAGCTGACGCCGAGTCCGCTACCGAGCGCCGACGTGCCTTGGAAGTAGAGCGCGCTCGAGTTCGGCATGCCTGTCCCCGTCAGCACGAGCGTGTCGCCGGCGATGCTCGCGGCACCGCTCGACGTCAGGTTGCCGCCCGCGGCGTTCACCGAGCTGCCGCAGCCGTTGCCCGCCGTGCCATTGTTGGCGCACGGGCAAGCCGCACCCGTACCGTCGCCCAGGCAGACCGGCGTGGCCGGCGGAGCGCAGGGCGTGCCCGGCGTCTCCGTGACCGAGAAGGTCCCGTAGAGGCTGGCCGTCACCGAGTAGTTGCCGACCTGGATCGTGTACGCCTGTCCGCACACGGCCGTGAAGGTCAGGGTCGACGCCAGAGCCTGCGCCGCGCAGGCCGGCGCGGCCGCATCGTCGTTGCAGGCGATCGCCGCGCCCGCCGGGCAGCCCGCGCCGCCGTAGACCGCGATGCGCGTGTCCGTGCCGCCGAGGACCTGGCCGCACGTCGAGACCGTGACCAGGCCGCTCTGCGACGGCGTCCACGACCACCACGAGTCCTTCGCAATCGCCGTCGTGGAGAAGGCCAGGCACAGCGGCTCGGCTTGTCCCTCGACGCCCGTGGTCGCCCAACGGTTGTCGAAGGGGAACGTGCCGCCGCCGGAGATCGCGATCGGCGTGGCGCAGGAGTCATTCGTCGGCGGCGTGGCGTCCGACACGCTGAAGGTGCCCGATCCGCCCCCCGTGGTGTTCGTCGGGTCCTGGCCCAGCTGGATCAGGTAGGTCGTCCCGGACGTGCAGTTGAAGATCGCGATCGACTGCGCTCCGCAGGGGGCGTCGTCGTTGCAGGCCAGCGCGGTGCCCGTGACCGGGCAGCCGCCGGCGGGATAGACCGCGATCTTCGTGTCGAGGGTCGTGGAGCCGCACGTGCTGACGGCCACGGTTCCCGTCGAGCTGGCCGTCCACGCGTACCAGATGTCTCGACCGATCGCGGTGTTCGCGCCGCACAGCGACTCGGCCTGGCCTTGGGTCCCTGTCGTCGCGACCACCGTGTCGAAGTTGAACGGACCCACGCCGCTGATCGCGGTGGGGGCCGAGCAGACGTCGTTCGCGGGCGGGATGAGGACGTCCAGCGTGAACGTGCCCGAGTACGTGACGCCCTCGGTGAACGCGCCCAGTTGCAGGAAGTAGCTCGTGCCCGCGGTGACCTGCCACGTGATACGCGTCTGGAGCCCGCACGCGTCGTCGTTGTAGGCGAGCGACAGGCCCGACGGGCACGCCGTTCCGTTGTTCGCGGCCCAGGCCGCGGCCTTCGTGTCGACGGTCACGCCGCCGCAGGTCTCGAGCTTCGCGAGGCCCGTGGCTGCGGCCGTCCAGTAGAACCAGACGTCGTTCTTGATCGTCGACGGTGTTTGCGGAGTCACGCCGGTCGTGGCGCCCACGGTGTTCACCGCGAAGGTCCCCGTGCCCGTGATCGCGTCGTTCGTCGACGCGGTGGAGCAATCGTTCGAACCGCCGATGAGCGCGGTGAAGGACGTGCCGGGGGGCGGGCCGTAGTGACCGGGCGGATTGCCCTTGGGCTGGGAGGGCTCGTCCTTGCCTTGGGCCGCGGCGACCGCGGACAGGCAGACGAGGAACAGGGAGGTCGAAACGTACTTGTTCATGGGTTCCTGAGGTGCTGGAGAAAGCGGCCTTCGCTATCGAGGCCCGCGAGGGGGGGGCGCACCGCGCCACAACGGAAGATCTTCGCCGGGATCCTCGAATCACGCCACGTCGGCAGGATCCCAGGGACCCCCGGGACCGGCGCGCGGGCTCCGGCGGCTTGCGGGTCCTCCCAGGCTCCCGTAGCTTCGCCTGACCGCGAGGCTTCCCTCGACGGCCAAGGAGCCGCAAGCATGGTCGAAGAAACGACACAGACGCAGACCCACCTCACCTGGCGTGAGTCCGAGGCTCCGAAGCCTTCGGGGCCCGCGGCGACGGCCAGCAAGAAGCTGCCGGCGGCGATCTGCGCGATCCTCCTCGGTGCGTTGGGCGTGCACAAGTTCATCCTCGGCTACACCGGACCGGGGCTGATCATGTTGCTGGTGACCGTGCTGACCCTGGGGTTCGGCGGGTTCCTCATGGCCCTGATCGGCGTGATCGAGGGCATCGTCTACCTCACCAAGTCCGACGACGAGTTCATCCAGACCTACGTCACCGCGCGGCGCAACTGGTTCTGAGGCGGTACCCGCCCGCGGCAGGGGGATCGACGCCGGATCAGCCGCCGACCAGGACGCTCGCGCCCGTCTGCGGATCGAACCACCCGGCGCTCGAACCGTCGCTCATCAGGTGGCCACCGGGCGTGGAGCGGTTGTAGCCGGACCCGCCGGAGCTCGCGGCCTGCTGCAGATTTCCGAGTGGCCACTCCGTCCCTTCGACGCCCCAGTTCCCGTTCGCGTCGAGCCAGTAGCGGGCGGGCAGGATCTCTCCGAGGCGCGCGAGGGCCTGCACGTCGGACGGATGCAGCTCGCGACCGTTGACGAAGACGCCCGTCGTGCGACCGCTTCCGCCGCCGGACGCATCGGCGCGCAGAGGTGCGGCGAGCGTCAGCCCCGCGGGCAGGAAGGCCGCCGTCGGCCCGCCCTTCGCGCCGCAAGCGCCGCAGCGCGCGTCGTACCAGTAGTCGCCGGCCGGGACCCGCGTGCGGGCAGCACGGTCGAGCTCGGCGAGCGCGCCCGCGTCGAGCTCCTGGCCATTGACGATCACACGCCGGGCTTCGGAGGTGTTGGGCATCGATTTCGAGGACGTGGGGGCGCCCACCTCACCAGCTGAGTTGGCCGATCCGCCGCACGAGGCCAGGCTGACAACGAGGAACACTGCGGTCGGAGCGGCTCGGGAGCGGTGAAACCTCATGGCCCGATCCTAGGAATTCCAGACGGCGAGATGTAGCGCCTTGGAAAACATGCCTCAGACCTGGACAATGCGCTCCGGCCCACGGAGTTCCTCCCATGATCCTCGAGAGTGGCAACAAGGTCCTGATCGCCCATCGGCGCCTGTTCGACACCGACCAGCCGCGCTTCTTCACCGGCCTGGTCGAAGCCTACGAAGACGGCGTCGCTCGCGTAGAAGGACACTCGTGGAGCCGGGATTCGTTCCACGGCACCTTCGCGCGCAAGGGGGACCTGCGCACGAAGATCGTCTCGCTCTCGTCTGGCACGGTGATCGTCTACAAGCTGCCATCCAGCGTGGATCTGGGCTCGCTCGAGATCCGCGTCCAGGGCACCGACCTCCTCGCGACCGACAAGAGCGGCTTCCGGATGGACCTGACGGAGAACGTCGTCCAAGCCGCGTCCGCGTCGAACCGCCCGCCCGCCGCGCGCTGACCGGCGATCGCGAGCCTGCGGCGACTACGAGCCCGCGTTCGGCGGCAGGTCGGACGGCGCTGGGGCGCGCCGGAACACGAAACGCTGGTAGACCAGGCTGACGACGATCAGGGACAACGCGAGGCCCAGCATCGAGGCCGCGCGCTGCAGTCCCTGGAGGTGTCCGAGGTCGAAGAGGAACACCTTCGCGCTCGTCGCCAGGAACAAGACGAGGCTGGCCCAGCGCGGTCCGCTCGAACGCCGAGCGACTCCGAGCCCGAGCAGCACGAGAGCGTACGACGCCCAGCCGAGCGAGGTCGCCAGCGCGCGTCCGGGTTCGTGGGGCTCGTGCAGGCCGACCACGTCGCCGATCGCGAAGCGCGCGGAGATCTCGACGTTCAGCCAGACGAAGACCAGCACCACGGCGGCGAGGCCCGCGATGCCGGCGCCGATCGCACTTCGGCTGCCGACGAGTCCGAGTTCGAATCCGCCCGCCCGTTCGCGCTCGTGCGCGCCGAAGCGCGTCGCTGCGAACACCGCGCAGGCGGCCGGCACGAGGTACAGCCAGGCGTGCACGTTCGCGATCGGCCGCGGCGGCACCGGGAACGACCAGGGCTCCGAGAACAACGCGAGCCACGCCAGCGAGGCGACGAGCGACGCCACGGCGACCCACTTGACCGTGCGGCTGTCCATGCGCGTCCAGAAGGCGCTCAGAGCGGCCGCGTACAGGGCGAGGGTGAGGGCCACGGGCTCGCGGTCGACGTGGATCGGCACGACGGAACTCGCGAAGAGGAGCGTCACCATCGTCGCGGCGATGCGCGCGCGACGCTGCACTTCCCGCGGGCCGTCCTCGGTCTGCACGGCCGCGCGCCACTGAGTCCGCGCGATCATCGCCGTGCCCACGGCGAAGGCGAGCGGCGTCGCGAAGGCGAACGTGTTCGCGTAGCGCGCCTCGACGAGGGCTCCGATGGGGAACACCCAGGCGAGCGGTTGGAGCGCCGCCGTGCACCACGCGAAAGTGCTGTCGCGCCAGTGGGCGCGCGTCAGGAACGGCCACACCGCGAAAAGGACCGTCGTGGCCGAGAGCAGGCCGAGCCAGGTGCTCCAGTACGGCGAGGCCGCGATCGCGTCCGGGTTGCCGACGTGGGCAGCTTGCGTGAGGAATGCCACGAGAGCGGCCGCGAAGTAGCACGCTCCCGACCGTGCTCCGCTGGCGGCGGCCACCGCGCCGATCGCGAGCACGAGCGCAGCGCCCACCGCGAGGCCGTGTGCGGGCAGGAACGCTTCCCGGTAGAAGTCGGTGCTCCAGACCGCGAAGGTCGCGAGTCCGAAGTAGATCGCCGCGGCCGCGAAGGCGCCCCTCCGCGCCGGGGATGCGCGCCGGTGCGCGGCGGCGAGCAGCAGCGCGCCCAACCCCACGATCGCGGCCAGGATCGCGACGTCGCGCTCGGGGCGCAGTTCCTGCAGCGACCCGAAACGCTGCAGAGCCAGTGCGAATCCGGCGCCGCCCGCACCGATCCACGCGAGAACGATGGAGTCGGCCAGCGCGGCCTGCCGTTGCAGCAACAGTGCGAGCGCCGCGAAGCAGGCGATCCAGGGCCACGGGAGCGCGGCGCCCGGATCGAGAGCCGCGTACACGGCCAGCACGAGCGCGCCGACCGCGGCCGTGGCTGCGCCCGCGACGGCGCCCGGAGCGACCGTGCCGTCCGCGCGTCGCCATTCGGCGAAGGCGTGCTGGAGGAGAGCGAGTCCCAGGGCGCATCCGCTGACGAGCCAGGCACTGCTCGCGTCGAAGTCCGTCGGACGCGACACGGACCAGGTGAAGAGCAGCCCGATGGACCCCGCGGCGGCTCCGACCGGCAGCCAGGGCGTCTCGTCGCGACGCGCCAGGACGCCCGCCGCCGCGCACAAGAGCCCGGCGAGGAGCGCCAGCGCGCCGAGCGGGATCGCCAACGCGAAGCTCTGCGCGAAGTAGAGAACGAAGGCGAACGGCAGCAGGACCGCGCTCGTCTGGGCGAGGATCCAGCTCTTGCGCTCCGCCGGCTGCCGCAGCGTGGCAAAGCCCGCGAAGGTGAGCGCGAACACGCCCAGCACTCCCAGTCCGATCCAGCTCTCGTCGCGGTCCATGCGCAGCACGACCCAGATGCCCTGGATGAGCGTGGTGCCGAGGAGCGCCACGAGCCCGATCCCGGGCCAGCGCCGCTTGCCCGCCAGGAACAGGAACGAGAGGTCGAGCAACAGGACGTAACCGAACAGGCCGAACGGTCGATCCTGGCCCGTCGACAGCACGAGGGGCGTCGCGAAGCCGCCGACCAGGCCGAGCACCGCGACGAGCTGCGTGCCGTGCCTCCACGCGACGAGGACGCAGCCCGCCGTGACGAGCCCCATCGCCGCGAAGGAGACGAGCGGGGACACGAATCCGTAGAGCATGCTCGCGGCCCACGACGCGGCGTACAGGATCACGGCGCTCGCGCCGGCGAGCGCGTTGGCCGTGATCGTGTAGCCGCGTCGTCGCAGCGGGAACGACCAGGCGCAGCAGGCGAGTCCGCCGAGGGTCGCCGTGATGACCCGCGCCCTGGGCGTGAACCAACCGCGCTCGATCGCGTGCTGCAGGAAGAGGAAGCCCGCGATGGCCAGGAACACGCCGCCGAGCACCGCCGCACCGCGCACGCCGAGCCAGCGCTCGAGGTCGAAGCTCTTCGCCGCGGGTTGCGGCCGCGGTTCGGATCCCGGTGCCGCCGCGAACGGAGCGGCCGGTTCGCGTGCCTCCGCGGCCGTTCCAGCGCTCTCCTCCGGGCGCGAGACGGTGGTCGGGATCGGGGGCGGCGTGCGGGTCGGATCCGGAGCGCGCTCGGACAGCGTGGACTCAACCGCTGCGAGCGCGGCGGGCGCCGTGAGTGTCGAAGCGGGCGCGTCGACGACCGGAGGGGTCGGCGGAGGACCCGCGGGCGCGCGGTCGTACGGCTGCGCAACGGGGCTCGCTGCCGCGACGGACGACCTCGCTGCGTCGATCCTCGACCCGGGCACCACGCTCGAGTGCACGTCCCTTCGGATTTCGAAGTCGGCCTTCTCGAGGTGCGCGAGCCGCCGCTCGAGCTTTCCGATGCGCACGTAGGCGATCCAGCCCATCAGCGCACCCAGGCCAGCGAACGCCAGGACACCCAGCGCGATGCAGGCTCCGAGGAGGTCCATGTGCGCCGGAACGTACCCGCGACGGACCGGGCAGCACAAACGAACCACCCTGCCGCACGGGTTCGAGGCGTGGCCGCGGGACTTCGGTCGGCGCGAAGTCGTTCACGGCCATCCTCGCCTTCGAGGCCACGACGGGGACCGTCACGCGCGCCAGCTGGATGCCCGTTGTTCCGTTGGCTGCCGCGCGGCTACGCTCCTCGACATGCTGCGACCCCTCCTCATCACGATGTTCGCGACGATCCCTCTCACCGCGTGCAGCTCGGGCACTCCGACTCCGACCGCGAGCCCCGCGGCGCCAGCGACCGCGGCCCCGAAGGCTGAGAAGCCCGCGCCTGCGAAGCCGGCTGCCGAGCAACCCGCGCCCCCGCCCAAGGAGAGCGCCAACGCGACTGCCCCCGCGAAGCCCGCGTCGGTCGACCCGGCCATCGCGACGATGCGCGAGTTCATCGCCGCGCAGAAGGTCGACACCAAGAAGGCGAACTGGAAGACCACGCTGACACAGCCGCCGAAGCTCGCCTTCGAGGCTGGGCGCAAGTACACGTGGGAACTCGCCACGAGCGAAGGCCCGATCCGCGTCCTGCTGAACCCGGCGGTCGCGCCCATGCACGTTTCGAGCACGATCTACCTCACGGAACTCGGCTTCTACGACGGCCTCAAGTTCCACCGCGTGATCCCCAACTTCATGGCGCAGGGCGGCTGTCCGCTCGGCACCGGCACGGGGAGCCCGGGCTACAAGTACGCGGGCGAGTTCTCGCCCGACGTGAAGCACGACAAGCCCGGCCTGCTCTCGATGGCGAACGCGGGACCCAACACCGACGGCAGCCAGTTCTTCCTGACGTTCGTGCCCACGCCGACCCTGAACGGGAAGCACACGATCTTCGGCGAGGTCGTGGAGGGGTTGGACACGCTGAAGAAGCTCGAGAGCTTCGGGACGAGCCCGAACGGCACGCCGAAGAAGCCGCTCGTGATCCAGAGCGCGAAGATCAGCGTGGAGTGATCGCGGTAC
>JAPLOF010000028.1 GCA_026692665.1 Planctomycetota bacterium
GGGCGCGCAGTCGAACACGATGACGATCGATCTGTCGCTGGCGACGACCGGCACATGGACCGTGCCGTTCCCGGATGGGCGCGCGGTCTACGATCCGCAGGAGTGGGTCGTCGTCCTCTACTACGAGGATCTCATCGTGCCCGCAGGGAAGACGGTGCGCTTCCGCAATCACGGCTCACGCGCGCCCGTCGCCATGCTGGCGACGAACTCGCTCACGATCGAAGGGACGATCGACGTCAGCGGAGAGTCTGGTGACTCCGCCAACGGGCCTCCTCGCTATGCGGAGCCCGGGCCGGGAGGGTTCCGTGGAGCGCGCGGGACCCTGTTCCCGACTGCGAACGACACGAGTTCTGGTTTCGGGCCAGGCGGTGGATTGCGCAACACGGCAGCCGGCTCGTGGATGGGAAACGGAGCAGGCCACGGAACAGTCGGGGTGGTCGGCGTCCCCTCGGCGAATCCGCCAGGTGCCGCCTATGGCCAGCACACCCTGACTCGCCTGGTCGGGGGCTCAGGCGGAGGAGGCGCTCTAGCAGCCCGTTGAAGAAGGCCCGTAGACGCGGGCAGCGTTCACGCGGCGACCGGGCCGGGGTAGATCCGGAGTTGATGCGCGACGAGTCGCGATTGGCGGTCCATGACGTCGATCCAGAGCTGGACCCACGCGCAGACGACCGCGGCAAGGCCGCGCAGGCCGTTCTGCAGCCCTCGCGGGGTCCCGACTCCGATCAGGAGCCTCATCACGAGGCTCAGGTTGAAAGCCGCGACGTGCACCAAGTAGCGTTTCAGGATGTTCTCGCGACCGCGCAGGTGGACGCGGCGCATTCCGCCGGTCTCGAGACAGTGAGCGAAGCAGCGTTCGAGCAGCTCGCCGCGCCTTCGCGTCAGCTCGCGTCCACGCTTGGTCTTCAGCCGTTGCCGGTTCGCGTACGTGCCGTCACGTTCCGACTCCTTGCCGCGCCACCGACGACGGCCGCGCTTCGGCTCGCTGATGTAGCTGCGTAGGCCGACTTCGTTCGCCATCTTCATCGTCGCGTTCGAGTGGTAGCCCTTGTCGGCGACCCATTCCGACAGCGCTCGATCCGACAGTCTGTTCGCACAGCGCTCGTCGTTAGCGACCGACTGAAGGCTCGTGACCGCCGCCGCTATCGTGGCCTTCATCGTCGTCGGGTCGCCGAGCGTCGCTTCCTGCACCGTCACGCCGATCACAGCGCCCGTGTCCATGTCGACCGCGTGCTCGCTCTTGTGCGCCAGGTGCGTGCGCCCGTCCTTCATCTTCACGATGCGCGCGTCGGGATCGTGAGGGTGCGTCCAGTCGTCGTTCGAGCCCTTTTTCTCGCGCTTCTTGTCGAGCTTCGCGAGGTCCTCGCGCGTCGGCGTCTCGATCCCCGACTCCTTGGCGAGCCCGACCAGATACTCGTCGTACGTCGCGCCGTCCTCGCGGCGCACGATGCTGCGCATCGCAGCGTTGGCTTCCAGCGTCGTCGCGTCGACGCCGATCGTCTGGCCGCGCACGAGCCCTTTGGTAGCCAAGATCTGCAAGACGAAGTCGAACGCTTCCTGATGCGTCTCGACGTCGATGCGCGTGCGGATGCGGCTCAAGGACGAGTGGTCCGGCACGCTCTCCGAGATCGCGAGTCCGAGAAACTGCCGCAACGAGAGCGAGTCAGCACAGCGCCAAGCGACCCCGCGTTCGGAGCTGATGCCCTCGAAGTAGCCGACGAGCAGCATCCGCATGTACACGCCGGGCGCGATGCCAGGGCGACCCTTGCCCTTCGCGTAGAAGCGCTCGAAGCGGTCTTCGACGAAGCGGTCAAACTTCGCTTCGCGCAGTACGGCGTTCAGTCGGTCGTAGAACGGATGCCCGGGAGAGCGCAGGTCGCTCGTCGCGATCCACATCTCGGGCTGGGCTTCCTTGGCGCGGCGGCGCATCGACATCGGCGAGGTCCTCTGCGCCATCCTATTTCGCCGACCCCGCCCGGTAACCCGCGCGGTCGTTTTTCAACGGGCTGCTAGGTCTGGATTCCTGGACGTACGAGGGCGGAGGTGCCGGCGGCGGTGGGGTCCTCCTGGCCACGAATGGTGCCCTCGCTGTGGTCTCACGCGGCCGTGTGCTCGCCGACGGCGGCCGGTCTGGGATTTATGCGACGGTGACGGGAGGAGGAGGCAGCGGGGGGGCCGTCCGGCTTGTCGGCGAGGCCGTTCAACTCTCCGGCGGCGACGGACTTGGCCCGGGCGCGATTGTTCGTGCCAACGGGGGATCAGGCAGGGTGATTGCTGGCACCCCATACTCTTCAGGCGCAGGTGGCTTTGGCCGCATCCGTATCGAGAAGAACAATCCCGGCGAGTTCCCCGTTCTCACGTCGCCGATGGCGAGCATCGAGGTCGGCCAAGTCGGCGCGCAGCCGCTGTTTCGCTCGCAGACCCTCTCGCGGATCCGCATCTCCGAGGTGCGCACGGGCGCCAATGTCCAATCCGTCCCGCTCGATCCGCGCGCCGAGATCGCTGGCAGCCCCGACCTCGTCCTCGCCGGCCATGCGCCGCGGACCTTCGTCGTCGAAGCCCTCGACACCCCGCCGACCTGGAACGTCACTCTGCGTTTCACGAAGGCTGCCGGCGTCGCGCCTCAGCAGGAGGTCCTCGCCCCGCCCACTGGCCTGGAGGGCGGAGTGAACTGGACTCGGGCCGTCGAGGTCACGCTCGACGAGGGGATCTACGCCGTGCAGGTGCGCGCCTGGGCGCCCTAAGTCCCGCTGCCGTTCCGGACCCTATCACCTCGGTCCACTCGCGCGGGAAGCACTCGCCTCGCGTAGTTGGGAGGTACCCCCGAGTGCGCTCGCGGTGCGCATGGCATCATCCGGGGGAGCGCCGCATGCCGACCGACACTCACGCCGACCTCCTCGCCCGCCAGCCCGTCTTCGACGCGCACGTCGACTCGCTCCAGCGCCAGCTCGACCTGGGCCACGACCTGGGGCGTCGGACACGCGGCCACCTGGACCTCGTGCGCGGGAAGCAGGGCGGCCTGGGCTCCGTCGTCCTGGTGAACTGGGTCGACCCGAAGCACATCGCCGCGGGACCGGGCGGAGCGCGTCGCCGTACGCGGGCGCTGCTCGCGCAGTTCCACGAGCTCGCCGCCGCGCATCCCGACCAGATCGCGTGGGCGGGCAACGGCGCGCTGCTCGACGCGGCGCACGCGTCCGGCCGCATCGCGGGCATCCCGGGCATCGAGGGCGGCCACTCGATCGAGGGCACGCTCGAGGATCTCGACTGGTACTTCGAGCACGGCGTGCGCGTCCTGACCCTCGTGTGGAACAACCACCTCGACTGGATCCGCTCGTGCCAGCCGGGCGCTGGGCCCGGGATCCCCGAGGGCTTGAGCGAGTTCGGGAAGAGCGTCGTGCGGCGCATGAACGAGCTCGGCATGGTGATCGACCTGAGCCACTCCGGCGAGAAGAGCATCGCCGACGCGCTCGCGACGACGACCAAGCCTGTGATCGCCAGCCACTCCGGCTGCAAGGCGATCCACGGGCACCAGCGCAACCTGACCGACGACCAATTGCGCGCGATCGCCGCGAACGGTGGCGTCGTGGGCATCGTGTTCTGCACGGCGTTCCTGAAGGACGAGGCGCAGAAGGAGGATGCGCGCCTGCGCGAGTCCGCCGAGTACAAGGCGATCGCCGGTCCGAACGACACGGACGTGTTCCTGCGCCAGGGCGAGTGGCTGCAGGAGCACGCGACGCCGCTCCCGATGGAGGTCGTCGTCGACCACATCGTCCACGCCGCGCGCGTCGCGGGCATCGATCACGTCGGCCTCGGCTCGGACTTCGACGGCATCGGCCGTACGCCGGAGGGCCTCGAGGACGCCGGCTGCTACGGGCGCATCGCCGAGCGCCTGCTCGAGCGCGGGTTCGCGACCGCCGACGTGGTCAAGGTGCTGGGCGGCAACATGGAGCGCGTGTTCCGCGCCGTGACCGGGCCCGGGACGGCGGCGCACCGCGCGCGCCTCGCGCCGCTGGCGCGCGTCGGCTCCGCGTGACGCGGCGGCGAGCCGCCGTGTCGGACTCGTGTGAAAATCGGTCCGGATCGGCGACCGCGGGTCGAGCCGATCGTCGCGTGGAGGGGAGGGCATTCCGCTCTCCGGCCGAGGAACATCCATGCGCTTCGATTTCAGCAACGTGGACGACGTCGAGTCGTTCGTTTCCGTCCCCGCCGGCCTCTATCCGGTGCGCGTCGCCGAAGTGCGCGAGGGGCGCTCGCGCGACGGCAGCACCCGCTGGACCTTCCGGCTCGAGGTGCTCGACGGCGACCATGCCGGGCGCACGGCGGCCTGGGATTCGCTCACCTGGAGCGAGCGCGGCATCTACCGGGTGAAGAAGGTGCTCGCGGCACTCGGGATCGACGTCCGCGGGGAGGTCGAGGTCGAGTCCAAGGACCTGGTCGGGCTACGCGCCCAGGTCCTCGTCCAGCCCGAGGAGCGCGAGGATCCGATCTCCGGCAAGCGCCAGGTGCGGATGCGCGTGCCCTACCTGGGTTACGAGCCGCTCGCCGACGGCGCGCGGCCCGACATCACGGGAGCCGAGGACCCCGGCGTTGACGGATGGGACGACGGGGAGGACGCTGGCACCCATGAACCGACCGGAAAGAACGGGCGGCCGGGAACGTCCGGCGGGGCTCCGTTCTGATGCGCGCGACGACGACCTGGTGGCCGCGGCCGTCGCCGCGCTGCAGCACGCCTACAGCCCCTACTCGAAGATCCAGGTGGGGGCGGCCCTCCGCGCGCGCGACGGACGCATCTTCACGGGCTGCAACGTCGAGAACGCGAGCTTCGGTCTGACGTGGTGCGCCGAGCGAACGGCCCTCGTGAAGGCGGTCTCCGAAGGATCGAAGGAGTTCACGACGCTGGCGATCGCGACGAGCCTGCCGCGCGCGATCATGCCCTGCGGGGCGTGCCGGCAGGTGCTCCACGAGTTCCAGCCCGACCTGCGCATCGTCATCGTGGGTGCGGACGGGCACCGCTACGCGACGGTCCTCGAGGACATCCTGCCCGAGGCCTTCGGTCCGGCGGACATGCCCGAACCTTGAGACCCGGGTCGTGAAGAAGTCCGACGCTGCCACGGCTCGCCGCGTGCGCGAGCTGCGCGAGACGATCGCGCGGTACGACCGGCTGTACTACGTCGAAGGAACCCCCGAGGTCTCGGACGCGGAGTACGACCGCCTGTTCCGCGAGCTGAAGGAACTCGAGGCCGGGCATCCGGACCTGGCCGCCGCGGACAGCCCGACGCGCCGCGTCGGCGCGCCGCTGCCCGAGGGCACGAGCCTCGCGGTGGTCGAGCACGCCGTGCCGATGCTCTCGATCGACAGCCTCTTCACCGCCGACGAGGTGCGCGAGTTCGAGGCCTCCATCCTGCGTTTCCTGAAGATGGAGGACCGCGACCTGGCCTGGGTCGTCGAGCCCAAGTTCGACGGCGTCAGCGCGGCGCTCGTCTACGAGAACGGCGTCCTCGCCCGCGCGGTGACGCGCGGAGACGGCGTGAAGGGCGAGGACGTGACCGCGAACCTGCGCACGGTGCGCGACATCCCGCTCGCGCTCGACGGCTCGAAGGTCGCGGTGCCCAAGCTTCTCGAGGTGCGCGGCGAGGTGCTGATGCGCCGCGACGCGCTCGTGCGCATGAACGCGCGGCGCAAGGAGCAGGGTCTGGAGCCGTTCGCGAACCCGCGCAACACCGTCGCCGGCGCCGTGCGCCGCAACGACCCGGCCGAGGTCGCGCGCTATCCGCTCGAATTCCATCCCTGGTCCGCGCCCCGCATCGTCGGAGCCGATTTCGCGACGCAGGAAGAAGTGAGCGCCGCGCTGCGCGCCTGGGGCTTCCCCGACGTCGGGCTGGCGCGCCGCGTGGTCGGCCTCGACGCCTGCATCGCCTACCACGACGAGATGGAGGCGCGCCGCGCCGAGATCCCGTTCGACATGGACGGCGTCGTGGCGAAGCTCGACAGGCTCGACCTGCGCGACCGGCTGGGCGCGACGTCGCGCGCGACGCGCTGGCAGTACGCGCACAAGTTCGCCGCGCTCGAAGCGTCCACCGTGCTGCGCGCGATCGAGACGATGGTCGGGAACAGCGGGCGCCTGACGCCCCGCGCCCATGTCGACGCGGTCGAGGTCGGCGGCATCACCGTGCGCCACGCGACGTTGCACAACGCCGACTACGTCGCGGCGCTCGGCCTGCGGATCGGCGACAGCGTGTTCCTCCGCCGCGCGGGCGACGTGATCCCGCAGATCCTCGCGGTCGCGAAGGCTGCGAGCGGTCGCGCGCCAGCCGGGTGGGACGACGCGGTGCCCGCCGAATTGCGCGGCGCATCCGGTGCGATCCAGCCCGGCGTCGCGTGGAAGTGGCGCGATGCGTACGCGATGCCCGCGACGTGCCCCGCGTGTGGCACCGCGAGCGTGCAGGAGGGCAAGTATTGGCGCTGCCCGAACCCCGAGTGCCCGCCGCAGCGGATCGGACGCGCGCTGATCCTCGTGTCGGGCGACGCGTTCGAGATCGACGGCCTGGGCGAGAAGCAGATCGCGCAGCTCTACGACGCGGGATACCTGCGCTCGCCGGCCGACGTGTTCCATCTCGACCGCTCCGAGGGCGCCGCGTCGAAGCTCGCCGAGATCGACCGCTGGGGCGCGAAGACGGTCGCGAACCTGTTCGCCGAGCTCGAGCGTGCGCGCAACATCCCGCTCGCGCGTTTCCTCGTTTCGCTGGCGATCCCCGACGTCGGCCCAGCGACGGCGAAGCTGCTCGCGGCGCACTTCCACTCGCTCGAAGGCGTGCGCGACGCGACGCTCGACGAGCTGCAACACGTCGACGGCGTCGGCCCCGAGTCCGCGGCGCGCGTGCGCGGCTGGTTCGACAGCGCGACGAACCTCGCGTTCGTCGAGCGCCTGCTGGCGGGCGGCGTCACGATCACCGCGCCCAGCGCCGGCTCGACGAGCGGCGTGTTCTCGGGCCAGAGCGTCGTGTTCACCGGGACGCTCGAAGGGCTCGGCCGCGCCGAGGCCAAGAAGGTCGTGGAGGACCTGGGCGGCCGCGTCGGCTCGGACGTGAGCTCCAAGACGAACATCCTGGTCGTGGGCGGAAAGCCCGGATCCAAGGCGAAACGAGCCGCGGAGCTCGGGGTACGGGTGATGCTGGAGCCCGAGTTCCTGGAACTCGTGGGGCGCAGCAAGCCCGCATGAACCGCGCCCTGGTCCAGATCCTCGCGTCCGGCCTCGCCCTCGCCGTGGGAGGCTGCGCCCACCTGCAGCCGCCGACCGTGCTGCGCGGGCCCGGGCGCTTCTCCGTGCGATTCGCGCCGAGCCCGCTGACCCAGGACCACCGCCTCGTGGCCGAGGTCGTGAACCCGAGCGGAATCCGGAGCCGTGCTCCAGTCGAGGTGCCGCGCGGTTCGACAGCCGAATCGATGCGCGCGATCTTCGAGACCTGGGCCGGTGGCGAGTGGCCGGGCCTGCGCGTCGAGGCCGGGCGAGTCGAATCGAGCGTCACGTTCGCGACCTCGATCGCAGAGGTCTCGATCCCCGCCGGGTTCGCGTTCGAGAGCCTCGTCGTCGAGCGCCGGACCGAAACCGGCTGGTCGCCCGAGCATGTCGAGATCGAGTTCGTCGGGTCGTTAGGTTCTCCGAACGGACCTCGTCTGGCCGGCACCGGACCCTAGGCGTATCCTCCGCAAGGCTCATGGCAGGTCCCGAAGAACACGACGCGCAGAGCGGATCCGTTCCGGAGACGGGTACGTTCCAGCTGCCCGAGGGCTTCGAGAACGACGAGACGGCACAGCTCGTCGCGCGCGCGAAGGCCGGGGACGCGGATGCGCTCAACGCGCTGTTCCAGCGCTACCACCGCATGATGGTCGAGGTCGCGCGGCGCAAGATCGGTCCGAAACTGAGGCTCAAGGAAGACCCGGACGACCTCGCGCAGACGACGTTTCGCGAAGCCGCGCGCGACTTCCCGAACTACGAGTACCGCGGCGAGGCGTCGCTCGTGCGCTGGTTCCTCCAGATCCTGCAGAACAAGATCCGCGACAAGGCCGAGTTCTACTCCGCCGGCAAGCGCGACTTCGGCCGCGAGCGGTCGATGGACGCGCCGGTCTCGACGGGGGAGGACGAGCCCCGCACTTCCGAGCCGGCGAGCGCCGACCTGTCCGTCACGATGCAGGTGACGCGCGACGAGAGCATGAGCGTCCTGCGCTCGGCTCTGGAGGAGCTCTCGCCCGAGCACCGCCAGGCGATCACCCTCGTCTTCTTCGAGGGGAAGCAGCTGCGGGAGGCGGGGGAGATCATGGGCAGCCGCACCGAGGACGCCGTGCGGATGCTCTTGCGACGGGCGGAGCAGCGGCTGGCGGAGATCCTGAAGCGCACGCTGGGCAAGGACCTGCGGCCCTGAGGGGCCGCGCGGGCCTCGACCTCCGGCCGATCCGCCCCCGCAGCGCGTTTCCGTGGTGGCCCCCGGCCCCTGAATTCCGCGCGGCGCGGCTCGCAGCGGAGGAGATCGGCGCTTGCCACCGGCCGAACCTCGCCCTATCCTCTGCGCCCCCGTCGGGCTAGTAACTCAATCGGCAGAGTGCCATGTTCACAGCGTGGAAGTTACAGGTTCGATTCCTGTCTAGCCCACCACTCTCCTCCGCTCGCACCGCGCTCGACGCCGAGCTTCCGCGAGCGGTCACCACGAGGCGCGCGTGACGAATCCGAGTCCGGTCGAGCGCGATCCGCGCGAGCGTTCCGTGCAAGAGCGGTTCGCGCCGAGCAGCATCTGCTTCGGCTGCGGACCCGCGAACGCGAAGGGTCTCCGCATCCGCAGTTTCCTCGACGGCGAGCGCCTCGTCGCGACGTGGACGCCCGAGAGCCACCACGAGGCGTTTCCCGGGATGCTGAACGGCGGGATCTGCGGTGCGCTGCTCGACTGTCACAGCAATTGGATGGCGGCCGTGCACCTCATGCTCAAGTCGGGTGCGGCCGCGCCTCCGTGCACCGTGACGGCCGACTTCCACGTGAAGCTGAAGCGGCCGACACCCACGAACGGGCCGGTGACGCTGCGGGCCTGGGTCGTCGAATCGGCCGAGGATCGCGCCGTGATCGAGGCCGAGCTCGAAGCCGGCGGCAAGATCACCGCGACGTGCCGCGGCACGTTCGTGGCCGTGCGCGAAGGGCATCCCGCCTACCACCGCTGGGGCTGATCCACGGGTCCGCGCGCCGCGTCGCGCGCGTCAGGGGAAGAGCTCGAGTTGCGCGGCGGATCCCGCGTCCGGCGGTCGGTCGATCTTCGACTCGGTGTCCGCCAGGCCGACGCGGCGGCGCTGGATCTCGAAGAGGCGCATCAGCGCGTCCCAGCGCGGACCGCGTCCGTGCATGCGGTGGCCGAAGCGCGCGTCCTTCAACCCGCCGCCGCGCATCTCGCGCAGGGCTCCCTCGACCTTGTTCCAGTGGTCGGGGAAAGCCGCGCGGAAACGCTCCTCGAAGACGGGCGCGACCTCGGCCGGCAGGCGGAGCAGCGTCGTGAACGCGCTCGAGGCGCCGTTCTCCTTCGCGCGCACGAGCAGCGCCGGGATGTCGCTCTCGCGGAACCCGGGGATCAGCGGCGCCAGCGAGATGCCGACCGGCACGCCGGCGTCGGCGAGGAGACGCATCGTCTCGAAGCGCCGGGAGGGCGTGGGCGCGCCCGGCTCGAGCGCGCGCGCCACCGGTTCGTCGAGGAAGGGGATCGAGAACGTCACGTGGGCGCCCGGGCCCGAGGCGAGGCGCGCGAGCAGATCGACGTCGCGCCGGATGAGCGTGCTCTTCGTGATGATGGCGACCGGGGTGCGCCGCGCGAGGCAGATCTCGAGGCAGCGGCGCGTGAGCGCGTAGCTGGCCTCGAGCGGCTGGTAGCAGTCGGTGACGCCCGAGAAGACGACGGTCTCGCGACGCCAGGAGCGGCGGGCGAGTTCGACGGAGAGGACTTCGGGCGCGTTCGTCTTGACCACGATGCGCCGCTCGAAATCCGTGCCCGCGCCGAACCCGAGGAGCTGGTGCCCGGGGCGCGCGAAACAGTAGGCGCAGGCGTGCCAGCAGCCGCGGTAGGGGTTCACGCTCCAGCGGAAGCCGACGTCGGGGCTGTCGTTGGTCGAGAGGACCGATTCGGCCTCTTCCTCGTACACCTCGAGCCGCGCGACGGGCGGTTCCTCGAGCCACTCGACGTGCGTCGAGCTCCAGGGATTCGGCGGGTTCGAGAGGAGCCGCGGCGGCATGACCGTGATCCTAGTCTGGGGCGCGGGGGCCACGAATCTCACCCGAGTTGGGTCTTGCGGCGTTCCGGCGGCGCGGTTCGAATCCGCACGTTCCGTCGCCGCCTGTTCGCCCCCCCCCCGGCCATGACCGCAGTTGCACCGCCCCGCCTGCCCCTCGGCGGGATCGACCGTCTCCTCGCACGGATTTCGTACGGCTACGACCCGTGGCTGCGCGACCGCGCGCATTCCCTGGGCTGGACGGCGTTCCTCGAGGAGCAGCTCCACCCCGAGTCGTTCCCCGATCCGCGCGGGGACGCCGTCGTGGCGCGTTTCCCGACCCTGTCGATGACGCCGCGCCAGATCTGGGATGCGTACGGGGTCAACGGCCAGCACCAGGTCCCGATGGTGGAGCTGCAGACAGCGACGCTGCTGCGCGCAGCGCTGTCCCGCCGGCAGCTGCACGAGCGCATGGTCGAGTTCTGGGGCGACCACTTCAGCATCGACCAGAGCGATTCGCAGGCCTCGATCCTGAAGACGCAGGACGATCACGACGTCTGCCGCGCGCAGTCGCTCTCCAGCTTCCCGCTGATCCTGCGGGCGTCCGCGCGCAGCGCGGCGATGCTGTTCAGCCTCGGCAACTACCGCAGCATGGCGTCGTCGCCGAACGAGAACTACGGCCGCGAGATCCTCGAGCTGCACTCGCTCGGAGTGGGCAACTACACCGAGCACGACGTGCGCGAGGCCGCGCGCTGCCTGACCGGCTGGGGTTTCCTCCAGTTCGGTGATCCGAACGCGGGCACCTTCCGCTTCGAGCCCAGCCTGCACGACAACGGGCCGAAGGACCTCCTCGGTCTCGCGATCCCCGCGGGCGGCGGCATCCTCGACGGCTACAAGCTGGTGCGCCTCGCCGCGCTCCATCCGGCCACGGCGCAGCGCATGTCGCGCAAGCTGTGTCGCTGGTTCCTGGGCGCGGAGCCGCAACCGGTCGTCGATGCCGCGAGCGCGGAGTGGGCCGCCACGGAGGGCGACCTGCGTTCCGTCCTGCGCATCGTCCTGGCGCCGAGTTCCTTCGCGTCGGTCCCGGAAGGCGTCCAGAAGACGAAGCGCCCGTTCCACCTGGCGGCGGGAATCCTGCGCGCACTGCCCTTCCAGTTCCCGAATCCGACCCAGCTGGCGGGGGAACTCGCCGCGATGGGGCATCGGCCGTTCCACTGGCCGGCTCCCGACGGATACCCGGACGCGGCTTCGGCCTGGGTCGGCGGCCTGCAAGGCCGCTGGTCCTTCGCTTCGCGCCTCTTCGCGAACCAGGTGTCCGGAGTCCGCATCGACGTGGCTGCCGTTTTCGGGACAGCGCCGAAGTCCAGCTGGGCGCGGCGTGCAGCGTACGCCCTGCGCGGTCCTGGGCCGCTCACGACCGACGTCGATGCCGTGCAGCAGTACGTGGACGGTTTCGCTTCGGCGAGCGATGCGTTGCGCGCCGAAACTCTGGCGCTCACGGCGTCGGCCCCGTCCTTCCAGGTGTACTGAGCCGGCACGTTCACGGCCTGGAGCAACATGAACCCCATCGAGACTCACCCGCCCATCGCCGCGAATCGACCCGATCGCCGCGCATTCCTGCTCGGCGGAGCGGCGGCGGCCACGGCCCTGACCCTGCCGCGCGTCACGTTCGCCGCGGCGACGAGCAGCGCGGTGGACTCGCTCGTGCTCGTCTTCCTCCGTGGAGGCATGGACGCGCTGTCGTTCTGTTCCCCCTATGCGGATCCGAACCTGCAGTCCGCTCGACCGGGCATCGCGATGCCCGGACCTGGACTCCCGAACGGAGTCCTCTACCTGGACAGCTTCTTCGGACTCCACCCGCAGGCGGCGCCGCTGATGGCCGCGTACCAGTCGGGACAACTCCTCATCGTGCACGCGTCGGGATCGCCGGCCTCCTCGCGCTCGCACTTCGAGGCGCAGAACCGCATGGAATCGGGCGCATCGAGCCAGCCCGGTTTGGGGCTTTCCACGGGCTGGGTCGCGCGTCACCTCGCGGTGCAGAGCGGCGCCGGCGTGCTGCGCGGCATGGGCACGAGCGACACCCTCACCCGCGCCCTGACGGGATCCACGGGAGTCCTCCCGATCCGTCAGCCCGGCCAGTTCCGCATGCCGGGCGCGACGGGAACCGCGTATGCCCGCCGCGTCGCCCTGGACGGCATGTACCAACAGGCCTCGGCCGAACTCGCCTCGGCGGGGCGCGACACCTTCGCGACGATCGACCTCCTCGGCAGCATCGACTTCCAGAACTACGCGCCCTCGGGTGGCGCGAGCTATCCGGCGACGCCCTTCGGTGCCCAGTTCCAGGACACGGCGGCCCTCCTGAAGGCGAACGTGGGCGTGCGCTGCGTCGAGATCGACCTGCACGGATGGGATCACCACACGAACCTGGGAGCGATCGGAGGCTCGTTCGCGGCCCTGACCTCGGAGCTCGCGCAGACCTTGGCCGCGTTCCGGACCGACATGGGCGGCGCGTTCGGCGGAGTCGACGTGGTCGTGATGACGGAGTTCGGGCGCCGCGTCGCCCCGAACGGGAACCTGGGCCTCGACCACGGACGCGGCGGCTGCATGATCCTCATGGGCGGCGGTGTCGCCGGTGGGCGCGTGCTGACCCAGTGGCCGGGGCTCGCGCCCTCGCAGCTGCACGACGGCGATCTCGCGATCACCATCGACTATCGGGACGTGCTCGGGGAAATGCTCGTGCGTCGATTCGGCTGCACGAACCTGCCCGACGTGTTCCCGGGGTACACGCCCCAGTTCCGTGGCGTCGCGCTCTGAGGGCCGGACTTCCCGCTGCATCCGTGAAGGCGTCCGGGAGGTCCGCCCGGGCTCGCGCGGGCCTCTTTCGTGGCCATCGCACGCCGCCCGAGCAACGCGGCACGCTCAGTCGGCGGACGAGGCGCTCCGACCGCGTGGCTTCACGGCGAGATACGGATTGGGCCAGTGCACGTCGACGCCGGCTTCCGCCGCGCCGTGCAGCGTGAGGTAGGGGTCGGTGAGGTGCGGCCGCGCGAGCGCGCACAGGTCCGCGCGCCCGGCGGCGAGCACCGTGTTCACGTGGTCGATGCCCTGGATGCCGCCGACCGCCATGACGGGGATGCCGGCCTCGGCGCGGATCTGATCGGCGAACGGGACCTGGTACATGCGGCCGTACTCGACGCGCGACTCGGGCGTGTTGCCCGCCGACGAGACGTCGACGAGGTCGCAGCCGCGCGCCTTCAGCTCGCGCGCGAACGCGACGGAGTCCTCGGCCGTCCAGCCACGCGGATCGAGCCAGTCGGAGGCCGAGATGCGCACGAAGAGCGGCTTCGACGCCGGCCACGCGGCGCGCGCGACTTCGAACACGCGGAGCGGCCAGCGCATGCGGTTCTCGCGCGATCCACCGTACTCGTCCGTACGCAGGTTGGAGAGCGGCGAAAGGAAGCTCGACAGCAAGTAGCCGTGCGCCATGTGCAACTCGAGCACGTCGAAGCCGGCGTCATGCGCCAGCTGTGTCGACCGCGCGAAAGCCGCCTCGATGCGGCTCATGTCCGCGCGGTCCATCGCCTTCGGCGCCGGCCAATCGCGCTTGAACGGATTCGCCGAGGGTCCGAGCGTCCTCCACGCGCGGTCGTCGCGCAGCGGATCGTCGCCCTGCCAGGGCAGGTTGCACGATGCCTTGCGGCCCGCGTGACCGATCTGGATGCCGATCTTCGCCCTGGTCGAGCGGTGCACGAACTCGACGATGCGCTTCCAGGCGTCGGCGTGCGCGTCGCTCCACAATCCCGTGCAGCCGAGCGTGATGCGCCCGTCCGAGGAGACGCCCGTCGCTTCCGCGAAGACGAGTCCAGCGCCGCCGATCGCGCGGCCGCCCAGGTGGACGAGGTGCCAGTCGTTCGGGATCCCGTCGACCGCCGAGTACTGGCACATGGGCGAGACCACGACGCGGTTCTCGAGCTGCATGTCGCGGAATCGGATCGGCACGAACGCCGGCGGAGGCGTGTCGCCCTGCGTATCGGGCATCACCCCGTTGCGTGAAGCGAAATCGACCGCGGCGGCCTTCACCAGCGCGGGATCGCGGCGGGCCAGGTTCCCGTAGGTGATGCGCTTGCTGCGCGTCATCAGGTTGAACGTGAACTCGATCGGAGTCTGCCGCACGTGGCGCGCGGTGTTCTCGAACCACTCGAGGCTCGTCTGAGCCGCGCGTTGCAGTTTCAGCACGTCGAGGCGCCGTGCCTCCTCGTAGGCCCGGAGGGTCGCCGGCACGTCCGCCGCGCCGTGCTTCTTGAACGCGTCGACGAGCGCGATCGCGTCCTCCATGGCGAGCTTCGTCCCCGAGCCGATGGAAAAGTGCGCCGTGTGGACCGCGTCGCCGAGCAGCACGACGTTGCCGTGGCTCCAGCGCTCGCAACGAACCGTCGGGAACGTGCGCCAGATCGAGCGGTTCGACAGCAGACGATGGCCGCCCAGGAACGGCGCGAAGATGCGCTCGCAGAACGCGACGGTCTCCGCTTCGCTGGCGTGCTCCAGGCCCGCGCGACGCCACGTGTCCTCGTGACACTCGACGATCCAGGTCGAGAGATCCGGCTGGAAGGGGTAGGCGTGGACCTGGAACACGCCCCACTCGGTCTCGAGGAAGACGAACGTGAACGCCTTCAGGGGCTTCGTGGTGCCGAGCCACGTGAACTTGGCCTTGCGCCAGTCGAGCGTGGGCTGGAACCAGTCCGCGTGCTTGCCACGGACCGCACTCTGGATGCCGTCGGCCGCGATCACCACGTCGCTCGGCGGCAGGGCGGATTCGTCGGGCAGGTCCTTCTGGAAGTTCAGCGCGACGCCGAGCCCGCGCGCACGCTGCTGGAAGATCTCGAGCAAACGCTTGCGCGACATCCCGCAGAACCCGTGGCCGGTCGAGCGGGTCCACGTGCCGCCGATCCACGTCTCGATGTCGGTCCAGTACGCGAACGCGCGCCGGATCTCGGCGTACGTCTCGGGATCCGCGGCCTCGAAGTGCCCCAGGGTCTCGTCCGAGAAGACGACGCCCCACCCGAACGTGTCGTCGGCCCGGTTGCGTTCCCAGACGCCGACCTCGGCGTCCGGGAAGGCCCTCTTCATCAGGATGGAGGTGTACAGGCCGGCCGGGCCGCCGCCGAGGATCGATGCGCGCATGGGATCATCGTAGAGACAGTGGAACTCGGATCGAAATGCGCGCGCTACACTCCGTCGGATTCGTGGAACCTCTCGCGGACCATCCCCAAGACTGGATCGAAGCGCTCGCCGCCCTGCGCAACCGCCGCGAGGCGTGCGCGCTCGTCGTCGTGACCCAGGTCAAGGGCAGCGGACCGCGCGATCCGGGGGCACGCATGGTCGTCAGCGGCGGTCGACTCGCCTTCGGGACGATCGGGGGCGGGAACCTCGAGAAGCTGGCGATCGAGCACGCCAGCGAACTCCTGCGCCGCCGCACCCCCGTCTCGGAGACCGTCGCGTATCCGCTGAGCGAGGCCGCCGGCCAGTGCTGCGGCGGCGAGGTGACCGTCTTCTACGAGACGTTTCCGTGGACGCGGCGGCGCATCGCGATCTTCGGCGCCGGCCACGTGGCGCAGGCGCTGGGGGGCCTCGCACCCTGGCTCTCGGCCGACGTCGTGCTGATCGATCCGCGCGAGGAGCGCGAGATCCAGCCGGCCCTTCCGGCCCGGCGGCCGTACGAGCTGATGCTCGTCGACGCACCCGAGGCGGAGGTCGACGGCCTGCCCGACGACGCGCTGCTCCTCGTGATGACGCACAGCCACGCGCTCGACCTGGAGATCCTCGCGCGCGCCGTGCTGCGCGACTTCCCGTACGTCGGGCTGATCGGCTCCGCACGCAAGTGGGCGCGGTTCCAGAAACGCCTCGCGCAACGCGGCATCTCCGACGAGCGCATCGCCCGCGTGCGCTGCCCGATCGGTCTCTCGAAGCGCTCGAAGGAGCCGTCCGCCATCGCGCTGTCGGTCGCCGCGGAGCTCGCGGACGTCATGGCGGCCGAGCCCGCGCACTGACGCCGCTCGTCAGCCCGAGGCTCGTTTCTCGATGGCTACGCGCAGTTCGGCCAGCGCCTTCTCCGCGGCCACGAGCCGCGATTCGACGTCCGTGCCCACCCGCGCTCCCAGCTCGGCGTCCTCCGCCGCGCGCCGGGACTTCTCCAGATTGTTGAGCACGACCGCGATGAACAGGTTGATGACCACGAAAACCGCGATGACGATGTAGCTCGCGAAGAAGATCCAGGCCGCTCGCGTGGCGCCTCGGGCTTCGGCCGCCATCTCGACCCAGCCTTCCAACGTCAGGATCTGGAACAGGGACGCGCAGGCGCGGCCGAGCGTGCCCCAGTGCGCCGGGTCCGCCTCGGCGAAGAGGTGCCATCCGAGCACGCCGTAGACGTAGACGAGGAGGCCCTGCAAGAGGACGACATTCCCCATGGAGGGGATCGAGCGCAGCATCGTGTCGACGATCAGTCGCAAGTCGGGCAGCGCCGAGATGAGGCGCGCGATGCGCAGGACCCGGGCCACGCGCGCGATCGTCGCGAGCGGTCCGGCGGCCGGCAGCAGCGACAACGCGACGACGGCGAAGTCGAAGACGTTCCAGCCGTCGCGGAAGAACCGTCCCGGGCGAGGCAGGCAGGCGGCGATGCGGATCGCGATCTCGAGGACGAACACGGCCTGGAACGCGGCGTGCAGTCCGCGGAGGACGGATTCGTTCCCGCTGGTGAAGCCCGGATAGGTCTCGATCCCCATCAGGGCCGCGTTGACCAGGATCAGGCTGATCGTCGCCCGGCCGAAGAAAGGGTGGTTCGCGCAGGTGTTCGCCGCGGTCGCGATGCGCGTCCAGCGCGCGGGTTCGGACTTGCTCACGGCGGATCGAGCTTTTCTCCCAGCTTCCAGGCCAGGTTCGACAGTTGACGCCGCAGCAGCTGGACCTCCGCGTGCAGATCGCTGATGCGCCGGTCCACGGCGGTGAGATCCGCGGTGGGTGCCGCGGTCGCCACGAGGTCCGACGGCATCGACGCCCGCGCGGAGGGGGCTGGTGCGGCGGCGGGGGAGCGCGAGGCCGCCGGGTGCGCTCCCGGCGCGATCGTCTGTCCGTAGCTCTCGGCGCGCGAGCCCGGTTGCGGATCCAGGCGCACCACGATTCCGCTCGCGAGCAGTGGAGCGAGCGCGTCCAGGAGGGCCGACTGCGACGGGATGTCGACCATGCGCGAGACGCGCGCGCGGAGCTCGCCCGGTTGTTGCGGGCCGCGCAGGAGGAGCTCGGCGACGATGGCGACCTGCGCGCGCTCGACCCCCAGCATCGGCCCCGCATTGTGGCGGAAGCGCTCGACGCGGCTTCCGGCCGGATGGACCGAGCCGGCCCAGCCCTTCACGATCAGCTTGCCTGTCGCGGTGTAGATCTCGGACTCCGAGAGGTCCATCACGGGATCGCGATTCGACTTCTGGTTGCAGCCCGCGGTCAGGGCGTTCAAGGACAGCGGATACTGCTCGGGCGTCGTGAGTTCCTTCTCGACGAGGACGCCCAGCAATCGTGCTTCGATCGGTTCCAGCCTGCGTGCTTCTTCCATGGTGCTCTCTTCAAGCCTCGAGACGGTCGATGGCCTCGGCCAGGTCGAAGTCCAGCGTCGTCAGGCCGCCCGCGTCGTGCGTCGAGAGCTCGATCGTGACGCGCCCGTAGCCGTTCGACCAGTCGGGATGATGGTCGGCCTTCTCGGCCAGCAGTGCGACGCGCGTCATGAAGGAGAACGCGCGGCTGAAGTCGGGGAAACGGAACTCGCGGCGTACGCGGCCCTCGGTCAGCGTCCAGCGCGGGAGGCGCTGCATGCGTTCCGCGATCTCGGACGACGTGCACGGCTTCGGTCGGACCATCCGCGCCAGGATAGCGGGCATCAGGGCGGGAGGACGTACGGTTGGCCGGTTGCATAGAGCGCGGCGCGGGCCTCGACCTCGGGAATCGGTTCGGACGGGCCGTCGCGCCGCAACATCGAGAGCGCCCGATCCGCCAGCGCGCGCGCCTCGTCGAAGCGTCGATTCGCGGCCAGCACGGCGGCGAGCGTGTCCAGATCCTGAGGTCCGAGGTCTTCGCGACCGAGGTCCGGGGCGACGAACGCGAGCGCCTCCCGCGGATCGCGCGTCGCCTCCTCCGGGCAGGTGGCGAGCCACCAGGCGAGAGTCCGAGCGAGCCCGCGATCACTCGGCGACCGCCGCACCCACGCTCGAAGGACGTCCAGGCCCTCGCGCCAGCGCTTGCCCGCGATGAGGAGATCGCTCAATCCGCCGGCGGCGTTCGTCGAGTCGGCATCGATGCGGAGCGCTTCGCGGAACGCGAGTTCGGCGGCCGCGGCATCGCCCTGCGCCTCGAGGGCGCGGCCCAAGTTCGCGTGCGCATTGGCGAAGCCCGGCGAGAGCTCGATCGCCCGTCGCTGTCTCACGATCGCGCCCTGGGTGTCGCCGAGGGCCAGGAGCACGTTTCCGAGGCCGGAATTGGCCTCCCAGTCGTTCGGATCGGAGGCGATCGCCGTCTCGAACTCGCGCCGCGCGCCGGGGAGATCGCCGCTCTCCACCAGAGCGATCGCGAGGCCGCGGCGCGCGACGGCGTTGGCCGGATCGGCCGCCACGGCGCGTCGCAGGGCCTCGAGCGCCTCGGGGCCCCGGCCCAGCCTGAGCAGCGCGTTGGCGCGCCGTGCGGCCGCGCCGCGCGCTCCGAGGCGCGCCGCGAGCTCGTAGCGATCCGCGGCGGGACTCCAGCTCGACTCGGCCATGTACGCGTCGCCGACCTGCATCTGGAACTGGGGGCGGAACGAGTCCGGTGCATCGCGTCCTCCGGCGCGCAGCGCCGCCGCCGCCGCGAACGAGACGACCCAGGCCGCGGCCACGGCTCCAGCACGTGCGCGCGCGCGATCGAAGTTGCCCACGGCGACGAGGGCCGCCCCGCCGAACCCGGCGATCAGCGGCACGACGGGCATGCGGTAGCGCGGCGAGTACCAGAACAAGGCCACGACGAGGAACGTGGCGAGGAACAGCAGGATCTCCGGCGCGTGCTCGCGCGGACGGCGCGCGAGCATCCAGAGCACCAGCGCGGCGGGCACCGTCCACCACGCGACCGGCATCGGCGCGAAGGCCAGCGCGCGGGCCAGCCCGTCGTCCGCTTCGAGATCCGCGACGTAGACGTCGCCGTAGACGCGGCCCGAGAAGAACCACCACACCTTCTTGGCCGTGAGCTGCAGCGCCTCGACGGGCTCGGATTTCCAGTACGCGAGGCCGCGCCGCAGGTAGGCGTCGCTCGTCTGCTTCCAGGATCCGTCCGTCTCGCCGCGCACGACGTCGCGGGCGTCGAGGTTCTGCTTCACGCGGTCGGTCGACACGCCCTCGGCGGCGTGGAAGATCCCCTCCGCGCCCGGTGCGTTGCCGTGGAAGAACCCGAGGCCCGCCTGCGCGCTGAGCGGGATGAACTCGCGCCCCGCGAGCCAGTTGTGCAGGGTCGCCGGCGCGATCGTCGCCAGCGAGACGGCGGCCGTGAGCACGCCGCGGCGCGCGCTGTCCACGCGCCAACCGTGCTTCCAGCAGAGCCAGAGCGGGAGGGCCAGGCACAGCGGCGCGAAAGTCGGGTTCGCGAGCGATCCGAGGCCGATTGCGAGTCCGAGCCAGGTGGCGCGGCGGACGTCGAGGCGCTCCCCCGCGGCGATCGCCCGTTCCCAGATCCACGCCGTCGCGAAGGCCTGCAGCGTGCAGTTCAGCACGCGCGCGGTGTGGAACGCCGGGTCGCGGAGCAGGAGGTACAGGCCGGCGCCCAGGATCCCCGCCGCCCACCCGAACCGCGCCGACGTGCAGCGCGCGACGAGCCAGGCGGTCGCGATGTGCAGGGCGATCTGCAGGAATCCCAGCGCCAGGATGCCGCCGCCGAACGCGCGGACGAGCCCGACGACGTACGGATAGAGCGGCGCCGACAGGAACGGCGTCGAGCCGACGAGTTCGCCGCGCGCGATCTCGCCGCCCCAGTCCCAGTACGCGGCCGCGTCGTTCAGCGGGTTGCGCGCCAGCGGATTCGCGCGCGCTCCGTCGACGAGCATCCCGATCTGGATCAGGAGTCCGACGAGCAGGATGCCGAGCAGGATCCTTCGCGGCAGACCGCGGGGGATGGCTTCGTCGATCGTCACGAGACGCGCAGACTACGCGCGGCGGGTCGCGAATGAGAAGCGGGAGCGCGATTCGCGCTCCCGCTCGACGGAACTCGGATGGCTCCCGCGTCGGCCGGCTCAGCCCTTGCGCGCCGCGGCGACCGCCTTCGTCAGCGCGGGCAGGATCTCGAACGCGTCGCCCACCAGGCCGTAGTCGGCGATCTTGAAGATCGGCGCGTCGGCGTCCTTGTTGATCGCGACGATGATCTTCGAAGTGCGCATGCCGGCCAGGTGCTGGATCGCGCCCGAGATGCCGACGGCCACGTAGAGCTGCGGGCTGACCGTCTTGCCCGTCTGCCCGACCTGTTCGCCGTGCGGACGCCAGCCGGCGTCGACGACCGCGCGCGACGCGCCCGTCGCGGCCGAGCCGAAGGCCGCGGCGAGTTCCTCGATCAGGTGGAAGTGCTCCGGACCGCGCAGGCCGCGACCGCCGGACACCACGATCGGCGCCTCCTTGACGTCGAGCTTGCCGCCCGACTTCTCCGCGACGGCCGTGACGTTGGCCTTGCCGTCGCTCGAAGCCGCGCGCGTGACGATCTCGGCGGAACCGCCCGACTCGGACGCGGGGAACACGTTCGGCCGCGTCGTCGCGCAGAAGACGGGAGCCGTCGACCGCAGCGTCGCGATGGCCTTGCCGGCGAGCCACGGGCGGGTGGCGGCGAGCGCTCCGCCGTCCGCGCGCAGTCCCGTGCAGTCCGACAGCAGCGTCGAATCGAGCAGCGCGGCCACGCGCGGAGCGACGTCCTTGCCTGTCGTGGTCGCCGCGGCGAGGAAGGCCTTGGCCCCGAGCTCCTTGGCGACCGCCGCGACGTCGCGCGCGACCGCGTCGGCGCTCCAGCGCGCGGCTCCCGTCAGCGCGACGACCTTCGTCGCGCCGTACTTGCCCAGGCTCGCGGCGGCCTTGTCGGCGCCGTCGCCGGCCACGACCGCGGCGATCGGCATGCCGGTCGCGCGTGCCGCGGAAATGCACTCGAGGCTCGCGCGGCGCGCGACACCATGGGACTGTTCGACGAAGACGAGGATCGTGCTCATGGGTGCAGCTTTCAGAGGATCTTGGCTTCGTTCTTCAGCGCATCGACGAGCGCGGTGACGCCGGCCACGCCCTCGCCCACGATGCGTCCGGCCTTGCGCGCCGGCGGGAGCTCGACGGACACGACGACCGCCTGCGCGCCGGAGTCGACGGGCGCCTCCTCGGCGATCGTCTTCGTCTTGACCGCCATGATCCCCTTCAAGCTCGCGCGACGCGGCTCGTTGAGGCCCTTGTTGCACGTGATGACGGCGGGGAGGTTGCACTCGACCGTCTCGACGCCGTGTTCCGTCTCGCGCTTCGCGGTGACTTTGCCGCCCCCGATCTCGAGCGCCACGACTTCCGTCACACAGGCCCAGCCGAGGTACGTCGCGAGCATCGGGCCGACCGCGGCGTTGTCGCGGTCCGTCGCGACGCGACCCGTGAAGACGACGTCCGCGCCGATTGCCTGGACCTTGGCGGCGAGCGCCTTGGCGGTCCAGCGCGGATCGCGGCCCGACGCCTCGGCGTCCTTCAGGATCACGCCGTTGTCCGCGCCGCGCGCGAGGAACTCGCGCACTTCCTTGGCCGCGTCGCTGGTGCCGATCGTGAGCACCGTGACGTCGCCGCCGTGCTTCTCCTTGGCCTGGATCGCGGCCTCGACCGCGAGCTCGTCGTAGAACGAGGCCATGTACTGCCAGCCGGCCGGGTCGAGCGACTTGCCGTCGCCGCCGACCTTGGCCTGGGCCTCGGTCGTGGGGACGCGCTTGATGCAGGCGACGATCTTCATCGGTGGTGGGTTCGGGCCGGACTGGCCGCCGGATGCGAGCCGTTCCGACGCGTTTCGGGGGAGTTTCGGGGGCGAGCAGGCTACTCGCAGATCCGGACGAGCGGCAAGGGCGCACAGGATCCCGCCCGCCCGGTACCCTTCCGAGCATGATCCAGCGCTTCCAGGGCGAGTTCGACGTGGTCCTGACCTCCGTCGACTACGTGGAGGGCGAGCTCGCGCGCGAGCTGCTGGAGTCCGTGGGCATCCCTTCGCTCCTGCACACGCCCGACTTCGACATCGCCGAGTTCGGGTTCGCTGCCTACCGCCAGCTTCGACACGGCGACGTGCTCGTCCCGCGCGGCGCTCGTCCCGCCGCCCGCGCCGCCCTGGTCGAAGCCTGGGGCGAGGATGCGGTCGCACGCCACGATCCGCGATCCGAGTCGAGTCGGCCCCAGATGTGATGGTCGCGGTCCGCGCTACGTTCCCCAGGCGAACTCGATCCCGTTCGTGAGGTTGAATCCCGCGGGCGTGCAGAACGCGGCGTTGTTGCGGTACCAACCCTGGTAGGTCCGCGTGCCGGGCATCGTCACCGCGCCCATCACCGAGATCGACGCGTCGCCCGGGCTCGGGTACTGGCTGGCTCCCGCACCGTTCAGCTTGGTGCCCAGGCGGCTCACGGCGCCGCCCGCGCAGCGCAGCCCGTCGCCGAAGACGGTGCCCGCTCCGCCGTTGTGCCGCAGCGTGCCCTGGAAGTAGAGGCACGCGGCGTTCGTCATGTCCGAGCCGAGCAGGACCACCGTGTCGTTCGCGAGGCTCGCGTTGCCGAACACGCGCAGCTTGCCGCCCTTCCCGAGCGAGTTCAGGCATCCCACCGCGTCACCGACGCTGGAGTTGTTGCCGCACGGACACTGTGTGTGTGTCGGCCCGCCATCTCCCGCGCAGAACGCGGTCTGCGGCAGGAACGGCTCGCACGCGGTGCCGTACAGCCGGAGCTCGAAGCCTGCGAACGGATTCCCGCCGAAGAACGCGCAGCCGTACGCCGGACCGCCCGACAGGTCGGTGATGCGGAACGAGTCGCGATTGCCCAGGCCGGTGCCCGGACCTGGATTGCCGGTGAAGTACGTGCCGGCGCCCTCGGCGCAAACCGCCGGGTTCCCGGCGATGACCGGCCCGGTCTGCGTGCCCGGAGCCGTCGACGTCATGCCCCAGGCGAACCGGTCCGCCGTCGTCCCGCCGGTGTACTGACCGTCTCCATCGGCGGTCAACACGAACGAGCCGCCGCCGGCGCCGGTGAGGTCGATCGTCACCGTCCAGCACGTGAGTGCCCCGGCCGCGCTGGAGGGCAATCCGTTCAGCGCGATCGTCGCCGTCGGGGTGATGCCGAGGACCGGGGAGCAGGCCGGATGGTCCGCGTAGAACCGGTGCGTGTAGGTCCCGAAGCTGCTCGGCGTCTGGTCCGTGCAGTACGAGAACGTGAAGCCGTCGACGCGGTAGTACGTGGAGCAACCGACGGGCGGAGGCGCCGACGGACTCGGGATGCGGCCTTCGTCCACGTACGTGAACCCCGAGAGGGCGCTGTAGTACCCCGACGGACACGTGTTCTCGTAGAGCACGTCCGGGCCGAGCGTCGCCTGTTGCGCGCGACGGGTCCACGTGCCCGTTGCGAGGTGCAAGGTGCCCGCGTCGCGCACGGCCGTTGCGGGGCGCGCCGTGGCCGGGGCCTGCGCCTCGGCGAGCGGGAGGTGAGACGTCAGGGCGAGCGCGGCGATCAGGGAGGTTCTCATCAGGGATGTCCGTGGAAGATGAGTGCGGCACCAGCTCGGCTGCGAATCCCGGGTGCGTAGTCTCCGGTCGCGCGGTCGTTGCGCGGATTCTCGGAACGAAATCCGGCTGGGTTTGCAGCCTGGCGCTCGCTCCAACCGGGTAGACGGGCCGTTTGCCCGCAAGGTTCCAGGATTCGCTCCCCGTCGGGGCGAAGTCGATGCCGAGAAGTCCGGGCGCTCGTGGCCCGCGCGTAGAATCTCTCCACGTGTTCGCGAACCTGCTCGCTCCGGCCGAGGCCGTTCCCCAGCGGCCCACGCGGCGCGCGTGGGGGATCCTGCTGCTCTTGACCGCGCTCGTCGCGGCCTTGCACCTCGTCGGGCTCGATTGGCACCTGCCGCACCATCCGCAGGGCGACGAGAAGGTCCTCTGGCTCCAGGTGGCGATCGCGCGCGGCGAGGAGGTCACGCCGGCCGAGAGGCTCCTGGCTCGCTGCTATCCGTCGCTGCTCGGTCGCGCGGCGGACGCGCTCGTGTCCGAGACCCGTCCAGCGGCGCCCGGCGACGTCGCCGCACTGCGCGAGGCCGCGGTCCACGAGCTCTACGGCATCCGTCTCCTGGTCGCGATCCTCTCCGCGGGAATCGTCCCGGCGACGTGGCTCGTCGCGCGGTGGTTCCTGCGCGAGCGCTGGGCGTTCCTGGCGGCGGCCCTCGCGTCGACGAGCACGATCGCCGTCTGGTACTCGTCGATGGCGCGGCCCCACGCGGTCGTCGTCGTGTTCCTGACGGCGACGGTCGCGGCGAGCCTGCGGGCCCGCGCGACGGGGCGCATCCGCGATTTCTTGCTGGCGGGCGCATTCGCCGCGCTCGCCGTCGGCACGCTGCACAGCGGGGCGTGCGCATGCGCCGCCGTCGCAGCCGCGTGGGCCTGGAACGCGCGGCCGCGGTTCGGAGCTCCGCTCGTCGGAGCCGTCCTGGCCGCGGTGCTCGTCCTCGTTTCGCTCTTCGTGTTCCTGCGCGGCGAGCCCCTGCCCGATCTGGCGGGCGGAGAGAAGCCCGGAAACGCGCTGCTCTCCTTCTTCGGGATGGGCGTGCACAACGTCGATGCGGGCTTCTTCGACGGTGGCGGCTTCGTTCGATTCGCACGCGCGATGCGCGACTGGGAGCCGATCCTCGCGCTCGGCGCCGCGGTCGGCATCGCGTGCTTGATCGGGTCCGTACTCCGCGGCGGCGCCGATCGGACGCGCCGAGCGGTGTTCTGGACCGTGGCCGCGCAGCCTCTGACGCACCTCCTGCTCTTCGGCGCCTACAGCGACAGTTTTCAGCGCTTCTGGCTGCCGCTGATCCCGTACCTCGCGATCCTCGCCGTGGTGGGTGCGGTGTCGTGCTGGAACGCGGCGCCGGTTCGTGTTCGACCCTTCGTCGCCGGCCTCTGCACGACCCTGGCCCTGGCCCAGCTCGGGATCGCGCTGCAGATCGCGCGGTTGCGAGTCCGCGACGACACGCACGAGCTGGCGGCGCACTGGATCGAGACGCATCCCGCGAACGGGCCGTTCTTCATCGGCCCGACCGTGCGCGTGCCGCTCGTCGCCCGGGACCCGGCGTACCGCGCCGAGCTCCTGACGAGCCGCATGTACTTCGTTCCCTGGGTGCTCGCACTGACGCGGCTCGATGACGCCACGCGCGATGCCGCAGGGATCGATCTCCGCGATCTGCCGCTGCGGCGTCTGGACCAGCGCAACCAGCTCGAGTTGCAACCGGCCCGCTTCGTCGACGGACTCGGGAAGGGCTGCGTCTTCCTGGAGCGCATCCGCGACGATCGCCGCAAGATGTTCCGGGTGCTGCGCGAGGAGCTCGTGCGGCGCGGCGAACCTCTGGCCGCGTTCGACCCGCGACCGCCCACGATTCCCGGCGCTCAGCCGATCGACTACATGCTCGACGGCCCTGGGGCACCGGAGGCCTGGTTCGCATGGAGCCTCGTCTGGGTCGAGCGGCTGGGGCCTTCGATCGAGGTCTTCAGCACCGGGAACTGATCCGGCGCTCCGTCGAGTTCGGCTCCCGCGCGCTCACCACCGCAGCGAAGCCCGATCGCTCACCGCTTCCCAGGCGCTGCCCTCGCCGCGCGAACCCGGATTCAGGAGCCGCGCGGTCGCGCTGGACCAACGGCGGCCCTCCGGGTGCGTCGGGATCCGCACCCGGCACAGTTCGATCTCGCGGCTCCCGCTGCCGTACAGGAGCAGCCCGACGCGGGCTCGCGCCCGGCACGCGGGGTCGAGCTCGCCGTTCGGGCGGACCGTGAAGGCCCGTTCGTCCTCGTCGATCAGGCGCAACTCGAGTTCGGCGAGCTGGGGCATGCGCGTCTGGCGCAGTCCCACGCGGACGGTACCCGCGTCGAGGCGCACGTCGAGCCTCGGACGCTGATCGAGGCGGATGTTGCGCAGCAGGAGGAACGGCTCCCGCCCGATCGAGCCGCCCTCCGGCATGAAGTCCTCGACGGGGACCGTGATCAGCTCGTACCCGGCGAGCGAGCTCTCGATGGCCGCGATCCGGTCGGGATCCTGCGCCCGATCGTCCAGTCCTTCGCCCCACGCGCGCGCCAGCTCCGCGGGCGTCGGGGGCCTGGCCCGCGCCGCCGCGTACGGCACGACGAAGTCGTCGTCGCGCCGGAGGGCGGCGACCACGTCCGTCCGCACGCGCCGGGACCAGGGATTCGGTCGGCTCGTGGCGTCGGCGGCATCGGTGCGGCCCAGGACGTCGTGCACCGCGAGCCGCGACAGGTATCCGATCGAACCCGGCCACGGCGTCAGCACGGTGGCCGTCGGCTCGGCGTTCTCGCGCAGGAAGATGCCGGCCTTGCGCAGGCGGCGCCCGACCTCGATCTCCTCCTGGAGTCCGAGGCGTCCGAGGGGCTGTTCGCAGTCGAAACGCGCGGAGGCCGACGGGCGCAACCAGGCCTCGTGCAGTCCCTGGAGGGGAAGGGGGCCGAGGTCCGCGGGCGTGCGGCTCCCGAGCGCGGAACCGATCAACGCCAGCCCGAACACGACGAGCGTGACCCTTCGACGCAGCCTCGACACGCCGTCGAGGGCCGCGATCATGCCCTCCTGCACGGCGAGGCACAGGAACGGCAGCGCGGGCACGAAAGCGACGTGGAACGGCAACGGGCTGCGCCCCGAGACCGCCATCAGTCCGCACCACGCGAGGGCCAGGAAGACGGCGTGCGCGCCGGTCCGCGAGAGCGAACCCAGGACGAGCCAGGCCGCCGGGAACACGAGCAGCAGCGGCGTCACCCCGACGATGGCGAACTCGCGCACGCTCTGGAGGCCGTCGCGCAGCTGGCCCGGCGCCGGGTGGATCCAGGCGTGGAGTTCCGGCGAGAGCACGAAGCCCGTCGCGATGTTGCGCAGGATGGCCGTCCCCGCGAACACGCCGATCGGGGCCGCGAAAGCGATCCAGCCGACGCGACGCGCCGATCCCTCGTCGTCGTTCGGTCGGCCGAACGCGCGGATCGCCGCCATGGCGAGGACGAAGAGGATGCCGAGCGGGTGCGCGAGCACCGCGAGGGACGCCAGGGCCCCGAACCATGTCGGTCGGCCGCGTTCGAGCGCGAAGAACGCGGCCAGTGCAGCGAGACCGAACGTGCTGAGCTCGAGCCCGCTCGCGGCCCCCGCCGCGAAGGCTCCGCTCGTCGCCAGGAAGAGCGGCGCGATCAGCGACGCCGTGCGGTCGGCGCGGAAGCGCGAGAGCAGGACGATGCTCGCCAGCGCGGCCGCGATCCCGATCGACTGGACCTGGATGTTGGTGGAGAGGTGCAGCGTCGGTCCGACGCGCTCGGCGAGGGCGCACACGGCGACCCACACGAGCGATGGATAGCTCTCGAACGCCGCCGTGCCCGGATTCCAGGCGAGCTGATCGTCGTAGACCAGGTTGCGCGCGAGCCGCATGGCCGCGTAGGCCTGGTCGTAGGGGAACGCGAAGCGCCCGAAACCGTCGTCGTGGATCGCGAGCGCGTGCGCGAGGAGCATCGCGAGCGCCACGAACAGGGCGATGACGCGGTTCATGCGGCTTCCGCCTCGCCGCGGTACCGAAAGGCAGTCCGCGTGCTCATCGCGCGACCGCCGTCGGTACGACTCCGAGCTCGATGCGCGAGCGGGGCGTCACCTCGAACTCGCGCGCGTACGTCGCGCTGCCGGCCCGTGCCTGCAGCGCGTAGTGTCCCGGCGGCAGCCCGCGGAACTCGAACTCGCCGCGTGCGTCCGTCGCCACCGGAGGCCACGGACGATCGGGTCTGCCGGTCGGCGTGATCAGGACGAACGCGCCTTCCAGGCTCCGGCCTTCCGTATCGACGAGGCTGCCCGTCGCGCTCCCGGCGAGGAGCTCGATCGAGAGCGGCGCCGATCCGTCGGCCCGATGGACGAACGTGAGCGCGTCGCCGGGCGTGGGGGGCGCGGCGTTGTCCGTGGCCTGCGCGGTGTTCACGGGCCGCGCGATGTCCGGCCACGATCCGCCGCGCGCCCAACCGGGGATCACGGCGACGCGGTACTCGCCCGCGACGAGTTCCTCGAACTCGAACCGGCCGCTGGCGTCCGCGCGCGCTCGGCGCGGCAGCGGCGCGTCGAGGGTCTCCGGAGGCGAGGTCGGCGTGAGCACGACTTCGGCGCCATCGAGCTCCTGGTCCGCGGACCCGATGAGCGTCCCGACGAGCCGCGCGCGCTCCAGCGCGGGCACCACGGGACCCGTGCGGCGCGCATCCGGGAGGCGCACTTCCTGAGCCACGCCGGTGTCGCGCAGGACGAGAGCGTGCGGCCGATGGTCCTCGGCCAGCACGCGCACGTCCCACGGCCCGCGCTGCAGGCCGTCGAGCCGGAACGTCCCGTCGGCCTTCGTGTTGGTCCAGCGCGGTTCGTCGCCCGAGAAGAGCCACACGAGAGCATTCGCCTGCGCGACGCCTTCCGCATCGACGACTCGGCCCTCGAGCAGGCGCACGCGCGCCGGCAGGGGGATCTCCGCCAGGTCCGCCTGCGCCGGGGGCGTCAGTTGGATCGGGATCGTGCGCGGGGGACGCGGCTCGTGGAACAGGATCGCGGCACCGAACACCAGCAAGGCGAGGAGGGGCACGACGATCGCCCAGTGCAGGAAGTCAGGTCGCGTCGATCCCGAGCTCATCGGCGGGCAGGCTACTCCCGCGCCGACGCGCGGCCCAGGGCGGCGAGGATCTCGTCGCGCAGGTCGGCGAGCGCCGGGAACTCGGCGCAATCGAGGCCGGCGACGGTTTCGCGGAACTCGGACAGCCCGCGGTGGCCGGCGCGGTGGTACGCCACGAGCCTGAGGCCGAGCTGCAGCCGGTCGCAGCACTTCACGAACCGCGCCTCGCGCGTCCCGCCGGCCTTGACCTCGTCCCACAGGCGCAGCGCGTGGTCGGAGAGGGGCCCGAGGAGCTCGCCGGCGGCACGATCCTCCGCCGCGGCCTTGGCTCCGGCCGGCAGGAGTCGCGCGGCGGTCCGGGGCAGGTCGCCGATCAGCGCCTCGGGGACGTCATGGATCAGCGCCAAGGCGACGGCGCGCTCCACGTCGAGGCGCGGCTCGACCCGGGAGCCGAGAGAGAGGACCAGGAAGCACGTCGAGAGCACGTGGTCTCCGATGGACTCCGGGTCGCGGATCCCGCGCAGCACCCAGCCCGTCCGCGGCAGGTCGTGGAGCGGCTCCAGGGCGAGCAGCGCGTCGAGGAGGGGGTGTCCGGAGGGCATGGTCGGCGGATCCTGCCAACGCGGCGCGGAGGAAGCCATGCGCAGGGTCCGCGGCCCCCGCTCCCCGGGCCTCGATCCGCCGCTCCCGAAGGTCTCGCGTTGACGGTCCGCGCCGAGCGATCCATACTCCCCGATTCGCCCTGGGCCCTCGAATCCCCGGGCGACCCCCTCCATGCTCCTGCGCCTGCGCAAGGCCCTGCCGCCCGAACAACTCCAGGCCGTCCTGGAGCTCGCGCGTGAGCTCGGCTACGCGCCCCACTTCCTCGAGAGCGGCAAGGAGCTGCTGCGCCTCGAGGGCGTCGGTCGGCCCGAGCACCGCTCGCGCTTCGAGGACCTCGTCGGTGTCGCGGCGATCCTGGACGCGGGGTCCGCGACCGAGCTGCACGAGCGCGCGGGCCGGCCCGACACCGTGGTGACGGCCGGCGAGGCCCGATTCGGCGGCGGATCGGTGTCCCTGATCGCGGGACCGTGCGCGGTCGAGAGCTGGCCGCGGCTCCTCGAGATCGCGCGCGAGGTGCAGAAGCACGGCGCGACCCTCCTGCGCGGCGGCGCGTGGAAGCCGCGCACGTCGCCGTACTCGTTCCAGGGCATGAAGGGCGACGGGCTCGAGCTCCTGCGGCGCGTGCGCGCGGAGACGGGCATCGGCATCGTCACCGAGGTGCTCGATCCGCGCGACGTCGAGGCGGTGGGCGCGGTCGCCGACATGTTCCAGATCGGCGCCCGTTCGATGCAGAACTCGGCGCTCCTGATCGAGGTCGGCCGCTACGGGAAGCCGGTCCTGCTCAAGCGCTCGTTCTCCGCCACCGTGCGCGAGCTGCTCATGGCGGCCGAGTTCGTGCTGGCTCAGGGCAACCGGCAGGTGATCCTGTGCGAGCGCGGCGTCCGCGGTTTCGATCCGACGACGCGCAACATCCTCGACGTCGGCGCCGTCGCGCACTTGAAGCGCGCGACGCACCTGCCGGTCATCGTCGATCCGAGCCACGCGGCCGGACGCAGCGATCTCGTGCGCCCGCTCGCTCGCGCCGGCATCGCCGCCGGCGCCGACGGATTGATCGTCGAGGTCCACCCGGATCCGAGCGAAGTCCACTCCGACGGGTCGCAGGCCGTCCTGCCGCACACCTTCGGCGAGATCGCCGCGGACACGCGCGTGATCGCCGCGCTGGACCGCCGGCGCGTCGTCGAGCCGTCCCTCGCTCCCGCCGAACGATGAGCGCGCGCAAACCGTTCGTCGCCGGGAACTGGAAGATGAACCTGGAGCGCAAGACGGCGCTCGGGCTGGCCCTCTCCGTGCGGGACTCGGTGGGGCGGCGCGACGACATCGACGTCGCGGTCTTCCCGCCCTACGTCTACCTGGACGAGATCTCGCGCGCGCTGGCCGGTTCGCTGGTGAAATCGGGCGGGCAGAACTGCTGCGACGAGACCTCGGGAGCGTTCACCGGCGAGATCTCGCCGGCGATGCTCGTGGACGTCGGCGCGACGTACGTCCTGATCGGGCACTCCGAGCGCCGCCACGTCTACGGCGAGGGCGACGAACTCGTCGGGCGCAAGGTGAAGCTGGCCCTGGAGCACGGCCTCTCGCCGATCCTGTGCGTCGGCGAGACGCTCGAGCAGCGCCAGGCGAAGCGCACCGAACAGGTCGTGGGGGAGCAGATCGCCCGTGGCCTCGCCGGCGTGGACGGCCGGGCGCTGCAGGCGCGGGTGACCGTCGCCTACGAGCCCGTCTGGGCCATCGGGACCGGCCTGAACGCGACCCCGGCCCAGGCCGGCGAGGTCCACGCCTACCTGCGCGGCGTCCTGGCGGGCCTCTACAACGAGGCCGCGGCCGAACGGGCGCGCATCCTGTACGGCGGGAGCGTCAAACCGGACAATGTGCGCGCCCTGATGGCGGTGCCGGGCGTCGACGGCGTGCTCGTCGGCGGTGCCTCCCTGAAACCCGAATCGTTCCTGCCGCTGCTCGACTACCGCTGAGCCCAGCCGAGACCCGTCTTCCATGAACCTCGACCTCGTCGTCACCCTCCTCTACATCCTGTTCATCGTCTCGGCGATCGTCCTGTGCATCGTCGTCCTGCTCCAGGAAGGGCGCGGCGGCGGCTTGACGGATGCGCTCGGATCGGCCGGCCAGCAGACGTTCGGCGTCGCGGCCTCGGGCATCCACAAGTTCACCGGCTGGACCGGAGCGGTGTTCATCGTCAGCGCGCTCCTGATCCACGTGGTCAACCGCAAGTCGGCCGAGTCGTCCGTCGTGCCCGACTTCGACACGACGAAGCCGGCCGTCGAGGCGCCGGCCGTGCCCGGCCCGGGTGGCACGACGCCCGAGGCCCCGAAGTAGCTCGAACCACGGGCCCAGCTTTCCATCGATCCACTCCCAGAGAGGGCCGACGATGACCGCCGTCATGGACCGCGATCGGATCCTGAGTCTCTTCCGCGAGACCGGGGCGATGCTCGAGGGGCACTTCATCCTCTCGTCGGGCAAGCACAGCGACCGCTACTTCCAGTGCGCGTTGCTGCTCGAGCACCCGCAGAAGGCCGAACAGCTGGCGCAAGAGATGGCGCGCCGTGTCCGCGCCGTGCACGCTCAGCCCTACGATATCGTGATCGGGCCCGCGATGGGCGCCGTCACGTGGGCCTACGAGGTGGCGCGCGCGATGGGTACGCGCGCGCAGTTCACCGAGCGCAAGGGCGAGGAGATGGAGCTGCGCCGCGGGTTCCAGGTGAAGCCGACGGACCGGATCCTGGTCGTCGAAGACGTCATGACGACCGGCGGGTCCGCGCGCGAGGTCAACGAGCTGCTCCAGAAGCTGGGCGTCCGCCCGCAGGCGATGGGCTGCATCGTGAACCGCTCGGGGGGCAATCCGTTCGAGAAGGACGGCCTGCCGCTCTTCGCGCTGGCCGACGTGAACGCGGTCGCGTGGGATCCCGCCGATTGCCCGTTGTGCAAGTCGGGCTCGAAGGCCGTGAAGCCCGGCAGCCGGCCGGGAGCCTGATCCGCATGCTGCGCTCGATGACGGGCTTCGGTGCCGCGGCCGCGACGGCCGGAGGCGCGGAGGCGCGGGTCGAGATCCGGTCGGTGAACCACAGGCATCTGCAGGTGAAATCGCGGCTGCCGCAGTCGCTGGCGCACATGGAATCGCAGCTGGAAGCGCTGGTTCGCACCAAGCTGTCGCGCGGCTCCGTCACCATCAGCGTGGACGTCGAGCGGCCGCGCGGGACCGCGGCGCGCATCGACGCGAAGGCGCTGCGCGCGTGGTGCGAGGAGATCGCGCGCGCCTCGAAGGCCGCCGGCCTCGAGGCCGAGTACGGGCTCGACACCCTGCTGGGCCTGCCCGGCGTCCTGGCGAGCAACGCGGACGACGACCGCTCGGAGGCCGACGAGGCGCTCGTGCTCGGCGCGCTGACGGGCGCGCTCGAAGGACTCGACTCGATGCGGATGCGCGAGGGCAAGGCGCTCGCCGCCGACCTGCGCAAGAACGGCAAGACGATCCACGGGATCGTGAAGAAGCTCGAGAAGCGGATGCCGGTCGTCGTGAAGGAGCAGCACGCGGCGCTGAAGAAGCGCCTGGCCGAACTGCTCGACGGGACGGCCAAGGGCGGTCGCGCACCGAGCGACCAGGACCTCGCACGCGAAGTCGCGCTGCTCGCCGACCGCATGGACGTGTCCGAGGAGTTGACGCGCCTCGCGAGCCACCTGGCTCAGCTCGAGGCGCTCGTCACGGGCGCCGCGCCGGCGGGACGACCGCTCGACTTCCTCGTGCAGGAGTTCTTCCGCGAGGCCAACACGATCGGCTCGAAGTGCAACGACGCCGAGGCGTCGCACCTCGTCGTCGAGCTCAAGACGCTCGTCGAGCGTCTGCGCGAGCAAGTCCAGAACGTGGAGTGAAGCCATGGCGGATCCGACCGGCCGCATGCTCGTGATCTCGGGCCCCTCGGGCGCGGGCAAGAGCACGATCTGCAGGAAGCTGCTCGAGGACCCGCGCGTGGAGTTCAGCGTGTCGGCGACGACGCGCAAGCCGCGGCCGGGCGAGGTCGACGGGCGCGACTACAAGTTCATCCAGCGCGAAGATTTCCGGCGCATGATCGCCGAGGGAGCGTTCCTCGAGCACGCCGAGGTCTACGGCAACCTCTACGGCACGCTGCGCGCGCCGGTGCGCGACGCGCTGGCGCAGGGCAAGGTCTACCTGCTCGAGATCGACGTGCAGGGCGCGAACCAGTTGCGCCAGCTCGGCGAGCCGGGCCTGTACGTGTTCATCGCGCCGCCCGACTTCGAGGAGCTGCGCAAGCGTCTGGTCGGACGTGGGACCGAGGCGCCGGAGGTGCTCGAGCGCCGTCTGCACAAGGCCGAAGACGAGTGGCGCGAGCGCGTGAACTACAACCACATCGTGGTGAACGACGACCTCTCGCGCGCGGTGTCCGAGGTGCGCCGGCTGGTCGGGCTCGACGCCGCCGCTCCGGCGCGGGGGCGCTGAGCCGCGGTTCGCCGCGACCGCTAGCGCAGGGTCCAGTCCACGACGTGCTTCGGGTGCGGGCCTGTCGCGACGAAGAGGTGTGTCTCATCGTTTGCGACGAACCACGTGCAGGCCGCGGCACCGTCGGGCCCGACTCCCGCGGAGCGGGCCATGTCCTCCAGGCGCGTCGGCCAGACCCCGAACTCACCGTGGTGCGCGACCGCGGCGAGCGCGATCCGAGCGTGCGCCATGCGCAGGCCGCTCGTGCGCTCGACGTCGCTCGTCATCGCGGTGGCGAGGAGGCCCGGGAACAGGATGTCGGGGACCGAGGACGCGCCCGCGTCCAACTCGTCGAGCCGCTGCAGCGCGCGTTGGCCGATCTGCCAGAACTCGAGCCGCTCCGAGAGCGTGTTCGCGCGGTGCCCGGCGACCAGCCACTCGACGGCCTCCCCGCGCAGGCTCGCCGCGAACCGGCGCGGGTCCACGGCCCGCTCGAGCCGTGGAGCGAGGAGCGCGCGGAGCGGATCGAGATCCACCGTTCCCGTGGCCAGCATGCGCCCGAGGGCGTCGAGCACGATCCCGTCGACGGCCGCGACGATCATGGCGTCCAACGCGGAGGGCCCGAACTCGACGTGGGACAGGTCGAGCGCCTGCGCGAGCCGGCGGGCGGCCTCGGCGCCGTCTCCGTCGCGGGCGTCGATCAGCGCGCGGGCGCACAGCAGGTTCGTTCGCGATCTCGTCCACATCAGCGAGGTTCGCTTCTCGAGCCGCGCGCCGCTCTCGAGCACGCGCCCGAACGCCGGATCCGCGACGAGCTCGTCGACTTCCGCGTAGAAGTTCGCGTACCAGGCGACCTCGGCGCGCAGGCTGTAGTCGGATCCGGGTCCCCACTTGCCCGGGACTCCTGGGTTCTCGTCCGAGGCGTCGCAAGACTCGAGGAGCGCGTCCACTCGCGCCAGCGCTGCTCCGACGCGGCGCGAGTCCTCCGTCACCGGCCGCGCGGCGTCCAGCGCGCGCGTCTCTCGCTCGACGACGTCCTCGATCCGCGCCTCGTGACTCCAGGCGTAGAGGCCGAGTCCTCCGACGCCGGCTGCGACGAGCGCGACGATCACGAGCGCGGGGGAAGTCCTCATGCCCGGCCTATCGGCCGTTCTCCGAGGTCCCCTCGAATCGACGGATCTCCGCGCGGGCTGGACCCCGTCCCGGGGCCCCGGCGATGATGTCCGCATGGCACACGTCCTCCTCGGCGCGAGCGCGTCCGTCGCGGTCTACAAGGCTTGCGACCTGGCCAGCAAGTTGACTCAGCGCGCGCATGTGGTGCGTGTCATCCTCACGGCCCGCGCAGCGGAACTCGTCAACCCGCAGCTCTTCGAGGCGGTCACCGGCCAGCCGGCGCACGTCGACGAGTTCGGCGCCGCGCGTCACGCGGCGATGGACCACATCGAGCTCGCGCGCTGGGGCGACGTCCTCGTGATCGCGCCGGCCAGCGCGGACCTCGTGGGGCGGCTCGCCAACGGGATCGCGAACGATCTGCTCACGACGGTCTCCCTGGCGCTGGCGCAGAACAAGCCGCGGCTGATCGCGCCCGCCATGAACCCGGTCATGCTGCTGGCGCCCGCCGTGCAGCGCAATCTGCGTCAGCTTCGCGAGGACGGTTGGCGCGTCCTCGAGCCCGACGAAGGGACGATGGCCTGCGGGGATGTCGGTCCCGGCCGCCTCCCCGAGCCGGTCCGCATCGCGGACGTGCTCGAGTCCATGCTCGTGCGCTGAATCCTCGTGGCGCCGCGGCCCCGACTCGCGAGCGCGCTGTTCCAGAGCCTCGATTGGCGCGCGGCGCTGCGCCAGCCGCGGACGTGGGGGATCCTCTCGCGGCACATGATCCCGGTGGCGGGCGTGCTGTTCCTCGGCTGGTCGGGGATCCAGGCGATCAGCCTGGTCGCGCTCGACACGCTGGCCGGCGTGTGGTGCGTCGTCGCGGTGGCTTCGGTGCTCGTCGCGCGCGAGCAGTGGTACGCGGAGCGGAAGGACCTCTACAGCGCCGTGGTCGGCGGAGTGTTCGTCTTCGCGCTCGTGGCGGGCCTCATGACCTTCATGGTCGGGGTGGTCACGTTCGTCCTGGGCGGGAACATCCTCGCGAACGCCGATCTCGAGCCGCGCGAGCTGCTCCAGGACGGCTGGATCTTCTGGGCGTTCGGCGGGCTCCTCGCGATGCAGGTCCCGCACTTCCTGACCTTGTCGGCGGGGATCACGGAGAAGACGGCGAAGAGCGTCCTCGAGCCGCGGATCGGCTACCTGCTGCGGCGCCTGATCCTGGCCGGGATGGCGTGCAGTCTCCTGGCGTTCCTGTGGGGGAAGTTCGCGCTGGTCGGAGCGCTCCTCATGACCCAACTCGTCCTGGCGGCGCACGAGGTGTTCGGCGACAAGCTGCACGCGACGCTGTTCCCCGAGGTCGCGCCGGCGACCCCGACGCCCGCCGTGGCTCCACCGAAGAGCCGGCGTCGGCGCGGCCGGCGCGGGTGAGCGGCGCGCAGGGCCGCTGGTACGGCACGCCACCGGGAACTGGACGTTCGAATCGTTAGGATCGACCCGTGCCGAATCGAAACCCCGAGCGTATGCGCGTCCTCGTCACCGCCGGCCCCACGCGGGAGCGCATCGACCCAGTGCGCTTCCTGACGAACGATTCCAGCGGGCGCATGGGCTTCGCCATCGCGGAGGCGGCCGCTCGCGCGGGGCACGACGTCGTGCTCGTCGCGGGGCCTGTGTCTCTCGAGACGCCCAAGGGCGTGCGGCGCGTCGACGTCGAGAGCGCACGGGAGATGCTCGCGGCCTGCAAGAAGGAGTGGCGGGCGACGAACGCGCTGTACATGGCGGCCGCAGTCGCCGACTGGCGTCCGGCGAATCAGCTCGCGGGCAAGTGGCGCGCGAAGGACGGCGGCGCGCAGACTGCGCGGATCGAGCTCGTGCGCAACCCGGACGTGCTCGCGACGCTGACCGGCGGGAAGCGCGACCCGGATCGCATCGTGGTCGCGTTCGCGCTCGAGACGGGTGACGGCGAGCGTCGCGCGCGCGCCAAGCTGGCCAAGAAAGGCGCGGACTGGATCGTCCTCAACGGACCCGGCGCCCTGAACGCCGAGACGACACGGCTCGTCGTGCTCGGCGCGAACGGGCTCTCGATCACGATCCCCGAGCGCACGAAGAAGGCCGCCGCGCGCGACCTCGTGGCGCTCCTGCGTCACGCTCCTGCAGTGGAGCAGCCGTAGGTTCCTCGGAACGCCAGCTGCCGCGCCGCGACCGGAACTCCCCGGATCACTCCGCCTTCGGGGCTTCGGCGTGCTCGCGCCCCGCGGCGAGTCCCGGTAACGCGCTCGCGTCCCAGCCTCCGCCGAGCGCGCGGACGAGCAGGACCGCGTTCACGAAGCGTCGGCCCTGGAGTTGCGCGTAGGCACGTTCGGCCGCGAGACGGGCACGGGCGCCGTCGACGACGTCGAGGAAGCTGACGAAGCCCGCGTTGAAGCGCGTGAGAGAGAGGTCGGCGACGCGTTTCGCGGCGACCGTCGCGCGTTCTTGGGCCACTGCCTGCTCGGACAGGAGCTTCGTCGCGGTCAGGGCGTCCTGCACCTCGCGGAACGCGACGAGGACCCGCTGGCGGTAGAGCTCGACGCCCTCGTCGTACGCCGCGCGCGCGCGCGCCTCGTCGGCTTCGAGACGTCCGCCCTGGAAGATCGGGATCGAGATCGAGGGTGCGAGGCTCCAGATGCGGCTGTCGATCTCGAACAGGTCGTCGATCTCGCCGCTCTGGAGGCCGGCGCTGCCCGTCAGGCGGATGCTCGGGAAGTAGGCCGCCTCGGCGACGCCGATCCGGGCGTTGCGCGCGGCGAGCTCGCGCTCGGCCTGCGCGACGTCGGGGCGTCGCTCGAGCAGCTCGCTGGGCAGGCCGGCCGGGATCTCGGGCGGTTCCGCGGCGAGCCACGCGCCGACGTCGATGTCGAACGAGCTCGGGGGCTCGCCCGCCAGCACGGCCAGCGCATTGCGCAGGGCGGACCGTTGCCGCGAGACTTCGGACAGGTCGACCTCCGCGCTCGCGAGCTCCGTCTCGACGCGCGCGAGGTCGAGCTCGTTCGACGTTCCGGCCTCGACGCGCGAGCGGACGATGTCGAACGCGTTTCGCCGCACCTCGACCGACCGGTTCAGTACGGAGACTTCCGTCTCGAGCGCACGCAGGGAGAACCAGCTCGCGGCGACTTCGGCCTGGATCGAGAGGCGCAGCGATTCGTACGCGGCGGCCAGCGCGTCGGTCTCTCGCTCGCCAGCCTCGACGGCGCGACGCACGCGGCCCCACAGGTCGATCTCCCACGAGAGATCGATCGGCACGCGAATGTCCGAGATCGTCGCGGACGAGAAGGGGAGTCCCGCGTTGGGCGAGTACTCGGTGCGCGTCCACGTCGGGTTCGCTGTCACGCTCGGGTACAGCGCGGAGCGGACGGCCTTGGTCGAGGCGAGTGCTTGCTCGATGCGCGACAACGCGGCCTTCAGGTCGTGGTTCTCGGCGGCGACGCGCTCCTGGAGCGCGTCGAGACCCGGGTCGCCGAAGAGCTTCCACCATGCGCCGCGCGGGATCGCTTCCGGCGCCGGCTCGGAGCCGGTGGGCGCATCGCGCCAGGTGTTCGCGGAGGGGGTCTCCGGTCGGACGTAATCGGGGCCGACGGCCGCGCAGCCCGCGAGCAGGAGGATCGGCGCGAGGAGGAGCGCTGCCGCGTGTCCGCCGGCGGCCTTCAGGCCGTGGCCACCGGCTCCGTGATCGGGAGTCGGCTCGGCATCGTGCTTCGGTGCCTGCGCGCGCTTCCAGCCGATGCGCAGGAGCAGCGCGTAGAAGAGCGGCGTCAGGAACAGGCCGAAGTTCGTCACGCCGATCATCCCGGCGAACACGGCGACGCCCATGGCGCGGCGCATCTCGGAGCCCGCGCCCGTGCTGACGACGAGCGGGAAGACGCCCGCGATGAACGCGATGCTCGTCATGAGGATCGGGCGCAGGCGCAGCTTGGACGCCTCCACCGCGGCGGAAGCCGGATCCAGGCCCTCGTCCTGCTTCACCTTGGCGAACTCGACGATCAGGATCGCGTTCTTCGCCGCCAGGCCGATCAGGACGATCAGGCCGATCTGCGTGAACACGTTGTTGTCGCCGCCGGTGAAGTACACGCCGGCCATCGCCGAGAGCAGCGACATGGGGACGATCAGGAGGATCGCGAGCGGCATCCGGAAGCTCTCGTACTGCGCGGCCAGCACGAGGAACACGAGCAGGATGCACAGCGGGAACACGTAGATCGCCGAGTTGCCCGCCAGGATCTTCTGGTAGGTGAGGTCGGTCCACTCGTACTTCATGCCCGGCGGGAGGTTCTCCTCGGCGAGCTTCGCCATCGCGGACTCGGCCTGGCCCGAGCTGTATCCAGGGCCGGGCGCGCCCAGGATCTCGGCCGCGGGATAGCCGTTGTACCGGCTGGCGCGGTCGGGTCCGTACGACTCGCGGACCTCGACGAGTGTCCCGAGCGGGACCATCTGTCCGCGCTCGTTGCGCACCTTGAGGCGCGTGATGTCCGACGCCTCGTCGCGGAACTGCGCGTCGGCCTGCGCGACCACCTTGTAGGTCCGACCGAACCGGTTGAAGTCGTTGACGTAGACCGATCCGAGGTTCACCTGCATCGCGTCGAAGACGCTCTGCAGCGGGACGCCCTGCGTCTTGGCCTTCTCGCGGTCGACGTCGGCCTCGAGCTGCGGGACGTTGACCTGGAAGCTCGAGAGCCCGCCGGAGAGCTCGGGGTTCTGCGCCATCCGCCCGATGAGGCCCCAGGTCGCCGCGAAGAGCGCGTCGTGGCCGGCGTCCGCGCGATCCTCGACGAACAGCTTGAAGCCTCCCACGGTGCCCAGCCCGTTCACGGGCGGCGGGGGGAAGATCGCGACGTACGCGTCCTGGATCGCGGCGAACTTCTGGTTCAGGGCGCCCGCGATCGCGAGTCCGCCGAGCTCGGGCGTCTTCCGCTTCTCGAACGGATCGAGCGTGACGAAGACGATCCCGGCATTCGCGCTGACCGTGAAACCGTTGATCGACAGGCCGGGAAACGCCACGCACGACTCGACGCCGGGATGGGCGAGCGCGATCTCCGACATCCGGCGGATCACGGCGTCCGAGCGGTCGAGCGAGGATGCGTCGGGAAGCTGCGCGAACGCCACGAGGTACTGCTTGTCCTGCGTCGGGACGAATCCCGTGGGGACGCGCTGGAAGACCCACCACGTCGCTCCGATCAGGCCGGCGTACACGACGAGCGCGACGATCGCGATGCGGATGACGCCGGCCACCGCGCGGCCGTACAGGGCCGAGCCGCGCTCGAAGATCCAGTTGAAGGGTCGGAAGATCCAGCCGAACAGGAAGTCGATCGCCTTCGTCACGACGTCCTTCTTCGCGCCGTGCGGCTGGAGCAGGAGCGCGCTGAGCGCCGGCGAGAGCGTCAGCGAGTTGAACGCGCTGATGACCGTCGAGATCGCGATGGTGATCGCGAACTGCTTGTAGAACTGGCCGGTCAGCCCGCTGATGAACGCGGTCGGGATGAACACGGCCGACAGCACCAGCGCGGTCGCGATGATCGGCCCCGTGACCTCGGTCATGGCCTTCTTCGTGGCCTCGACCGGAGACAGGCCGTTCCGGATGTTCCGTTCGACGTTCTCGACGACGACGATCGCATCGTCGACGACGATGCCGATCGCGAGCACGAGCCCGAAGAGGGACAGGGCGTTGATCCCGAAACCCAGCGCGTTCATGACCGCGAAGGTCCCGACCAGGGACACGGGCACGGCCGCCAGGGGGATGAGGCTCGCCCGCCAGGTCTGGAGGAACAGGACGACGACGAGCACGACCAGCAGGATGGCCTCGATCAGCGTCACGACGACCGCGTCGATCGAGTGCTGCACGAACACCGTCGGGTCGTAGACGATGCGGTACTCGAGGCCGGCGGGGAAGTTCGACTTCAGGGCCTCCATCGCCGCGTGGACGTTGGCGGAGATCTCGATCGCGTTGCTGCCCGGCAGCTGGAAGATCGGGATGCCCACCGCCTGCTGGTTGTCGAGCAGCGAGCGCAGGGCGTAGTCGCCTGCTCCGAGCTCGATGCGCGCGACGTGCTTCAGCAGCACCTTCTCGCCGTTCGGGCCCTGCTTGACGACGATGTCGCCGAACTCCTCCTCGTCGACGAGGCGGCCTTTCGCGCTGAGCTGCAGCTCGAAGTCGACGGCGCCCGCCGTGGGTTGCTGTCCGATCGCGCCGGCGGCCACCTGCACGTTCTGCTCGCGGATCGCCGCCACGATGTCGCCGGCGGTCAGGCCGCGCGCCGCGACCTTCTCGGGGTCCAGCCACACGCGCATCGCGTAGTCGCCGCCGCCGAAGATCTCGACGGCGCCGACTCCGGGCAGGCGCGCCAGCACGTCCTTCACCTGCAGCGACGCGTAGTTGCGCAGGTAGATCTCGTCGTATCGCCCGTCGGGCGACAGGAGGTGCACGACGAGGGTGAGGTCGGGCGACTGCTTGACCGTCGTCACGCCCAGGCGCCGCACGTCCTCGGGCAGCTTGGGCAGCGCCTGACTGACGCGGTTCTGCACCTGGACCTGGGCCTGGTCCACGTCGGTGCCGAGCTTGAAGGTGACCGTCAGCGTCATCACGCCGTCCGAGGTCGCCTGCGAGAACATGTAGATCGAGTTCTCGACCCCGTTGATCGCCTGCTCGAGCGGTGCGGCCACCGTCTCGGAGATCGTCTTCGGATTCGCGCCCGGGTAGGCGGCGCGGACGACCACGGTGGGCGGCGTGACCTCCGGATACTCGCTGATGGGCAGGCGGCCCATCGCGAGGAGGCCGAGCAGGAGGATCAGCAGGCTGAGGACGCCGGCGAAGATCGGGCGTCGGATGAAGAAGTGCGAGAAGTTCATGAGCGTTGATCTCGAGCGCTTCTCAGCGGCCTTCGGGCTTCGGCTGCGCGTGTTCCGGCGTGACCGGAGTTCCGGGGCGGATGCGCTGGAGGCCGTTCACGACGATCTGTTCGCCGGCGCTCAACCCCGTGCGCACGATGCGCAACCCGTCCACGACGGGGCCCAGCGTGATCGCGCGGTACTGCGCGACGTTGTCGGCCCCCACGACGTACACGAACTTCTGCGACTGGTCCGTGCCGATCGCGCGTTGGTTCACGAGCACGGTCGGCTGCTTGGCCGTCGTGGGCATGCGCACGCGCGCGAACAGGCCCGGGAGGAGGATCCCGTCGTGGTTCGGCACCTGGACGCGCATCAGGATCGACCCGGTGCCCGTGTCGAGCCGGTTGCCCAGCGACTCGACGACGCCCGCGCGCGGGAATCCGTCCTCGTCGGCCAGCCCGACCTCGACCTGCACGCGGCCCTCCGCGTCGTGGGGGAGCTCGTTGGCCCGCATGAGCCTCTGGAGGTGCAGCAGCGAGTTCTCGTCGACGTCGACGTACACGAAGATCGGGTCGACCGACACGATCGTGGTGAGCAGCGTGTTCGCGCTGGGGATGCCGCTGACGAAGTTCCCGGGCGTCACGAGGGCGCGGCTCACGCGCCCGTCGACGGGCGCGACGATGCGCGTGTATTCGACGTCGAGCCGCGCCAGGTCGCGCGCCGCCTCGGCCGACAGGAGTGCCGCGCGCGCTTCCGCCTGCCGGGCCGTGCGGCCCTCCGCCTCCTCGATCGAGATCGCGCGGGCCTCGAGCAACTGGGCCGAGCGCGCCGCCTCGCGGTCGGCGGTGTCGAGCTTCACCCGCGCCTGGACGATCTGGGCCTCCGCCGCGGCGAGGTTGGCGCGGTAGTAGCGCGCGTCGATCGTGAAGAGCGGGTCACCGCGCTTCACGAGCTGGCCGCTCCGGAAATGCACCTCGTCGACGTGGCCGCTGACGCGCGGCCGGATCTCGACGTCGTCGACCGCCCCGAGGCGCCCGGTGAACTCGGTCGTCTCGGCGATCTCTCGTCCCTCCGCCGGGGCGATGGTGACGGCGGGCGGCGGGGCCTGCGGCGCCGAGGCCGGAGCCGCTTCCGAGCCGGACTTCCCGCGCTGGATCAGGAAGGCAGCCCCCGCGGCGACGGCGAGGACGATCAGGACGGTCAGAGTGCGGGACTTCATGGGGCAGAGGGGCTGGAACTGGGCTGCGAGTTGACTGGTCGTTCTAGTGATCGTGGAGGGCGAGTGTCCGATCCGCCGAGGTCAGACGCGCTGGGGCGCCGGAAGAGCCTCGAGCACCTGCTCGCGCAGGCCGCGCAGGACCTCGGGATCGTTCGCGACCTTGGCGTGGACCATCAGGCCGAGCGCGAGCGCGTGGAGCGCACGGGCCTTCGCCGCAGGGTTCGCGACGGTCAGGGATCCGTCCTTCTGGGCGTCGCGCAGAGTGCGCTCGATCTGGAAGAGCCCGCGCTCGAGCAGGTCCTCGACCTTGCGGCGCAGGCGCTCGTTCTGGGTCCCCATCTCGGACCCGATGGATGCGAAAGGGCAGCCTGGAACGTGTCCAGAGGCCTGAAACCGCGCTTTCTGTTCCTGGTAGATCGCGTCGCACCAGGCCTCGAGCCGCTCGAGCGGCGCCCGGTCGGGATGGAAGACGCGGTCGAGGATCGGCTGGAGATCGCGCTGCCAGTGCTCCTCGCAGGCCGCGACCGCCAACTCCTCCTTGGAAGGGAAGAAGTGGTAGAAGCTGCCCTTCTTCACCCCCGCGGCCGTGCAGATGTCGTCGACGCTCACGGATCCGTAGCTGCTCGTCCAGATCCGGTCGAGCGCGGCGGAGAGGAGCCTGTCGCGCGTGTCGGAGGGTCGTGTCATGGGGTCCAGGAAGGGCTGGCTGCGTGCCGCACCGGGCACGTCGAGGGCCCGGGAGTCTATCCGAGTGGACCGATCGGTCAAGTCGCTTTCCAGGCGCGAACCGGGGATCCGGCGCGGGCGCGGAAAGGGTCCCGGCGGACGCGGGAACCGGGGGGGGGCCGCCCCGATCCCCAGGCTGCGGCGGGCGGATTCGAGCTCGGCTTGCTCGGCCGTCACCCGCGTCCGCCCTTTCGCCGCGCGCGACCGGATGCCAGCTCGGTTTTCGCCAGCCGGCCGTCACGCGCCGGTCTCCGCGCGGCGGCGGATCCGGACGCGCGCTCGCCGCCGCGCCCGCGGCATCGCCCTCCATCGCCTTGGATTCACCTGGGCGAATTGGTATTCCGCATTCGAAGCCGCGTCCGAGGGGGACGCTCCGCGTCGCGCCGATCCCGGCGGCGGAGCTCAGCGCGCGCACCGGGCCAAACGCCCGCGCGACGCTCCCCAGACGCTGCTCGAGGCCGAGGCATCGACGGGGGGGCATGGGACGCAAGCGCAAGGCCGACGAAGAGGCCGACGAACTCGAATTCGACGCACCGCGCGCGGGGACTCGCTCCACGGGGCGATGGAACCGCTCCGCCGGTGGCGCGCGGACCGAGAAGAGCTCCGCGCTCGGCACTCGCTGGCGCGAGGTCGCGCGCGGATTCCTGTTCGGCAAGGAGGTCGACGAAGCGACGAGCTCGCGTCTGCGCGAGATCAGCGGCATCGCCATGGTCGGCTTCGCGGCGTTCCTGATGCTGGCGCTCGCGACGTACGCGACGCCGTTCGATGATCCCGCCCACCGGAGCTGGAACTGGGCCGGGCAGGTGGGCTTCTACCTCGCGAACGGCGTCAAGATCGCGCTCGGCAACGCGGGCTTCTTCGTCGTGTTCCTCGTGGGCGCGTGGGGGCTCGTCCTGATCGGCGGACGGTCGGTCTCCTTCGTGTCCCTGCGCGTATTCGGCGCGATCCTGTTCCTGTTCTCGTTCGCGTTCCTGCTGCAGCACATCGCCGGTCCCGCCGTGGCGGACGTCGGCGCCGGTTACGACAGCCGCATCGCGCCCTACGGCCCGGGCGGCTGGCTCGCGCTGACCTGGAATCCGTTCCTGGTCGAGAAGTTCGGGAACCTGGGCCTGTTCCTGCTGCTCGTCCTCACCTCGCTCGTGTCGTTCCTCCTGGCGACCGAGATCGCGTTCCTCTCGGTCCTGAAGAGCTTCGGCGCGTGGCTGGACAAGCGTCGCGAGATCCGCGGCGAGAGCCTGCCGTCGGCCGTCTTCGGTTACCTGCGCTCGACCGTGTCGGGCCTGTGGTCCTTCGTGCGCGGAGAAGACCTGCGCGGCCGCCTGGCAGCCGAGGGCGGAGCGGTCGTGCTCGACGAACCGTCCGCGCTCGTCGACCAGAAACCCCAGCGCAAGCCGCGCGCGAAGAAGGAGCCCGACCCGGAGAACCCGGACGGCCTGCCCGAACTCGACGAGGACGACCTCGAGGACGATTTCGAGGAGGAGCTCGAGGAGGACGCCGAGTACGGCGAGGACCTCGACGAGGCGACGCTGGCCGAGCTCGAGGCCGAGGAACGCGCCGAACTCGCCGCCGCGGGCCTGCTCGAGGAAGCGGAGGAGTCCGACGAGGACGAACCCGCCGAGGACGAGGAGGCAGAGGGCACCGTGCTCGTCCCGCCTCCCGCCGCGGCCACGTCGAAGCCGACGCCCGTGAAGGCCAAGGTCGCGCAGATGGTCTTCGACCCGCCGACGCCGCCGCCGGGTCCGTGGACGTTCCCGCCGATCGAGCTGCTCCTGCCGCCCGAGGGGAACCTGGGCCACGACGACAAGGCTCTCGAGGAGTCCGCCGCGAAGCTCGAGAACGCGCTCCGGAGCTTCCGCGTCGACGCGCAGGTCGTGTCGGCGCAGGTCGGGCCGGCGGTCACGCTGTTCGAGTTGACCGTCGCGCAGGGCACGCGCATGAACAAGGTCTCCACGCTCAGCCAGGAGATCGCCGCGGCGCTGCGCGCGCAGTCCGTCCGCGTCATCGCGCCCATCCCGGGCCGCGACACGATCGGCGTGGAGGTCCCGAACCTGAAGCGCCGCGTCGTGCGCATCAGCGAGCTCGTCAGCCAGAAGGCCTACGACCCGAAGTACATGGGTCTGCCGCTCTTCGTGGGCATGGACGCCGAAGGCCGACCGATCGTCGAGGACCTGGCGAAGATGCCGCACCTCCTGATCGCCGGCACGACCGGCTCGGGCAAGTCGGTGTGCATCAACACGATCCTCGCGAGCCTCCTGCTCACGCGGTCGCCGCACGACGTCAAGCTGATCCTGATCGACCCGAAGATGGTCGAGCTGCAGGCCTTCGCGACCGTGCCGCACATGATGTGTCCGGTCGTGACGGACGCGCGGCAGGCGACGGGCGTCCTCCTGTGGGCCGTCGAGAAGATGGAGGGGCGGTACGAGCTCTTCAAATCGGCCGCGGTCAAGAACGTCAAGGGCTACAACGCCCTGGGCGAGGAGGGTCTCAAGAAGGTCCTCGGCGACGACTTCGACCCGGAGCGCACGCCGCGCCACCTGCCCTACATCGTGGTCGTCATCGACGAGTTCGCCGACCTCATGGCGGTCTCGAAGAAGGAAGCCGAGCTGGCCATCACGCGCCTGGCGCAGAAGTCGCGCGCGGCGGGGATCCACGTGATCGTCGCGACGCAGCGCCCCTCGACCGACGTCATCACCGGCGTCATCAAGGGCAACCTGCCGACGCGCATCGCGTTCCAGGTCGCGAGCCGCGTCGACAGCCGGGTCATCCTGGACGAGACGGGCGCCGACAAGCTGCTCGGCTACGGCGACATGCTCTTCATGCCGCCCGGCGGCGGGAAGCTGAAGCGCGTCCAGGGCGCGATGGTCGAGGACTCCGAGATCACGAAGCTCGTCGAGTTCGTGTCGTCCACCTCGGCGCCGAACTTCAGCCAGGAGCTCATTCAGGTCGCGACGGGCGAAGCGCGCCCGACCGGCGGCGGGCTCGTCGACGGCGAAGCCGACGAGGACCCGCTCTTCGACGAAGCCGTGCGCGTGGTGCTGAAGAGCAAGCGTGGCTCGGCTTCCTTGCTGCAGCGCGCGATGGGCGTCGGTTACACGCGCGCCTCGCGCCTCATCGACCTGATGAGCGAGCGCGGCATCCTGGGGCCCCACAAGGGCAGCAAGGTGCGCGACATCCTGGTCACGTTGGAACAGTGGGAAGAGCTACACGGCCCTTCCCCCGCTGGAAGCGGCGGAGCCTCGGAACGCACGGGAGCAATGAACGATGACTGAGCGGAAATCCCTGTCCGGGGGTGATTGGCTGGCGATCGGCACGTTCCTCGTCGGGACACTCGTGGCGGTGCTGATGGCCTACGGGTTGTGGACCGGGGCCGGCGGCGCGGCCGGGACCGGAGCGATGGCGGCGGCGATCGCCGGGGCGGTCGGTCCCTGGCCCGCGCTGATCGGCGGGGCGGGCATCGCGCTCCTCGGAGCGCGCGGCTTCCTGACCGGCGAGCGCGCCGGCCTGCTCGCGGGTGTCCTGGGCGTGCTCGGCGTGGCGGCGGGACTCTCGGTCGTCGCGGGCGCGCTGTCCGAGCTGCGCGGCGGATCGTTCGGCGCCGGGACCGGAGGCCGCATCGCGGAGATGGCGCACCCGGCCGTGGGCGTGCTGCTCGGCGCGATCGTCGCGTTCGGAGCGGCCTACTTCGCCTGGATGCGCGAGGATCCGGCCGCCGCGGCTCGGCTCGCGCCCGCGCGCCGACTGACGCCCGCGCCGCCGAAGAGCGACGACGGCGTGACGGCGGCCGAGTCCGCGATGCTCTTCCCCGCCGAGGAGGACGAGCTCTCGCCCGCGCGCCCCATCCCGCCGCCGGCGAAGCCCGTCAAGCCGCTCTATCCCGAAGACGTGCGCCTGAAGGGCGAGGTGCCGGCGGGCGCGAAGCCGCTCACGCCGCCGATGGCCTACTCCGACGCGCCGGCGATCCCGGTGGTCCCCGAGCCGGCGGTCTACCGTTGGACGGCGCCGCGCGCCGCCGCGGATCCGACGCGCATCGCGCCCGAGGAAATCGAAGCGCTGGCCGACACCGAACCTTCGAGCCCGGCGTTCACGCCGTCCGCCGCGGTCGATGCGAACGCGGACGCCGCGGAGGAGGTCGAGGAGCGCCCGATGCCGCCGCGCCCGACCTGGGAAACCACGGGACTGACCGAGGACGACGAGCCCGTCGACGCCTACGGCACGCCGCTCTCGCTGGTCGAGAAGGCGCGTCGCGATCGCGACGAGGTCGAGGACGAGGTCCGCGAGGTCGAGCCCGTCGTCGCCGCGCGGATCCCGCGCGAGATCGGCGAGGTCGACCCGGATGCGCTCGCCGGGGATCGCCTCGAGGACGAGGAGCAGGACGAGGACGAACCGCTCGTCGTCGCGGACGTGGTCGTGATCGAGGTGGAAGAGGATCTCGCGGCCGCTGGCAAGGCGGAAGCCGAGCCCGCCGTCCTCACCGTCTCGGACGAAGCCGCCGCGCGGAGCGAGGTCTCGGCACTCCTCGCGCAGCAGGAATCGCTGCTCCAGGAGCTGCGCGCGAACAACGCCGCCCTGCGCGCCGACCAGGACGTGCAGGACGAGTACGACGAGATCGAGGCCGAGGTCGTGTCCGCTTCGTCGGAGGTCGAGCCGGTCGCCGTGCTGGAGGCGGCGTTCGACGAGGAGCTCCTGGACGAAGAGGACGAGGTCGAGGAAGAGGTCCTCGAGGTCGTCTCCGTCAGCGTCTCCGAAGGCGAGCTCGAGGACGAGGCCGAGGAGGCCTTCGAGCTCGAGGAGGAGACCGAACCCGCGCAAGCGGAAGTCGCTCCGGTGCCGGAGCCCGAGCCGGAAGAGGCCGACGAGCCCGCGCCCGTGGTCGCCGCGGCGCCGGTCGCGGCCCCGCGCGCGAAGGTCGCGGTCGCCGCTCCGAGCCTCTTCGACGCCGTCGAGACCGAGCCGCAGGTCGTCCTGCAGCCCCAGGCCGCCGTTCCCGCATCGCGCGCCACGAAGGCGCCCGGCCGCGGCATCGATCCGGAGAAGAAGCTGCTCGTCGAGGTCGGTTGCATGTTCGTCGAGCGCGGCCGCGTCGCGGTGTCGATGCTGCAGCGCCAGTACGACATGGACTTCGACCAGGCCTGCCGCGTGCTCGACGACCTGCAGGAGATGGGCCTGATCGGTCCGTACATGGGCGGGAAGAACCGCGAGATCCTGCTCTCGAAGGACCAGTGGCTGGAGAAGGTCGGCGCGGCCGTCGACTGAAGCTCGGCGGACGGGTCGAACAGCGGCGCCGGCGAGAGATCGCTGGCGCCGTGCATTTCGGAGGTGCTGCGCTCGGCACCACGCGGACAGTTCGAGTCGACAGTTCCTCGCGGACCGTCCCGCGTCGACCGCGCGCTCCGTCGAAAGCTGCGTTCCCCGAGCGCACCGCACTCGGTAGAAGGGACGCATGCACGTCGTCAGCGCGCTCCTGGCCGGGACTCCCGGCCTCTCCCACGCGTTCGGCACGCGCAGCGAGCCCATCCCCGAGCCGTTCCTCGCCGACTGGCCCGAGCGTTTCCCGGCCTGGAAGCAGGTGCACGGCGTCCGGATCGCCGAGGCGCGAGCCGCCCGCGAGGACCTCGGCGAGTGCGACGGGATCGTGTGCTTCGCCCCCGGTCCGCCGATCGCCGTCACGAGCGCCGATTGCGTGCCGATCCTCGCTGCCCGTCGTGACGGCCGTGCCGTCGCCGCGCTCCACTCGGGTTGGCGCGGCACGTTGGCGGGAGCGAGCACCGCGCTCGTGCGCGAGCTCGTCCGGCGCGGCGAGGATCCGTCGCGCTGGAGCGCCGCTGTCGGTCCCGCGATCGGTCCCTGCTGCTACGAAGTCAGCGTCGAGCTGGCTCGGGATTTCGAGCGCGAGTTCGCACCGATGGGGGACTCGTTCGCCGTCCCCGCCGAGCGTCGGCTCGACCTTCCGGCGATCAACGCCTGGCAACTGCGGGACTCCGGGATGGGCGAAGTCGAGATCCTGCGCGCCTGCACGCGTTGCGCGGCGGACGAGTTCGGGAATCCGCTCTACGCCAGCTATCGCCGCGAAGGCCGCGGGCTGCAACAGCGCTCCGTGATCGTCGCCACCTCGATGTGACGGGAGCACGCCGGCTCGTTCGCGGACCGCGGACTCGCACTCACGGTCGCTGCATGAGCGCAAGGACCCGATCGCCGTGCGGATTCCGCCGTGGGCATGGCGCGCATCGGCGATCCGCCAGCCCCGATCTCGTAGACTCCCGCGGCCGACCGGGGCCCACTCCGCTTCGCGGGCGATCGGCCGGTCGCCGTACACCCGCCGCTCGTAGAAGGACATCTCGCTCCATGGATAAGCTCGCAGTCGTCGCCCAGGTCGTCATCGCCGTGTCGGTCCTGTACGTGTGGGTCTTCCGCTACGACAACATCGTCAAGGAGTTCCGCGAGTACGGGTTGTCGGACCTGTTCCGCTCCATGGTCGGCGCGGCGAAGATCGCGCTGTCGACCCTGTTGCTCGCGGGCATCTGGTATCCCCAACTCGTGCTCGTCCCGGCGCTCGCCATGGCGGCGCTGATGGCCGGCGCGCAGGCTTCGCACTTCAAGGTGCGGCATCCGTTTCCCGCCTTCGTGCCTTCGCTGGTCCTGCTGCTCCTCTCCCTCTTCGTCGCTGCCGTGCGCGCGGGACTGATCGCCTGATTGGAGCTGCGAACTCTCCTCGTCGTCGGATCCAGCCTGGCGTTCCTCGGTTACGGCGTTCACTGCCTGCGGTCCGACTCGATGCGCAGCGAGTTCGCCCGCTACGGCCTGGCGCACCTGCGCGTGCTGACCGGCGTGCTCGAAATCCTCGCCGGAGCGGGACTGCTCGTCGGCCTCTACTGGCCGCTCGCGCTGCAGGTCTCGTCCGGCGGGCTCGCGCTGCTGATGCTCTTCGCGCTCCTGGCGCGGATCCGTGTCCGCGACGCCGTCCTGCTGTGGCTGCCGGCATTCACGCTCTTCGTGGTCAACGGGTACATCCTCCTGGATTCGTTGGGCACGCTCGGCTGATCGTCGCTCGGCCTCCGAGCGCCTCCACGGATCACTGCCGCGCGAGGGCGCGTGTCGCGGTCCCCGGCCTCCGAGCGTGGCCGGAAAACGTCCCGTCCCGCTGCTTCTCAGAATCGGCTCGAATTCCCGCGGTGACCGCGCGTGCCCGTCACGGAGTCCACGACACGCTGACGCCGTTCGTCAGGTTCGAGTGCGCTCCGCCGCAGAATCCGGACACGTCGCGGTACGCGAGCTGGTAGTGACGCAGCGCGCCCGCCGCCGGGATCGATCCCGCGGCCGAGAGCGGCGGGTCGCCGGGCAACGGGTACGTCCATCCGCCGCTGTTGGCCGGGCGGGTGGCGATGCGCAGCAGGCTGCCGCCCACGCATTGCACGCCGGCCCCGAAGGGAGCGGCGGGGACTGTCGAGGAACCCTGGAACAGGACGGCGGTCGTCGCGAGCGGGAGGCCGCGCGCGCGCAACACGAGGCTCACCGCGGAGAGGTTCGCCGACCCGGTCGCGACGAGCTGCGTCCCACAGTTCAACGCGCTGTTCTCGCACCCCGAGCCGGCGATCAGCAGGCTGTCGTCGTAGCACGGCGCGCATAGGTCGTTGCTCCAGGTGGCCACGCAGATCGACGGGTAGGTGGCGGGCAGCAGCCGGAATTCCCACACGCGTCCCGTGCCCAGGGCTTGCGGCGTGCCGAGGAACACGCGATCGCCGACCAGCAGCGTCGGACCCATGTAGCTCGACGTGGCGAGCGCGTCCGGCGCGACGATCTTCGTCTGCAGCGACCACTGCCCGGCCTCGCGTCGGAACACGTAGATGGAGCCCATGAACGCCCCGGCCTCGTCGTCGCCCCGGCTGGAGACGATGGCCGTGTCCTGATCCAGGTGCACGTCGCTCGCGAACGACGTGCTCGGCCGGCAATCCCGCAGGGACATGTCCTCGGCCCAACCCGAGGGACCGTGCTTCCAGAAGAACGCCCCGCCCTCGTCGGTGCCGACGAAGTCCGCGCCGCTGCAGCCCGCGAGCAGCGTGTCCTGCTGCAGCGCGATGGACGACCCGAGGCCGTCGCCCGCGAGGCGCGCGGGGAGGAGCTTCACGTCCAGGAGCCAGCTCGTCCCCGCCCAGTCGTAGAGGTAGACACCGCCCGGCATGGGGAACAGGGTCGAATTCGCGCCGATCGCGAGCCGCGGTCCGTCGCTGGAGAGCGTCTGGCCGAACCACAGGTTCTGCACCGGGTCCGGCGGGACGATCGTCTGCCCGAGGACCCAACCGCCGCCGACATGGTCGAAGCGGTACACGACGCCGGCTCCCGAGTTGCCGTTCGGCGCGCTGACGAGGATGCGCTCGTCGAGGACGACGACCTGGGTTCCGAAGAGCGGATTCGTGTCCGCCACGGGGACGGGGATGGTCGCCTCCTGCGTCCAGGTCGTGCCCGTGCGGCGGAACACGTGCACGCGACCGAGCGGATTTCCGCCCGGCTGGTGGTGCGGAGACCCGACGGCCACGAGGTCACCGCGGATCGCGACGGAGGAGCCGAAGGAGTCCTGCGTGATCCCGTTGCCCGGAACGAGGCGCGCTTGTTGGCTCCACGTGCCTCCCGCGCGGACGTACACGTACGCCGCGCCGGTTCTCGCCACGACGCCGTCCGCATTGGCCGCGCCGACGATCAGCGAGTCCTGGTCGACGGCCAGGCTGCCGCCGAAGAACTCGAGCGTGGCGGCGGGATCGAAGTGGTGCAGCACTTCCGAACTCCACTGCGCGGTCGCGCGGGGGAGCGGGAGGAGCGTGGCGATCGCCAGATAGGTGATCCGAAGCGAAGCGTGCATGGCAGGACCTCCAAACCGCGATTGTCGGCCTGCGGCCGCGATCCAGCCATGGGGCGATGTGGGTACCGCGCCGCTCCGCTCTGGACGGCGCGTGGATCGCCTGCGCCCCGAGCGGCGCACGGGATGCCGCTCGGGCCCGAGCCCGGTGGGGGCAGGCCTTTGCGAGGCCCGCTCGCATCCCTCAAGCCGACCAGAGCACGGAGAGCCCGTTCGTGAAGTTGAATCCCGACGGCGTGCAGAACGGCGCGCTGTTCCGATACCAGACTTGGTAGACGCGCGTTCCAGGCGTTTGGACCGCGCCTCGTACGTGGACAGCGGGATCGCCGGCGACGCCGAAGCCGTACTGGACGGCGCCGTTCGTCGCCGATCGCACCACGAGTCGCATGACCGTGCCGCTCGCGCAACGAAGGCCGTCACCGAATACCGCCGGGTTCGACGTCGTGCCCTGGAACACGAGGCAGCTCGCGGAGCCGGGCAGAGAGTGCGCGCGCAGCAGCACCTGGTCGTAGCTCAGGCTCGGGACACCGCTCAACTCCAGGCGTGCTCCCGCGCCCGCGTACAGGGCGTCGGACTGAGAGTGCTTGCAGCCCGCTCCGGGCGCCGTGCTCGTGTTCGCGCACGGACAGGGAAGCCCGGTGCCGTCGCCGACGCAGACCGGAATGCCGCCCTCCGTCGTGCAGTCCGCGCGCAGGAGCCACGCGGCTCCGTTGACCGGAGCCGGCGGCAGGCTGTTCAGCTGGAGGTTCGCGAGCTGGATGAACCCGCCCACATTGGCTGCAAACCAGGCTACAGCGAGGGTCGGAGGCCGGCATGAGCTCGAGTCGACGGGCGCGGGCAGGCTCCCGTTGGCACTCGGCAGCGCCGCGCCCACGAAGTAGACGCCGCTCAGGACCAGCGGCTGGGGGAACGTGAACGTCGTGAAGGCGTCCGTGGCCGAGTTCAGGACGACACCCGAGACCGTCTGCACGAGCACCGCGTTGGAGGGGTCTCCATCGTCGTCGGGGTCGTCCCAGACCGCGACGACGCAGGGCGTGCCGTTGGAGGGTTGCGCGGAAGAGACGGCCGGAGAGCCGAACGCCGTCGACACGGAACGCACCGTCGTCGCCGTCCCCGGGGCTCCGTAGGCGTGCATCCACAGCACACCGCCGGCGGTCAGGTAGAGGCCGCCCGCCGTCTCGCTGGATCCGTCGTCGTAGCGACAACCCGGCAGGGCGGACTGGAGCTCCACCGTGAACGCTCCGACCACGCCCGGAGGGTTTCCGAACCCCGTCCCGATCTGGATCGTGTACGTGACGCCGGCATCGCCCTGGAAGCACGCGCGGGACTCGGACGAGCCGGCTCCGCACTGCGCCGTTCGGCTGCAGCCGATCGCGTTGTTCGGCGCCGGGCATCCGACACCCGAGTAGATGGCGACCTTCGTGTTGCTGCCGCCGGCGAGCCCGCACGTCGAAACCTCGTAGGCTCCGGTCGAGGGCGCGGTCCAAGCGAACCACCGGTCGCGGTCGAACACGTCGAAGGGCGTGCCGCCGCAGATCGGATTCGATTGTCCCGCACAGCCCGCCGTCGCCGACGTGGTGTCGAAGGCGTGCGGTCCGGGACCGGCGATCACGAGCGGGGTCGAACAGTCGTCGTTCGTTCCGCTGCCCGAAGAGCCGATCAGGACGAAGGTGCCCGTCGGGAGTCCGGCGGCTTGCACCGCGCCGATCTGGATCGTGTACGTCGCGCCCTGGATGGCGTCGAAGCAAACCTCGCTCTGGATGTTGCAGCCGTTGTCATCGCAACCCAGAGCCGACTGCGGGCTCGGACACCCGAAACCCTGGTACACGGCGATCTTCGTGTCGATGCTCGGCGCCGTTCCGTTGCACGTCGACAGCGACGTGCGCCCAGTTGCGCCGGCCGTCCACACGAACCACGCGTCGCGCTGGATCGATGGGCCGGACGTCGTCTGGCACGCGGACTCGTTCTGTCCCTCCGTGCCCGTGGTGGCGAAGCTGAGGTCGAATGGGTGCGGCCCTGGGCCGCTGACCGCGAGCGGGGTCGCGCACGAGTCGTTGACTGGAGGTGTGAAGACGTCGAGCTGGAACGTCCCCACGTACGCGGTCGAGTTCCTCTGACCGACTTGCAGCAGATACGCGGCTCCAGCCGTCACCGCGAAGGAAACGCGCGCTTGCAGGCCGCAGAAGTTGTCATTGCACGCCAAGAGCGTCGAAGTCGCGCAATCCGGCCCCGTCCTCACGGAGAAGATCGAATCGGCCGTCGTCGCGCCACAGGACTGCAGGACGGCGACACCCGTCTGGGGCGCGACCCACGAGTACCAGACATCCGCGAGCGCCGGGTCGCATCCCGACTGGGGCAATCCGGGCGTGGCGCCGAGGGTGGTGACCGGAAACGTCCCCGTGCCCGCGATCGGAGTGGCGAGCCCGCAGCTGTCGTTCGGGGTCAACGTGTTCAGGTAGACCGAGAGTTGCCCGGTCACGTTCGAGGATCCCACGGCTCCCACCTGGATCACGTACGTCGTGCCCGCGTTCGCGGCGAAGATCACTTCGGAGCCCACGCCGCACCAGAAGTCGTTGCACGCGACGGGAGGCTGCGTCGGACAGCCGTTCGCGACATAGACGGCGAGCACCGAATCACCGCCGGCAAACGTGCACGTCTCGATCCGTCCCTCGCCGGATGCGCTCGGCGTCCAGCGGAACCAGACGTCCCGCGCGATGGTCGCGCAGGGAGGCAGCACGGATCCGAGCGACGCGTTCGTCGTGTCGACCTGGAAGAACCCTGGGCCAGGCAGGACCTGCGCGTTCAGGCAGTCGTCGCTCCCGCCGGTCCGCGCCGAGGCGAAGGATCCCAACCAGCATCCCGCTGCGACCAGAGCGGTACGCGACCAGAGAACAGAGACGTGGTGCATCGAATGCCCCTCCCTTCCCAATCCTAGCAGTACAGGACCGAGTCGGGCTGCGAAGGGGGAGCGGGGCCGATCGTTCCCCTGGAGCCGCTGGATCGGACCAGCCGCACGGCCCCGCGTTCAGCCGCTGCCCTCGAACACGCCCGTCGTCTTGTCCTTGCGCACGCTCTCCCAGCGCAGGAAGCGCCCGTTCATCGCGACATAGGTGCCGACGGGGAGCGACTGGGCGAACGCCAGCGCGCTGCCGAGGTTGAAGAGCCCGTCGGAGCTGCCGAACGTGTAGGGCACCATCGCGCCCGTGAGCACGATCGTCTTCGCGAGTCCGGCGGCGCCGAGTGCGCGGGCAGTGAGCTCCATCGTGTCGGTGCCGTGCGTGATCACGATGCGCGCTTCCGGCGCGCGGCGGCAGGCCGCGAGGATCGTCGCGCGGTCCGCATCCGTCATCTCGAGGCTGTCGATCAGCATGAGCTTCTCGACGACGATCGGCAGCCCGCAGCGCCCCAGGCGCAACATCTCGGGCACGTGGGTGTCGCGGAAGTGCAGGCGCCCTTCGATCTCGAGGTAGTCCTTGTCGAAGGTCCCGCCCGTGGCGAGCACGCGGATCGGTGCAGATTGCATGTCCGGGGCATGGTACCGCGACGCCGCCGAGCCCAAACGCCAGGCCTTCTCCCCGGCACGCTCTCGGCCTCACGGCGCCCCGCGAGTAGTCTGTCCGCCATGCGCCCCACTGCCCTCGCAGCCCTCCTCGTCGGCCTCGTCGCCTGCCGTGCCGGATCCGATCCCGCGCCGGGCGTGGTCTCGCCCGCGCCGCTTTCCTTGTTCAACGGCCATGATCTCTCCGGCTGGCACGCCGACGTCCCCGGTTCCGATGGCCAGACGAACGTGCCGCCGTCGTTCGTCGCGCGCGGCGGGATGCTCGTGAGCCTCGGGTCGCCGGAGGGCCACCTCATCACGGACGCGTCGTACCGCGACTACCGCCTGGTGGTGGAGTACCGCTGGGCGGGCGAGCCGGGCAACTGCGGCGTCCTGGTGCACGCCTCCACGCCCCGGCGGCTCTACGGCATGTTCCCGCAGTCGATCGAGTGCCAGATGCACGTCGGCAACGCCGGCGACTTCTGGTGCATCGGCGAGGACATTAGCGTGCCCGACATGGAGGCGCGTCGCGGACCGAAGGAGCAGTGGGGCGTCGACGGCGACAAGCGTCGGCGCATCCTGAACCTCACGGACGGTTCGGAGAAGCCGCCCGGCGAGTGGAATCAGATGGTGATCGAGTGCCGTGGCCGCTCGATCGACGTGTGGGTCAACGGCGAGCTCGTGAATCGAGGCACGGACTGCACGGCCGACAGCGGTCAAATCGCGCTGCAGGCGGAGGGTGCTCCCGTGGAGTTCCGGAAGCTCGAGCTCGGCCCGCTGACGGGCGGCTGACGCCCCGTAGCGCACGCGGAACCGTCGGGCCGTTCCCGGAGCACCGTTTGGACCCACGTCGCGAGGTATGGCACGTCCTCGGCCTTCAACATCTCGAACGGCTGGTCGATCCTCGGGGGCGCCTGACGCGGGTGCCCCGTGGCTGGCGGCGGAAGGCGGTCCTGTCCCGGATCCCGATCCCGCGCGGCGGGGATCCGGCCCGCGCGGTATCGTCTCTGCCCCTCATTCGGATCGAACCGTGCCCAAGCGACCTCCCTACGTCACCCTCGTCCACCTCGGCTGTGCCCGGAACCTGATCGACTCCGAGGTCCTGCTCGGCCGCATGGCCGAGGAAGGGCTCGTCGTCACGGACGATCCCGATTCCGCGCACACGGTCGTCCTCAACACGTGCTCGTTCATCGGGCCGGCGCGCGAGGAGTCGGAGGGCGCGATCCGCGACCTGCTCGCGAAGAAGCGCAAGGGCGACATCGAGCGCGTCGTCGTCGCGGGCTGCCTCGTGCAGCGCTTCCGCCACGACCTCGAGGCGCAGTTCCCCGAGGTGGATCTCTTCTCGGAGATCTCGGACTACCGCGCGCTGGCGCAGGGCGTCCGCGCGCTCACCGAAGGTCGTGCCGGCGTGCCGCGCTACCTGGAAGGCCCGGAGACGAAGCCCGCCGACCGCGAGGGCGCGCGCCTCCTCTCCACGCCCAAGAGCTACGCGTACCTGCGCATCAGCCACGGCTGCGACCACCTGTGCTCGTTCTGCGCGATCCCCTCGATCCGCGGGAAGCACCGCTCGAAATCGCTGGCCGACGTCGTGAGCGAGGCGCAGGAGCTCGTCGCGAGCGGCGTGAAGGAACTCGTGATCGTCGCCGAGGATTCGACGGCCTGGGGCCGCGAACTCGGGCTCGAGCTGCCGGACCTCGTCGAGGCCGTGGCCGCGGTGCCGGGATTGCTGCGCGTGCGCGTCATGTACGCCTACCCGAACCGCTTCCCGTGGCGCCTGACCGAGGTCATGCGCGCGAACCCGGTCGCGATCCCGTACCTCGACATCCCGATCCAGCACATCGCGACGAACGTGCTGCGCGCGATGCGCCGCCACGGGTCGGGCGATCAGGTGCGCCAGATCCTCGACAGGCTGCGGAACGAGGTGCCGGGCATCGTGCTGCGCACCACGGTGCTGATCGGATTCCCCGGCGAAACCGACGCGGACGCCGCGGAGCTCGCCAAGTTCGTCGAGGAGTACGAGCTGGGCCGGCTCGGCACGTTCACGTACTCGCCCGAGCAGGGCACCAGCGCCTGGGGCATGGCCGGCGAGGTGCCCGCGAACGTGGCCCGCGAGCGCGAGAAGACCGTCCAGGAGGCGCGCGACCGCGTGCTCGTGAAGACGCAGAAGGCGCGCGTCGGGACCGAGGTCGACGTCCTGATCGACGAGGTGCACGAGCGCGGCAAGGTCCTCGTCGGCCGTCCGGCGAGCGACGCGCCCGAGGTCGACCTCGTGGCCGTGGTGCGCGGCTCGAAAGCGACGGTCGGTGACGTGGTGCGCGCGAAGGTCGAGGCAATCGACGCGGAGTCGAACCTCGTCTGTCGCGCGCCGGCGGGCTCGCGCCGGACCGGCTGACGCAGGACAGCGGGTTCTGCGGAACGCGACCTTGCGGCCATTTCGTCCTGGGGTCCGGCCAGTTCCGCCGTCGGGGAGCTGCATACCATGCCGTCAATTTGCGGCGTAAAGTGACGACAGGCTCGGCGGACCGTGCAGTCGCCGTCGTGCGATGCCGCGACGCTCCGGATGGACGCTGGCCCGAACTTCCCAGCCGATTCCGGCGTCCCCGGCTCCGCCGAGGATCGCCCCGGTCCAGCGGGGAGAACCTCCCGCTCACCAGGGTGGTACGCGGCCCCGTATCGCGGCATCCTGTACCCCGATGGGCGTCTTCCAGTACTGGCCGAACCGGATCACGGCCCTGCGCTTCGTCGGGGCGCTGGGCGTGTTCGCGATCCTGGCCGCCGAGGGCAACCGTGAGGCCATCCTCGTCCCGCTGGACCGCTCGTGGATCCGCCTCGCCTTCTGGGCGTTCGTCGTCGTCGCGGTGTCGGACGTCCTCGACGGCTGGCTGGCGCGGCGCGGCAACCACGTCACGGCGTTCGGGCGCATCGCGGATCCGTTCGTCGACAAGGTGCTCGTCATGGGCACCATGGTCTTCCTGGCCGTCATGCCCTGGTCGCGTCCGTGGTTCCCGGCCTGGGTCGTGGTCGTGATCCTGGCGCGCGAGTTCCTCGTCACCGCCGTGCGCGGCTACGTCGAGAGCCGCGGCGGGTCGCTGCCGGCCGACTGGTTCGGCAAGGTCAAGATGTTCGCGCAGTGCTTCGCGGTCGGGATCGTGATGGGCATCCACGCCTTCGACTTCCCGGCCGGCTTCCATTCGTTCTGCGCGTCGGCGGGACACGTCTTCGTGTGGCTGACGTTGCTCACATCGATCGGTTCGGCCATGGCCTACCTCACCCGCACGCGCCGCTACCTGCTGGAGACGACGGGTTGAGCAGCATCCGGGACGCGATCGCCGGCAAGGCGCGCGAGAACGCGAGCGATCCGAATGCGCCGCCCCCGCCGGGAGGGCGCTGGGCGAACCGCGCCAAGCTCGCGATCGTCTCGTTCGGGTTCCTGGGGTGCTCGCCGTTCGCGCCTGGGACGGTCGGAACTCTGGGCGGCGTGCTGGTCGCCTGGCTCCTGTCGCCGCTGCCCTATTTTCCGGTCTGGGTCGCGATCGCCTGCGTGGCGCTCTACGCGATCACGCTGCCGCTCGGTCCGTGGTCCGAGCGCTACGCGGGCAAGAAGGACCCCGGGATCTTCGTCGTCGACGAGGTGATCGGCTACCTGATCACCGTGGCATGGATGAAGGGCCCGAGCCCGCTCGCGCTGGCCGTCGCGTTCTTCGTCTTCCGCTTCTTCGACATCCTGAAGCCGCCCCCCGCGCGCCAGCTCGAGCACGTCGGCGGTGGACACGGGATCCTGCTCGACGACGTGGCCGCCGGATTCTGGGGCCTGCTCGTCGTCATGTTGCCCGCCCGCCTCCTGCTGCCGGATCTTCCGTGGACCCTGTGAGGAACGCCTAGATGGCACGCGGAAAGTCTGCATCGGACATGAAGCTCTCGGGTCCGCGGCTCGCGTCGCGGTTCGCGATCACGATGAGCGTCGCGCTGGGAGTCGTGATGCTCGCCGCGGGCGCGTTCCTCTATTCGCGCGTCACCGAGGCGGCGTCCTCGATCCAGGAAGCGGCGTTCGTGGACGCGGCGAAGAACCAGGGACCGCTCCTCCTGCAGCTCGCCGAGGACCACGATCGCGCGATGCGCGGTCTCGGCCCCGACATGTCGAAGCCGCGGCTCGAGGCCGCGCACACGGTCGAGAACAGCCCGATCGGCGAGTTCGCCGGGGGCGACGTGAAGCGCCGCGAGGTGCGCTACGGCGAGAAGTACGACCAGCCCGGCTATCTCTACCAGTGGAAGGACGTCGTCCCGCCGCTCGTCGTGCCGGCCAGAACGAAGGAGAAGGCGGGCGAAGGGCTCTTCGGGCTCATCCTGTCCGTGACACTGACCGTCATCCTGGTCGGCGCCCTCGTCGCCTACTTCGTCGGGAACGCGGTCGCGCGGCCCCTCGAGGTCATCGTGGAGGACATCGCGCAGATCAGCCGCGGCAACCTGCGCCACAGGACGCGCGTACGCGCCGGCGGCGAGATCATGCTGCTCGCCAAGTCGATCGATCGCATGGCCGGCGACCTCGACGCGGCTCAGGACGCACAGCTCGAGCTGAGCAAGCGCGAGCGGGAGCTGGCGCTCGCCGCGGAGGTGCGCGAGGCGCTGGTTCCCGAGTCGACACCGGCCGTCGCCGGCTACGACCTGGGCGCCCTGCACGTCGATTCGCCCACCCCCGGCGGGGACTTCTACGAGGTCCTGCAGCTCGAGGGCGGCAAGATCGGCCTCCTCGTGTGCGAGGTCTCCGGTCGCGGCATCCCGGGCGCCATGATCGGCGCGATCGCGCGCTCCTATCTGCGCATCGAGCTCGCGCGCGGCGGCGACATCGCGGCCGCGCTGCACCGCGTGAACCGCGAGCTGGCCCGCGACGTGCGGCGCGGGATGTACGTCACGGCGCTCTACGCGCTGATCGACCCCGCCGAAGGGCGCGCAACCGTCGCGTGCGCGGGGCACAAGATGCCCCTCGTGCGCTATGCCGCGGCGGAGAAGAGCATCCGGCTCGTGCAGCCCGAGGGCATCGCCCTGGGCTTCGACAAGGGGCCGGTGTTCGACCGCACGCTGAAAGTGGTCCAGGTCGCGCTCGAGCCGGGCGATCGACTGCTCCTCGCGAGCACCGGGCCCGTGCGGGTCGTCGATTCCGCTGGCGCGGAGATCGGGGAAAAGTCCTTCTACAAGCTCGTGCTCAAGCACGCCTCGCTCACGACCGACGCGCTGCTCGCGAAGCTCGACTCGGACCTCCGCAACCACGCCGGCGAGACCCCGTTCCCGAGCGACATCTCGATCCTCTCGATCGCACGGGTGAGCTGAGCCATGGAGATCGCCGAGTTCCAGCGCGTCATCGAGGCCATCTACGGGGCGCGGGACCGCGCGCGCGGCCTCGCCGGGACGCACATGTGGTTCGGCGAGGAGGTCGGGGAGCTGACGCGTGCCCTGCGGCGGAACCGGCACGACGAGCTCGAGGGCGAGTTCGCGGACGTGCTGGCGTGGCTGACGACGATGGCCTCCATGTCGGGCATCGACCTGCAGGAGGCCGCCCGGAAGAAGTACGGCGCGGGTTGCCCGCGCTGCCACGCGACGCCGTGCGCGTGTCCGTGAGACACTACGCGGGATGGGCGGGGAGAAGAGAGAGACGGCGCGGTTGCCGTTCGCGGAGCCGGACGTCGAGGTTCCCGAGCGCGACGTGGCCGCCGCAGAGCCGGCGCAGCCCGCCGGTGTCGCCTACAGGGCTTTCGCCGACGTCGCGCTGAACCGCCCGGTCCGCACACAGTTCACGTACGCGGTCCCGGAGGAGTTCGTCGCCAGCGTCGCACCGGGCGTCCGCGTCGCGGTCCCTTTCGGACCCCGCCGCGAGGTCGGCGTCGTCACGGCCCTGCGCGCCGAGGGGCCCGCGCGCGGCAAGGTGCGGCCGATCGCGGCGGTGCTCGACGAGGAGCCGATGATCGACGCGAAGCTCGTCGAGCTCGCGCGCTGGATGGCCGCCTACTACGGCTCGTCGTGGGGCGAATCGCTCTCGGCGATCCTGCCGTCGGCGCTGAAGCGCGAGGGCGGCGCGCGCCGCGTCCCGTGGATCGCGGCCGCGGACGGAGTCGGTGTCGACCAGTTGGCCGAGATCGAGTCGTCGAACCCGCGACACCACCGCCTGCTCCGCACGCTGGTCGACCTGGCTTCGCCGATCGACATGCGCGAAGTGTGCAAGCGCGTGAACCTCTCGGTCGCGTATGCGCAGTGGCTCGTGAAGAAGGGTCTCGCGCGCGTCGAGCTGCACGAGGTCGCCACGGACCCGCTGGCCGGTCCGGCACCGGGACGCGAGCGACCCGCGCAGCTGTCGGCGGACCAGGAGCTCGCGGTCACGGCCATCTCCGAGCAGGTCGCGGCCGGGAAGTACGCGACGTTCCTCCTGCAGGGCGTCACGGGCAGCGGCAAGACCGAGGTCTACCTGCAGGCCATCGAACGCGCTCTGGCGCTCGGTCGCGGCGCGATCGTGATCGTCCCCGAGATCTCGCTGACGCCCCAGACGGTCGGCTGGTTCCGTTCGCGCTTCGGCCGCATCGCGATCCTGCACAGTCGCATGGGCGAGGCCCGCCGTCGCGACGAGTGGCTCGCCGTGCGCCGCCGCGAAGTGCGCGTCGTCGTCGGCGCGCGCTCGGCGATCTTCGCGCCCGTGCCGGACCTGGGCGTCGTCGTCGTGGACGAGGAGCACGAGCCGTCGTTCAAGCAGGAGTCGACGCCGCGCTACCACGCGCGGGACGTGGCCGTCGTGCGCGCGCGTGCGGCCGACGCGGTGTGCATCCTGGGTTCCGCGACCCCCTCGCTGGAATCGTGGCACAACGCGCGCACCGGCCGCTACCGGCACGTGAAGCTCGGTTCGCGCATCGGCACGCGCCCCATGCCGAAGGTCGAGATCGTCGACATGCGCTCGGAGCCGCGCGAGGCCGGGGAAACGCCGCTCTTCTCGCGGCGCCTGCTCGAGCTCCTGCGCCAGGGCCACGAGCGCGGCGAGCAGTCCATCCTGTTCCAGAATCGCCGCGGTTACGCGCCCGTCCTGTGGTGCCCCTCGTGCGGCGAGACCGTGCGCTGCGTTCACTGCGACATCGCGCTGACCTTCCACCGGCGCGTCGACCGCGCCGTGTGCCACAGCTGCTGCGAGGAGATCACGCCGCCCAAGCAGTGTCCGAGCTGCACCGCGCCCAAGCTGCGATTCCTGGGCGCGGGCAGCGAGCGCGTCGAGGGCGCGTTCGCCCGCCTGCTCCCCGGCGCGCGCGTGGCGCGCATGGACTCGGACACGATGGTGCGGCGCGAGGACTACGAGGACGTGCTCGACCGCTTCGGCCGCGGCGAGGTCGACGTGCTCGTGGGCACGCAGATGATCGCGAAAGGGCTCGATTTCCCGCGGGTGACGCTCGTGGGTATCGTCACCGCCGATTCTTCGCTGCACCAGCCCGACCCGCGCGCGGCGGAGCGCACGTTCCAACTGCTCGCGCAGGTCGCCGGTCGCGCGGGCCGCGGAGAGATCCTCGGTCGCATCGTCGTGCAGACGTCGACGCCCGCGCATCCCGCGATCACGTTCGCGGCACGCCACGACTTCGAGGGCTTCGCGGCGGGCGAGATGCGCCTGCGGAAGGAGCTCGGCTATCCGCCGTTCGGACGCCTGCTGCGCGCCGTCTTCGAGGACGAGGACGAGGCGCGTGCTCAGGAAGGCGCGCGCGCTTGCGCCGACGCGCTGCGTCCCTTCGCGACGGAGGGCGCGGTGCTGCTCGGCCCCGCGGAGGCGCCGATCGCTCGGCTGCGCGGCCGATTCCGGCAGCACCTCCTGATCAAGGCGCCGGCGGGGTCGCCGGCGCTGGCGAAGCTGCGCGACCGCCTGCTGGAGTGGTCCGAGGCGAATCCCCGGCCGCGGACCGTGGTGGACGTGGACCCGGCGTCGGTCCTCTAGCAGCCCGTTGAAAAAGTCCCTACTGCGGCTTCGCGGGCGCTCGCGCTGCTGCGTCGGGCTCGTCGGGCCGTGCTCAGCGGCCAGGAAGGGCGCCTCCGCCGTCCCTCCGTCGCCCTCCTTGCATCGCGAGCGCCCGCTTCGCCTCGCTACGGGACTTTCTCAACGGGCTGCTAGGCGTTTTTCGCAACGGGGAACGCGAGCGTGGCTAGGCTTGTAGCGTTCCGCTCCTTTCCGCCGCGTACCGATTCCCGGAGTCCGACCGTGCGTCCCACCCTCGCAGCCCTCGCGGTCCTCGTCCCCTCGGCAGCAGGCCAGCAGTGCGGTCAGGCGGCCGACGGATTCCACCTGCCGGGCGTGGACGGTTCTGTGTACTCCTCCGTCGTCTGGGACGACGGCACGGGGCCGGCGCTCTACGTCGGCGGCCGCTTCGGCTCGGTCGGCGGAGTCCCGGCGAGGAGCGTCGCGCGCTGGAACGGCACGACGTGGTCCGACGTCGGAGCCGACATCAGCGGGTTCCAGGGCTCGTTGGGGACGGTCCACGCGCTCGCGGCACACGCCGGCGCCCTCTACGCCGGCGGCGTGTTCTCGAGCGCCGGCGGATCCCCCGCGTCGAACATTGCGCGCTTCGACGGCAGCACGTGGTCCGCGCTGCCCGGCGGCGGAGTGGGCGGCGATGTCTACGCGCTGGCCTCGTTCCAGGGCCAGCTGTACGTCGGCGGCTTCTTCTCCACCGCGGGCGGAGTTCCCGCGACGCGCATCGCGCGCTTCGACGGGGCGAATTGGAGCTACCCGACGGGCGGCCCCTACAACGGCCAGGTGTATGCCCTCGAGGTCTGGGACGACGGCAGCGGTCCCAGCCTCTACGTGGGCGGCGGCTTCATCTACCTGGGCGCGATCTTCGGCACGCTGGCGAACAGCATCGCGCGCTACGACGGATCGAGCTGGAGTCCGCTCGGGATCGGAATGGGCACTCCGGACGGCACGTCCACGGGCGTGGTCGGGGCCCTCGAGGTGTTCGATTCGGGCACGGGGCCGAAGCTCCACGCCGCGGGTTCCTTCGGCCAGGCCGGCGGGGGACCGGCCTCGAACGTGGCACGGTGGAGCGGGACGAGTTGGAGCCCCGTCGGAAGCGGAGTGAACGGCACGGTGACCGAACTGCGTGTCCACGACGAAGGCGCGGGGCCGCGACTGTTCGCCGCCGGGTACTTCACAGTCGCTGGCGGACACGCGGCGCGCAGCGTCGCGCGTTGGAACGGGGCGGCGTGGACGGCGCTCGGCGCCGGCACCGCGGCCCCCGCCGCGATGCTCGAGTCCTACCAGGGCGGGCTCGTGGTCGGCGGAGAGTTCCTCGAAGTCGCCGGGCAGACGATGCGCGGGCTCGCGCAGTGGTCGAACTCGGCCTGGGGGCCCGTCGGAACCGGCTTCGGGTTGGTGTCGCCCGTCCTCTCCTTCTGCGCGTTCGACTCGGGCGCGGGGCCGCAACTCCACGCCACGGTCGAGGGCGGGCCCATCGCTTCGAACGGGCCGCCGCGCGTCCACCGCTGGAACGGGAGCGGGTGGACGGTGCTGGGCACAGGCCCCACGTCGGGCCCCGTCGAGGCCTCGGCGGTCCACGACGACGGATCCGGACCCGCGCTGTACGTGGCCGGCAACTTCACCGTGATCGGCGGCGTCGGCGCGGTCGGATTCGCGCGCTGGAACGGCAGCGCTTGGAGCGCGCCGGCCGCCGCGCCTACGTACCAGGTCCGGCGCTTGCGCGTGCTCGACCTCGGAACGGGGCCGGCGCTCTACGCGGCGAACACGATCCTGACGCTGGCGGACCACGGCGTGCCCACCGGCAATTACGTGTCGCGCTGGACCGGTTCGAGCTGGCAGCCGCTCGGCCCGGCCTTCAGCAACGACGTCGAGGACATCGCGGTGTTCGACGCCGGCTCGGGGCCGGCGCTCTACGCGACGGGCGACTTCCAGACGAACGGCGGGACGCAGCTCGGCTTCATCGCGCGCTGGGATCCGGTCGGATCGTCGTGGCTGCCGATCGGCGGCATGAACTCCTCCGGAGCTTCGCTCGCGGTGCACGACGACGGCAGCGGACCGCAGCTCTACGTCGGCGGCTACTTCTCGGCCGCGGGCGGCGTCCCGGCGAACCGCATCGCGCGCTGGAACGGCTTCGCCTGGTCGGCGGTCGGCGCCGGACTCGGCGCCACGAACCAGCACGTCGAGGACATGCTCGTCCACGACGACGGCAACGGGCCGCGCCTGTTCGCGACGGGCAACTTCGACCTCTCGGGGTCGCGCGGTCTCGCGGTGTGGGACGGTGCGCAGTGGAGCCTGTACCAGGGGCTCACGACGCCCGCGACCTTCCCCTCGGTGCCGCAGGCGCGGGCGGGCGTCACGCTGGCCTCGTTCGACGACGGGCTCGGCAACGGTCCGGACCTGTGGGTCGGGGGCGAGGTCACGAGCCTGGGTGCCGAGGTCGTCGCGAACGTCGGACGCATCGAGGGCTGCGGCGCGCTCGGCGCGCCGATCTGCCTCGGCGACGGGAGCGGAACGGCCTGCCCGTGCGGCAACGCGAGCCCGGTCGGCGCGAACGCGGGCTGCGTGAACTCGTTCGGTGCTGGCGGACGACTCGTCGCGCAAGGTGTCGCGAGCATCGGCGACGACACATACGTGCTCGCCGGCTCGTCGATGCCCAACTCGACGGTCCTCTACTTCTCCGGCACGACGGCGGCGAACGGCGGCGATGGCGTCGTGTTCGGTGACGGCCTGCGTTGCGCGGGCGGCGTCGTGCACCGTCTCGGGACGGTGACGAACGCGGGCGGGGCCTCGGCGTTGCCTAACCCGGCCAGCACGACGGCGCTCTCGGTGCGCGATCCCGTCGCGGCCGGCGACCAGCGCGTGTACCAGGCCTGGTACCGCAACGCCGCGGCCTTCTGCACGAGCGACACGTTCAACCTGACGAACGCCTGGCGTGTGAACTGGTCGCTGTAGACGCGACCGCGCCGCGCAGTCCGTGCGGCGAGGGTGGCGCGCCGCACAGCGGCGCCACCACGGTCTGGGAGGCCGTCAGATCGAATTCTCGACGGACGGTCAGCGCGCGCCGACCGTCGTCTTCCGGGAGTTCTCGACGAGCTCGCGGAAACGACGGAAAAGGTGCGCGCTGTCGAGCGGTCCGGGTGCCGCCTCGGGGTGGTACTGCACGCTGAAGACGGGCGCCTTCGTCGAGCGCATGCCCTCGACCGTGCCGTCGTTCAGGTTCACGTGCGTGATCTCGAGGCCCTTCGGCATCGACGCCGGATCGACGGCGTAGCTGTGGTTCTGCGAGGTGATCTCGACGCGCCCGGTGACGACGTCGCGCACGGGATGGTTCGCGCCGTGGTGGCCGAAGGGCATCTTGTGCGTCTTCGCGCCGAGCACGATCGAGAGGATCTGGTGCCCGAGGCAGATGCCGAAGATCGGCTTGCGTCCGACCAGCTTGTCCACCGCCGCGATCGCGGGCTTCACGGCGGCCGGATCGCCCGGGCCGTTCGAGAGGAAGATCGCGTCAGGGTCGAGGCCCAGCACGGTGTCCGCGCTGGTCGCTGCGGGCACGACGGTGACGTCGAAACCGTCGTGGACGAGGCTGCGCAGGATGTTGCGCTTCGCGCCGAAGTCGTAGGCGACCACGCGGAAGCGGCGGCCCTCGATGGGGGACGCGAGGCCGGGGTACGACGTCTCGTAGCCCTCGCTCCAGGCATAGGGCTCGCGGCACGTCACGCCCGTCGTGAGGTCCCGTCCGTCCGTCGACGGGGTGGCGCGCGCCTTGGTGACCAGCGACTGCGCGTCCCCGTCGATCGTCGAGACGACGCAGCGCAACGAGCCGTGCTCGCGCACGATGCGGGTCAGCTTGCGCGTGTCGATGCCCTCGATCGCGACGACGCCGTTGTCCGCGAGCCACTGCGGCAGTGTTCTCGTCGACCGGTGGTTGCTGGCCACCGCCGACATTTCACGCATGACGAAGGCCTCGGCCCAGGCCGCGGCGCTCTCGGCGTCCTCGTCGGCGATGCCGTAGTTGCCCATGAGCGGGTAGGTCATGATCACGACCTGACCGGAGTAGCTCGGATCCGTGAGGATCTCGTGGTAGCCCGTCATCGCGGTGTTGAAGACGAGGTCGCCGCCCTTCTCGCCGCGTGCGCCGACGGATCGGCCCTCGAGGACGAGTCCGGATTCCAGCGCGATCCAGGCCTTGCCACCGCTCATCGAGTCGCTCCTTCCGTCCGTCCAGCATGCCGTGCCCCGCCCTGCGCGCGCGCCGCCATGCGCGCCGCCGCGAAGCCGGCTCCGAAACCATTGTCGATGTTCACGACCGTGACGCCGGCCGCGCACGAGTTCAGCATCGCGAGCAGCGCCGCGAGTCCTCCGAACGACGCGCCGTAGCCCACCGAGGTGGGCACCGCGACGACGGGGACGTCGACGAGGCCCGCGACGACGCTGGGCAGCGCGCCCTCCATGCCCGCGACCACGACCAGCGCGTCGGCTGCGCGCATCGCGTCCTGGTGCGCGAGCAGACGGTGCAGGCCGGCGACGCCGACGTCGCGGATCAGCTCGGTGCGCGCGCCCGCGAAGTGCGCGGTGACCAGCGCCTCCTCCGCGACCGGTTCGTCGGAAGTGCCCGCGCTGAGGACGAGGACATGCCCGGTCCGCGTCACGCCGGTTCGAAGGTCAGCGGTGACACAGCGCGAGCGCTCGTGGCGCACGGCCTCGGGGATCGCGGCGAGGAGCTCGCGTGCGGCGTCGTCGGGCACGCGCGTCGCCAGGAAACGGCCGTGGTGCTCCAGCGCGGCGAGCGCGATCTCGGTCGTCTGGGTCGCGGTCTTCCCGGCGGCGAAGATCACCTCGGGCACTCCACAGCGCGCCTCGCGCTCGACGTCCAGCCGCGTGTGGCCGAGGTCGCGCAGGGGCAATGCCTGGAGGCGCGCGAAGGCGGTCGCGGCGGGCATTTCGCCGCGCTGAACGGCCTCGAAGAGGCTTTGGGCGTCCTGGTTCAAGGCGCGAACAGGATAGCGGCTCCGCCGCGCCGCGCTGCATTCTCCTTGGCTCTGCGCGGCGTCGGCGGAGGCTCGGCCTGCCAGGCCGCCAGCGCTCTTCGTCGCCGCTCGCGAACAGGATGCCGAAGGGGTGAGGAAAGGGGCCGGGCCGCGGTACCAGCCCCGGTCGACCTGTGCCCTGCCAGGATCCGATCGCCGGGGTCCTGGGGCGACCTCGAGTTCCTCCCCGTCAGCTGGGGGTGGCGTCGGCCGACAGCTCGGCCGTGCGGCCGGCCCGCAGAAGCTCCCACCCGAGCCCCGCGATCATCACCGCGTTGTCCGTGCAGTAGGCCGGCGAGGGGAATACCGCGGTGACACCCTCGTCGGCGGCGCGCCGGGTCATCTCCAGGCGCAGCCGTCGGTTGCAGGCCACGCCGCCGGCGACGAGCACGGTGCGCAGTCGTTCGCGTCGCGCGGCGCGGAGCGTCTCGTCGACGAGCACGTCCACGACCGCCTGTTCGAACGAAGCCGCGACGTGCTCGCGATCCGGGATCTCCTCCGGGTTCGGCGTCGCGCGCGCCGCGTCCTGCCCGCGCACGTGGTACAGCACGGCCGTCTTCAGGCCGCTGAACGAGAACCCCAGCGAGCCGTCCTTCGGGCGAAAGCGCGGGAACGCGAAGCGGCGCGGATCGCCGCGTTCGGCCATCCGGCTCAACGCCGGCCCGCCCGGATAGCCGAGCCCCAGGATGTGCGAGACCTTGTCGAAAGCTTCGCCCGCGGCGTCGTCGCGCGTCGAGGCGATGCGTTCGAGCAGCAGCGGCGACTTGGCGCGATAGAGAGCGGTGTGGCCGCCGGACACGACGAGCGCCACGCAGGGCCAGGGAGCGGAATCGTGCTCCATCGCCGCGGCGTAGACATGCGCTTCGATGTGATGGACGCCGACGAGCGGCTTCTGCTTCACCCAGGCGAGCGACTTCGCGGCCGAGAGCCCGACCAGCAACGAGCCGATCAACCCCGGCCGGTTCGTCACCGCGATCGCGTCGATCTCGTCGAGGTCGACGTCCGCGGCTTCGAGAGCCGCGTCGACGACCGGCAAGAGCTTTCGCAGGTGAGAGCGGCCCGCAACTTCCGGCACCACTCCGCCCCAACGCGCGTGTTCCGCGGCCTGGCTGTGAACCACGGAGGAGAGGACCTCGCGTCCGCCGCGCACGAGTGCGGCCGCGGTCTCGTCGCACGAGGATTCGATGCCCAGGATCAGCTCGGCTGCCATGCGCCCGCTCACGGGGCTCGCACGACCGGTTCCGGGCCCGGTCGGCTCCCGCGGAGCAGGGAGACCGCGACGTCGAGTTGCGGATCGTCGGGCGGGACCGGCACCACGGGGATGCCCTCGAGCCGTTCCCATTCCGCCAGGGCGGCTCGCCAGCGTTCCGGCGGGCTGGCGCGTTGGAGGAACTCGTAGACCGCCCGTTGCACCGTCACATCGGTCTCGACGACGACGTCCGGCACGAGGCCGTGCGCCGCTCCGTCCGCCGGCCGGTCGAGCTGTTGCCCCGCGGGCGTTTCGTAGCGCGAGGTCGTCACCTTGATGGCACCGCTGCCGTCGTCGAGCCGGTGGATCGTCTGCACCACGCCCTTGCCGTAGGTCGGCCGACCGACCAGCACGGCGGCACGATGGTCCTGCAACGCGCCCGCCAGCACTTCCGCGGCGCTGGCCGACCCTTCGTCGACGAGGCACACGAGGGCTATCCCGCGCCAGCGCGCGAGCTTCTCCGTCGCCATGTGAACCACGCGCTCGCGGCGTCCGAGCGTGCGCACGATCTCGCCCTCTGGCACGAACCGGGACGCGATCTGCACCGCTGCGTTCAGCATCCCGCCGGGATTCCCGCGCAGGTCGAGCACGAGGCCGTCGAGACCCTGGCGCGCGAGGCGCTCGATCGCTCCGTCGAGTTCTCCCGGCGATTCCGCGCTGAACGCGCGCAGCGCCACGTATCCGATGTGGCGCTCCGGATCGATCATCCGTTCGTGGCGCACGGTAGGCTCGACGACGCTGGCGGTCGTCACGTGGAGATCGCGCTCCGCGCCGTCGATGCCGACGACGGCCAGCTCGATCTCGCGCGGCTCGGGCGTCGACACGATCGCGCGAAAACCGTCATGGCCGATTTCGCTCCAGCTCCGCCCCTCGACGCGCGTGATGCGGTCGCCGGGGCGGATGCCGGCCGATTCCGCCGGCCCGCCGGGGAGCGGGAACAGGATCCGCCCGTCGCTGGCCGGCGCGCGCAGCGAGACCCCGAGTCCGTGGAAGCGGCCTTCCGTCTCGCGATCGAGGCGTGCGAGATCGGCGCGGTCGTACCAGCTGGACCACGTGTCCAGACCGTCCGCCAATCCGCGCAGCGCATCGTCGAGCAGCTGCTCGTCGCCCACGGGGCGGACGTAGGCTTCTCGTGTCCAGTCGCGCACCGCGCGGTACCGCTCCACGTCCGGCTCCGAGCGCGGCCAGAGGAGGACGGCTCCGGCCAGCGCGAGGCCGAAGCCCGCGGCGAAGGGAAAGGCCGCGTTGGCGGCCGTGGGATCGCGAGGGCTCATCGGGTCTCCGGATTCTATGCTCCCGGAGACGTCGCGCGGCCGGCCGGTGTCCTCCGCCGGGGACGCGAGCGGGACCGCACTCGGTCCCGGCCCGCCGGGCCGGCTCCGGGTCGGTAGCGCGTCGCTGGCACGCCGTTCGTTCGCGCGCGAGCGGAACATGCGCATCCCGAGACTCCTGGCCTGGCTCTTCCTCGCGCCGATCGCGCTCGCGACGCCGGCCGGGGAACCGTCGAACGGCCTCGCCCGTGCGCGGGCCCTCTTCTCGGCCGCGGACCGCGACGGCGATGCGCGCCTCGCGCTGCCGGAGCTGCGCGACCGGCTGTTCGCGGTGACCGAGCGCGAGTTCCGTGACGAAGACGCGGATCGGAACGGTTCCTGGTCGCGCGAGGAGTTCACGGTCTACTACCGGAACCTCCTGGTCCGCACGGGCGAGCGTCCGGCCGCGGACCTCGAGGCGGAGGTCGTGCGGCTGCTGGCCCTGCGGCGCGCGCGGACCGTCGACGAGTCGCGCCCGCGTCCGGGGCCCGCCGCGTCCCGTCTGGCGTGGCCCGTCGATCCCACGTCCGGGGTGCCCCCGGAGATCGTCGAGCTCGATGTACGCCTCGAACGGGCCCTCGCGGACCTCGAGGACCACGCCGCGGGCAAGGGCGCCGTCCGCGAGGACTTCGAACGCGTCCGGGGGCTGTGGAACGAACGGGTCACCCGCATCCGAGCCCTGGGCGAGCCGTCGCCGGGACCCGCGGACGTCCCGGCGCGCTTCCTCCAGGCCCTCGACGTGCTGGCGGGGAAGGCGCGCGCTGGATCGGTCCCGCGCGCGGAGTTCGCGCAGCTGCGGGCCGCGTGGGAGGCGCGACCGCTGCGGCCGGTGACCGGTCCGAAACCGCCAGGCGACAAGCCGCGCGATCCGCTGCCGGCCGCTTCGATCGAGGCGCGGTTCGATCGCGCGCTGGCCGAACTCGAGGCCAAGACCTTCGCACGCGCCGCGGCGCGGGCGGACTGGGCGGCTGTGCAGGAACTCGTGCCCGAGCGCGCCCGCCGCCTCGTTCAGGGCCCCGGTTCGGACCTGCCGGCCGCGGACGATCCGCGCGTCGTACGGACCGCGGGCGATCTGCGCACGGCGATCGAACGGATGGAGCAGCTCGCGGGAGCCGGTTCGATCGCGCGATCGGACTTCGCCGGCTTGCGCGGCCGCCTGACGACGGGCGCGCGCCAGGAGCTCGGACCGAGCGAACGGGGCGCACGACGCTGAAGAGCGCGGCTCCACCCGCTCTGTCCTGGTGCCGGACAGGCACGCCGCTGGCAAGAGCCGCGAGCGCGAAAGAAGAAAACCGCGACCCCGGCCGCGCTTTTCACGGCGGCCGGGGTCGCTGGTTCTGCACGGCGCATTGCGAGCGCCGCGTGGTCCTCGTCAGCGGGAGAGGAGCTCGAGGCTCTGCAGCTTTCCGTCCAGAGGGCTCCAGGCGAATCCGTGGTCGAGCTCGCCATCGGCTCCCGGGATCAGCACGCGCAGCGGATGATCCTCGTCGAGCGTGCAACCCAGGCGCTCCAGCTCGCGGCGGGCGACGCGCAACTCGCGCCGCTCCACGGACAGGTCGCCCTCGATGTCGCCGCGGCGTTCCCGCCCGCGGCGCGTGGTGCCCAGATCCTGGAGTTCCAGCTCGAGCGCATCGATCGCCTCGGAACGTTCCCGGATCTCGGCGGTGATCGAACGCAGGAGCGGCAGCAGCGCGCTCGCACGTTCGGGATCGTAGCTGTGACGGTTCATGGCAACCCTCCTAGACCTGTCGAACGCCGTTCCCAGGCGGAGCGCACGGGAAATCCGGGCTGGCCGCTCCGAGGAGGGGGCTGTGCGGCCCGCGCGGGTGCCGCGCATCGGGTCCGAGGTGGCGCGACGTACACTCTCCAGACGCCGAGTCCCCCTGCAGCACGCCTCCATGCCCGAGCCCATCGTCCAGATCACGCGCCGCGAGGAATTCAGCGCGGCACACCGGCTGCACGACGCCCGTCTCTCCCCGGAGGAGAACGCGCGCCTCTACGGGCCGTGCAACACGGACCACGGGCACAACTACGCCTTCGAGGTCACCGTGCGCGGACCGGTGCCCCGCTCGGGCATGGTGCTCGACCTGAACCGGCTCATGGCGATCCTGCGCGAGGAGATCGTCTCGGTCGTCGATCACAAGCACCTGAACCGGGACGTGCCGTTCCTCGCGGGGGTCATCCCCACGGCCGAGAACGTCGCGGTCGCGTTCTGGAATCGGATCGAGCCGCGCCTCTCGGCGTTCGAGGGCGCGAAGCTCGTCTCACTCCGCGTGCACGAGAGCCGCGACAACTTCGTCGAGTACCGCGGGGAGCGCGGCTAGGCCATGGACGGACCCACGCGGACGCAGGCGTTGACGACCGAGGAGCTGGTGCGCCGCCTGCTCGAGAACCTGGGCGAGGATCCGACGCGCGAGGGGCTCCTGCGCACGCCCGACCGCGTCGCCCGGTCGTACACGGAGCTCACGCAGGGCCACGGCCAGAGCGTGGAGGAAGCGGTCGGGGAAGGCGTCTTCCACGAGGACTGCTCGGAGATGGTCGTGGTGAAGGACATCGAGTTCTACTCGCTGTGCGAGCACCACATGCTCCCGTTCTTCGGGCGCGTGCACGTGGCCTACATTCCGGACGGGCGGATCCTGGGGCTCTCCAAGATCCCGCGGATCGTCGACGTGTTCGCGCGCCGGCTGCAAGTCCAGGAGCGCATGACGGTCCAGATCGCCGAGGCGATCCAGAAGGTCGTCGCGCCGAAGGGCGTGGGCGTCGTCGCGGACGCGAGCCATCTGTGCATGATGATGCGCGGCGTCCAGAAGCAGAACAGCTCGACGATGACGAGCTGCCTCCTCGGGACGTTCCGCAGCGATTTCCGCACCCGCAGCGAATTCCTCGGGCTCGTGCGCAGCATCGGCCACTGATCGGATCCCCGCTGTCGCGCGGGTCGGGGTAGGCTGGGCGGAGAGCCATGACGAACCCCACGCGCAAGACCCTCTACGCTGCCGCCGTCCTCGCCACCGCGCTGCCCGCCGGGGCCCAGTCGATCGAACGCCTGTCCGTGTCGAGCTCCGGCGCGGTCGCCAACCGCTCGGTCGAGACGCTGACCCGGCCGACCGACGACGGACGCTTCGTGGCCTTCACGACGATCGCCACGAACCTGGTCGCGCCGGATCCGACCCTCACGCGCGACGTCTTCCTGCGCGACCGGCTCCTCGGCACGACGGTTCGCGTGCGGACGGACGGGATCGTGGGGGATCTCATGCCGGACGGCCGACTGCTCAGCTACTACCGGACCCTCGTCGGGGTCAGCGCGGTGCTCGATCTCGGCACGAACGGCGAGTTCGACGTCACCTTGCCGCCGATCGTCAGCGCGCCGGGTCGGTTCTCGGCCGACGGGCGCTTCATCCTCTACTCGCGCGGCGACGCCTCGGTCGGGGGGCCCGACCAGGTCTGGAGGCGCGAACTCGCCACGGGCGTCGACGATTTCGTCTCCGCGACGTTCACCGGCGGCACGAACACGGTCACGGCGCTCACGGGCTTCCTCTCCGCGGACGGCACGATCGCCACGTTCACGACCGCGGATCCGAACATCGTCCCGGGCGACGGGAACGGGACGAACGACGCCTTCTACAAGGACTACGGGTTCGGCTTCACGGATCGGGTGAGCGTGGACGCCTTCGGCGGCGAGCTGCCCGGCGACTCGAGCGCCGGAGCCGTCACGCCGGACACGCGCTACTTCCTGTACTCGACCGCGTCTCCCGCGCTGCCGTCGGACACGAACGGCACGTGGGACCTGTACGTGGCCGACAGGTTCCTGGGCGAGCTGCGCCGCGCGAGCGTCAGCTCCGCGGGAGCGCAGGGCGACGCGTCCTCCCAGAGCCTCAATGCGTGGATCTCGGTGGACGGCGTGCGCGTCATCTTCGACTCGGCGGCTTCGAACCTGGTCGCCGGGGACACCAACGGCGTGCGCGACGTGTTCGAGCACGATTTCTCGACGGGAACGACTCGCAGGCTCGTCCTCGGGGTCGGGGGAGCGCAAGCGGACGCGGACCTCGACCTACGCGGCGTTTCCACGGATGGACGCTACCTCACGCTCGTGTCCTCGGCCTCGAACCTGGTCGCGGGCCCGTCGAACACCGAGTTCCAGGCCTACCTCGTCGACCTGGGGCCGCAGTGCTTCGTCACGAACTACTGCTCGGCGCAACCCAACTCGACGGGCCTGCCGGCCTCGATCCAGTACTCCGGCGACCCGAGCTTCTCGCTGAACAACTTCGTCCTGACCGGACTCGACCTGCCGACGAGCACCGTCTGCGTCTTCTTCCACGGCACGACGCGGGTCGAACCGCCCGTCCTGTTCGGAGACGGACTCCGCTGCGTCGGCGGCACGCAGAAGCGCCTGGGAGTGCTGCACGCCAACGGTGGCGCCGTGATCCAGTTCCAGGACCTGCATTCGCTGGCCTACGCCGGCATCACGCCGGGAGGCGTGCGTCGCTTCCAACTCGTCTACCGCGACATCCAGCCGGGCGGAGCCGGCTTCAACACGACCGCCGCGCTCGAAGTGACTTTCTGTCCCTGATCGCGCCGGTGCGGGATCAAGCGCGCGGGGGAACGTCGAGGTCGTCGATCGGCGTCCCCGTCGTGGCCCGATTGGCCTTCCAAACGACCTCCGCGACGTCCTCGGGCTTGTTCATCTTGGAGCGGTCCCAATTGCCCGGCACGCGGTCGAAGATCTTCGTGTCGGTGGCGCCCGGATAGACCGTCGACACGCGGATGCCCTTGTCCTTCAGGTCGAGGCGGATCGCGTCGCTGAACCCGCGCAGGCCGTACTTGCTGGCGCAGTACGCGGAATTCCCCGGGAAGGCCGTGCGCGCCGCGACGGAGGCCACGTTCACGATGTGCGGCCGGTCGCCGGCCATGAGCGCGTCGAGCGACTCGAGCGTCACGTAGAACGGACCGTTGAGGTTGACGTTCATGTGCCGGTGCCAGGAGGCCACATCCATCGACGTGATCGGCTTCACGTCGAAGACCCCCGCGCAGTTCACGAGCAGGTCCATCGCCCCGCCCAGGAACTCGACCGCGCGGTACACGCCGCCCTCGACGGATCCGTGGTCGCCCACGTCCATCTGTTGCGCGCGTCCCTTGCCGCCCGCGGCCGTGATCTCGGCCGCGACGGCGTCGAGCTCGCCGGAGTTGCGGGCGGCGACGGCAACGTGCGCGCCTTCGCGCGCGAAGCGCAGTGCGATCGCTCGGCCGATGCCGCGACCTCCGCCGGTGACCAGGACTCGCAGGGGCATGGGGACTCCAGTTCGGTTCGTTGGGGTTCTCGAGCGGCTCAGGCCACGGGGATCGGTGCGGCGAGCTCGGCGCGCAGCGCCGCCGCATCGTCCAGGGGCGCCTGACACGCCCAGTTGCGGCACACGTACGCGCGGGCACCGTTCGCGCCCGGCGGCTTGTCGCGGAGGAGCGGCACGAGGTCCAGGTCGGCCCCCGGTCCGGCGAGCGCGACCACGCGCTGCGGCGCGAACGTCGAGCGCACCGCGCGCAACATCTCCCGCACGCCCGGATTCCGCGGATCTCCGGCGACGACGACCTCGCGTGGTCCCACGGCCAGCCAATCGACGGCCAGGAGCAGCGCGCTGAAGGCTTGCGGGAATCGGTTCACGAGTCCGGCCATGGATCGGATCGTGCGCTCCGCCCGCTGTGCCAGTTCGCGGCGGCCGGTGAGCTCGGCCAGCCGCAGCAGGTTCAGGGCCTGCACGCCGTTCCCGGACGGCAGCGCCCCGTCGTGTGGAGCCTTGAGCCGCGCGATCAGCTGTTCGTGATCGCGCGCGGTCGTGAAGTAGCCGCCCTCGTCGTCCTCGAAGCGGTCGCGCAGCACCTCGTCGAGGGCCAGCGCCTCGCGGATCCAGCGCGGGTCGAAGTCGCACTCGTAGAGGTCGAGCAGGCCCTGGATCGTGAAGGCGTAGTCGTCCAGGTAGGCGTTGAGGTGCGCGCGTCCGTGGCGCGACGTGGCGAACAGCCGTCCGTCGGGCTGCCGCATCCCGGTGAGGATCCAGTTCGCCGCGCCGCGCGCCGCTTCCAGGTAGCGCGGCTCCTCGAGCACCTGGTGCGCCTGCGCCAGCGCCGAGACGAAGAGTCCGTTCCACGAGGCCAGCACCTTGTCGTCCGTCCCGGGCTTCACGCGCCGCTCGCGTTCGGCGAGGAGCCGCGCGGACGCCCCGCGCATCGCAGCCTCGAGCTCCGGCAGGCTCGTCCGGAGCTCCTGGGCCACCCGCTCGGCCGGCTCGTGGCGCCACAAGATGCTGTTCCCGTGCTCGAAGTTCCCCTCGGCCGTCACGCCGAACCAGGCGGCAGCCTGGGCGCCGAGCTTCTTGCCGAGCACGTCCTCGAGCCCGCGCAGCGTCCAGACGAAGAACTTCCCTTCCTCGCCCTCGCTGTCGGCGTCCTGCGAACTCGCGAAGCCGCCTTGCGGGGTCCGCATCTCGCGCAGCGCCCAGTCGCAGGCCCGCCGCGCCACTTCGGCGTGTCGCGCGTCGCCCGTCACCAGGGATGCCTCGAGATAGGCCGGCACGAGCAGGGCGTTGTCGTACAGCATCTTCTCGAAGTGCGGCACGAGCCAGCGCTCGTCGACGCTGTAGCGGTGGAAGCCGCCGCCCAGCTGGTCGTGGATGCCGCCTTCGGCCATGCGCTGGAGCGACAAGATCGCCGCCTGGCGCGCCGCGGCGTCCCCGGTCCGTTGCGCGTGGCGCAGGAGGATGCGCAGGTCGAGCGCATGCGGGAACTTGGGCGCGTCGCCGAACCCGCCCCAGCGCGGGTCGAACTGGCCCACGAGGGCGATCCGGGAGGCCTCGAGGACCGCCGGGTCGATCTCGCCCGTGGCCTTCGCGCGACCCTCGTCGGCGATGTGGCTCGCCAGCGTCTTGGCGCGCTTGGCCAGGTTGGCGCGGTCCTCCTTCCAGGCCTTGGCCAGCCCGGCCAGGACCTGTGGGAAGCCCGGCCGGCCGTACAGCCCGCGCGGCGGGAAGTAGGTGCCTCCGTAGAAGGGCTCCAGGTCGGGCGTCAGGAAGACGCTCATCGGCCAGCCCCCGGAGCCGGTCATGGCCTGGACGGCCTTCATGTAGATCTCGTCGACGTCCGGCCGCTCCTCGCGGTCCACCTTGACGTTGACGAAGAGCTCGTTCATGAGGCGCGCGATGCCGGCGTCCTCGAAGCACTCCCGCTCCATGACGTGGCACCAGTGGCAGGCCGAGTAGCCGACCGAGAGGAAGATCGGCTTGTCCTCGGCCTTGGAGCGGGCCAGTGCCTCCGGGCCCCAGGGATACCAGTCCACCGGGTTGCGCGCGTGCTGGAGCAGGTAGGGACTCGTCTCGCGTGCGAGACGGTTCTCGGGACCTTGGGGAGACGCCGACATGGTCGGTCGCGAACGATACCACCCGCGCGGGGCGGTTGCGCGGGGAGGGCCACGCGGAACGCGACCGTCCGGCTCGACTCGCAGCGGTTCCGCTCGTGCCGGCCGCGTGCGGCTTCCCGGGCGCCAGGGGGCCCTCTGCGCCCTTCGACGGAGTCTTGCTCCTCGCGCGAGGTGCAGCCAGAAATGCAACAGGGCCCCGCGACGCGCGCGGGGCCCCGTGGGATCCGAGTCCTGCCCGACGCGCGGGCAGGGGATCAGGCTTGGATCAGAACGCGACGGTCAGACCGAGGGCGACCTGGTCGCGGTCGAACGCGATGCCCTGTTCTTCGCGGTCCGTGTCGAGGCGCACGTACTGCAGCGTCCACTTGATGTCGTGGCCCGCGACGTAGCGGTTCACGCCCAGCGAGTAGGAGACCGAGTTGTCGGCGTCGTCCAGGTCCTCGTAGCGCGCGGCCACTTCGTACTGGTCCGTGAACATGAAGCTCGCGGTGGCGTCCCACGGCGTGTTGTCGCCGATGTCCTTGTCGAAGTCGGCGATTTCGGCCGACACCGAGAACGGACCGCTCGTGAGGGCCGCTTCGAGCAGCCAACGCACGCCGTTGTCGAGGCCCGAGTCGTCGCCGACCGAACCGCCGATCGTGAGGCCCATCGCGTCGCCGGCGCCGTAGGCGCCTTCGAGCATGGCCACGCCGTCGCCCATGACGTCGAACGTCACGCGGGCGTTGTAGAACATGTCCTTGACGATGCCGTCGGTGCCGTTCTGGGCGTTGACCCAGAAGTTCACCATCTCGAACTGGCCCGAGACGCTGGCGCCCAGGTCGCGGAAGCCGAGCTTGTCACCGATCTGCGTGCGCTGGAGGAACAGCAGCTTGGTGTCGGAGATCAGGCCGGAGCGGGCGAAGGGGACCTTGTAGCGACCCCAGCGTCCCTTGATGCCGTCGGTGATCTTCCAGTCGACGTAGGCGTCCTTGACGACCGAGCCCGCGGTGCCGGTCTCGATGGACAGCTTGTACGAGTAGTCGTGACCGAGGTCACCCTTCACTTCCAAGCGCGCGTTGCGCAGGTTCCAGCCGAGGACGTCATCGCCTTCGAAGACCTCGCCGGCGTCGGCGGTGTCTCCGTCGTTGTTGTTGTCGACGGCCGTGGGCGGGTTCGACTCGTAGTCGAGGGAGGTGATGATGAAACCGCCGACCTTCGGACCGGTGGCGTTCTGGGTGGCAAGGCTGGCGGAGAGACTGTTGATCTCCTGATCCAGGCCGGACCAACCGGTGTCGGTCGCCTGGCCCGCAGCACCGACGGCCGCGAGCGCGAGGGCGCCGTACGCGAACTTCTTCATGAGGAATGCACTCCTGAGAGAGAGATGAGACTGAAGATTCAGAGGACTTCCGTTCGATCTACAGGATGGGGATGTAGAAGCGCGGAGAAGATGCCGAGTGAGCCTCCCGCCGTCCACGGAAAAGACCGAGGATGACGGCTCGCGGACCACGGGCCTGCTTGTCCATCGGCGGGTTCCACGGAGACCTGTCCCAGAATCGTGCCTGCTAGCAACGTGCAATTCTCAAGCACTTGCCTTGAAGGCTCTTGGGCCGATGAATGTCCTCGGAAAGCTCGCCGCAGGTCGCGGCGGAAGCGCCGCGGTGCGTGCTGCGCGCAGGTCGTGTCCGCAAAGCATGTTCGTAGTAAACACAGCCCTGCATGGGTTTGTGTTGCGGCACTGCTCTCGCTCGGCGACCGAGTCGACAGCGCCTAGCCCGACCCGGATGCGGCGGATCCGCCCTCGAGGTAGGGAGCCAGGAGCGCGTCCGCGCGCGCGATCGCCTCGAGCAGCTCCTCGGGGACCTCGATCCCAAGGTGCTCGGCGCACGCCAGGCGCGACTCCAGGCGGTGGCGCGCCTCGACCGTGTAGGGCAGGTCGTACTTCGGGTTCCCGAGCCAGCGCGGGTCCACGGAGCGCACGTGCTCCGTCGCCGCCATGGAGATCTCGCTCGAGAACGCCTCGCGCCAGGGGTCGGGAGCGCGCTCGATCCAGCCCGCGACGCGCGCGAAGGCCTCGGTTTCGTCCCCGGAGCGGCCCTCGAGCAGGGCGTCGCCGAGGCCCAGCAGGAGCCCGCGCGCCTGGAGGCGCGTCGGGGGCTTGCCGCGCGCGATCCAGGCTTCGATCTCGGCCAGGACGTCCGGGAGGGGGGTCTCCATCTTCATTCGTCTCCGCGGCGGTGTCGCTTCGTGTCCCCACGCCGGCGCTTGGAATCCAGGCGCCGGCGATCGGACCCGCGCGTGGGTTTCGTCGCGCGGCGGGCCTTCACGGTCTTCAACGCCTCGCGCAGCTCGCTCGCGAGCCGCTCCCGGGCGTCTTCGATGTTGCGTGCGCGATCGCGATAGGTCGTCGAGACGACGATCAGCTCGCCCTCGGTCGTGAGGCGCCCACCGAGCCGGCCCAGGACCCGCGCGCGCTGATCCTCGGTGAGGGCGCGCGACGCCGACGGCCGGAAGCGCAAGTCGACCTTGGTCTCGACCTTGTTCACGTTCTGCCCGCCCGGCCCGCCCGAGCGCGCGAAGCGCACATCGAGCTCCTCGGCCGGGATCACCACGCCGGGCCGGACGAACAGCGGCTCGGCCGCCACGTCACGCGCCTTCCGGCGTCAGCCGGCGCAGGAAACCGAACGAGAAGATCCCCGTGTGGTGGCCGTCCGAGAACGTCATCGACAGCGCGTAGTTGCCCACGAGACGCAGGTTCGACTGCGTCAGATCGTCCGGCACCGACGCCGGATCGTGCGTGCGCACGCCGGTCAGCTCGTTCACGCAGCGTGCGCACGGACAGGCGCGGCGCAGCGCGGCGGCGGTGAAGGCGGACTGGCCGCCGTCCGTCCACTCGATCTCGACGCGCGCCGGATCGCTGCGGCGGACCACGCTCGGGCTGACGCTCTCGTCGTTCATGGGCCCTGGAAGGCGGCGCGGGGATCGAGGGGGACCGCGAGGACCGCGCGCGGAGGGCGAGCGGAGGTGGTGGCCAGACCCGGACTTGAACCGGGGACCCCTTGATTTTCAATCAAGTGCTCTACCGACTGAGCTACCTGGCCGTGTTGCGAACCTCGCGCGACCCGGAGGCTGGCGAGGGGCGGGGATTCTGTCCGCGACCCGCGAGACCGTCAAGGACGGCCGCCGCGTGCGTCCTTCATCGGATCGCGGGGGTGTCGTCCTCCAGCGCCTCCCCGGCCGCGTTCGAGGGTGGCCCGCGCCGCGAGGACGTCGCGCGCGATCTGGGCCTGCAGGGCCGGCAGGCCGTCGAAACGCTGTTCGGGTCGGAGCCAGGCCACGAACTCGAGCTCGACGTGCTCGCCGTAGAGGTCGCCGTCGAAATCCAGGAGGTGCACTTCGATCCGGGGGGTCTCTGGCCGGGCACCCTCGATCGTGGGCCGGAATCCGATGTTGGCGACGCCGGACAGCTCCGGGCCGATCCGAGCCTCCTGCCCGTAGCGCACCACCCGGACGCGCACGGCGTACACGCCGGTCGGAGGGTGCAGCTCGTGGTGCAGGTCCAGGTTCGCGGTGGGGAACCCGATCCGCCGGCCGAGCTTGTCCCCGGCGACCACCTCGCCATGGACCGCGACCGGCCGGCCCAGCATCGCGGCCGCCGCTTCGAGGTCGCCCAGCTCGACGGCCTCGCGGATCGCGGTGCTCGACACCGGGCGCCCGCCGAGCACGACCTGCCCCACGACGTCGACCGACAGCCCGAGCGCGGCGAGGAACTCGGGCGTGCCCTCGCGCCCGCGGCCGAACTTGCTGTCGAAACCCAGGACGAGGCGGCGCGCGTGCAGGCTGCCCGCCAGGAACTCCCGCGCGAAATCGGCCGCGGGGATGGCGCGCAGCGCCTCGTCGAACGTCAGTGCGACCGCGTGTTCGATCCCGGCGCGGCGAAACAGCTCGAGCCGGTGCTCGAGGCTCGTCAACGTGCGCGGCGCGCGCCCCAGGAGCACCGACTTCGGGTGCTGGCGAAACGTGACGACCGTCGAACGCGCGCCGAGCGCCCGCGCCGTTTCGACGTTGCGGCGCAGGATCTCCTGGTGCCCCAGGTGCACGCCGTCGAACACTCCGACGCTCACGACCGCGCCGTTCGGCGCGGTCGGAAACCGGCCGTCGCGCTCGTAGCTCGCGATCATGGAGCGCGCTCCGCGATCGGAATCACCGCGCGCGCGGCGCCGGAGCGCCCTGCTTCCAGCGGTCCACGAGCTCCTGCAGCGCCGACTTGTGACGCTGGCGATCCGCCGGCGACATGCGGTCGACGAGCAGCACGCCCTCCAGGTGGTCGTACTCGTGCTGGATGATGCGGCTCGTGAAGCCCTCGAACTCGCGCTCGTGCTGCGTGCCCGCGACGTCCTGGTAACGCACGGTGCAACGGTCCGGGCGCTTCACCTCGGCGTAGATGCTCGGGAACGACAGGCAGCCCTCCTCGTACCAGGTCTCCTCCCCGGTGCGCTCGACGAGGGTCGGGTTGATCAGAGCCAGGTCGTCCGGGCCGCGTTCGCCCTGCGGGTTCAGGACCAGGATCCGCCGCGAAATCCCCACCTGCGGCGCGGCGAGACCGACGCCCTTGCTGGCGACCATGCGCGCGAACATCGCCTCGACGATGCGTTGCAGGGGTGCGCCGAAATCCACCACCGGCTCGGCCACGCGGCGCAGGACCGCGTCCGGGTAGCGGACGACGACGAAATCGAGATCGAGGGGTGCCTCCGCGAGAGGCTGTCGGGCGAGGGGTTCGCTCATGGTTCTTCGGGGGTGTCGTGCAACCGGGAGAATAGCCCGCGTTGACCGTTTCGACCGCCTCTCCTATCCTTTTCGCCCCCTCGCTCCGTGGACCGGAGCCCGAGGCCTCCCTCAGGCATCCCTTGGATTTCACGAAGCAGCTCCAGAAGGCCGACGAGGCCCTGCACCGGAGGAACTGGGACTTCGCGGTCGAGCTGTATCAGCAGCTCCTCGAGCTGTCGCCGGACCTGGGCGAGGCGCGCGCCGGTCTGCGCAAGGCTCTGAGGAAGCGGTACGAGGCCAAGGCCGGGGGCAACAAGTTCCTGCGCGCTCTCGGCGGCGCGGCTCCGCTCGCGATGGCGAAGACGCTGTCCAAGGCCGGCAAGCACGACGCGGCCGCGAAGCAGCTCGAGACCTACCTGTCCACGAACCCGCTCGATGAAGAGGCGAACCTGCTCCTCGGCACGTCGCTCGAGAGCGCCGGCCACGCCAACTCGGCGCGCGCCGTCTACGAGTTCCTGGCCGAGATCGCGCCCAAGAGCGCGGAAGGCCTGCGCCGCGCCGGCGCGATGACGCGGCGCCTCGGCGATCCGGGCAAGGCGCTCGAGTACTACGAGCGCGCGCTCCAGGCCGATCCCCGCGATCAGGAAGCGCTGCGTGCGCGCAAGGACCTGGCCGCGGAGCTCGCGCTGACCGGGCGCGGGAAGACCGTCGAGCACAGCCGGGATCAGATCAAGGACAAGGACCAGGCGCGCGAGCTCGACCGCGCCACGCGCATGCACCTGTCGGACGACGACCTGCGCGCGGAGCTCGAGCGGCTCGAGGCACGGTACGCGGACTCCCCGGACTCCGAGCTCATGGTCCGCCTCTCCGAGGTCACCGAGAAGCTGAAGGACCTCGACTCGGCGGTGGCGTGGGCGGAGCGCGCGCTGGCCTACAAGAAGGAGTCCTTCGACCTCGTGGCGCGCGTCGGCGACCTGCGCGCGAAGCAGCTCAAGAAGCAGATCGCGGAGGCCGGCAAGCGCGGCGACCAGGCCGAGGCCGACCGGCTGGAGGGCGAGCTCTTCGCGGCCGAGGTGCTGGACTGGCGCCGGCGCGTGGAACTGCGGCCGGCCGACATGGCCGCGCGGCTCCAGCTGGGGCGGCGCCTGCACAAGGCGGGCGAAATCGACGCCGCCATGGGGGAATTGCAGAAAGCGGCCACCGATCCGCGCGCCCGCCGGGAAGCGCAGGTCCTCCTGGCCCAGTGCTTCCAGGCCAAGGGCTTCCTGGACCTCGCGCGCGCCGAGTACGAGCGCGCGCTCGAGTCCTCCGGCCCGCTCGACGAGCGCGGCAAGGAGATCCTGTACCATCTCGGCGGGATCGCCGAGGCGGAGGGCAAGCCCTCCGATGCCCGCGCCCTTTACGCACGCATCTTCGGGGTCGACGTCGGATATCGCGACGTCGCGGCGAGGATGGAACGACTCAGGTAGGAACGATGGCTCACACCAAGCAAGCAGCAAAGCGAAACCGCCAGAACATCAAGGCCCGCGCCCGCAACAAGGTGCAGCGCAGCACGATGAAGACCGCCCTCGCCAAGGCCCGCAAGGCCGAGAGTGCGGACGCGGCCAAGGCGATCCTCCCGGACGCGATGAAGAAGATCGACAAGGCGGCCAAGAACCGCGTGATCCACCCGAACGCCGCGGCGCGCCTCAAGAGCCGCCTGGCGAAGAAGATCGCGTCGGGCCGGTAGGCCCGCGACCCCTTCGAGCCGATGGGCACGCGTGTCCCGCGTGCCCTCGGCCCGCGGGAGTCGGCGGCATCCATGGGAGCCGTCTTCGAGACGCGCGACGACGCGCCCGACGAGCGGCTCCGTCCGCTCCGGGTGCCGATCCGCTCGGACCAGGTGTTCGAGTCCGTGCGCGAGATGGTCGCGGACCTCGACGGATGGGAAGTCGTGACCGCGGACGAGGCGCTGCGTGTCCTGACCTGCAGGAAGCGCGCCGGTCTCCTCGGAGGCACCGCGACGATCACGATCCGTTGCGAAGGACCGGAGGGCTTGCCCTCGACCGTCGTGCACGTGCGCTCCACTTCGGAAGGCGCCGTGGTGGCTCGCGATCGCGCGCACGTGCTCGAGTTCCTGACGCCGTTCCACCGTCGCGTGTGCTGAGCGGGGAGCGGTAGGAGTACGGAGCCAGG
>JAPLOF010000029.1 GCA_026692665.1 Planctomycetota bacterium
ACGCAGATCGAGGCACGCAGATCGAGGCACGCAGATCGAGGCACGCAGATCGAGGCACGCAGATCGAGGCACGCAGATCGAGGCACGCAGATCGAGGCACGCAGATCGAGGCACGCAGATCGAGGCACGCAGATCGCAGCACGCGGCACGCGGGTCGCAGCAAGCCCCGGGGAGCTCCCCCCGTCGCGACCTCAGGCGACCTCCAACCTGGCGCGATCGAGGCCGGGCGGTCTCGCCGGGTTCACGAAGGCGCGATCCTCGGGACATCGGCACCCGATCGCGGGTGCAGGCCCCAGCAGCGCGAGGACCGGGCAAACGACCGATACGCCCCGCCCGGCGAGGAGCCTTCGCGCCGACTCGCTAGCGGCGGTGGAACGCGCGCTCGAGGTCCGCCAGCGCGAAGCGCACCCGTGTGGGGCGTCCGTGTACGCAGGTCTGGTCGGACTCGAGATGGCGGCCACGCTCGAGCAGGGATCGCATCTCGTCGGCGGTGAGTGCATCGCCCGCCATGACGGACGCACGGCAGGCCGCGCGGTGGAGCACTTCCTCGAGCAACTTCTCCCCGGCCAGCGACTTGTCCTCCTCGAGCAACGCCACGACGTCGCGCACGAGGAGCGCCGGACGAGGGCGCTGCAGGCGCGCGGGCAGTCCATGCACGGCGAGTGTCGTGTCCCCGAAGGGCTCGATCAGAACGCCGGCCCGCGCGAGCTCCGCCGCGCGAGATGCGATCAGCGTCACTTGCGCGCGGTCGACCTCGACGAGCTCGGGCACGAGCAGGCGCTGGACCTCCACCTCGCCGCGCGCGAGCTCGCCGCGCAGGGCTTCGAACGTGATGCGCTCGTGGAGCGCGTGCTGATCCACGATCTCGAAGCCGTCCTCGAGCGCGCGCAAGATGTAGGTGCGCGCAACTTGGACCAGAGGCGTTCCCGAGAGGGCCGCCCAGGGCGCGATGTCGCCCGCGCGCCGGGCGGGATCGAGAGCTCCGGCAGCGTTCTCCGGGCTTTCCGCCGCGCTCGGATTCGCGCGGGCCCACCCGGGCGACGGCGCGACCTCGCGAACGACGAACGGCTCGGCCGGCACCCGCGGGCTGGGCACGAAGGCAGTCCGGAATGGCAGCACGGATTCGCGCTGCTCGCGCTGGCTCGCGATCTCGAGCAGGCGCGCCCCGGGCGTCGCCATGTCGGTGCGGCTCACGGCCGCGCGGATCGAGTTCACCAGGAAGCCGAACAGTCGTCGCTCCTCGCGAAAGCGCACGTCGCTCTTCTGCGGGTGGACGTTCACGTCCACGAGCGCGGGGTCCATCGACAACGCGAGGAACGCGACCGGCTGCCGATGGTCGAACACGAAGCCGTGGTAGCCGTCCTTCAGCGCGCGCAGCAGGACCTTGTCGCGCACCGCGCGCCCGTTGATGAACCACATCTGCCGCGTCGCGTCACCGCGCGCGAATCGGGGCGGCGCGACGAGCCCCGTGAGACGCGTGGCTCCGTCCGCCGCGCGCACTTCGACGAGCTCCGTGGCCAGGTCCGCTCCGAAGAGCCGCCGCACGCGCGCGCGCAGGTCCATCGACGCTTCGACGTCGAGCGCGCGCTTCCCGTCGTGCGTGACGCGGAACGCGACACCTTCGTGCGCGAGACACAGCCGCTGCAGCACGTCGAGGCAGCGTCCGAACTCCGTCGCCGTCTGCTTCAGGAAGCGCCGCCGCGCCGGCACGTTGTAGAAGAGGTCGCGGACCTCGATCCGCGTCCCCCCCGGCGCGCCGGCTTCGAGGGCGACCGACAGCGCGCCGCCTTCGCATTCGATGCGCCAACCGGTCGCGTCCTCGCTCCGTCGCGACAGGATCGAGCAGCGCGCGACGGCGCCGATCGACGCCAACGCCTCGCCCCGGAAGCCCAGGCTCGCGATGTGGTCGAGGTCCTCGACCTCGTGCAGCTTGCTGGTCGCGTGGGCGACGAACGCCAGCTCCACGTCCGCGCGGTCCATGCCGCCCCCGTCGTCGACCACGCGCACGAGGCGGACGCCGCCCTCCTCCAGGTCCACTTCGATCGACCGCGCCCCGGCATCGAGCGCATTCTCGACCAACTCCTTGACCACCGAAGCGGGACGCTCGACCACCTCGCCGGCCGCGATCTGGTTCTTGACGCGCTCGGAGAGGAGCGCGATGCGCGGACGGTGCGGGGGATTCGTCACGCACGCAGTGTAGAGCGTGGAGCGGGCGCGCGCAGCGGCGCCGACTCCGCGGATTCAGCGCGCCGAGCCGCGCTTCTCGACCCGCCAGCGCAGCGCGAAGGCGACGAGGTCGCTCGCGTCCACCTCTCCGCCCTGGTCCTTGCCCGAGCGGCCCTTGCGCTCGAGCGCCACGAGGTCCTCGAGCAGCGCTTCCCACTTGGGCGCAGGACGGGCCTGGATGCGCAGGACGACCTCGTCACGCCCCGCGGGCGGGCCCTTGTACTCGATCGCGGCGAGCGGATCGGCGCCGCGCTCCACGGCCCGGGCGCCGGCCAGCGCCTCGCGGGCCTTGTTGCGCAGGCTGCCGAGCAGCATCGCGATCAGGGCCGTCGGATCGATCTCGCGCTCGCCGCCCTTGGCGAAGCCCCCGCGCATCAGGGTCTCGATCCCCGCGACGCCGCGCGCCGCGTCCCCGCGCGCGATCTGTTCGGCGACGTCCCACGGCGCGGCGCCGGCTTCCCAGGCCACGAGGCTGCGCACGCTCTCCTTGCCCCGGCCGACGAGTCGTCCGAGCGCGCTGTCCAGGGCCGCGAGGTCGTTCCCCGTCGCGGCGCACACGTACAGGGCCTCGTCGGGAGTGAGGGGCACGTTGCGCTCGCGCGCGCGCGAGCTGAACCACTGCACGAGCTCCGTCTTGCGCAGGTCGCCGTTCCGCTCCCACGGCGGCGGCTGATCCCACAGGCGACGCAGGTCGAGGACCGGCGCGCCGATCGCGGTCGCCTTCTTCACGGCGGCGTTGTCGGCCCGCAGGCCCTCGGCGTCGAGGACGAGCATTCCGGCCGGCGACTTCCCCGCCAGGAAGCGGGTCGCGGCATCGAGCAGCGGGCTCGGACCATCGCCCTCCTTCTTGAGCAGCGCGGCCGCGCTGCGCACCACGATGCAGCGCGCGGACGAGAACATCGGCGCCTCGGTCAGGTCGCCCACGGCCGCCCGCAGGTCGAAGTCGGGGTCCTTCGCGTCGTGGCGCACGACTTCGAGACCCTGGTTCTCCGCGGCTTCGATCGCCATGCGGATCGCGCTCTCGCGGAACCAGCGCTCCTCGCCCCGCAGGATCACCGCGCGCGGCAGGTTCGGCTGCTGGAGGGCCGCGGCGAGCGCACGCAGCTGCTCGCCCGGCGGCGGGGCTTTCGGTGCGGCCATCAGACACCCCCGTGCGCGAGCGCGCGGTCGAGCGCCAGCCCGACGAACAGGCCGACGCCGACCCAGCCGTTCAAGGTGAAGAAGGCCAGGTCGACGCGCGAGAGGTCGTTCGGCGCCACGAGTCGGTGCTGCCACACGAGCAGGCCGGCGCACACCGCGAGCGCGATCCACCACGCGAGCCCGAGACCAGCGGTCGAACCCACCATCACGAGCGCGACGACCGTGGCGACGTGCAGCGCGCTCGAGATCCGGAGCGCGTTCGCGACGCCGAAACGCGCCGGGATCGAGTGCAGGCCGCTCTTGCGATCGAACTCGGCATCCTGGCAGGCGTAGATCAGGTCGAAACCCGCGACCCAGGTCAGCACGGCGCCCGCGAGCCACAGGACGGGCGTCACGTCGGGCTCGATCGCGCCGCGCACCGCGACCCACGCTCCGAGCGGCGCGAGCGCCAGCGCCAGGCCCAGCACGAGGTGGGCGCTGCTGCTGAAGCGCTTCACGTAGCTGTAGCCCAAGAGGACGAGGAGCACCGGCGCCGCGAGCCACCCGGCCAGCGGGTTCAGCGCGAACGCCAGGGCCACGAAGGCCGCGCTGGCGAACACGACGAGCGCACGCACGGCGCCGGGACCGAGCTTCCCGGCCGGGATCTCGCGCTGAGCGGTACGCGGATTCGCCGCGTCGATCGATCGGTCCACGAGCCGGTTGAAGCCCATCGCCGCCGTGCGGGCCGCGACCGCGCAGGCGACGACCAGGATCGCGATGCGCCATCCCGGCGGCCCGCCGGCGGCGAGCCACGCGCCGCACAGCGCGAAGGGCAGCGCGAACACCGAGTGACTGAAGCGCACGAGCGAGAACCAGTCGCGCAAGCCGCTCACTCCGGCACCTCCGGCGCGGGACGGCCGATCCCTTCGTCCCCCGGCGGCTCGGCGAGTCCCTTCCAACGCGCTCCGACCGAGTTCTCGACGCCCAGGCGGTCGAGGATCTTGCCCACCACGTGGTGGACGAGGTCCTCCCTCGTCTTGGGCCGGTGATAGAAGCCCGGCATCGCCGGCAACACGATCGCGCCGAGGCGCGCGAGGCGCAGCATGTTCTCGAGGTGCACGATCGACAGCGGCGTCTCGCGCGGCACGATGAGCAGCTTCTTGCCTTCCTTCAGCGCGACGTCGGCCGCGCGCTCGACGAGGTTCGAGCTGAATCCGACCGACACGCGCGCCATGGTGCCCATGCTGCACGGACAGAGGATGACCCCGCCGGTCAGCGACGTGCCCGAGGACGGCGGCGCCTCGACCGCGCCGCTCGTGAAGACGCGCACGCGCTTCGCGGGGCCTTCCCCCAGCCACGTGGGCAGGTGGGCCGCGAGCTTCTCGCCGTGATCGCCCGGGTCGATCCCGAGTTCGTGGCGCATCACCTTCGCAGCGGCCTCGGTGATCGCGATGTCCACGTCGTGGCCGCAGGCGACGAGCGCCTTCAGCAGCGACTCCGCGTAGGGGTGGCCGCTCGCTCCGGTGATGCCGAGGAAGTAACGCGTCACAGGAAGACCTCCGGTCCGGCGCCGAGCGCGAGAGCCAGGTTGAAGAAGGCGTGGCACCAGGCCGCGACGCCCATGCCGCGCCAGCGGAACAGGAGGGCCAGCGCGAGGCCCGCGGTCGCGCGCCAGGCGAACCGTGCGCCGTCGTACGGTTCGCCGCCCGGAGAAACGAGCCCGACGACAGGGGCCAGGTGCGCCGCCGCGAAGACCACCGCGGACCCGACGAGAGCGGTGATCTCCGCGAGCACCCGCGCGGTACGCGGCAACCCGAGGAACCAGTCGAACGTCGCGCGCGCGAGGACCACCAGCGCCGCGAAGACGCCGACGCGGAACACGACCTCCTCGAACGCGGCCCCGCCCACGAGGAGTGCGGCCAGGGTCAAGGACGGAACACTCTCCGGCCGGCCGATCGCGGGCGGCGACACCTCGAGCGCGTGGAGCAGGAGCAGCAGCAACGGACCGAGGAGGATCGCGCCCACGAAACCCTCGACGGCGATGCGCGTGGCGCGGCGGACGAGCCCGAGCTCGCCGTGGAACACCGCCCAACCGGCGAGCAGCGTGGCCACGATCTCGAGCCCGTAGCGGCCCAGCTCCGGGTGCGCGAAGAGTCCTTGGAACGGCAGCGTGAGCACGTACTCGGCCGTGTTCCGCGGCGAGGCCGGCTCCAGGGCCAACGCGAGTTCGTACGCCACGACCAGCGGCAGCACGGCGATCCAGCCCAGGGCCAGCGTGCGCTCGAGGCCCGATTCCACTGCCGCGTGGTCCGCGCGATCCCCGGCGCCGGACTGGCTGCCGCGCCTGGAGGGACGCGAGCTCGCGGTTTCGGCCGTCGTCATGCCGGCCCTCCGGGCACGCGGCCCCAGTGCAGGCAGGCGATCCCGCGCGTCAGCAGGCGGTGGCCGCACTCGACGAGGCCCTCCTGCTCCATCTCGCTCTGGAAGACGCTCGGGCTCGGCCAGGCCATCACCGTGCGCGGTAGATAGCTGTAGGCGTCCGAGTCGCGCGACACGAGCCGGCCGACGCCGGGCAGGAGGCGCGTGAAGTAGAAGCGGTAGGCGGGCCCGAGGATCCGCCCGGGCGGCATCGTGAACTCCAGGACGAGCACGCGTCCTCCCGGCCGGGTCACGCGCGCCATCTCGCGCAGCGCCGCACGGCGGTCGGCCACGTTGCGGATCCCGAAGGCCACCGTGCAGACGTCGGCAGACCCGCCGCGAACCGGCAACCGGAGCGCGTCGCCGTGCGCGAAGGCCGGGGTCGAGCGGGAGGTGATCCCCTGCTTCTTGCGCTCGGCGTGCGTGAGCATCTCGGGCGTGAAGTCGACGCCGACCACGCTCGCGCCCGCCTCGGCGAAGACCAGCGCCACGTCGCCGGTCCCGCAGCAGGCGTCGACGACCCGCGCGCCGCGCACGTCTCCGGCGCTGGCCAGCAGGGCGCGCCGCCAGCGCTGGTCGATGCCCAGGGACAAGATCCGGTTCAACGGGTCGTAGACCCCCGCGATCCGGGAGAACATGGAGCGGACCTGGGCGGGTTCGGCCATCGGGAGAATCGGGCAGGATAGACCCGCGAGGGTCCGCGCGGGAGTCTGCTTCGGGCCGGCGAGGCCGTTCTTCGGGGATGCCGGAGCTCCCCGGCTCGGGACGGAGAGCGAAAATGCCGGGCGCCCGCACAGGGCGGGCGCCGCGAATCGATCGCTGCCGGACCCGCGGGCCCGTTCGATCCCTTCGCCTCTCGCGAGCGCGGGAGTGCCGGCTCGTCGGTCGCTCTCGGTGCGCGAGAGCGCGCAGGTCGGATCAGCCGCAGATCACTGCCGGAAGAAGCTCGCGATGACCTGCACGTCGGGCGCCGCGATGGACTGAGTGCCCGCCTGGAACGGGTTCGTGTCCACGCGACCGAACGTACCGTCCATGAGGATCACGTCAACCACGCCCGTGCCGCCGATCGGGTTCGGGATCGCGACGAACAGGTACTTCGACTCGCTCGCATTCACGACCGCCGGGCAACCGCCACGGATGAGGTGCTTGCCGTTGGCCTGCGCCGGCGGACCGGCGCTGAACGTCGTCTGGAAGTTCGGCAGGCCGGACAGCACGCGCAGGTCGTCGAACGCCAGGTCGACCGGCAGGCCCGAGAGCTTCTCCTGGCCCAGCGAGATCTGCACGCCGTAGGAGATGTCGCGGAACTGCGGCACGGTCAGCGAGGTGAAGTTCAGCGCCAGTTGGCCCGTGATGCCGCTGATCGCCACGAACTTCGACAGCGCCGGGGTCCCGATCTGGCCGGACTGCCCTTGCGCGTTGATCGGGCCTTCGTGCGCGATCCACAGCGCCGAACGCAAGTCGAGCGGGTCCACCTGCATCGTCTTCGGGCTCTGGAACGTCTCCGTCGACACGCCGATCATGTCGTCGTAGCCCCAGCCATTCACCGTGTTCGGGCCGGACTCGAAGATCGCGATCTTCCCGTTCCGGTTCATGATGTAGCCGAAGTACACGTTGCGCGAGAACCCCCAGCAGGGTTGGCGCGGCGTGATCACGACGTCGAAGGGCTGGTTCAGCTGGGAGCTGACCACCTTGCGCACCGTCAGCGACGAAGCCGAGAGGATCGAGACCGTGT
>JAPLOF010000030.1 GCA_026692665.1 Planctomycetota bacterium
GGCGGAGTTGTGCCTGGCTCCGTACCTCCGACTACCGCACGCCCCACCTACTTCGGCGGCGTCGCCCCGACCTCCGCCGCGATCTCCGGCCACAGCTTGCGCGCCGTCTCCTGCGCGGGCGTGCCGGCATAGCGCGCGCCCAAGAGCCTGCGCACGACCTTCTCGGCCTTCTTCGCGTCGCCGCCGTCGGTCAGGTCGTTCGCCTCGCGCAGCAGCGCGTCGGCCTCGTTGGAAAGCCGCCAGGCCTTGATCTCCGGCTGGATGGCCTTGTCGGCTTCGGCCTTCCGCAGGCGCGCGGCGACGTCCTTCTCGAGCGGCGTACCGGCCAGCTCGGTCGCGAACCGTGTCAGGTCCGCGTAGGCCTTGGCCGCCGTGCCCGGCACGAGGAGCGCCGCGATCCGCTCGAGCTCGGCCTGCATGCCCGCGAGCGCCTTGGGCTCCTCGCGCCGCGCCTCCTCGGCGAACGGGCTCTTCTGCGTGATCGCGAGCACCGCGGTCCAGGACTTCCAGGCGTCGACCCACTTCGCGTCGGCCGCGAGGCGCCGGCCCTCCTCGAGTCGCCTCTTCACGAGTGCGAGCTGGTCCTCGGTGAGCCCCGGTCCGGCCTTGGCGATCGCCGCGACGACGAGAGCCCCGATCTCGCCCGGCTCGGGCACGTTGCTCGTGTTGATGCGCCCCGCCTCCGTGCCGTCTGGCGCCAGGACGATCGTCTGCGGGCACTTCAGGTCGCCGTCGTCCTCGTGGTAGTCGCGGTAGATCTCGTCCCACGGCGCCTGGTGTTGCGCGCAGGCGTCGAACATCGGGTACACCGCGCATACCTCGCGCGTGGTCTTCTCGCCGTCGACGACGACCTCGATCCGCTTCCGTTCGTGGGAACCGTTGTTGGCGACGATCACGAGCGCCCCGGCGCTGCGCTTCACCAGGTCGGCGTCGGAGAGGATCTTCTCGCGGTATTGGTCGTTCGATTCCTCCGCCTCGAGGATCACGTGGACGAGGATCGGCACGTTGCGCTCCTTCGCCGAGGCCTTGGCGTCCTCGAGCTTGCCCTTCCAGGGCTGCAGCACGGGCACCACCGCCGCGGCTTTCGGTGGCGTGCCACCCTTCTTCTCCTTGTCCTTCGTCCCGCCCTTCTGGAGCGGTTCGAGGGCGCACAGTGCGAGGAGCACGGCGGGAGCCAGAGCCCAGAGCGCGGAGCACGCGGTCGTCATGACCTCAGTCTGGAACGCGCCGCCCCGGCCCGCAAACTCGCCGCCGCGGAAGCCCGCGCCTGTTCAAGTGCGGGGCGGGAGCCTAGAACGGCACCTCGTGCGCACGGCCGTCCTCTGCCTCGCGATCCTCGCCGGTCTCGGCGCCTGCCTCGCGCCGCGCTCGACCGCGCTCCGGCCGGTTCCCGAGGCGGCCTCCCAAGCCATGGCCGAGGCCCAGGCCGCGCTCCGCTCGGGCGGCGACGACGCCGCGCAGCGCGCCCGCGACGCCCTGGAGCGGGCCATCGCCCTGGCCCCCGATTGGGTCGCGCCGCGGCGCGGGCTGGACGAGATCCTGCGCGGCGATCTGCGCGCGCTCGAGTCGTTGGCGGCCTACCGGGCGGCGCTGGCGGACGGCAGCGGCGACGCGGCGACGCTCTACCTCGCCGGCCGTCTCGAGGGTCGCGACGGGGCGGCGCGCTTCGAGCGTGCCGTGCGCCTGGAACCGACGCTGGCCTGGGCCTGGCACGGGCTCGCCTTCCACGGAGAGGGCGGCGACGCGGGCTCGGCGCGCGGCGCGGCGCAGCGTGCGCTGGCGCTGGCGCGCGATCCGTGGGAGCGCACGTTCTTCACCCAGAGCCTCGCGCGCCTCGAGGCCGGCGCCGACCGCACGGAAGCCGCGGTGAAGTTGCTCGAGGCGCGCGCGGCCGAGGCCGAGACGACGCCCGGCGACCGCACCGCGCTGCGGGTGCAGGCGGCCCTGACCGAGTTGCGCGCGCCCAACCTGACGTACGCCGAAGCGGGCGCCGAGCGGGCGCTGGAGCTCCTGCGGTCGGAGGATCCGACGGACGCGGAGATCGCCGAGCTCTCCGGCGCGATCGATCGCGCGCTGATCGGCCTGAACCCCGGACGCATCGCACTGGCCCTCGCAGCCCGGCCCGGAGCGCTGCGCGATCGGCTGAGGGCCGAGAACCTGATCAAGACAGCGCCCTCGGCGCTCGCGTTGGGCCTGCTCGAGCGCGGACTCGCCGGCTCGGGCGAAGTCGCGCCGCGCGGGTCGCTCCTGCGCGCGGCGCGCTTCGCCGCGGGTGATTTCCGTTCCGCCACGGAGCGTTGGCTCGCCGAGCTGCCGGCGGTGGCGCTCGACGAGCGCGGGATGCCGCGCGAACCGCGCCTCGTGCGCGTCGTCGAGGCGGCGCGCGCGCTCGAGGATGGCGGCGGGGAGCGCCTGCACGACCTGTGTGCCGCCCTCGTCGAGGCCGGCTGGTTCCGCGAGGCGCGCGCCGTGGCCGAGCGGCTCGCGACCCACGACCTCGACGACGCGGTGGCCCTCCACACGCGTGCGCAGGCGGGTCTCACGTTCCTGAGCTCCACGCGGCTCCTCCTGGGCGCGATCGACGCGGCGGCGCGGCGGGGCTCGTCGGGAGTCGCGACGGCGCGGGTCTAGGCGCCGGATCCGCGCATCGAGAAGCCCTCGCCGCGGCCCACGACCGCACCGCCGAAAGTGCCCGCCGCGCGCAGCCAGCCACCGACTTCGTTGCGCGCGAGTCCGCCGCGTTCCCTCGACGCGCTCCTGGCCGCGCTGGCGCCGTACGCGGCGGACGTGTGCGCGTTCCAGGGCGAAGACGCCGACCTCGAGCGCGTGCGCGCGGAGCTCGTCGCGTCCCCGCGCCGTTCCTACGCCGGCTTCGCCGAGGTCGCCCACCCTGGTCCGCGGCTGTCGCCGGAGGACGAGGACGCGGGCCTCGGGCCCGCCGGAACCCCGGTCGCGGGGATCGCCGCCGTCTTGGCGAAGCTCGGCCGTTTCGGCGTCTTCGGCCAATTGAGCGGTGACGCTCCGGACGCGACCGTGCTGCCGTTGCTCGCGCTCGAGGAGCGTTCGGGCCAGCACCTGGGCGTCGCCTGGCACGGCACCGTCGCCTGGTGCGAGGGCGCGGACCTCCCGAGCCGCGCCGGTCGTTCGGGGGCGAGCATCGCCGGGGCCGCGGTGCACGAAGGCTATTGGATCGACGTCGATCAGGTGCGCAACGAACTCGCGACGTGGGACGTGCTCGCGCGCAAGTTCGGGACGTCGGCCGAGCGCGTGCGGCGGGCGCTCGAAGTGGGCGGACTCCAGGCCGGCGCGGGGGAGGACGGCGCGCGGGAGCGCACGTCGGCCTCGGCGCTGCTCGACGAGGCCGAGCGCGTGCGTCTCTCCGTGCTGCGCGACCGGGCGCAGTCGGGCGCGGTGCTCGGCAGGATCACGCTGGACGAACTCCTGGCCGTCTCGGCCGCGCACGAGGAAGGACATCTGTGCGACCGCACGCGCTTCCTGCCGCTCTCGAGCCACTGGCCGAGCGCACTCGCGTTGCTCGCGAACCAGGGGTTTTCACCGCAACGGGTGCAGGAGGAGCTGGAGTTCCGCGCGCAGCTGACCGCGCTCACCGCGGCGCCCGATCCGCGCGTGCCTCTGTCGCAGGTCCTCGACGGCGTCGAGGGCCAGCTCGCCGCGACGCCGCACGCCGGCGGCTATGCGCGGCTCTTGGACGAGTTCCTGGCGGTCCTGGATCGCGAGGTGCAGCGCGGCGCGTTCCCGGGCATCGCGCCCGACCGCACGCTCGCGCACCAGCTCCACCGGCTCGGGCCCGAGGACGTGCGGCGCCTCGCGGTCGAGCTCGCGAGGAGGAAGCGCATGACGGGTGCGTGATCGCGGTCAGACCGCCTTCGCCGCGCGCAGCGCCACGATCGCGTCGTCGGCGAGCTGCAGCATCGCTTGCAGGCCGGCCTCCGTGTGGTCGCCCATGTGACCGATGCGGAACGTCTTGTCCTTCAGGTCGCCGTAGCCGTTCCCGAGCTCGTGCCCCTTGGCCTTCATCGCCGCGATCAGGGCCGGGACGTCGAGGTCGCCGGCCTGGATGCACGAGATCGTCGTGGACCGCAGCGCCGGCGCGGGCAGCATCTCGAGGTCGTTGCTCGAGGCCCAGGCCTCGGTGACCTGCTGCATGCGCGTGTGCTCGTCGAAGCGCGCCTGCCAGGCGGCGCGACCCGTCTTGCCGCGCTGGTTCTCGGGCAGCGTCACGCCGGCCGAGATGTCCTCGAGCTGCTGCGCGAGCGCGTAGTAGAGCGAGATCGCGGGCGTCGCCATCGTCGCGCGCTCGGCGTGGCCCTGGAACACCTTGACCGGGTCCAGGTAGAAGCCGCGGCTCTTGCGCGTCTTCGCGGCCTCGAGGTAGCGCTTCGACGCGGCCGCGACCGTCAGGCCCGGCGGCAGCGCGAGCGCCTTCTGGATCCCGGCGAAGCCGAAGTCGAATCCGTGCTCGTCGAAGTCGATCGGCGCGCCGGCGATGTAGCTGACGAAGTCGACGAGGACCATCGTGGCCGGGAACTTCTTCGTGACCGCCGCGAACTCCTTCAACGGCGTGCGCACGCCCGTCGAGGTCTCGTTCGAGACGATCGTGATCGCATCGAACGGCCCCTGCTCGCGCAGAGCCTTCTCGATGTCGGCGAACGGCACCTGCGAGCCCATCGGGGCCGAGAGCTTCACCGCGTCCTTGCCCAGCGCGACCGCGATCTCGTGGAAGCGCTTGCTGAAGCTGCCGTTCACGATGCACAGGACGCGGTTCCCGACACCGAGCAGCGACGACTCCATCAAGCCCGTGCCGGCGCAGGTGTGGACCGCGACGCTCGACTCGGAGCCGTCCTTCAGGCCGAACGCGAACTTCAGGTGCGGGTCGAGGCGCTCCTGGAGGACCGTCATGGCCTTCGAGCGGTGCCCGATCATCGGGCGCGCGCACTCGGCCAGGATCGCGGGTCGGACCTCGGTCGGGCCGGGGATCCAGAGGATGGGCTTCTTGGGCGTGGTCATGGCGGATCTCGAGGGAGTCGGAGCGCCCTCATCGGCGCTCGCACGTGCGTTTCTGGAGCGCGAACAGGCTAGCGATCCGCGCGTCCCAGTTCACGGACCCGCAGGCTCACCAGCGGAAGCGCGAAGCCGCCGCCGCGCCGACCAGGTCCGCGCGCAAGTCCTCGGCGATCTCGCGCGGCAGGTAGTGGATCGAGACGTCGGAGCCGCCGCGCGACAGGGGACCGGCCGTGTCGACGCGCACAGTCACGTGCCCGTGCCGGCGGTCGAGCGGGTTCTCGAACAGGTCCACGGCCTGGATCTTGTCCACGAACGTGGCGTGCTCGGCGGTCGAGAACGCGCCCTCGCGCGCGGCGAGCCCCCACGGTGCGCGCGCCCACGCGGCGCGCCGCGCGCGACGGCGCGCGGCGAGGACCGTGAACGCCACGAGCCCGATCGCGATCGCCGCCCCGTACCACGCGAGGAACACGATCGCGAGCGCCGCAAGCGGCAGGACCTGGACGAGGCCGCCGACGAGGAACCGTCGCGGCGCCGTGCGTCCGAGAGGTCGCCAGTCCGCGTCCGCGACGTCGATGCCGGGTCGGATGCGCGCGAGGATCTCCGCGACGCGCTCGCGCCGCACGATCGGGGCGAAGTGCCGGCCGCCGCCGCGCTGTCCTTCCTCGCGCGCCGGATTCCCGCCCGCGGTGCGCACGTGCACACGCGCGCGGCCGACGAGGCCCAGGAACCACGGATGCTCGACGGTCACGGCCTGGATGCGGCCGCGCGGAATCGTCTGGACCTGGCGCGTCAGCAGGCCGCGGCGGACGCGGAACACCTCGCCTTCGGCCTCCAGGCGGAAGTTCCAGTACTCGACGAAGGACGCGGCGAGCGAGAGCAGCATGAGCCCCGCCACGCCCGCGACGACGATCAGGACGGTCGCCGCCTTCAGGAAGGCCTCCGGGTTCCCGGAGTCCTGCGCGGCGCTCTCCGCGTGCTTCTCCCAGTCCTCGAAGAACCCGAACTCGCGCGCGGTGCCCCAGGCGATCGCGAGCAGCGCGAGTCCGCGGCCCGGGTGCACGCCGAGGAGGACGATGTCGAGGGGGGAGAGCTCGAGGATGGTCTCGGGAGCGGAGGACGAGGTCCCGGGCTCGGAGCGCACGTCTTCGGCAGCGCCGGCGCTCGGCAGTGCCGCTGCAGGCCTCGCTTGCGCTCGCCCGGCGAAGGCCCGCTCGCGCACCTCCTCGTACGCCGCGAGGCTCACGACCGACAGCGAAACCTCGGGTTCCGCGCCGCCGGCCGTCTCGATCCGCACCTCCGCGACCTTCAAGGCGCGGTGCAGCACGTTCTGCTTCAGGTCGACGTTCTGGATGCGCGCGTAGGGGACGTGCCGCTCGCTCTTCCAGATCCAGCCCTGGCGCACGACCAGCTCGTCGGCGTCGTAGCGCCAGCGCAGCGTCCGGTAGCGGAAGACGTCGAAGGCCAGGATGGGCACGAAGAAGAGCGCGGCCCATGCCTGCCAGCCCTCGCCACGCCCGAGGTACAGCACCGCGACCGCGGGCAGGAGCAGGCTGCGCGCGTGCGCGATCACGCGGAAGACGAGCGAGACCGGATGCAGGCAGCGCTCGTTCGGAGCCAGCTCAGACCGCATCGGAACCGGTCTGCGAGACGAGCCAGTCGCGGATCTCGTTCGCGAGCGCGGGCGGCAGGCCCGGGAACTCGATGTCCGAGCTCATGGTTCCGGCCGTGTGCACCGCGAGCGTCGCGATGCCGTGGTGGCGCTGGATCGGGCCTTGCTTCACGTCCGTGTACTGCACGCGCGAGATCGGCACCGAAACGGCGCGGCGGAAAACGAGCCCGTTCCACGACTCGATGCGGTCGGGGAGGATGCGGTAACCCGCGCGGCCGTACTCCCACTTCGGCCAGAACACCGACAGGAGCAGGGCGACGCCGACGACTCCGGCGAGGACGAGGCCCGCCCCTAGGAAGGCTGGGAGCCCGAGCTTTCCGAGGGCGAATGCCACGAGCAGGAACGCGGAGCCGAGCGCGCCGAGGATCCCGAAGAAGACGAGTCCGCCGAAGCGACTCGCGGCGATCCAACCGCGCTCGAGGCTGCGCGCGGTCCCGTCGGCGAAGTGGGGTGGCGTCGCCGTCGCGCGTTCCGCGGCTCCGGACGGAGCCGGGTCGAGCGGCAGCGCGGCCGCGTCGTCCGGTGCGGAGGAATCCGTCATGGTCTGGAGATCGGGACCATAGCAGGCCGCGTGCGGCCCCAGGAAGCCGCGGGTCCAACGCGCGCTGTCCGGCCTGGCGCGCGTCCCGTGCCGGCCGAGCCGACGGTCCGGTTCACGAGGTCGGTGGCGTGCCCCCGGGGCCGAGCGCGAGCTCCATCTCGTCCTCGCGCGGAATGAACCCGTGCGCCACGTACACTCGCCGGCCGGCCACGGTGGTGTGGAGGCGCAGGCGCGCGAACCCGCGGCGCCGCGCGTCTTCGGTGGCCGCGCGCAGCAGGGCGGTCGCCAGTCCCCGACGGCGGCACGCGGGCGTCGTGTACACGCCGGCCACGTAGCCCTCGATCGTGCCGGGCAGGGCGGGCGTGGGGAGCCGGGGATGGAGGAGGACCGTGATCGCCGACACGATGTCGCCCGCCTCGTCCTGGGCGACCCAGGCGAACGCGGCGCCGCTCGTGAACGACTCCACGTAGGCGGCGCGGCAGCGCACCCGAAAGTCCGCTTCCGACTCGACGTGCGCCTGTCCGGATTCGCAGAAGAGCAGCGCGCGCAGCTCCGCCAGCGCTACGGCGTCCGCGGGGCGCGCCGGACGGATGGCGAAGAGCGGCGTCGACATGGCCGGTGGATCCTAGCGGGGACCCGGTTCCGAGCCTCCACGTTCACGACCGTCTTCAGGAGCACGGTCGAGCCGCCGGCGCTGCGCCGTCCGTCGCCGAACCATGCTCCCGCGCCGCGGCTCCCGGCGTCAGAGCCGCACGAGCCGCACCTCGCGCACCGGCTCGAGGCCGCGCAGGTGCGTCAGGACGGCCGGCGACGGCTCCTCGTACAGCGACAGGATCCCCGTCGCGAGACCGACGCCCGCGGGCGTCATCTCCGTCGCGGGCCCGAGCTCGATGCGGCGGATGTTCACGCGGTGGCCGCCGAGCACCGTCCCGAGCAGGCCGACGACGCCCGGTTGGTCGTCGTGGCGCGTGATCAGCACCGGGCCCTTCGGCTCGAGGTCGAGCCGCAGGCCGTCGAAACCCACGATCATGGGCTTCCGGCCCAGGATCGTGCCCGTGACGGTGTGCGATCGCCCGCCCTCGTCGCCGCTGGCGCGCACGGTGATGCTCGACTGGAAGCCCATGTCCTCGGGGCCGCGCGCCTCGAACAGCGTCACGCCGCGCTCGCGCGCCAGGACGGGCGCGTTCACGAAGTTCACGCTCGTGTCGAGGCCCTGGTTGCGCAAGAGGCCCGTGAGCAGCGCGAGGGGCACGTGACGCGCGTCCTTCTTGGCGAGTTCTCCCGCGATCGTCATCTCGAGCTTGCGCACGGGCTTCGCCGAGACCTGGGCCAGCATCGCGCCGATCTTCTCGGCCAGGTGGACCCACGGAGCGAGCTCGCGCAGCGCGTCGGCGCCGACCGCCGGCACGTTCACCGCGTTGTTCGCGACGCCGTCGAGGAAGAAGTCGCAGATCTGGTCGGCGACGTCGACCGCGACCTGGTGCTGCGCCTCGTGGCTCGACGCGCCCAGGTGCGGCGTCGCGATCACGTCGTCGCGCAGCACGAGCGGGCTGTCCTTGGCCGGCGGCTCGACCTCGAACACGTCCAGCGCCGCGCCGCCGAGGTGGCCCTTCTCGAGCGCCTCGAGCAGCGCCGCCTCGTCGACGAGGCCGCCGCGCGCCGCGTTCACGAGCCGCGCGCCCTTCTTCATCAGGGCGATGCGCTGCTTCGAGATCAGGTTCTTCGTCGCGTCGGAGAAGGGGACGTGCAGCGTCACGAAGTCGGCGCGCGCGAGCAGGTGCTCGAGGTCCACGAGCTCCACGCCCGGGATCGTGGCCGCGCCGGGGGCGAGGAACGGATCGTGCGCGATCACCTTCATGCGCAGGCCGAGGCCGCGCTCCGCCACCACGCGGCCGATGCGTCCGAAGCCGACCACGCCCAGGGTCTTGCCCGTCAGCTCGGTGCCGGTCAGGCCCTTCTTCGTCCACTGGCCGGCCTTCATCAGGCGGTCGGCGCGCGGGACGTGGCGCGCCAGCGACACGATCAGCGCGACGGCCAGCTCGGCCGTGGTGACCGTGTTGCCGGTCGGCGTGTTCATGACGACGATGCCGCGCTCGGTGGCCGCGTCGCAGTCGACGTTGTCGACGCCCACGCCCGCGCGGCCGACGACGCGCAGGCGGTCGCTGGCTTCGATCACGCGGCGCGTGACCTTCGTCGCGCTGCGCACGACGAGCGCGTGGCAGCCCGGCACGGCGGCCACGAGCTGGTCCTCGGTCATCCCGATCTTGACCTCGGGCGCGAAGCCCTTCTGGCGGAAGATCTCGAGCGCGGCGGTCGAGAGCTCGTCGCAGATCAGGATGCGGTGTTCGGCGGGGGGAAGGCGGTTCGACATGGGCGTATTCGTCGGTCGTTCTGGGTGGACTTCGTGAATCGCGCGGCGCGTGCGGCCGTTCGCGCGAGGAGTTCGGTGGGGGAATCAGCCGGCCAGGGCGGAGCGGACCAGCGTCGCGAGGTCCCGCGCGCCGTTCGTGGCGGCCGCGCGCTCGATGGCGGCCTCGACGGCCTTGCGGGCCTCCTTGTCGGAGTAGCCGATCGACACGAGCGCCGCGACCGCGTCCTCGACGTGGAGGTCGCGCGCCGCCGGCTTGGCGCCTGGCGTCCCGGCCGGGCCGCTCTTCGCGCCGATCTCGCTGGCGAGCCGGGGCGCCTTGTCGCGCAGGTCGAGCAGGATCTGCTCGCCGGTCTTCTTGCCGATGCCCTTGACGCGCGTGAGCGCCTTCAGGTCCTCGTTCGCGACGGCCGCCACGAGGTCCGCGGCCGAGAGTCCCGACAGGATCGCCAGCGCGGCGACCGGCCCGACGCCGCGCACGCCCAGCAGGACGCGGAACAGGTCGCGGGTCGACTTCTCGGGGAATCCGTACAGCGTGTGCGCGTCCTCGCGGACGACGAGGTGGGTCCAGGCGCGCGCTCGTCCCCGCTCGGGGAACGCGGCCGAGAGCGGCACGCACAGGTCGTACCCCACGCCGGACACGTCCAGCACGAGGCGCGCGGGCGTGCGCCCGGCGACCTCGCCCTCGAGGTACTCGTACACGGCGGGCTCAGCCGTTCTTCGTCTTCAGCTTCAGGCCCATCTCGGCGAGCTTCTGCTTGAGCTCCGCGAGCGAGGTCTGACCGAAGTTCGGCATGCCGAGGAGTTCCTCCTCGGAGTGCGCCAGCACGTCGCCCACGGACAGGCAGCCCAGGGTCTCGACCGTGCGACGCGCGCGGATGGACAGCTCCAGGTCCGCGATCGGCTTGTTCAGGATGTCCGACGGGTCCGTGGCGCCCGTCTTGCGGCGCGAGGCCTCGATGCTGCGCACGGCCTCCTCGCGCGCCATGCCGAGGCGCAGGCCCTTGCTGGCCAGGATCTCCTTGATCTCGTTCAGGGACGTCTCGCCGAAGTTCTTGTACGAGAGCAGCTCCTGCTCGGTCAGCTTCACCAGGTCGCCGAGGACCAGGATGTTCATCTTGTTGAGGCAGTTGCGCGCGCGCACCGACAACTCGAAGTCGGTGATCGGGATGCGGAGGATCTGGTTCAGGCGATCCTCCTTCCGCTCCATGTCCTCGTCGTAATACATGGACATGCCCGAGATCGCGTCCGCGAGGTACATGCGGATCTTCGAGTCGGTCATGTCGTGGCGCGTGATCGTGTCGTAGCAGGCCGCCGCGTCCTGGTGGCGGCCGAGGTCCTCGAGCAGGAGGCCCAGGTTGACGAGCACGGCCTTGTCCACCGGCAGCATGCGCGCCAGCGTCCAGTAGACGTCGAGCGCGATGTCGTCCTGACCGGAGCGCTCGGCGGTGTAGCCCAGGCGGAACATGTTCGCGCGGTGCGTCGGATCCTGCTCGCGGCAGGCTTCGTAGTGCTCGACGGCCATGTAGAGATCGCGCGCGATCTCGGACACGCGGCCAGCGAGGTAGCGGCCTTCGGCGCTGGCCTGGAACGCGGGCGTCGACTTGGCCAGCGCGGCGTCGAGGTTCAGGCCAGCCTGCGTCTCGTCCTTGGCGCTCTCCATCTCGAGGCGCGCCTCGAGCACGCCGCCGCGCGGCTTGGGCTCGTCGGGGTAGCTCTTCGAGAGGCGCTCGAAGATCGGCAGCGCGTCTTGCGGCTTGCCGAGCGACATGTGGCAGCGCGCCAGCGTGAAGGCCGCGACGTTGTCGTCGACGTGGCTGGCGAGGGCCTTGGCCGCCTGGTCGTACAAGCCGAGCATCCACAGGCCGAGTCCCTTGCGGCGGCCTTCGTCGCCGCTCGAGCTCAGCGCCTTGACGCGGTTCTGGAAGCTCTCGAGCGCGTGGCGATTCGCCCACACCTCGGAGCGCGCGCTCTGCAGGGCGCCGAAGCTCGGGATCGGGCTGGTCGTGATGTCGAAGGGCGTCTCGAGGGTGGCGGTCATGAGCAGGGCGCTTCCAGGCGGTTCGAACGGCCGAGGACGGAGTCGGCCCACCTCGATCGAGGCGGCCGCGGGAGAGCGGGCGCCGGGCGGTTCCGGCGACCTCACCCGGTCCAGGGAAGACGGAGAAGATAGGGGAAGCCGCGGCGGGGCGTCAACCGAGCCGGGTGGCGGAGAGGGCGGACCGGACCTCCCGCGGGCGCTTTCTCGGACCTCGCGCAAGCGCTTGGAAGGCGCGGACTTCGAGCCTCGGGCCGCCCGTGCCTTCTCCGCCCGGAAGCGAGTTGCTAACGACGCATCCTCATGACGTGCGTGTTCTGCAGGATCGCGGCCGGCGAGCTTCCCGCGCAGAAGCTCCATGAGGACGACCTCGTCTTCGCCGTCCGTGACCGGGCGCCGCAGGCGCCGACCCACGTCCTGGTGATCCCGCGCGCGCACGTCGCGTCGCTCTGGGAGCTCGAGGACGAACGGCTCGCGGGACGGCTCCTGGCCGTCGCCGCGCAGGTGGCGCGCGCGGAGGGCCTGGCGGGCGGCTGGCGGCTGATCGCCAACACCCGCGAGCACGGCGGCCAGGAAGTGGCGCACCTGCACCTGCACGTCGTGGGCGGGCGGCCCCTGGGCCGCATGTTGAGCGCGCCGGGCTGACGGTCCGCGCGCGGGGGGGGGGAGAGCGGGCGCCGCGTCGGCGCCCCTCGCAACGAGCTGACCGAAAACAAGGACGACGGGCGCCTCGCGGCGCCCGCCACAACCGGGAGGGGACGGATTGGACAAGCTGGTCATCGAAGGCGGGCATCCGCTCGAGGGTTCCGTGCGGGTCTGCGGCTCGAAGAACGCCGTGCTGCCGGTCCTGTGCGCCTCGCTGCTCACGAGCGAGAAGGTGCGCATCACGAACGCGCCGAAGCTCTCGGACGTCACGACCATGCTCAAGGTGCTCGCCGACCTGGACTGCATGACGGAACGCAACGCCGACGGCTCGGTCGAGATCCGCGCGCCGGCGAAGCCCGACGGCCGCGCCGGTTGGGAGAACGTGCGCAAGATGCGCGGTTCGGTGACGGTCATGGGGCCGCTGCTCGCGCGCACGGGGCGGGCCGAGGTCTCGCTGCCGGGCGGCTGCGTGTTCGGAGTGCGACCGATCGACCTGCACCTGAAGGGGCTGCAAGCCCTGGGCGCGCGCATCAAGGTCGAGCACGGATTCGTGATCGCCGAGGCGCCGCGCGGCGGCCTGCGCGGCGGCGAGGTGTACCTGCAGGGGCCGATGGGCTCGACGGTGCTCGGCACCGCGAACGTGATGATGGCCGCGACGCTCGCGAAGGGGCGCACCGTGATCCACGGCGCGGCCTGCGAGCCGGAGGTCGAGGACCTGGGGCACTGCCTGCTCAAGATGGGCGCGAAGATCCAGGGCCTGGGCTCGCCGCGCATCGAGATCGAGGGCGTGAGCGAGCTCGGCGGCGCCGAGCACGCCGTGATCCCCGACCGCATCGAGGCCGCGACCTACGTGATCGCCGGCGCGATGAGCGGCGGGCGCGTGAAGGTCGAGAACTGCAGGCCCGAACACCTCGCGGCCGTCCTCGACCGTCTGTGGGAGGCGCGCGTGCCGTTCGAAGCCGGCGCGGACTGGATCGAGACGCAGCCCTACCACCCGCGCGACCCGGCCCGCCGCCCGCGCGCCACGGACGTCACGACCCACCCGCACCCGGGTTTCCCGACGGACGTGCAGGCCCAGTGGATGGCCCTCATGACGCTCGCCGACGGCATCTCGGTGATCAACGAGATGATCTACCCCGACCGCTACATGCACATCGCCGAGCTCGCGCGCCTCGGGGCCAACGTGCGTCGGCAGGGCACGATGGCGATCGTCCAGGGAACGGATCGACTGTCGGGCGCGCCGGTGATGGCCAGCGACCTGCGCGCGAGCGCCGCGCTCGTGCTGGCGGGCCTCGTGGCCGAGGGCCAGACGGAGGTCCACCGCGTCTACCACATCGACCGCGGCTACGAACGCATCGAGGAGCGCCTGCAGAACCTGGGCGCTGTCATCACGCGCGTGGACGACAAGGAGTCGGTCGAGTCGAACTGACGCGGAGGTACGGAGCCCGGAACGACTCCGCCGTTCTCCGCGCT
>JAPLOF010000031.1 GCA_026692665.1 Planctomycetota bacterium
AGTCGAGCCTGGCTCCGTACCGTTGACTACGCCGCCGCGCGCTCAGTGGCTGATCTGCGACCACTCGACGCGCTTCACGCCGTGCTCGCCCGAGATCTTCTCGAGCATCTCCGGCGCCTGCTGCAGGTTGCGCAGCCGCACGTGGAAGACGAGCTCGAAGGGCTGTTCGGGCTCGCCGCGGCTGCCGGACAGGTCTTGGACGCGGATCTCGTGGCTCTTCAGGATCGTGGCGATGCGCGCGGAAAGCGACGACATCTCCGAACCGATCCCCGTGACCGTCAGCCGGCGGTAGATGACGGGCGCGATGCGTCGCGTGAGCGGATCGAGCCCCGCCAGCACGACGATCACCGCGATCGCGCCGACGATGGCCAGCGCGTACTCGCCCTGGCCGATGACGATGCCGAGCCCGGCGACCGTCCACACGGTCGCCCCGGTCGTGATGCCGCGCACGATGTCGCCGGCGCGGATGACCGTCGCGGCGCCGAGGAAGCCGATGCCGGTCACGATCCCCGCCGCCAGGCGGTTCGGATCCATCACGATGCGCGCGACCGAACCATCGTGCAGCGCTTCCGGCGGCAGCACGCGCGACGCGAAGATGAGCAGGGTCGACGCGAGGCACACGAGGATGTGCGTCCGCAGTCCGGCCGGGCGGCCGTGCATCTCGCGCTCGAACCCGATGGCGCCCCCGACCAGGATGGCCATCGCGATGGGAGTCCACTCGAGGCCGCTGGGCAGGGTGGAATCGACGACAGGGATGGGGATGTGCATGGCGCGCGGGAATCCGGGAGGGAGTCATCGGCCGATCTCGGGCGATGCTGGAACCCTTTTCCCGGCCGCGTCCCGGATCTGGCCACGCCATCTGGGCACGGGGACGGCCCCGTCGGCCAGGTGCGCTCCGCGATCGGAACCCCGACGCGCACGTGCGTCTCGAGCACGCGAACCAACGATCGCCAGCGCCAGCGACCCCGTGCGGTGGCGGCCACGCGCCGGAGTCCTCCCCGAACCGCGGAACACACGCTGGCGAAGCGGGCCCCGAGTGTGTGGGTCCGGGAAGCTCGCTCGGGGTACCATCCCCCCTGCGCGCCATGCCGAAGAAGGCCACACTCACGCTCTCCGGTCTCCTGCTCCTCGTGCTCGGATTCCTGTTCGGGCCGGAGGTCCTGCGGGGCGTCGGGGGCGCGGAATCGCCTTCGGGCGCACCGCCGGCGGCGTCTCGGGAAGGGCCCGCCGCACCCGCGCCGAAGCCGAAGGCGTCGGGCTCGAACTCCTCCACCGCGAGCGCGCCCTCGGCCACCGAGGTCGACACGCGCGTCGGGTTCACGTCGAAGCGCGCGCTCGAGGAGCACTACGAGAAGCACGGGAGCGAGTTCGGTTCGATCACGCAGGCTCAGTACCTGCGGCTCGCCCAGGAGTTGCGCGACGCCGCCAAGGCCGCCAACGTGCGCGAAGCAACGCGCTCCGACGGCGTGATCACCCGCTTCGACACGCGCTCGGGCGCGTTCGTCGCATTCCACGAGGACAAGTCCATCCGGACGTTCTTCAAGCCCAACGACGGACTCCGCTACTTCGAGCGACAGCTCGAGAAGGAACACTGAATGATCACGCACGACGCGGTTCGAGAACTCCTCAAGGAGCGCAAGGCCGCCGAGCACGTGGTGCGCGGCGGGATGGAAGGCCTCGTGGACGGCTTCGAGGCGACGGTGAAAGCCGCGCAGAAGGGCTACACACGCGGGCTCGACGACTGGCGCAACGACGTCGACGCGCGGCACCTGCTCTCCATGGCGATGGAGGTCGCGCACCCGGCGCAGAAGAAGTCGATGAAGCTGCGACTCGACGCGGCCGACGCGAAGTTCTGGAAGGCGACGGTGTCCTCGGACGTGTGCGTCTGGGGCGCAGCGGTCGCGGAGCGCGAGAAGTGGACCGCGGCGAAGGAATGGTGGTACTTCCTCGTCCCGAAGAAGGCCGGCGACGCGCTGGCGAAGGACCTGGCGAGTCTCGCGCCGAAGGAGAAGAAGAAGCGATGATCCCCCTGCGTGTCGTGATCGCGCCGGCCGTGCTCGTCGCGGCGGCGCTGGCCGCGTGCTCCAAGGTGCCGGTCGTGACCTACGCGACCCGCACGGTCGAGATCCCCGTCGAAGGCATGACCTGCACCGGCTGCGAGGGCACGATCGGTTCCACCGTGCTCGCGCTGAAGGGCGTGGACGCCTGCCAGGCGAGCTTCGAGAAGAAGCTCGTGAAGGTCACCTACGAGCCGGCGTTCACGGACGAGGCCCACATCGCCGAGGCCATCCGTTCCGTCGGCTACGAAGTGCCGGGAACGAAGTGAGGGACGCGAACCCATGAAGAACGTGACTCCCAAGGAATGCCCGGCCCTGCTCGCCGCCGGCTACGCCTACCTCGACGTGCGCACGGTCGAGGAATTCGAGGCCGGCCATCCCGCCGGCGCCTACAACGTGCCGGTGATGACGCGCGGCCCGATGGGCATGCAGCCGAACCCGGCGTTCGCGAAAGTCGTCGCGGCCCAGTTCCCGAAGACGGCGAAGCTCGTGGTGGGCTGCCAGTCGGGGATGCGCTCGCTGCGCGCGTGCGAGGAGCTCGCGGCGGCGGGCTTCACCGACGTCGCGAACATGGAATGCGGCTTCGGCGGCGCGCGCGATCCGTACGGCAACGTGACGCCGGGCTGGCAGGCGTGCGGTCTGCCGACGGAGTCCGGCAAGCCGGCGGGACGCACGTACGCCGAGATCCAGGCGGCGGCCAAGGCGCGCTGAGCACGCCGACGCGAAATCCTGCGATGACCAGGACCACCTTCCGCTTCCGCGTGCACGGCGAACGGCTGGCCATCGCGCGGCTCGACCGCGCGGCGGAGATCCCGGCCTGGGCTCGCGGCGGCTTCGTGAACATCGCGCGCACGGTGGACGAGCTCTCGATCGTCTGCGCGCAGGTGCACGTGCCGCGCGACGTCGTGCAGGAGCGCGACAAGATCGCGTTCGGCATCGAGGGCACGGTGCCGATGACGACGGTCGGGATCCTGGCCAGCCTCTGCAGCGCGCTGGCCGAGGCCAACGTGCCCGTGTTCGCGATCTCGACCTACGACACGGACTGGCTGCTCGTCTCGGCGGACCGATTCGAGGCCGCGCGGGCCGCGCTCTCCGGGCTAGGGCACGTCGTCGCGGGCGACCCGCCCCGGGCGTGAGCGCGTCCGAGCGCGATTCGGCCGGCTCCAGAGCACGCCGGGCTTCTGCGCCGGGGCGTTCGCGGCCACAATGAGCGGTCCCTTGAGCGCGCTCGACACACTCGGACGGCCGGTGCGCAACCTGCGCCTCTCCGTCACGGATCGCTGCAACCTGCGCTGCGCGTACTGCATGCCGGAGGAGGAGTACCGCTGGCTGCCCAGGTCGGACATCCTGACCTTCGAGGAGATCAGCACGCTCGTCGACGCGTTCACCGACGTCGGCGTCGATCGCGTGCGGCTGACGGGCGGCGAGCCGCTGCTCCGGCGCGACCTGACGCAGCTCGTCGCCTTGCTGGCCGCGAAGCCCGCATTGCGCGACATCGCGCTGACGACGAACGGGATCCTGCTGGCCGAGAACGCGCGCGAACTGCGCGCCGCGGGACTTCATCGCGTCACGGTGAGCCTCGACACCCTGCGCCCCGAGACGTTCCGCGCACTCGTGCGCCGCGACGGGCTCGATCAGGTGCTCGAAGGGATCCGTGAAGCGCGCGCGGCCGGTTTTCGCCGCATCAAGATCGACACGGTGCTCCTGCGCGGCACGAACGACGATGAGATCGTGCCCCTCTTCGAGTACGCGCGGTCCGTCGACGCCGAGCTGCGCTTCATCGAGTACATGGACGTCGGCGGCGCGACGCGCTGGTCGATGGACCAGGTCGTGACGCGCGCGCAGGTGCTCGAGAGGTTGCGCGCCGAGTACGGGATGCCGGTGCCGATCCAGGACGACGGCAGCGCGCCGGCCGAGCGCTTCCTGCTGCCCGACGGCTCGACGTTCGGCATCATCGCCTCGACGACACAGCCGTTCTGCGCGAGCTGCGACCGCAGCCGCCTGACGGCCGACGGACGCTGGCTGACGTGCCTCTACGCGATCGACGGGCACGACCTGCGCGCGCCGTTGCGCGCCGGAGCGACGCGGGAGGAGCTCGCCGCGCGCATCCGCGGCACGTGGAGCGCGCGGACCGACCGCGGCGCCGAGGAGCGGCTCGCGGCGCACGAGCGCGGCGCGCTGGTCCAGGTCGAGGATCTGCGAAAGAACCCGCACCTCGAGATGCACACGCGCGGCGGATGAGCGCGGCGTTCGACGTCGCCATCGTCGGCGCCGGCCCCGCGGGTTCGAGCGCGGCGCTCCACCTCGCACGCGGCGGAGCGCGCGTCGTCCTGATCGAGAAGCAGCGACTTCCGCGGCCGAAGGTGTGCGGCGGCGGGCTCGTCGCGCGGGCACGCAAGCACTTGCCGGCGGGCATCGAGCTCCCGATCGAGCGCGTCTGCCGCACCGTCGAGATCCGGCACGGTGACCTGCGCTTCGCGGTCACCGAGTCGGAGCCCGTCGTCGAGCTCGCCATGCGCGCCGACCTCGACGCGCGGCTCGCCGAAGCGGCGGCGCGCGCGAGCGCGGACCTGCGCGACGGATGCGAAGTCACCGGCATCGACCGTCGCGACGACGCCGTGGTGCTCGCGACCTCTCGCGGCGAAGTCCGCGCGCGCCACGTCATCGCCGCCGACGGCGTGCACAGCCCGCTTGCGCGTCTCGCCGGCTGGAACGATGCTCTCCAAGCGATCCCCGCGATCGAGGCCGAGGTCCACGTCGCGCCCGACACGCTCGGCGACCGCGCCGAGAACGCCGTCTTCGACTTCGGCGACGCGCCGTCGGGCTACGCCTGGACGTTTCCGAAGCGCGCGCACCTCTCCGCCGGCGTGCTTTCGACCGAGCGCGGCCGCGGCGGCTTGCGCGCGGAGCTCGATCGGTACCTCGCGCGACTGGGGCTCGATCACCACGCGTGCGATGCGCGGGGCTGGCTGATCCCGACGCGTCCGCGGGCGGGCGGGTTCACGCGCGGCGGCGTGATGCTCGTCGGCGACGCAGCCGGCCTCGCGGACCCCGTGACCGCCGAGGGCATCTCGCTGGCGCTGTGGAGCGGTCGCCTCGCGGCCGAGAGCATGCTCGCGAACACGGGCGACGCGTCGCGCGCCTACGAGCGCGCGCTCGCGCGCGAGATCCTGCCCGAGCTGCGCGTCGCCCGCGCCCTGGCCCACGTGCTCTACCGGCGTCCGCGGATCACGCGCGCCCTGTTCGAGCGCGCCGGTCAGCCTCTCGCGCGGGCCATGGCGGAAGTCGTGGCCGGCCGGACGAGCTACCGCGCGCTGGTCCGCAGTCCGTCGAACTGGCTGCGCCTCGCTCTCGCGCAGCCATCGCGCGCGGCGGCGGCAACCTGACCCGCTCGGGACTCTCCCCTACCGCGCGGCGACGCGAATCGGCACCATCTCCCGTACATGTCCGCCGTCGAACGTTGGCGCGAGGAGGTCCAAGCCGCCTGGATCTATCGCGAGATCTCCACCGAGGAGCGCGATCCGCGCCGCGCCAAGCTGTTCCGCGAGCTGGCGACGAAGGCCGACGAGCAGGCCGCGATCCTGCTCGGCGACGTGAAGCGCGACCAGCGCGACACCCCCACGTTCACGCCCTCGACGCGCGCCAAGGTCGCCGTCGCGTTGACGCGCCGCTTCGGCGTCGAGCGCACGCGCGGGGTCCTCTCGGCGGTCAAGGTGCGCGGCATGAGCGCGATCGGCCCGGCGCCGGACGCGCCCGGACACGCGATGCCCGCGAGCGTCGCGGACATCGCCGAGCACCACCGCAGCACGGGCTCCGGCGGGTCGTTGCGCGCCGCGGTGTTCGGCGTGAACGACGGACTCGTGTCCAACGCGAGCCTGATCCTGGGCGTCGCCGGCGCCGGCTCCGATCCGCGCGCGGTGCTGCTGGCGGGCGTCGCAGGCTTGCTCGCGGGTGCCTTCAGCATGGCGGCCGGAGAGTGGGTGTCCGTGCGCTCGCAGCGCGAGCTGTTCGAGCACCAGATCGGCGAGGAGCGCGAGGAGCTCGAGCGCTACCCCGACGAAGAGGCCGAGGAACTCGCGCTGATCTACGAAGCGCGCGGCGTGCCGCTCGAGGACGCACGCGCGATGACGCGCAAGCTGGTGAAGGATCCCAAGCACGCGCTCGACACCCTGGCGCGCGAGGAACTGGGCCTGAACCCGGACAACCTCGGCTCCCCGTGGGGCGCGGCGAGCTACTCGTTCGTCGCGTTCGCGATCGGGGCGTCGCTCCCCCTCCTGCCCTTCCTGTTCCCGGTCATCGACGCGCGCGTCGAGGCGGCTTGCGTGCTGTCGGGCACGGCGTTGTTCGGCGTAGGAGCCGCGATCAGTCTCTTCTCCGGGAAGAACGCCTGGATCGGCGGCCTGCGGATGCTCCTGATCGGGGCCGCGGCGGGCGCCGCGACATGGGGCATCGGGCGGCTGCTCGGGGTCGCGATCGCCTGATTCGCGGACGAGCCGCTCACCGATCGCGGAAACCTGGATAGGATCGCGACCAAGGAGGTGCCTTCCCGTGCGCCCGATCCTGTTGCTCCTGCTCGTCGTGATGATCGCCGGTGCGATCTGGCTGTCCTTGGGCCGCGTGGAAGCGCGGAGCGAGTATGTCCAAGGCGTGCGGGCGCTCTTGCGCTGCGAAGGCGTCCCTCCCCGAGCACCGGTGGAGGTTCTCCGCGACGGCGTGAGGGTCGGGCACGCGACGTTGGCGCCGGATCGCGCGGTCGCCGTCACCCTGCCCGTCGGCCGCGTCACGCTGCACGCGGTCGTCGAGGGGGGCGCCTCCGTCGATCACGAAGTCCTCGTCGAGCCGGGCACGGCGCCCCAGTTCACGTTCGACGGCGCGTGGAGATGAGCGCGGGACGGCGCAACTGGGGCCGAGTGCGCCGCTAGCATCGCGGTCCAGGAACTGCCCGTGCGCCCTATCCTCGTGCTCGTCGTCCTCGTGCTGATCGCTCTCGCGGCCTGGCTTGCGTTCGAGCGCGGACCGGGGGCCGTGGCTCTCGTGCCGACTCCGGCGCCCACATCTGCGCAGACGGCCCTCGAGGGGGAGCTCGCGCCGGCCGGCTCGCCGGTCGCGCTCCCCATCGACCTCGCGCCGGTTCGCATCGAGGCGGCGACCGCCGCGGATGCCGCGGCCGCGGTGCCCGGCCCCACGCGGATCCTGGCGCGCGTCACGGCGATCGAGACGGGCGAGCCGCTCGAGCACGTGTTCGTCACCGCGTGGCGCGACGGCGGGACGATCCTCGCGACGCCGCAGGAGATCGAGACCGACGAGGAGGGTCTGGCGGAGATCGAGGTCGAGCCCGGCGTTCCTCTGATCGTCAGCGCGCAGGGCGATGGCCGGAACACGGCCACCGCCAACGTGCCGATCCCAGCGCTCACGCCCGGCGAACGGCGCAGCGTCGCGCTCTCGATCCTCACGCGCGAGGACCTCGTCGTGTGCGGCGTCGTCCTGCGGCGCGACACGCGCGAGCCCATCGCGGGCGTCGGCGTCGAAGCGGTCGCGATGTTCCGCGGCGGGCCCGCACCGCGGGCGAACACGGCGAACGACGGCACGTTCCGCATCGCGGTGCGCTCGTTCGCGACGGCTTCGCTGCGGTACAAGCACCCCGAGTTCGGGACGGCGCTGTCGCCGGCGCGCGCGGGGCACGAGGGTCCGGCGAGCGCGCTGGAGATCCTGCTGGAGCCAAGCGCCTCGATCCGCGCGCTCGTCGACGCCGCCGGCGGCGCCGACACTAGAGGCTGGACCGCCGTCGCGTCGACACCGCCGTGGACGATCGAGCAGCCGAGCGGCTCGTGGGTCTCCGGGCCCAACGAGGTGAGCTGGATCGCGACGGTGGATGGGGGCGGGGTCGTGGTGCTCCCGCGCCTGCCGGCGCACGCGCCGCTCGGGCTGACGCTCCGCCGCGGATCGACCGAAGTCTGGCACGCGCGCGAACCGATCGTCCTCGCGCCCGGCGAAGCGCGCTCGATCGAGATCAACATGGGCGGCGGCGGGATCCACGGCGTCGTGCGCGAGGCGGACGGATCGCCCGCGGCCGGAGTGCGCCTGCGCGCGGTCGCGGCTCCTGCGAATGGATCGGGCGAGCCGGCAGACTTCGAGAACGGGACGGCGATCACCGCGCACAGCGAGCCGGACGGCGCCTACCGATTCGACGGGCTCGAGCCGGGAGGCTGGCTCGTCGGGCCCGCCCTGCTGCCCAGCGGCCAGGAGGATCCGCGCCGGGATCCGGCACCGACCGCGGTGCGCGTCGAGTTCGAGCATCCGGACGTGGACGTGCGCCACGACATCGTACTCGTCCGCGGCGTCGCCATCGCCGGCCGCGTCGTGCACGCGGACGGCCGAGCCGGCAAGGGCGCCTGGGTGGCGGCCGACGCCCGGGAGACGTGGAGCGTGCGCGGGGTGTGGGCGGATGCCGACGGGAGCTTCGTGATCGGGCCGCTGCGCAAGGGCCCCTGGGCGGTGCGCGCGATCGCCGCCGGCGGGCTCGCTTCCGAGCCCGCCGTCGTCGATGCCGGGCGCGAGGACCTCGTGCTGACGCTCGTCGAGCAGGCGACCCTCTGCGTGGAGGTCCAGGACGAATCCGGTCTCCCCATCGCCGACGCGCCCGTCACGCTCGTCCATGCCGACGGCCGCGGCGACGCGCGGACCATTCCCACGGACGCGAGCGGCATCGCCACGTTCCTCGACATGGATCCGGTCGCGTACCACCTCGCGGCCTCGACCGACGACGGCCGTTTCGGCGCCGGACGGGACCTCGTACCTGCGGGTTCCGGCGTCACGCGCGTCGTCCTCGTCGCGCGCCCCGGCGGACGCGCGCGGCTGCGGTTCGACGGTCCGGGCGACTCGGGCGTCGCGCTGGTGGTCGACCGCGGTCTCCTCGTCCAGACAGGCTCGCTCGTGCGCGGAAAGGTGTTCGAGATCACGGGCCCGCTCGGGGACGTCGAACTCCAGGTCCACGTCGGCGGGAAGCGGTACGACAAGCGCGTCGCGCTCGGGCGTGAGCCCGGCGCGGACATCGTGTTCGACGGCGGGTGGCGCTGACCAGGACCGTGCAGTTTCGCAGCTCCGCGCGTGGATGTCCGGGGCATACGAAGCCATCCTGGTGCGGATGAGTCCGGACCCCATCGTCCTCGTGGACGACCTGCGCGACGCGCGGCGGCGGCTGCTCGAGCTCGTCGAGGACTTGAGCGACGTGCAGTTGCGCGTGCCGCTGCTCGCCATCGTGAACCCGATCCTGTGGGAGATCGGGCACGTCGCTTGGTTCCAGGAGCGCTGGTGCGTGCGCGAGGGCACGGGGCTCGCCTCGATCCGCGCGGACGCGGACGGGCTGTACGACTCGGCGGCCATCCACCACGACACGCGCTGGGACTTGGCGCTCCCCTCGCGCGCGGCGACGCTCGAGTACATGAAGCGCGTGCTCGAGACGTCGGTGGAGCGCATCCGACGCGGGCCCGGCGATCGGAAGCTGCTGTACTTCGCGCGCCTCGCGACCTTTCACGAGGACATGCACGGCGAAGCGCTCGTCTACACGCGGCGCACGCTCGGCTACGCGCCGCCTCCGGTCGCGGGCGCGGACGTGCCCGGCGGCGGTCCCCTCCCCGGCGACGTCGAGGTCCCGGGCGGCGATTTCCAGCTGGGCGCGGCGCGCACGGACGAGTTCGCGTTCGACAACGAGATGTGGGCGCATCCGCGGCACGTCGCGCCGTTCCGCATCGCGCGCGCGGCGGTCACGCAGGCCGAGTACGCGCGCTTCGTCGACGACGGGGGCTACTCGAACCGGGTGCTGTGGAGCGATGCGGGCTGGGAGTGGCGTTGCGCGGCGGGCGCGGAGCACCCGCTGCACTGGCGCCGCGACGGTTCGCGCTGGCTGTGGAACCACTACGACCGCCTCGTCGACTTGCAGCCGCACGCGGCGGTGCTGCACGTGAACTGGTTCGAGGCCGAGGCCTGGTGCGCGTGGGCCGGCCGCCGCCTGCCGACCGAGCTCGAGTGGGAGGTCGCGGCGACGGCCGAGCGCGGCGCGGACGGCGGACTTTCGGCCCGGAAACGCCGATTTCCGTGGGGCGACGAGCCGTCGACGCCGCAACGCGCTCACCTCGACCTGCGCGCGAACGAGCCGTGCGACGTGGGCGCGTACCCCGCGGGCGACAGCGCGTTCGGCTGCCGCCAGATGCTCGGCAACGCGTGGGAGTGGTGCGCCGACGACTTCGGTCCCTACCCGGAGTTCGTGGCCGGTCCGTACAAGGACTACAGCGCGCCCTGGTTCACCGGGCACAAGGTGCTGCGTGGCGGCTGCTACGCGACGCGCTCGCGGCTCGCGGCGCCTGCGTACCGCAACTTCTACACGCCGGACCGGCGCGACGTGCTGGCCGGATTCCGCACCTGCGCGAGGCACGCGTGATCGACGTCCTGTGCATCTACCCGGGCCCCGCAGCCTTCCGGCAGAAGCAGGTCGCGGCACACCGGCCGCTGCTCGAGAGCCTGGGCGTGCGCCTCCTCCTGGCCGACGACTACGACGACCCGGGCGACCGCGCGTGCTTCGCGGACGTCATCGCGCTGCCGCCGCCCGAGGAGCTCGCGGCCGGCAAGCGCGCGCTCGACCGCGCGCTCTCGGGGCGCGCGATCCACGGCGTGCTGGCGCAGTCCGAATCGGGGCTCTGTCTCGGCGCGCTCGTCGCGGCCGAGCGCGGGCTGCCCTGCATCCCGCTCCAGGCCGCGCTGCTCACGACGAGCAAGTTCGGTACGCGCACAGCCCTCGAGTCGGCGCGCGTCCCGCAGCCGCGCTTCGCGCTGGCGCGCACGGCGGCCGACGTCCGCCGCTTCGCTTCCACGCACGATTTTCCGGTCGTCCTGAAGGCCAGCGCGTCGGCCCTCGCGCGTCTCGTGACGCTCGTGCGCAGCGAAGCGGAGATCGACGAGGCCGTCGCGCGCATCCGCGCCGGACTCGCGCTGTCGCCGGACGTCCGACGCCTGTGCGAGTTCGGCCGCGTCGCGGGCCTGGATCTCGGCCACGATCCACTCGACCAATTCCTCGTCGAATCCTACGCGCGGGGCCTGCCCGTCGAGACGGATGGTGTCGTCTCGCGCGACCGGATCGGCACGTTCGGCGTCACCGAGCAGATCCTCACGCCCCCGCCGCTCTTCTTCTTCGAAGGCTACCTGACCCCGGCGGACCTGCCCGAGCGCGACATCGCCGCGATCGAGGCGACGTCGGATGCAGCGTTGCGCGCCCTGGGCGTGCGCGACACCGGCTTCTCGATCGAGATGCGCTGGGACGCAGCACGCGCGTCGATCCTCGAGGTCAACGGCCGTCTCGGATGGGACGAAGGCTTCGGCGATCTCTTCGCCGCTATCACGGGCATGCAGCCGGTCCTGCAGACCTTGCAGATCGCGCTGGGTCAGACCGTGGTGGTCGAGCGCCGCCCCGACGTGCGCGCCGCCGTCGCGTACTCCGCCTGCTACGCGGATCGCATCGTGCTGAGCACGCCGTCCGCGGAGACGATCGCCGAGGTCGAGCGCGAGTTCGACGTGCAGGCCGGGACCTGCGTCTGGCCCGGCGACCGCACGGTCGCGCCGCCGGATCCGGACGCGACGCCGCACCTCGCCTGGGCGTTGGCGCGCGACCCGGAGTCCAGCCGCAGCGCATACGACGCGGCGCGGCGCGCGCTGACCCGGCTGCCCGTCGAGCTCGGTCCGGTCCCGTAGGCCGCGGCGCGGAGGAAGGGGAAAGCCCCACCCCAGCGGAGCCGGGGTGGGGCAGTAGGAGCCCGATCTCGCGACGTGTGCGGCACGCCGCGAGGCCCGCGGGCCCTACGCGGTTCCGTCGGCCGTGGAACGGGCAGGCTGCTGCCGAAGGGACGGTCGACGGGGTCCAAACGAGAGAGAAGAGAGTCCCACGAACAGAACGCCGAGGAGGCGCGGGGAGCGTCCGGATTTCCCCGAATCGAGGCGCAGGTCCTCCTCGGGCGGGTGCGCGAGGAGGTCTGCCCGCGGGGCGGGCAGGCTTCTGGAGTGGCCGTCGCGACCGCCCCAACGACCTCTGCTGCAAGGCTTTGTGTCCGACCGCGCGCGTCCTGCGAAGCCTGCGTCAGCCGCCGAGGAGGCGCGCCTGCTCCAGGAGCTCCCGGGCCCAGCGCGCGGTCTCGTGCGTGGGGCCGAGCAGGCCTTCCAGCTGCGGCGCGGCCTCCTCGAGGACGGCGCACGCGGCCGGGCCACGGCCCAGGACGACCAGCGCTTCGGCCCATTGGACCGCCGCGAGCCACGCATTCCAGCTGGAGGACCCCGCCGTGCGCATCGAAGCCGCCGCCGCCCCGCACAGGATCGACTCGGCGCCGTAGATGTCCCCGGTTTGCAGGCGCAGTCGCCCCAGGGCGTAGGCGGCGGCCAGCGTCTCGGAGTGTTCCGGCCCGAGACGTTCCGATGCCGTGGCGAGTGCGCCCTCGAGCATCGCACGCGCCTCCCCGACCCGACCGACCTCGGAGAGCAGCGAGGCGTAATTCACGACCGACGAGATCGTCTGACGATGCTCGGGACCGAGCGTGGACGTCAGGCCGTCCACCGCTCGGCGCGTGTACGCGATCGACTCCTCGAGGTGGCCCGCGTAGGCCTGGGCGGCCCCGAGACCCGTGAGCACGGCGAGGGTCCGCGGATGCTCGGGACCGAGCGTCTCCTCGTAGACGGAGAGAGCGCGCTCCATCAGCGGGATCGCCTCCTCGAATCGCCCCAGGTCGGTCAGGAGCGCCGCGACCGCCGTCTGGAGGAAGACCACCGGGTTGCTGTTCTCGCCGTAGACGAGACGGCGGATCCGGATCGACTCCGCGTAGTGCTCGAGCGCGCGCTCCGGGTCACCGCGCGAGGCGTAGAGGTCGCCGGTCGCGGCCAGCGTCTCCCCGATCCGCTGGTCGTCGGGACCGTAGTGCTCGCGCTGCAGCTGCAGGATCCCCTCCAGCTCGGCGGCGGCCTCGTCGAAACGCGCGCGATCGATGTCGACGTACGCCAGATCCAACCGCAGACGCTGCACCCGCGCATCGAGAGGGTCGAGCAGCGCGGAGGACAGGCGATGCGCGGCCGCGAGTTGTTCGTGAGCGGCGTCGAAACGGCCCAGCGCCCGGTAGGCGTCCCCGTAGAGGTGGCGCAAGCGCACTTCGATGAGCGGCTTGCCGGCAAAACGCGCGGGAATCTCGGGCGCGAATCGATCCAGCGATTCGAGCAGGGTGATGTCCCGACGGCCGCCTTCGGGATTGGCCGAGACGAGCACGTCCTCGAGGAACGCGGTGACGGCCTCCGAATCCGAGCGCGCGGCCTCGGCTTCGGTCTGGGCCTCGCGCGCCGAGTCGCGCTCCGCCCGCGCGCGCACGAGGCCGATCGCCAGGCCGCCCACGAGTGCCACCAGAGCCCCCGTCCCCGCGAGGAACCCGGCGCGGTGGCGGCGCGCGTACTTCGTCACGAGGTACGCGGCGCTCGCGGGCTGAGCCAGGATCGGCTCGTGCTGCAGGTGACGCCGGATGTCCGTCGCGAGGTCCGACGCGGAGGCGTAGCGGCGACGCGGATCCTTCTCGAGCGCCTTCGCGACGATCGTGGACACGTCGCCCCGCAGCTCGGGAGCGATGGAGGCGAGTGCGGGCGGGTCTTCCGTCTCGATGCGCTGCACGGCATCGGGGATCGCGAGACCGTCGACGTCGATCGGGCGGCGCCCGCAGAGGAGCTCGTGCAGCACGACGCCCAGTCCGTACACGTCCGAGCGTGCGTCGACGGCCTCGGCATCGCCGCGAGCCTGCTCCGGGCTCATGTACGCCAGGGTGCCGAGCAGTTCGCCGGCCACGGTCGTGAGCGAGGACGAGCCCGCGAGCCGCGCGACGCCGAAGTCGAGGATCTTCGGCGCGAGTGCGACGGGCTCGAGGCCCGACGACGTGCTCGAGCGATCGACGGACGACCTGGGCGCGTCGACGACGAGGACGTTGCTGGGCTTCAGGTCGCGGTGGACGATGCCGCGCTCGTGCGCCGCGCTGACACCGTCGCAGATGCGCGCGAAGAGCTCGAGTCGCGCCGGGATCGAGAGCCCCAGGCGGGCGGCCGCGACGGTCACGGGCTCGCCGCGGACCAGTTCCATCGCCAGGAACGGGACGCGCGCCACGATCCTGCCGGCGATCTCGACCTCGGCGATGCCGGCCTCGTGGATCTGGGCGATCGACGGGTGCTGCAGCGCGCCGAGGAACTGCGCCTCGCGCTCGAATCGCCGGCGCATCTCGTCGTTCGTGCGCTGCAGGATCTTGACCGCCACCGAGCGGCGCGGACTCTCCTGCTCGGCCTCGAACACGACGCCCATGCCTCCGGCGCCGATGCGGCGGAGCACGCGGTAGCGCCCCACGCGGTCGGGCAGCGCCTCGAACACGGCCGCCTCGGCGTGGGAGGGCACCAGGCCCGAATCCAGCGGGTGCGACGACGCGTCCGCGACGAGCAGGCCCGCGACCAGGGTGCGCAGGCGATCGTCGTCGCCGCAGGCGCGGACCAGGAGGTCCTCGCGCGCCGCCGGATCCAGCGATCGCGCAGCGTGGAAGAGCTCCTCCGCGCGCGCCATCCGGGTGTCGCTCACGGTCCCTGCTGTCCGCGCAATTCGTGAGCGAGCCAGGCGCGCGCGAAGCGCCAATCGCGGTCCACAGTGCTCGGCGAGACCCCCAGGACCTTCGCCGCCTCTTCGCCGGACAGCCCGGCGAAGAAGCGCAGTTCGACGAGCTGCGCCTTCGAGCTGTCGAACTCGGCGAGGCGCCGCATGGCCTCGTCGAGCGCCAACAGGTCGATCGCGGCCAGGCCTTCGCCGCCGATCGGGCCGGCGATCGTGATGCGTTCGAACTCGCCGTCGCGCTTGATGCGGTGGCGCGCCCGGGCGTGGTCCACGAGGACCTGCCGCATCGATCGGGCGGCGAGCGCCATGAGATGCTGGCGGTCGCGGACCGCCGGACCGTTGGGCCCGGAGAGGCGGATCCAGGCCTCGTGCACGAGCGCGGTCGGCTGCAGAGTCTCGCCCGGACGCTGCCCCACGAAGAAGGACCGCGCCAGGGCGCGCAGTTCCTCGTAGAGCAGCGGGAAGAGACGATTCGCCGCGGCGCTCTCGCCCAGGCGAGCGCGCGCGATGAGGTCCGTCACGTCTCCCGAGCCCGCGACCGTCATGAGCCCTTCAGGGTCTCCAGCCAAGCCGCCAGGTCCGCGAACTCGGCCGGGGTGAGCGTGCGCGCCAGTCCCTCGGGCATCAGCGACACGGGGCTTTCCCGGCGGCCGCTCACGTCGCCGGGAGCGATCTCGCGGGTCTTTCCATCGACGCCCCAGATCGAGATCCGCTCCTTCGTCTCGGACTGGATACGCCCGGTGAACAGGGTCCCATCGCGCAACTCGAAGATCGTGGCGCGGTAGCCGTCCTCGATCTCCGCCGAGGGCGCGAGGACCTGCTCGAGGATCTGCTCGCGCGTGTGCTCGCGGCCCAGCCGGGAAAGATCGGGTCCGACGGCCGCGCCTTCGCCGAGGACGGCGTGGCAGCGGATGCACATCGGCCCGCTCTCGCGACGGAAGAGCTCGTAGCCGCGCGCCGGATCCCCGCGATTCTCGCGCGCGAACGTGCGGTAGGCCTCGTCCTCGGGCGCGAGACGGACCGGTTCCCGATCCATGCGCAGCGCCCATTCGATCCCGCCGCGCAGGTGGGCCCGGAAGCGCGGATCTGACCACACCTCGGGCCGATGCCCGAGCGCGGTGTAGAAGACGCGGCCCTGGCCCTCCTGCCGAGTCCAAGCCAGCGCGAAGTCCTTGTCCGTTCGATGCACCCCGGGGCGCGCGAGATCGACGGCCGTCGGGTCCAGGGACAAGAGGACGTGAAGGCGCGACCGATCGTAGGGAGCGCGGAACTGGTAGATCTCGTCGACCAGGTCGAAGGTCGCGTCCAGGTAGCGCGTCGCGGGATGCGTCCGGTCCTCGACCCGCACGCGCACCTTCTCGTGCCAGGGATGTCCGTCGAAGTACGCACCCACGAGGGCGCCGTACTCGGGCCAGGCGTAGAACGTGTCCGTCGCCGGGTGCACGCCGACGAAGCCCTTGCCGCGCGCGACACCGTCGAGCAGCGCCGCGCGCTGCTCCGGCGAGAGCGGCAACTCCCCGGTCGTGAAGAAGAGCACGGCGTCGTAGCGCGCGAGCTTCTCGCGGTCGAACTCGGACGGGTCCCGCGTGGGGACCGCCTCGAAGTGCGCTTCCCGACCCAACTCGAGGAGCGCGCGCTCGACGAGCGAGAGGCCGGCCTCCTCGGGCGCGACGCCCGCCGCGGGCTCGGCCGGGCGGCGCACGACGTCGTGCTCGAACCCCGCGGAAACCGTGAAGACGAGGAGACGGCGCGGCGGAGCGGAGTCCGCGGCGACGAGCGCTCCTGCCAGGGCGCAGATCGGACCGATGCCGAGCATGTCGGGGGACGAGGCTACCGCAGGCCGCCGACTTCGACCGCCGCTCCCCGGAAGTCGATCCCGGATTCCGGCCCGTCGCCTTCCGCCGTGCGCTCGCAGAATGGCGGAAGCCCCTGTCCGGAAAGGACATGATGACTTCATCATGGTTGCCGGATTGCCGCGGAGCCGCCGCATCCACGGAGCTGGAAGTGGCGAATCCCTGGGCGGACGGAGGACGCGCTCCGTCCCCGACAGCGCGCCACGCTCCTGTGGCGGGCCGACGGACGATCCGAGGTTGCGCGAGTTCCCCGCCGCACTCTGCGCGGGAAAGCGAGAGCCCTGCCGTGTTGTCCCGATCCAGTGAGTATGCGATCCGAGCCCTGACCTTCCTGGCGCAGCACCAGCGCGACGGTCAGCACTATCTCGCACGGGACATGGCCGAGCAGCTCGGTATCCCGGCTCCGTTCCTGGGCAAGGTCCTGCAGCCGCTCGTGACGCGCGGGCTGCTCCACAGCCAACGCGGCCGCAGCGGCGGATTCCGCCTGGACCGACCGGCGGCTCAGATCCCGCTGGTGCAGATCGTGGAGGCCGAGGAAAATCTGGCGCCCGCGAACGTCTGCCTCCTCGGCCAGCACCAGTGCGACGACGCGCACGCCTGCCCGCTCCACGACACGTGGATGAAGGCCTCGAACGCCTTCCACGATCGCCTGCGGCGCACGAGCCTGCAGGACCTGGTCGAGTACTGCGCCAGCCAACCCGGCTGCTCGTACCCCTACCAGACGGCCGGGGCCACCAAGCTCTCGCTGCCGAGCCTGCCCAGCCTGCCGAACACGCGGGACGGGCGCGCGGTTCCCGCCTGACTCACGTCGCCGGGCTCCCATCCGCGGCAGGTCCGTACTAGCTTGGACGTCCAACGAACCATGGACAGCCGCCTCGATTTCCTGAAGGGACACAAGCTGTCCGTCTACTCCTCGCACGGCTGCCCTGATTGCACCCGTCTGGATCGCTGGATGCGGGAGCTGTCCGTCCCGCACGAGAAGGTCTACATCGACGAGGTGCCGGCGGCAGCCGAGAAGCTGGAGGCCGAGACGGGCAAGCAGGCTGTCCCCTTCGTCCTCGTGGACGACCGCAAGTGGGTGCGCGGGTACCACCGGGAGAGCCGCGGGAACTTCGACGAGGCGCTGCTCCTCGCGGAGCTGCGGTCCGCGCTGTAGCGGGCCTCGCGCGGTGGGCGATACGGAGCGAGGCTCCGTACCGCCGAACGGCATACGCGCCCTACAGAGTCGACCAGATCGGCAGCTTGCACTCGTGAACCAGGTGGTCGAGCCACAGGTTCGTCAGCTTCTCCTGCGTCGAGTTCGCGCGCAGGCGCTGCATGAGGTTCTCGAAGTCCACGCGGTCCAGCGGCTGGTCCTGGTTGAAGCACGAGAAGACCGGCGGCAGATCCTTCCCGGTCTCGGGATCCACGTGCTTGCACAGGCACTGCGCGCAGATCTCCTTCATCATGCACTGCATCGGCGAGTTGATGGATCCGATCGCGAGGTGCCCAGGCTTCAGGTGCGGCTTCAGCACGCCGAAGCGCGACTCGCGCACGGCGTTCATCATGCGGTCGGAACCGATGCACACGATGCGATCGCACTCGGCGAGATCGATGAGCGTCTCGTCGAACTGGCCGGTGGCGTAGGCTTTCATCGCCTGCACGACGTTGCCGCGGAAGTGACGGTCCCACGGGCGGTGACGGGCGGGTTCGATCTCCTGGCCGGCGTCCGTGGACCACACGACGACGTCGGCGGCGGATTCGATCTCCTCGCGCTTGAAGAGGTCCTCCCCGCGACGGAAAGCGGCGAAGTAGACGACCTTGTTCCCGTTCCGCCGCATCGCGCGGCCGATCGAGAACAGCACCGCGTTGCCGAGCCCGCCGCCGGCGAGGATCACCTTCTCGCCATGCGGGATGTCGGTCGGCGCTCCCGTCGGGCCCATGACCACGACGCGCTCGCCGGGCTTCAGCATCGCGCACAGGCGTGAGCTCACGCCCATCTCGAGCACGATCATCGAGAGGAGCCCCTTCACGGGATCCGTCCACGCGCCGGTCAGCGCGAGTCCCTCCAGGGCGAGGCGGGAACCGGCGACATCGGTCGAGTTCGCCTCGAAGTTCTGCAGGCGATAGAACTGCCCCGGCTCGAACCGGCGCGCCGCGGCCGGCGCGTGCACGACGACTTCGGTGATCGTCGGCGTCAGCCGGTTCACCTCGTGCACGACGGCGACCAGCTCGAAATCGAGCTTCTGCAGCAGCTTCTTCCAGGCGGCGCGGCGCTCGGCGATCGCGGTCGGCGTGTGGGCGAGTCCGGCGATGCGATCCTGGAACACGCCCACGACGCTCGAGTAGCCGTCGCGCGCGGACGCCATCGCCTTCACGACGTTGCCCGCGTAGGCCGCGTGGTTGTCGCCATAGACGGACACGGTGCGCGTGCCCTGGACGTAGGACGTCAGGAAGGCCGCGCCCTTGTCGTCACGCCCGCGCTTCACGGGCGCGAAGCTGTCGTTCTCGACGCGTCCCACCTGGAAGAAGGAGCGCTTCTCGTCGAGCGCGAACGTGCCGGGCTTCTCCTTCTCGTAGGTGATGTTCGGGCTCGTGCCCGCCGCGACGAGAACGGTGCCGGCGGGCATCTCGACGAACTCGCCCGACGCGCGCCACTTGCCATCCTCCGAGCGCTTCTGACGCTCGAACCGGATGCCGCGGACCGCGCCGAAGCGGTCCTGCAGGATCTCGGTCGGCGACATGCACTCGACGAAGGTGATCCCCTCCTCGAGAGCCTTCTGGATCTCCTCGTGGTTCAGCCGGTAGGCCGGCGAATCCTCCATGTTCTTGCGGTAGACGAGGCGCACGCCGCCCCAGCCGCGGACCATCCCGATGAAGTCCGGCTCCTCGCCCGCGCGCAGGGCCCGCTCGCGCTCGGCGACGACCGCCCGGCCATGGGCGACGAACTCGTCCAGGTGGGCGCGCTCCTCCTCGCTGAAGAAGCGGCGCACCGTCTCCTCGCCGAAGCGCTCGCACAGGACGTCGTAGCGCCCGGCCATCTTCTCGACCTGGACCGGGTAGTAGGCCAGCGACTCCGTCGCCGTGTCGACGCCGGTGAGGCCCCCGCCGATGACGACGACGGGCATGCGCAACTGCAGGCAGGCGACCGACTCCTTCTTGAAGGCGCCCGTGAGCTGGAGGGCCATGAGGAAGTCACTCGCCTTGCGCACGCCGCGCGCGAGGTTCCCCTTCATGTCGATGATCGTCGGCTTGCCCGCGCCCGTCGCGATCGCGACGTGGTCGAAGCCGAGACGCCACGCGTCGTCGAGGTCGAGCGCCCCGCCGAAGCGCACGCCGCCGTGCAGGTCGAAGTTCTCGCGCCGCATCAGCGAGAGATACGGCAGCGTCAAGAAGTTCTTGTCCCACCGGACAGTGATCCCGTACTCGGAGACGCCGCCGAACCCGAGCAGCACGCGCTCGTCGAGTTCGCCGCTGAGCGCGCCCCACGCGGCCACGGCACCGGGCGGGATCTCGGCCTCGCCCTTGCCCAGGCGTCCGGTCACCGACCCCGGCAGCGGCTCGATCTTGAGCCCGTCGAGCGCGACGACGCCGAAGCCCTCCTGCGTCAGGTAGTGCGCCAGCGGTAGCCGGCCGGCCCCATCCCCACGACGAGGACGTGGATCCCGTTGTGCGGCAGCGCGTACGGCCGCTCGACGCGCAGTGGATTCCAGCGCGTCGTGAGGAGCCAGATCTCGGGCCCCCAAGGCATGTCGAGCACGTCCGAGAGAGCCTTCGTCTCGATCTGCGGGATGTTGACCGGTTCCTGCTTCTGATAGATGCAGGCCTTCATGCAGTCGTTGCAGATCCGGTGGCCCGTGCCGGGGCACATCGGATTGCGGATCGTGACGAGCGCCAGCGCCCCGATCGGATCCCCCTCGGCGTAGAGCGAGTGCATCTCGCTGATGTGCTCGTCGAGCGGGCATCCGTTCAGGTCGATTCCCAGCGGGTTCTGGGCGATCTTGGCGGTCTTCTTGTCGAAGAGGCCCTTCGAGCACGAGTCCTTCTCGCGCTCGTGGCAGAAGACGCACTGGTCGATCTCGTTCATCACCAGCGCGTCGTTCGCGCGCCGGTCGGTGAGCTTGAATCCGTCGCGGCGCCGGAACAGCTTCGGGCTGCCTTCGATCGCCTCGGGGAGGCTCTCGATGGGTCGCAGGTGGTGGACGAGGCCGTGCTCCCAGTCGAGCTCGTGCGGCTTGCGCAGCATGCGCCAGCCGGAGAGGGACGGATCGTGGGCCTCCTCGCGGAGCTTGAAGGAGAGCGCGAGGACTTCGAGCGCCTGCGCCACGGTCTCCTGACGCCCCGCGACCGCCGCTTCGTCCGCCGGGCGCTCGAGCAGGTTCCAGACCCGCATCGCGAAGCGCTCCTCGGCGTCGATCTCGCGGCCTGGGCGACCGGGCAGCGCGTCGAGCAGGGCCGCGGCGCGCGCATGGACATCCTCGGGGCGCTGGCCCTCGGCGAGCGACACGCGCTTCACCACCTTCTTCAGGAAGCGATCGCGCACGCGGTAGACGATCAACCGGTCGGTCAGCGCCTGCCGCCGCGCCGCCACGGCGCCCTCGATCCGGAACAGCCGCGCAACGAACGCCGACACGTGACGCGAGACCTCGATGAGCAGCGTCGACTCGGCGGGGCCGCCGACTCGCGCCGAGCCGTCCGCGTGGCGCATCCAACGCTCGTGGAGCGCCGCGTCCGCCCCGCGCAGGCCTTCGAGGAACGTGCGGTGCAGGTCGGCGAGACGCTCGGGCCTGTGCAGGTCGAGAAACGTGAAGCCGGGGATGCCGAGGGCGAGCTCGGCCGGATGGGCCGGGGACGCCGCGAGGGTGCGTGTCGTCGTGTTCATGCCGGGGTATTCGAAAGGTGGCGAGTGTACGCCACGGCGGGCGAGTTCGCGCGGGCTGCGCGGGCCGACCCGGGCCTTCCGGGGCCTGGAATCCCGGCCCTCGTTCGGTTCCGAGACCGCCGGATCTTCGGGTCGGTACACTCCCGCCACGTTCCCGGGCCTGCGCGACCTCCTGCGCGGCCCGATCGAGACCCGCCCGAAGGACTCCTCCATGAACTTCCACTCGTCGGTGGCCGCCCTGGCGCTGGCCTGCCTCGCTGTCGCCCCCGTCGCCCGCGCTCAGACTCCGGCTCCCGCACCGGCCCCGACCCAGGCACCGGCCAAGCTGAAGGTCGGAGACGCGGCCCCCGCGCTCTCGATCGAGAGCTTCGTGAAGGGCACGCCCGTGACGACCCTGGAGAAGGGCAAGACCTACCTGCTGCACTTCTGGGCGCCCTGGAACAAGGCCAGCCTGGAGCAGCTGCAGATCCTGTCGGAGGTGCAGAAGAACTACGCCGACAAGAAGCTCGTCGTGATCGGCATCGCCTCGACGGACGTCACGGGGACGACGATCGAGAAGGTCAAGACGGCGATCACCGACAAGGGCGGCGCGGTCGAGTTCGCGATCGCCTGGGACAAGGGCACGGAGACGAAGGACGCCTTCCTGAAAGCCGCGGGACGCTCGACGCTGCCGTGCGCCGTGATCGTCGACAAGGAAGGCAAGGTCGCGTTCATCGAGAACGCGCTGCTCGGCCTGCAGTTCCTGGACGCCGTGACGGCCGGCACGCACGACCTGGCCGCGATGGCTGCCTGGCAGACGAAAGCCGAGCGCGCGCCGCAGACGCTGAAGAGCCTCGCCACGGCCTACCAGGCCCGCAAGTGGGCTGAAGTCCTCTCCTACTCGACGGAGCTTCTCGAAGTCGACCCGGTCGGCTACGGCGGCAACGCCCAGGTCCGCATGCTGGCGCAAGGCAAGAGCGGCGCCGCGGACAAGGCGATCGAATGGGCCAAGGCGTGGGTCGACGGCCCGGGCAAGAACAGCCCGGAAGGCCTCAACGCCGTGGCTTGGGTCCTGGTCGATCCCAAGGAACCGTTCCCGAAGCAGGACCTGGACCTGGCCCTGAAGGCCGCGACGCGCGCGGCGGAGCTGACGAAGAACGAGGACGGCGCGATCCTCGACACCGTGGCACGCGTGCACTTCCTGAAGGGTGACGTCGCCAAGGCAGTCGAGATCCAGAAGATGGCTCTCTTGAAGCTCAAGCCCGCGCAGGCGCAGTTCAAGACGCAGATCGAGGCGGCGCTGAAGGAGTACGAGGCGGCGCTGCCGAAGTAGGTCGGCGGCGCTGTCGTCGGTAGGCGGTCGGCGGTACGGAGCCAGGCACAACTCCG
>JAPLOF010000032.1 GCA_026692665.1 Planctomycetota bacterium
GTCCCCCGCATGAGCGGTGCGCCGGGCGGAGACCAAGTCGAGAAGACCTCGGACAGTCCGGAAGCCTGGTGCAGGAGCGTGTTCGATCCCGGGGTGAGGACGTTCGACGTCAGGGACGTGCCGGCCGCCGTGACCTCGGCGGTGGTCACGCCGCCTCCGACGTACACGAGGAACTCCTTGGTGTCGTTGATCACGGTGGCGAGCCCCTGGAACGTCGTGCCGCCCGGGTAGAGCGGGCTCTGCCGCGTGACGCCCCAGGCCCTCGCGATCGAGGCGCCGGCCGGGTCGAGGACCTCGCTCACGCTCGTACCGCCGCCGGCGACGAGGAGCATGACCTTCGAGTTCGTCCACAGGAATGCACCGGCGTCGAGCAGGAAGGGGTTCGCGTCGCCGCCCATCGCGGTCACGCCGCGCACTCCCCCGATCGAGCCGCCGCCGAGCGTGAGCTCGCTCGCTCCGATCCCGAGGCCGAACGTGGTGAGCAGGAACGCCTGGGTGCTCGTGTACACGACCGTTCCCGAGAACTGGGTCGCCGCGACGCCGATGCCGGGATCCGTGTCGAGGATGTTCGCCGCCAGACGGGCGCCGCCGCGCACGCCCCCGATGGCCGCGCCCCCGATGGTGAACTCGTAGATCGCCGGAGTGCCGCCGACGAGCAGCAGGTACGTGTGCGCGGGCGTCCACAGGACCACGCCGGCGTAGAGCGTGGCGCCCCAGATCGTGCCGGTCATCGGGTCCACGATCACGCCGAACGCCTCGCTCAGGTTGATCGCGCCGCGCACGTCGGGGATCGAGGCGCCGGCCGACGTGCGGACCTCGGTGGTCGAGGATCCGCCGCCGATGTACGTCACGAACGTGCCCTGCGGCGTGAACGTCAGCCAACCGCCGTGCAGCGTGCTCCCGAAGGGCATCGTCGCCAGGTTCATCACGCCGGAGTTGCCCGGAGTGCCCGGCGTTCCTCCGTTCAGGACCTGGAACCACACGCAGGGCGTGCAATCCCGCGGGGCGGGCGTGAATTGCTCGATCAGATCGGCGCGCGCGCTCGCGGTCAGGAACAGGGCGGCGCCCGCCAGACGCAGGAAGCTCGGGATGCGTTGCATGGTTCGTGTCTCCAGTTCGAGGGGACGGCATGCGTCCCGTCGGGAGACCCGTGACCCCGTGAGGTCCCCCCGGGAACGGAATCGCGCGGAAATGGCCGGGCACCGGTCCTGGGCCGGCGCGGAGCCGCCGGCGGGAATCCAGGCTGCACGGGTCGCGACGCGGCCGGAACCCTCAGCCGGAGCGCAGAGCCAGTTCCGCCGCGCGCACGCCGGACTCGAGAGCGCCTTCCATGTAACCCGGGAAACGCGAGCTGGCGTGCTCTCCGGCCACGATGAGCGCATCGAACGGCTCGCGCAGGCGCTTCACGCGGCTCGTGGTCTCGCCCGGCGCGGGGAACGAGTACCCGGCGCGCGTCCATTCGTCGCCCGGCCAATCGAGGAAGCGTCCCGCGACGAACGCGTCCTGGAAGCCGGGGTAGAGGCCCTCGAATTCCGCGAGCATCAGCTCCTTCAGCGCCGCACCGCGCTGGGAACGGACGTGGTCCGCGGCCTCTCCGCTCGAGAACGCCGAAATCACCGCGCGATCCGTCGTGCGGCCGCGCGCGGGTTCCCAGGTCAGCGAGATCGGGCCATCCGTGATCGCCTCCGGCGCCTGGCGGGAGTCGTGCCACACGCGGCGCGAGACCGTCGCGATGTACTTCACGGTGCGTCCGAGCTGAGGGGCGATCCCGGTCGGCAGCGGCGGGTCGAAAGCGATGCGCGGCCAGGTCGTCGGCGGCGTGGCCAGGACGACGCGGTCGGCCTGGATCGTCGCGCGTTCCGACGTGACTTCGACGGGTGAACCCGCGTTCCAGCGGACCTTCGTGACGGGCGAGCCCGTGATCACGCGCTCGTTCCCGACGGCCTCGGCGAGAGCTCGCGCCAGCCGCGCGTTGCCGCCGGAGCAGCGGTACGACTCGCTCGAAGTCCAGAACGCCTCGAGGCCGCCGCCGGCGATCATCCCCAGGGTGGCGAGCAGCGATTGCCGCTTCGTGGGCATGCCGGCGTCGGCGGCCAGCAGCACGCGGAATCCGTGCTGCGCCAGGCGCGAGACCTGTTGTTCCTCGACCCAGCCCGACATGTGGCGCATGTCGAGCGCGCCCGCGAAGGGGTGGTTCCAGGGCGCGTCGCCGTCGACCTCGCGCGCCAGCTTCGTGAGGGTGTTCTGGAGTGCGTCGATCTCGCGCCACAGGGTCTCGAGCTCGCGTCCCGCGATGCGTTGGCCCTGCAGGACGACCGGGACCTCGACGTCCTCCTCCTCGCCCGTGATCGGATCGAGCGCGAGCCCGAACCGCTGCGCGTAGCCCTGCCAGCAAGGGTGGTTCGCTCCGATGAACTCGCCCCCCGCCTCGACGCTCGCGCCCTCGAGGACGTCGTCGAGCGAGTGCACGCGGCCGCCGACCCGCGCGCGCGCTTCGAGCACGACGACGTCCGAGCCGCGCGCGCGCAGCTCGTGCGCGCACGCGAGGCCCGCGAGGCCGGCGCCGATGACGACCACGCGCGGCGCGGAATCGCTCGGACGCGTGCGGGAACGGCAACTCGCGAGGAGCAGGCCCGCGGCCGCCAACGAGGTCTCCAGGACCTCCCGGCGGGTCGGGCCCTCGCGCGGCGGGAGGGATCGCGGTCGGAGACGCTGGAAGAGATAGGGCATCGGGTGCGGCCTCGCCCGCGGACTCTAGTGTCCTGACTCGGAAGTACGCGGGCCAATTCGCGTCGACTGCGTCTTCCCGGGTAGGCGCGGCGACGACGCGGGTTCGCTGCATCCCTCGGAGGAGGCGCAACGACGCCGGGGCGGCGCAGGCGGCGTCCATGGGCCCGCGTACTTCCGAGTCAGGACACTAGCATCTGGCGTTCGACACGCACCGCTCGGAATGTCACGGGCGATCCCGTCCACGTCGAGAGCGCGCACTACCAGCTCGAATGGGATGGCACGAAGCCCGAGGCGGACGAGGCCGCGCGGCTGCTCGAACGCGCGTTCGACGAGCTCGCGACGTTCTTCGGCGCGCGACCCGAGGATCGGATGCGCGTGCGCGTGTTCCCGAACGAGACGGCGCGCCACGAGGGCGCCTGGAGCGACGGGATCTCGATCCCGGCCCAGAGCCGCTTCGCCTCCTTCTCGGAGGAGACGCGCACCGCCTACGTCGCGCGGCTCGAGGGGCCGCAAGCGACTCGCTCCGCGCTGCTCTACGCCGCGTGCCTGCAGTTCCACTCCCTCTCGAGACCCAAGAACCTCGACATCGGCCGCACGTGGCACGCGTGGGGGATCGCGCTCGACTTCTCGCGCAGCACGTGGGACGGGGAGAAGCTCGCCGCGTTCGCGCAGCCGCGCGTCGAGTCCGTGGACCTGCCGGGCAAGGCCCTGCTCGCCATGGGCAACGGCGATCCCGACCTGAGCAAGCTCGTGGCGTCGGACGCGGTCGACCCGGCGCTGACCTGGGGGCTCGCGGCGATGTGCCTGCACGGGAGCCAGGCTGCCTACCGGACGGCGTTCCACCGCTACGCGCTCGGCGAAACAGGCACCAAGCTCGGCACCGAGGACTTCCTGCGCACGCTCGGACCCGCCAAGAAGCTCTCGAAGGATCTGCGCGCGTTCCTCCTCTCGGCGCAGGTCCCGTTCGAGACCGTGGGGGACTGGGAGGACCGTGGTTCCGCCGGGATCGTGGGGCACGACGCCGGCACGAAGGTCGGTTTCTGCGTCCTGCGCGCCGGCGTCGAACGTCTCACGGCGCGGGTGTCCGAGCTGCCCAAGGTCGGCGGGCGCATGGGGTTCGTCGCCGGATGGGCGGGGCCCGAGGACTGCGCCCAGATCGACATCGAGGCCCCCGAGGTGCTGATCCGCGTCACCCGCCTCGGGAAGGCCGTCTCGCAGTCGCGTCTGCCGATCCCGGGCGACGCGCACCGCGAGCGGACGATCGCGCTCGAGCGCGTCGGCAGCCAGTACACGCTCACCGTCGACGGGACCCGATTCACGGAGCTCGAGCTGCCGAGCGGGCGCATGGGCTTCTTCGTCGTCGGGACCGACGTGGCCTTCCGCGACGTGACGTGGCGTTGACTCGCGCGGCCGGGCAGTCAAGCTCTCCCCGGTGAGAAGCCTCCATCGCGCCACGGTCGTCTCCCTGCTCGCCGCCGTGGGCCTCTGCCTCCTCGTGGCCTGCGAGCGCCGGGCGCCGCGATCGACCTCGGTGGGCGTGGGCGCCATCGAGCCGCCTCTGCGCGGCACGCCGCAGCGCATCGTGCCGGCCACGGCGGCCGCGGCGGAGTACCTGGCCGCGCTCGTCGAACCGCAGCGCATCGCTGCTCTTCCTGAGCAGGTCGACGACTTCGCGACCCGCGACTTCCGGGGGCCGCCGTTCGGAAGCCTGCCGCGCTTCGCGAAGTACACCGCCGAGCGGCTGCTCGCGCTCGAGCCCGACCTCGTGATCACGCTCGTCTGGCAGAACCAGGACACGACCACCGTGCTGCGCGGCCAGGGAATCCCGGTGCTCGTCCTGCGCTCGGGCGAGGACTACGCCTCCGTGCGCGAGACCCTGGCCCTGCTCGGGAACTTGCTGGGAGCCGAGGCGCGGGCGGCCGAGATCACGCGCGGCCTCGACGCACGCGCGGCCGCGCTGGGCGAACGTGCGCGAGCGCGACCGAAGCGCCGTGCGCTCGTCTACTCCAACGACGGGACGGGCGGCTGGGCTGCCGGTGCCCGCACGACGGCGGGCGCGCTGCTCGAGCTGTGCGGCCTCGTGAACGCCGGCGCGGAGGACGGCATCGTGGAGCACCAGCAGATCGACCTCGAGCGGGTACTGCGCATCGCTCCCGACCTCTTCGTGTGCGGCGCTCCCGTGCGCGCGGAGGGCGGCAGCGCGACACGCGCGGTGCTGCTCGCCTCGGCGCCGCTCGGGCAGCTGAAGGCCGTTCGCGACGAGAGGATCGCGGTGATCCCGAGCGTGCTCCTGTCCGCCGACTCGCCCGCCCTGCTCGACGCGGCCGAGGCGCTCGAGCGCGAGATCCTGCGCCTGTATCCGGAGTCGAAGTGAAGGAGTTCGCGCCCGGACAGGCCTTCACGGGCAGCTTCGACGCCGCGACGCAGAAGATCCTGCCGGCGGATTGGGCGACGCACGTGCACCTGCTGCGGCACGGCGAGGTCGCCGCACTCACGGACCGCGTCGTGCGCGGGCAGATGGACGCGGCCCTGTCGCCGCGCGGCGTGGAGCAGGGCGAGCAGCTCGCGCGCTGGCTCGCGGGCCACGAGCCGGCGCCATCGATCGTGTGGTCGAGCGATCTCGTGCGTTGCCGCGGACTCGCGGAGCGGATCGCGCGCGACCACGGTGTCCCGCTGCGGATCGATCCGCGCCTGCGCGAGCAGAGCATGGGAGCCTGGGAAGGCCGCACCTGGGCCCAGATCACGGCCGCCGAGCCGGCGGCGGTCACCGCGTACTGGGAGGACTACTACACGGCGCGCCCGACGCGCGGCGAGTCGTTCGCGGACATGGAGACGCGCGCGAACGCCTGGTGGAACGACATCCAGCGCGAGCACCGCGGCGAGCGCATCCAGGTCGTGACTCACGTGGGCGTGATCCGAGCGCTCCTGTGCCGTGCGCTCGGCGTGCCGGGCTCGCAAGCGCTGCGCTTCGCGCCCGCGATGGCGTCGCACACGCTCGTCGCGCAATCCGAGGCTGGGGCCGTCGTGTCGTCCATCGGCGAGCGGCCCTGGCTCTTCGGCGATGACGCCCCGTCCGTCCGCCCGCCCGGATCGGGCGTTGTCTCCGTCGTCTCCGCGGGATCCGCGCGGCCCCGGATCGCGATCTCCGGGTCGGCCGGCACGGGCAAGACCACGCTCGGGAAGCGCCTCGCGAGCGACCTCGGCGTCCCCTTCGTCGAGGAGGGCATGCGGCGCCGGATCGAAGCCGGATTCCGGCCGCACGGCTACGGCGCGCGCGAATGGGCGGCGCTGATGCGCGACCTGTGGGAGGAACACCGCGCCGGCGAGGACGCCGCCGCTGGCGGTTTCGTTGCCGACCGCTCCAGCCTCGATTTCGCCGCTTTCTGGCTGCATTACGGCCTGCACGAGGACGTCGAGGCGACGGAGCGGTTCGTCGAGGAGATGCGCGCGCACGCCGCGCGCTACGACCGGATCGTGCTGCTGCCCTGGGGCGCGCTGCCGCTCGTCGACGACGGGGTGCGCTCGACGAATCGCTGGACGCAGTTGCGCTACCACTCGATCCTCGAGGGACTCCTGGATCGGATGGCGCCGGAGCGCGTGTTGCGCCTGTCCGGCGGGCAGAGCGTGTTGGAGAGGCTCGCGCTGGTGCGGGGTGCGGCGTCCGACCTCTCGATCCGAACCACTTGAGGCCGGACTGACGGCCTAGATGCCGAACTGCTTGTGCAGCCAGCGCGGCCGGCTGTAGTCCCAGTTCTTCTCGGCCATCGCCGCGACGAGCACGGGATAGATCGCGTCGATCGCCGAGACGACGGGGACGGCGAGGCCGAGCGTCCGCGCGTACGAGTCGAGGGCCTCGATCTCGTGGTCGTACAGTCCGCGCCGGTCGCGAATCGCGCGCCAGGCCTCCCCGGGCGTGATGTGGAGCTCCTGCTTGCGCTCGTGCACCACCAGATGGAGCAGGTCGAAGAGCGGCAACCCCTCGTCCTCCGTCGTGCCCCAGTCCAGATAGCCGAGCACCCCGCCGTCGCGATCGACCTGCACGTGCTTGCTGCGCAGGTCGGCGTGGTAGAGGACGAGCGGAAACGCCTGGCCGACGAGCTTCTCGCGCGTCTCGAACAACATCCGATCCAGTGCGCGGATCGTGCTGGCGACCGCGGCGTGCGCGGCGACCAGGCGGAAACGAGCCGCGACCTGCGCTTCGAAGTCGGCGTCCGTGAACGGCCGGGCTGACCGCGTGACGAGCGTGGCGAAGTGCCGCGAGACCTCGCGCTGCATCCGGCCGATCCTCGCGCGGTCGCCGACGACCTGCGGCGCGGTCCAGCCGGGCAGGCGGCGCTCGCACGACAGCCACACGTCCTCGATGCGGCCGTGAAAGAGCGGTTCTGGCACCGGGACGGCGGGGAAACGCGATCGAACCAGCGCCAGCGAGCGCATGTGGAGCTCGAGCTGCGGGACGTTCTTCGGGCACAGCGGCACGTGCAGCGTCCACGATCCACGGCCGTCGGACTCCCGGCTCCGCGTCTGCACGAGCAGCGTGTTGCCGCGCGTGCCGACGAACTGCTCGGCGACGGGCGTGGGTTCGCCCGTGCGCTGCGCGAGCTCCTCGAGGATCCGGTCCATCCGCGTCGGTCCACCGATCCCGGGGCGAGCCCCGAGCAGCGCGTACGAAGGCGTGAGCCACGGGAAGAGGCCCAGCGCGCGGCCGACGACCTTGACGCGGTTCTTCCGCTCCATCGGCCCGATCGTCAGCGTCGGCAGGTTCGCGTCGAGCGCGACGACGTGCGTGAAGTCGCGCGAGTGGGGGTAGAGCGCGAACGCGCGCGGCCCGCGCATCCCGCCGCGCGCGAACAGCGCGCGGTAGCCGCGCAGCGTGCGCTCGCCGCGCGTCGGCGACAGCGCCGCGCGCGCGAACTCGAGCGGGCTCTGCACGTGGAAGTCGTTGCGGCGGCCGCTCGAGCGCTTGTAGGCGAGCCGGTTGTCGGCGGCCAGCACGACCTCGCCGCGGGCGACGCGCAAGACCTCGTCGAAGTCGTGCGCGAAACGTTCGTCGGCGCGCGGCAGGCCGTCTTCCTGCACGACGACGTCGAACGCGCGGTCCGCGAAGGGTAGGCGCGCGGTGTCGCCGCCCAGGACGACGCGCACGTTGCCGGGCGAGTGTTCGGCCGCACGCAGCAGCGCGAAGCGTCCGCGCTCGGCGTTGCGCTCCAGCACCGTGACGCGGAAACCGGCGGCCGCGAGCGGCGTGATCGAGCCGGACAGCGCATTGCCGACGAAGAGCAGCTCGCCGGCGCGCGCGCGGAGCAGCGGGAACCACGCGCCGCGCGCCTCGCGCAGCATCTGCATCAACTTGTCGGCGGACTCGTCGTCGAGCTCGAGCAGCAGCGCTTCGAGCGCCAGCCGGAACGACGCGCCGTTGCGCGCCGCCTCGAACGCGACCTCGAATGCGCCGCGCGCGAGCGGCGCCGGCGGCGGCTCGGCGGCCGGATCCGCGCGCAGATCCTCGAGGTCGCTCACGACGTCCTGGTTCGGCGCTCGAGCGCGCGCGAAAGCGCGATCGCGGCGGCGATCGCGAGCAGGAGCCAGATCGAAAGCGCCGGGAAGGGGGTCGACCCGACATGGGCTCGGATCCAATCGGATGGCAGCGCATGCCCCACGGCGACCAGGAGGGCAGCGAGCAGCGCACCGCTGGCGAGCACGTGGGCTTCGCGACCGACCGGAGCTCCCGACGGATTCCAGGTCGGCGGATCGCGGCGCCGGGCGACGAGCGCCGCGACCACGAATGCGGCCACGACGGGCAACGCGAACGACAGCTGCATCCACACGCTCTCGGACTGCTGCACCTCGTCCCTGCGCCCGGAGAACCCCCGGACGAACGGCGTGATCAGGCCGACCGCGAATCCACCGCTGGCCCACGCGATCGCGAATCGCCGTGACGGCCTGGCACTCGCCAGCACGAGCGCGATCGCGAGCCCGAACGCGACGGGCGCTCCGCGCGCGCCTTGGCTGGCGAGCAACGCGATCGCGGTCGCCGCGAGCGCCAGCGCGCGCCGGTCGCCGCGTCGGATCCACCCGACGGCCCCAGCCGCCGCCGCGGACGTTGCGACGAACACGAACACGTCCTGGTCGAGGCTGTACGCTCCGGTGGCCAGTGCCAACGCGAGGAGCGCGAGCACCGCCGCACGGATCCAGTGGGGCACGCGCGCGATCGAGAGCGCCTCGTGGACGAAGATCGCCGCCGGCAGGAGAGCGATCGCCAGGACGGCGTCGCCGGCCAGGCTCTCGCGGCCTGCCCCAGCGCCCGCCACCGCCAGGACGGCGAGCAGGGTCGCGAAGCGCGCGACGCCGGACGAAGCTCCCGGAACCGGCTCGTGCCGTGGCACGAGGGCGGCTGGCAGGGTCAGTAGTCGCGCCACGAGCGCGAGTGCCGGCACGCCCAGCACGACGTGATCCCGAGCCCCGACCGGCACGATCGTCCAGGTCGATGTCAGCCAGGTCAGCCCGACGAGGTAGCTCGCCGCCCAGGTCGCCGGGAGTTCGCGCGGTGCGCGACCTCCAGGCAACCCGGGCGGGAACCAGGCCAGGAAGATCCTCCCGACGAGCGGCGCGAGGACGAGGAGGAGGATCGCGGTCGCCGGCGCGGCGTGGAAACCCGCGCCGGCCCCGTACCCGTCCCAGATCAGGATTCCGTCGTCCAAGCGGCCCAGGATCGCCTCTCCGACCCACGGGATCCAGACCGCCACTTCCCTGCAACGCTCGGGGCGGTTCCGATCAAGGGGTGCTGACCATGCACGATCCGCGCCTCTCGGCCCTCTTCGAGCGCTACCGCAGCCAGAGCGACCTGACCGCGCTGGCGAAGCTCTTCGACGAGATCTCGCCCGAGATGATGCGCGTCGCCCGGCACGTCGCCGGACGGGGGGTCGATCCCGAGGACGTCGTCCAGTCCACCTTCCTGGCCTCGATCGAGCGCGCGGACGCCTTCGACGCGTCGCGCCCCATCGTCCCGTGGCTCATGGGCATCCTGATCAACCAGGCGCGGCTCATGAACCGCCGTCGCGCGACGCGTCACGAGGAGGCGGCTGCCGAGGACCTGCCCAGCGGCGCGCACGAACCCGACGACGCCGAGGCCCACGAGGTGCGCGATGCCGTGACGCGCGCTCTCGCCGAGCTGCCGCCGACCTATCGCGAGGTGCTGGTCGCCCACCTGGCCGAGGGCAAGCCCCCGCACGAGATCGCGCGCGACCTCGGTCGCCCGCAGGGCACGGTCCGCGCGCAGCTGCACCGCGGTCTGCGCATCGTGCGCCGTTCCCTGCCCGCGGGTTTCGCGTTCGGCGCGGCCGCGCTCCTCGATCGATCGGCGCTGGCGAGCGTGCGCCGCGAAGTGCTGGAATCCGCGGCGCGCGCGCAGTCGTTGCCCGTCGCGGCGATCCCGGCCGCTTCGTCGACCTCGAATGTCGCGCTCGGCGTCGCCGCGGCTTCGGCGGTGCTCGCGGCCATCGTCGGCATCGCCTGGATGGCCGGTCGTTCGGGGCGCGCGGGAGGAGATCTGGAACTCGCGGTCGCTGCTCCCGCCGGCCCAGGTTCCGCGGCGGGGCTGAACGAGCCTCCGGCGGGATCGCGCATCGCGGCGGCCGCCCCGGGTTCCTCCGTTCCCGCCGCTTCGGCGCCGGAACCGGCTGCCGTGTCCACCGCCCAGGGATCCGTACGCGTCACCGTCCGCGACGCACTCGGTGCGCCGGTCCCCGGCATCCACGTCGACATGCTCGCCTGGGGCGATCCGCTGTGGCATGAACGCGTCCGCGGGCTGGTCACGGACCGCGACGGGATCGCCGAGTTCCCGCGCGTGCATGCCGGGCGCATCGGGGTCCACCTCGACGGCGGCGGCGCCCAGTCGCGCGCGGACGTGAAGTCCGGCGAGCGTACGGACGTCGCGATCCAACTCGAGCGCGGTCTCGATCTCACGGGGATCGTGGTCGACGAACGGGGTCTTCCGGTCGAAGGCGCGATCGTGGAAGCGGGCGAGGATCCGGCGCGCGAACCGCGTCGTGCTTCGGCGGCGACCGGGCCCGACGGGCGGTTCGTGCTGGGCGACGTGGAGCGCGCGCTGGTGGTCTGGGCGCGGGGGGCCGGGCGTCCGTCGTCGGAAGCCGTCTGGTTCGGCACGCCCACGTGGAGCCGCAAGGCCGCGGCGGACGTGCGTCTCGTGCTCCCCGATCTCGTCGCGCCGCTCGAGTTCGCCGTCGTGGACTCCCGCGGACAGCCGATCGCGGGTGCGCTCGCCGTCGAGTTGGCGAGCGAACCGGGCGGCGACGCGCTGGCCGCCTTTCGTCCCGACGGAGCCCTCGTCGTCGCCGGACGGGCGGTGCGCGCACGCAGTGGCGCCGACGGGCTCGTGCGCCTCGCGCTCGACCGGACGCGCACGTCTCGCGTGGCGATCTCCGCGCGGGGATACGCGCCGCGCGAACTCGATCTCGAAGACGTGGGTTCGCTGGTCGCCCTCGGTCCAGGTGCCCGTCTCGTCGGCGTCGCGCGCTACTCCGACGGCGTCGCGGCCGAGGAGTCGCTCGTCGAAGCGCAGGTCGAAGGGTACCGCGATCCGTTCCGAGCCCGCGCCGGCCCCGACGGATCGTGGAGGATCGACGACGTGCCGCCGGGGCCTCTTTCGTTGCGCGCGCAGGCGTCGCGCGACGCCGCGCCCAGCGAGTACCGCGGGCTCGCGATCGCCGGCGAGGCGGTGACGTGGAATCCCGTGCTCGAGCACGCGTCCTTGATCCGCGGCATCGCGCGGTCGGTGCACGGCGGCGTCGCGAAGACCTGGCTCGTGAAGGCGGTGCGCGAATCCACCGGGAACGAAGCGCGTGACGCGTCGATCCTGCCCGCCTGGACCCTGTCGCGCGCGAGCGCGTGGCGCGGACAGGACCTGCGTCAGTGCTGGACCGGCGAGGACGGCACGTTCGCCGTGCCGTGCAGCGCGGGCGCGACCTACCGTCTCGAGCTGCGTGCGCGCGCCGCCTGGAACGGGGCCGTGCTGGGCGCGCTCGACGGCATCGCGGCCGGAGCGCGCGACGTCGACCTGCGCGTGCAGTCCGAGCGTGGCTTCGTCCGCGGGCGCTTCGTGGACGCGGCCGGCCGACCGGTCGTGGCCACGCTCAGCGCCGTGCGGCGCGCTTCGGGCGCGGAACACCGCGTCGACGCCCAGCCCGACGGCCGTTTCGAGCGGGATCTCCATCCGGGCACGTACACGCTCGTGGTCTGGCCCGCGGACGGCGCCCCGCGCTCGCTGGGCGCGCGCGACATCGGGGCCGACGAGGCCGTCGACCTCGGCGACGTCCGCCTGGACGCGACGGGATCGCTCACCGTTCGCCGGAGCGGCATCTCGACGGGCGAGCCGATCTCGTTGCGCGGCGTCGAAGGTCTCCTCTACCAGCTGTCCCGGTCGGGCGCGGACCTCGTCGCGACCGGCCTGCCCGCCGGCGACTACGTCGTGGTCGGACGGCGGGCGGACGGCCGTTCGGTCGAGGTTCCGGTGCACGTCGAGGTCGGCACCCGCACGACGATCGGCCTCGACTAGTCCGACGCGTACGCGGCCGCTCAGACCGCCGCGAATCGGGCCGGCTGACCCGTGGACGCGAGGACGGAGCGCCAGGGCTCGCCTTCCGGATCGAGGCAGCGCTTGCGGCCCGTCACGGATTCGAGCGGCAGGTGCACGAACACGTCGTGGACGCTCGCGACGACGAGGTCCGTCTTGCCCGCGAGCGCCGCGTCGGCCGCGCGGCGCGCCAGCTGGTCGCACAAGATCGCGTCCTCGCAGTTCGCCGGCCGGCTGCGGATCGAATAGCTCGGGTCGATGTAGCGCAGCGAAAACGGGATCCCGCGGCCCTTCAGGTGCACGCGGATGCGCTCCTTCAGGAACGTGCCGATGTCCCCCAGCACGCGGTTGCCCGAGGCGTCCTTCTCCGGCGTCGAGGGCCCGACGTGTTCCTGGCCCGCGCCCTCGGCCACCACGATCAGCGCGTGGGCAGAGTACTCCAGCCGCTGGTCCAGCGAGGCCAGGAGACCGTGCGGGCCTCCGAGCGCGAACGGGACTTCGGGCACGAGCACGAAGTTCGCATCCTGGCTCGCGAGCGCCGTCTCCGCCGCCAGGAATCCAGCCTCGCGGCCCATGACCTTCACGATGCTGACGCCGTTGCGCGTGCTCGTCGCCTCGTTGTGCGCGGAGTCGAGGACCTCGCGCGCGGCCTCGACCGCCGTGCGGAATCCGAAGGAGCGCGACACGTGCAGGATGTCGTTGTCGATCGTCTTCGGGATGCCCACGACAGCCAGCGGGTATCCCGCCGCGCGCGCCGCCTCGGACAACTCGTGCGCGCCGCGCATCGTGCCGTCGCCGCCGACGCAGAAGAGGGCGCCGACTTCGAGCCGTCGTAGAGTCGCCAGCATGCGCTCAGCAGCCACGGGGCCGCGCGACGTGCCCAACACCGTGCCGCCGAGCCGGTGGATGCGTCCGACGGACTCGCGCGTCAGCGGGATCGGCGGATGCTCGCTGTCCGGATCGAGGCCCGCGTAGCCGTAGCGCACGCCGAGGAGCTCGTGCACCCCGTACAGATGGTGGAGGTGCAGGAACAGCGAGCGCAGCACGTTGTTCAGGCCCGGACACAGGCCGCCGCAGGTCACGACCGCGGCGCGCAGCCGACCAGGCTCGAAGAAGAGCCGTTCGCGCGGCCCGGCGACTTCCCAGGTCGTGCAGGGCTCGATGTCGCCGTCCACGCGCACGATCGTCTCCGGGACGCAGACGCCGTCCGAGACGGGCGTCGTGAGCGGGGAGGGGAATCGAGCCGTGCCCAGCGTTCGGATGCGCGCTTCCATCGCCGCATAGCCTACGAAAAGAGCCCCATCCGGATTTCGTGTGGGTCGCGAGCTGGTCTCCCGGCCGTCACGCGCCGCACACCTGCTGGGCGCGTGCCGGCCGGGAGATCAGCTCGCGACCCACACGAATCCCGGATGCGCCTCTTTCCTACGGGACGGCACCCAGGGATCGCCGGCGTGCTCGTCGCCGCGTGGTTCGTCCGCATCCGCCTCGCGATCAAGCTCGCGTCCTGGCGTGACCCATCCTTCAGCGCGGATCGCCGGTCAGGATCCACCCGGCCCAGTCGCGCGTCGGGCGTCCGGCTGCTCGCAGTCCTTGCTTCGCGTTCCAGAGTGCACGGTCCTTGGCTTCTCCGCCCTGCCAGACACGCGCGTAGAAACTCTCGAACAGGATGCGCGTCGCTTCGTCGTCGACCTTCCACAGGCTGGTGATCGCCGTGCGCGCACCGGCGGCGTTCAGTGCGGATTGCAGCGACGAGATTCCGATCCCACCTCGTTCGGCACCGACGTTCGTCTCGCAGGCCGAGAGCACGGCCAGCTCGCACTGCGAGAGGTCGAGCCCGGCCAACTCCTCCGCGGTCAGGAGTCCAGGTACGCGACCCACGGAGTCCGCCCCGCGATTGGCTCCCGCAAGCGCCAAGCCGCACAGCGTGCGCGGGGCGAGCCCGACGACCGCATCTGCGAGCGACTGTCGGCTCCACAGTGAACCGCTCGAACCGCGATTCGCTGCTTCCGCCGCGCGCCCCGCATCGAACCAACCGTGCGTCGCGAGGTGGAGCCAGCGCGCTTGCTCGGCGCGGGCGTAGATCGCGGCCTTCGTCGCCGCACCCCCTTCGAGGAGCTCGACGCGACCGCCGATCGCACTCGCGAAACCGTCTCGAATCGCACGCGCCTCGACCAGCGTTCCCGGTAACGATCGCCATGCACCGTTCACAGCGTCACGCCGAGTGCTCGCCTCGATCACGGGCAGCGGCGGCGCTGCGAACGGCAACGCAGCTTGCGGAATCAGGCCTGTTTCCGCGTCGTAGTCGATTCCGCCGGCGACGAGGAGCGATTGTGCAGCCTCGATGGGCGCGCTTGGCGCGAGCAGACGCGCGAAAGAAGTCTCGACGTGGATTCGTACACGATCGCCCACGAGCCCATCGCCGAGCGGTAGTGCGTCGAGCGGGACGAGGTGAAGCGTGCCGTCGAGGATCACGTGGAAGGTTCGCGCGTCAGGCGCGGCCGCCATCAACGGATCGAGGACGAGTGCGCGCAGTGCTTCACCCGCCGCAAGCTCTTCCTCTCGATCGTTCGACGCGGTCGCTCCCGCCGCGACGAGCCCGCGCGCCGCGAGTGACTTGCCTGTTGCGGTTCGCCAGCGCTCGACGGCTGCTCCGACTCGATCGGCCGTACCGATGTCCACACGCACGACGTCGTCGCGATCCGTTTGCAGGAGCGCCACGACACGAATGTCCGCCCGACTCGGATCGGAATGGCCCGTTCCATAACGAAACTCCTCGTACCGCGAGAACCCCGCGGCGGCGGACCCGGGAGCCAAAGCGCGCGCGACGGAGGCGGCCGTGGCCCGCGGTGCGACCAGCCCTCGCTCGAGAAGCGCATGGCGGAGCTGCGATTCGGCTTCGTCGCGCGCCGAGACTCCGCCCACGAGAGAGTCGAACTCGCGCGCGTCCGCGGCGCGCTGCACTTCCGCGCGAGCTTCGCGCACACGAGTGAAGAGAGGTTGAAGTTCTGCGGGGACCGACTCGGGATCGAGCGGTCGCGCGGATGCGACGATCCGCGCGGACTCGACGACCTCGAAGGCGAGGTCCTCGAGCCCAGCACAGCCGTCGAGAATCGCCGACAACGGGCTCTCCAGCGACGCGATGCGGCTCGCCGTCTCGCGAGGTGAGCCGGCCTCGGCGGCGGAGATCGCGGCGAGCACGCCGCGGCAGAGTTCCTCCACGACCGCGGCGAGTGCCGGTCCGTCGCCGATCGATGCGAGCACGACCGCCATCGCGCGCAGCCCAGCGAGTCGCGATCGATGTTCGGGTGGCAGGATGATGCGCGCCTCCGCGGCCATCTCCTCGAACGTCTGCCGCGCGCGATCCAACTGCCCGACGCTCGCTTGCGTGCCGCCCAGGTTGGTCCGGGCGTTCGTGATTCCCATCGCGATGAAGGCCTCGTTGTTCGCGCCAGATGCGACGACGTGCTCCATCAACTCGAGGGCGCGGTCCTCCTCGCCCATGTCGACCAGCATGCCGGCCACGTTCATGCGCGCGCGCAACACTTGGGGATCGTCGTCGTCGAGCTGCTCCTCGAGAACGCTCGAGACCTTCTCGAACAGTCGCAGCGCGCCCTCTTGGTCTCCGAGGAACTTCAGGTTCGTGCCCAGATTGAGTCGTGAGTTCTGCAAGCGCAGGTCGCCCTCGGGCAGGACTCGTTCACGGATCGCCAGCACGTCCTCGCCGATCGCACGCGCTGCGTCGCGGTCACCGAGTTCGATCAGCGCGACCGCGAGGTTCGCTCGCGCACCGAGGAGCTGAGGATGATCGGCAGGCATTACGCGCTGCAGGACGGGGATCGCCGCCTCGAGAAGCGTGCGCATCGCGGGCACATCGCCCAGGTTGAGCAGGACGGTCGCCAGATTCGTGCGCGCGACGGCCAAGGACGGATCGCTCGGCGAGAGAATGCGCTCGCGGATTCGAATCACCGACTCGAAGTGTTCGCGTGCCTGTTGGACGTGCCCCAGCCACATGTGCGTCGACGCGAGGTTCGCTTGCACGACGAGTCGAAGCGGACTCTCCGGCGGCAGCGTCCGTTCGAGCGACGCGAAAGCCATCTCGAACTGCTCGAGCGCCGCGTCGTATTCGCCAACACCGTTCAGCGCGTTCCCGCGGCAGACCCGAACTTCCGCGAGCGCCAGCGCATCCCTTTCCTGGGTTCGCTCGAGGGATTCGACCGCGAGGGCGGACAGCTCCAAGGCGCGATCGTGCGACCCGAGCGACGTGAGGATCGTGGCCAGCCGCTGACGAATCTTCTGCAACTCGACGTCGTCGGCAGCGAGCAACGGGCCCTTCTTCGCGAGCAGGTGCTCGAACGCGCGCAGCGCCGTGCGGTCGTCCCCCGCAGCGTTGGCTGCGTATCCCAGATCGTTCACGAGCGTGAAAGCTGCGAGGGACTCGACCGGGATGAGGCTCTCGACGGCCTCCGCGATCATGGGACGCGCGGCCACCGAATCGCGCGCGCGCGTGAGTTGCTCGGCCTTCCTCAGTGCGAGTCGGGCCGCGTCGATCACGGGGTCCGGAGCGGGTTCGCTGGGCGGGCTCGGCGCCTGCGGCTCGACCGTCGCCTCCGCCGCGATGGTCGCTGTGACCGGCGTCGGTTCGGATGCGGATCGGGGCGCGCGGCATGCGGGCGCGGAACTGGCGAGTGCCAAGCACAGCACGAAAGAGGACACGGAAGAGGAACGGGCGAGCATCACGACCTCCAGCGGGGATTCTAGGCGCTTCCGGGTCTCGAGTGGGTCGAGTCCACAGCGGCAGGCCGGACGAGCCCCCGTAGGAACACCCAGAAAGCACCGGCGGCAAGCCCTGGAGTTCCGTCGCCGCAGGCGTCGGTCGCGCCCAACTTCAGTTGGGACTGACGCTTGCTGTGATGGAGCGCAAGGACCACCCCTGGAGCGCCAGGGCCGAAGCTGAGGGAGCAGTTCGCCCTACCCACACAACTTCATGAAGCCCCCGCAAAGACCGCAGCCGCCCCGAGCGGGACGGCTGCGTCTCCATCGATCTCTCTAGCGTTCTCTCTCAGCTCTCTCAGCAGTCTCTCTCACACACCGAGCACTACACCGGCGGGAGCGGACGCACCTCGATCTTCGGAGGGACGTCGCCCGACGGTTCGTCGCTGGGCGTGATCACGGGGACGTGGATGGGCGCGAGGAGCGCCGCCTCTCCGCCCGTGCCCGCGCTCGAAGCGCCCGGCAGCGACGGCGGGAACAGGCTCGCGCCCGTGTCCTCCACGAAGAGCGCCGAGCCGATTTCCGACCAGCTCGTGCGCGAGAAGTTCCCTTGGATCCAAAGCGCGTCGGTTCCGCGCGCGGCCACCTGATCCAGCGCGATCGTGCCCGTGCGGCGCCACGCGCCCCCGGTCCAACTCGCGACTTCGAAGCGGATGCCGGTGAGGAGCTGCGTCGGGAAGTTCCACGACAGGTCGCAGCCCGGCGCGAGAGTGCGCCAGAGGAGCGTGCCGCCGCTCTCGAACAGGAGCACCTGGTTGGTGCCGGAGAAGTTGCGCGCGAAGAAGCGCGTGCTCGTCACGCTGATCCCGACCTCGACGGGCTCCGGAGCGGTGCCCTCCTCGACGGCGGAGATCGGGACGGAGAGCGCCACGATCGTGGCGAGCGCGACAAACTTCTTGAGCATCGGTGCGGCCTCGGTGTGCCGCGGGACAGGGAGCCCGTCGGCGGGGCTTCCATCGGCACGCCGCTCCCCGACCTTGAGAGTCGTTCACGCCGGAGGCTGGGCGCCCGGGCGGGGAGGGCGGATGCCTGCGTCACCGGCTCGGCCGGAAAGGACTTCCGGATCCGTGTCTCGAGCCCCGATCACCACCGCCCCGGAATGGGCCGCCCGGCCCGGATCAATCGCGGCCGACGAACCGGAACGCGGCCCACTCGCAGACGGGCGTTCCGTCGCGCTTCAGTGCGTCGCGCGCGCGCGATGCCGCCAGGGAGGGCCGAGCGCCGGAGGCGAGCTCGCGGTGAAACGCCTCGGACCAGCGTCGTGCCGCTCCGTCCTCGACGGGCCACAGGGTGACGCACAGGTTGCGCGTGCCCGATGCGAGGAATGCGTTCGCGACGCTGGCCAAGGCCTGGGAGTCGACGAAGCGTCCCTCCGCCGTCTCGCAGGCGGCGAGGACCGCCAGCGGCAACCGCGGTTCGAGCGCACGTGCTCTCGCCGCAGCCGTGCACGAGGTGCGTGGCGACGTGCAGCGCGCGACCGCTCTTCAGCGCGTCGAGGAGCGCCAGGCGGTCGAACGCGTCGCCCGTGCGCGGCGTGGTGCCCAGGAGCGCCGCGATCGCCTCCACCTCGGCGCGCGCGCCCGGCAGCACGCTCTCACCCTCGGTCGAGCTCGGATCCCCGAGGATGGACCAGGCCGCGAAGTCCGTCGTGGCCGGGGCGGGCCCCGGCTCTGCGGTGGCGAGTCCGGGGAGCACGGCGAGCGGTCCCTGGTCGCCCAGGTCCGTCAAGTCGAACGGCATGCGCTCCAGCGGGCCGTGCGCGAGCAGGAGCAGGCGCCCCGGTCCGGCGACGCGCTCGCGCAGGGCCTGCGGCACGACGCGCGCCTCGATCTCGGAGGCCAGCTTGCGCGCGCGCGCCGCGTCGCCCGTGATCGCGGCTTCGCGCACGCGGCGCATGGCGTCCTGGAGCACCTCGCGCCCGAGCGGGATCGCGACCGCGGTCGCCGTGCCGTCCGAAGCGACGTGCGCGCAGACCGTCGTGTCGGCGCCGACGATCCAGGTGAGGAGTCCGCGCTCGAAGCTCGAGGACCAGGCGCGCAGGTCGGCGTCCGTGATCGCCGCATCGCCGCGGCTGCGCAGCGCGCGCGCTTGGATCTCCTCGGCCATGCGCACGGCCTCGAATGGGCGGCCCTGTCGCGTCAACGCCTCGGCCAGCAGCGCCACGGTCTCCAGGCCGACGACCTCGCCGAAGACCGCACCGTCGTCCGTGCGCGAGAGGCGCGCTTCGAGCGCGTGCCCCAGCTCGAGGGCCCCGCGCAGCGCAGACTCCGCGCGCACCGCGTCGCCCAGCGCCAGGTGAGCCGCGCCGATCGTGTACGCGCGCTGGGCCCGCGCCAGGGACGCGCACTCCGTGTCGACGAGCGGTGCGGCGAGTTCCAGCGCGCCCGCCGCGTCGCCTCGGCAGAGCGCCGACTGCGCGCGCCAGATGGCGGCCTCGACCTGCGCGCAGTCGACGCCGGTGTCCGTGGCGGGCGCGATGCGCACCTCGCGGAAGTGGGCCTCGGCCTCCTCGCTGCGCCCGAGCCGCTGCAGCGCGCTCCCGTAGAGGAAATGCCACTGGCTCCGCTCGCGCGCCTCTGCGGGCGGGTTCGCGGAGAGGAACTCCACCGCCGCGTCCCCTTCGTCGTCGGCCAGGAGCAACGCGGCCCACCGGCGCGCCAGCCACCAGTCGTCCTTGGGCTCGCGGATCGCGGCCAGGTCGCGCAGGAGCTCGCGCTGTTCCGGGATGTCGCCCGCGCTCTCGGCCACCGCGATCAGGCCGCGCAGCGCGAGTACGCGGTAGACGTCGCTCTCGACGCGATCGGCGAGGTCCAGGCAGTCCTCGAAACCGCCGCGCGCCGCCGACACGTTGCCGCGGGCGTCCTCGACGCGCGCGAGCAGCCACACGGGCTCGAGCGTCGGCGTCAGGAGTCCGGCACGGGCGAAGATCGCCAGGGACTCGCGCGCGCGAGCCTCGGCGCGCGCGAGGAACTCCACGCGCTCGGCCTGCGTGAGCGCCGCGTCCACACGTGCGCGCTGCTCGTCCAGCACGGCCGCGAGAGCCAGCGCGCGCGCCGCGGGCGTCGGGTCGGAGGCCGCGCGGCGCTCGACGATCAGCGCCTCGAGATCGGTCAGGATCTGCGCGCGCCGGGCGGGCCAGACGGCACGGTCGAGAGCACCGGCCGCGGCCACCTCGGCGCGCAGCGTTTCGTAGCGCGTTTCCGCCGCGAGCCCCGCGCGACGTTCGTCGGAGGGAACTCCGCGATAGAACGCGACGACGTCGCGCGCGTCCTCGCGTCGCAGCCGAGCCATGCGCTCGGCGCGCTCGACGAGCCGCGGGAGCGCGGCGTCGTCTCCCGCACGGAACTCGCGCAGCGAGTCCGCGAAGCCCTGGCGTTCGACTGCGAGATCGAGCACCGGCTCGGTTTGCATCCGGTTCCAGACCGGAACCGGCTCGCGCGGAGCGTTCGACGCCGCGAGCCCACGCCACGCGCCCGGCGCGGCGACGAAGGCCGCGAGCAGCACGACACGCGCCGCGGTCGGAGCCACTGCGACCTACCGACCCGGCGTGCGGCCGAGGTACGCGTCGCGCTCCGGGGAGGGCGGCAGAGTGCGCGCCAGTGCCCGCGCATCGGCCCGGAATCCGCGCGCGTCGAGCAGGGCGACGGCGCGGACGCCGGCGTCCGGTCCGCCGCTCTCCAGGATCGCGGCGAGTTCGCGGAGCACGGCCTCGGCGGGGACGACCTCGAAGTCGCGGCTGCCGAGCTCGACGTCGAGCCCGCGTTCGCGCGTCCAGGCCTTCCAGGTGTAGTGGCCCGCGGCGAAGAGCACGGGGCTCGCGCTGGCGGCCGAGGTGGGGGACCACTCCGCCACCGCCGTCGGCGCGTCGAACGCGCCGCCTTCGGTGCGGAAGACCTGCAGGCGGTAGCCCGCGGCGTCCGCGCTGCCCAGGCGCGCGGTCGGCCCGAGTTCGAACGGGATCGCCGTGGCGAGCGCCGGCGCGACTCGGGCCAGGCTCTCCGAGCGCTCGAGGATGCGGCCGCGCGGCCACAGGAGCGCGTCGGCCGTCTCGCCGCGCAAGAGCGGCGCAGCGGGCCAGGCCGCGCGCGTCGTCGTCGGGGTGAAGGCGCGCCACACGCCGATCGCCAGCACGATGGCGGCCGCGGCCGCGATCGGGACGAGGACCCGGCGCATCGGGAACCGACGGATCGGCGCCGGCTGGTCGTGGCTCGTGTCGGGAGCCGCGTCGACGGATTCGTCCAGGCCGAGGATCAGCGGGGAAGGCGGCGCCGTGGCCAGCGTCGCGACGAAGCTGTCGCACGACGCACACGCGGCGAGGTGGCGGTCGATCGCCAACTGACGGTCGCGGCGCAGCGGGCTCGCGCCCGGCCCCGCGGCGAAGTCGTAGAGTTCGTCTGCACTCGGGCAGGCGAGGGAAGCGGGCCCCGGTCCATGTTCGCCGTTCTGGGTCCGGGCGACGATCGAGTCCGCAGCGCGTTGCCGCAACCAGCCATCGGCACGCTGCAAGGTGTCCAGCCGCCCCCCGTGCTCCGGGTGCTCGGCGAGCAGCCTCAGGATCTGCTCGCTCTGCTCGTCCCAGTGCAACAGGGCGTCGTGGGCGGCCTTCGGATCGTTTTGGAGGTCGGCGGGGGAGAACCGGGGCCCGTTCGAAGTGTTCTTCATCGCCGCCCTCAAGTCCGATGCCGCCCGCGGGAACGGGTCCTTGCGATCCGGAATTTCCGGGGTTTCGCCGTTCATCGCACCGCCTCCTCGATCGCGAAGTCGTTGAGCAGGACGCGCCTCAGGCCGGTGGCCGCCCGCTTGAGCCGGTACTTGGTCTGCTCCACCGAGATCCCGAGTTGCTCGCCGATTTCGACCAAGGTGCGCGCGTCCACGTATCTTAACGTCAAAAGGAGTTGATCTTCCTGTTCCAGGTGGGCCATCCCGCGCTGGACCAGGACGCCGATCTCCTCCGTGCCGGCCTCCTCGCCGGGCCCCGGGCTCTGGTCCGCTCGTTCGGGCACCTTGTCCCCGACGGGGGTCAGCTTGGGCGTCCGCCGGGAGCTGGTCTTGCGCTTCAGGTCGACGCAGCGGCACCAGGTGACGCGATAGAGCCACGTTCCGAACGAGCCCTTCTCGGGATCGAAGCTGCCCGCGTCGATGCGCTCGAGGACGTACAGAACGACCTCCTGGTGCAGGTCTTCCCGGGCCGAGGGGTCGGACTCGAAGTTGCCGATGCAATGGAAGAAGAGGGACCGATACCGCTCCAGGAGCGTGCACACGGCCTCCTCGCGACGCTCGCGGAGTCCCGCGACGAGTTCCTGCTCTTCCAAGCGTTGGGGGGTGTGGGCAGTCCTCCCCGGTTCCTTCGTATCTCACCCTCCGCTGGGGTGCAAGGTGCGGCGCCCCTCCAGGCTCCAGGCAGACCCGCGCGGCGGACGATGGACGGAGGGTCGATGAGCCCTTCCCTGGCACTCCCCCTCGAGGTGCACGCGCCGCTCGAGAGGTACCTGTTCGAGCACCTCGAGCTGCCGATCCTCCCCGAGGCGGCGGCCCGGATCCTGGCCTTGTGCGAGGACGGGAACTCCGACGCGCGCGACATCCAGGCGGTGCTCGAGCGGGACCCGGCGCTGGCGTCCCACGTCCTGCGCATCGCGAACTCGGCGATGTTCGCCCCGATCGAGCCGATCGTCTCGCTCCAGCAGGCCGTCAGCCGGCTCGGGATGACCGCGATCCGGAACCTGGCGCTGGCCGTCTCCCTGCAGGGCCGCCTGTTCTGCAGCAAGCAGCACGAAGAACTCACGCGCCAGATGTGGGCGCACTCCGCGCTCACCGCCGTGTACGCGCGCGAAGTCGCGCGCCGGCTGCGCCGGAACGGCGAGGTCGCGTTCCTCTGGGGGCTGATGCACGACGTCGGCCGTCCCCTCGTGCTCCAGGCGGCGATCGAGAAGCCGGAGCTCCTCGCGGTCGACGGCGAGCCCGTGCGGCTCCTGGAAGCCGCGATGGACGTCTTCCACGCGCCGGTCGGGTCCCACCTCGTGAAAGCCTGGGGGCTGCCCACTTCGATCTCCGCGGTCGTGGCCAGTCACCACGATCCGGCCACGGCGCAGGAGCACGTGCGCGAGGCGCGGATCCTGCGCCTCGCCGACGTCCTCGCGCACTGGGCGCTGGAGGAGGCCCTCGATGCCGAGGACTTCCCCCGCGACGAGCCGGAGATCGCGGGACTCGGGCTGACGGACGGCGACGTGAGCGTCCTCCTGGGCCTGCGGCAGCAGGTGCTCACCTGGGCTCTGGCCTTCGGCTGACGTCCGCGAGTCGACGGACGGATCCGTCCCCGCGGCGGCTCCGGTGGCGCTCGCGGACGCTCAGCGCAGAGCCTGGAGCAGCGCGAGGAGCGGCCGCCCCGTCGGCCGTCCGTGCTGCCAGTCGCCGCCCTCCGTCGCGCTGCCACCGATGTCCACGTGCGTGAACGCGAGCGGCGCCTTCGAGTCGAGCGCGTGCTGGTCGAGGCCCGACGCGATCGCCAGGAACGCCATCGGGAACTGGTGGCCGCGCGCGGTGCCGCTCGAGGGCAGGTTGTTGCACGACAGGACGTCGTCGGCCTTCGAGCGCGGAGCCACGAAGTCGAAATCCTCGCGGCGCAGGCGCGAAACCTCGAACGGGTCGCCCCACGCGTCGCCCACCTTCCCGAGCGACTCCGCGACGCCGGCCTTGCGGGCGGGGCCGTTGTCGAGCGCGATGTTGTACGGGCCGACCGCTCGGCCGGCGTGGCCGGTGAGTGTGGCGACGGAGAGGATGCGTGCGTCCTTCTCCTTCTGCGCGCGCCGGCGCAGGTGCGAGAGCAGGTCCGCCAGGACCAGTCGACCCTCGGCGTCCGTGTTCCCGATGCGCACGCGCACGCCAGCGTGACTCGTGACGATCTCGTCGGTGACGAAGGCTTCGCTGCCGATGCTGTTGCGGACGACGCCGAGTTCGGCGACGACGCGCACGCCCTTCAGGCCGAGCTTCGCGGCCGTCCACACGAGTCCCGCGACGGCCGCCGCGCCGCCCTTGTCGCGGCTCATCCCGGCCATGAAGCCGCCGGCCTTGATGTCGGCGCCGCCGGTGTCGTACGTGAGGCCCTTGCCGGCGAAGAGCAGCGTGCGCTCGATGCGGCCCTTGGGCTCGTACTCGAGCCGGATCACGCACGGGCGGTGCCGCGCGACCGGCTGCGACGCGCGCGCCACGGCGGAGAGCAGCGGGTAGTCGCGCTGCAGCGCCTCCCCCGTCACGACGCGGACCGTGACGGGGAGCCCCTTGAAGGCCTGCTTCACGTACTCGGCGAAGCGCGGCGCGGCCATGCGCTCCGGATCCGTGCCGCACAGGTCGCGCGCGATGCGCAGACCGCCTTCGATGGCCTCGATCTCGGCCGCGTCGCGCGCGCCGAACGCCGTGGGGGAGAGGAATCCGACGCTCGTCACGGGCTCCACCGCGGCCTCGCCCCGCGCTTCGCGGGCCTCGAGCGGTTCCCACAGAGAACCCAGCGCGGCCAACGCCGTGACGTGCGCCGCGTTCGCGTAGCGCGCCTCGCGCGGCGGGGCGCCGAGCACGACGAGCGGAGCCCGCGCGCCCGCGTCGCGTGCGCGGCGCACGCCGTTGCGCGCGGCCTCCGCGTAGCGGCGCACGTCGTCGTGGTCGCGCTGCACGGGACCCGTGGGCGCGATCACGAGCCTCTTGCCGGGCGCCGCGTCGCACGCGAGGACCGCGAGCTGCGCGCCCGCGCGCGCGTCGATTGCGCGCTGCGCATCGATCGCCGCGCGCCACGCGGCCGGCGCGTTGGAGAGGTCGTGAGTCACGAGGATCGCGGCGTCGAAGCCGGACTTCGTGGCCTTGGCGAGGTCGGGAACGGGTGCGAGTCGGGGCGTGGGCATGGCAGTCGTCGAGGGCTCGAGGCTCGGGATGGTGGACTTCAGTGCAGCATTTCAGCGCGGATCGCCGGACAGGATCCACCCGGCCCAGTCGCGCGCCGGGCGACCGTTCCGCCGGAGGCTCATCTTGGCTTCCCACAGAGCCTGCGCCTTGTCCAGGCCTTCGACCCAGACGCGGACGTAGAAGTCCTCGAACAGCTCGCGCGTCGCCTCGTCGTCGACGCGCCACAGGCTCGTGATCGCCGTGCGCGCGCCGGCGGCGTGCAGCGCCGCCTGCAGCGAGCGGAGTCCGAACCCCGCGCGCGCGACGCCGACGTTCGTCTCGCAGGCCGAGAGGACCGCGAGCTCGCAGCTCGCGAGGTCGGCCGAGAGGAGTTCCTCGGCCGTCAGGATGCCCGGTACGCGACCGTGCGCGTCGGCCCCGCGGTTCGCGCCGGCGAACGCGACTCCGCACAGCGCATAGGGCGCCATCCCCGTCACGACCGCGTGGGTGTCGAGGGCCGCGGAGACCGGCGCGCCGCGCGACCCGAGCGTCAACGCGCGCACGCTCTCGGCGGCGAAGTAGCCGTGCGTGGCCACGTGGACGAACCGCTTGCCGGCGACGGCGCGCTGGAAGCCGATCTTCGTGGCGTCGCGCCCGAGCAGCACCACGGGTGCGGTGTCGTACGACTCCTCGAAGAGCGCGCCGATCCGCTCCGCCTCCGCTCGCGTCTGGGGCAGGGGCGCCCAGTTCGAGCCCAGAGGTCCCGCGCGCGACGCGGCCTCCGCGACCTCCGGTTCCGGCTCGGGCGCTGCGTCCGCGCGCGGCTCGACCTGCGTCGCCGACGCCAGACCGGCCGCGGACGGCTCCCCGTCGATGCGCGCGTTGAACGATACGCCGCCGATCGCGAGGAGCCCCGGCGCCGCGTCCGACGGCGGCCGGCGCGACACGAGCCGCGCGAACGAGGACTCGACGACGATCCGCCGGCGGCCCCCGACGAGCCCAGCCGTCGCAGCCTCCGCCCCGGCGGCGCGCCGCGCGGGCAGCGCGTCGAGCGGCACGAGGTGCAGCGGGCCGTCGAGGCACACGTGAACGATGCGCGCATCCCCGAGCACGTCCTCGAGCGGATCGAGCACGAGTGCGCGGAGCGCTTCTCCCGCCGCGTCGGCGTCGTCCGCTTCGGCCGTCGCGGCGAGGCCGCGCTCCAGCGGGCGGCCGAGCGCGCTGCGCCAGCGCACGACGGCCGCTTCGACAGCCGCCTCGCTCCCGATGTCGACGCGGCTCAGCTTGCCGTCGGGCGCGACGACGAAAGCGGTGATCCGCTCTTCGCCGGGCGCACGGTCGAAGGCGCGCTCGAAGTGCGTGTACCGGCGGAATGCGACGGCCCGGGCGTCCGGTGCGAGAGCCGTCGCCACGTCCTCGACGCGGATCCAGGACGAACCCGCGTGCAGCCGGCGCGCGACCTCGCGCTCCGCTTCGTCGCGCGCCCGCACGAGGCCGGACATTTCCTTGCGGGCCGCTTCGAGGTCGGTCGCCTCGGACAGGGACGCGACGCGGTCGTTCATGGCGCGGCGCGCGTCGCGCAGGCGCGCCAGCCCCGCATCGTCACCTCCGACGCCAAGGGGCGTGGGCTGCGCGTCGCGCGCGCGCATGGACTCGACCACCGCGAAGCAGGCCCGGTGGAGCGCGGGTGCGGACTCGAGCCGCGGCGCCAGGGAGAGGATCATTCGCACCGTGAGCGACTCGGCCTCGAGTCGTGCAGTCACCTCGCGCGCCGAGATCCCGACGAGTCCGCGCACGACGGCTTCCATCCGTTCGACGGCGACGCGGATCCACCTCTCGATCTCCGCGGGATCCTCCATCGACGCGGCGAGCCAGGCGAGGTTCACCGCGCTCGTGCCCCGATCCGGGTGCTCGAGGGGGAGGTTCGCGGCCTCGGCGGCAGCCCCGGCGAGGAGTTGCGCGCGGGCGGCCGCGAACTCGCCTTCGGCGGCGAGCGAGAGGCCCAGGCTGCGGCGGGCCTTGGCCACGGACGGATGGTCCGCGGGGTAGGCGCGCTCCAGGTCCGCGAGGATCGTTGTGCGCAGCTCGCGTGCCGAGCTCGCCTCGCCCGCGATGTCGAGGGTGATGGAGTGACTGCGGCGCGCCTCGACCAGGTGCGGGTGGTCGGCCGGCAACGTCCGCGACCAGGTCGCGAGCACGCGTTCCTCGAGCGCGAGGGCGGCGGCGAAGTCGCCGAGCTCGCGCCGCGCGGTGGCGAGGCTCAGGCGGTTCGACTGGAGGTCCGACGAGTCCTCGGGCTGCGTCGCCTCGAGCGCGGTCTGGACCTCCTCGTACAGGGCGCAGGCGGCGAACCAGTCCCCCGATATGGCGGCCGTGCCCGCCAGGTGATTCCGCACGAGCAGGAGCTCGGGATGGTCCGCGGGCAGCTGCGCCTCCCACACGCGCAGCACGCCCTCCTGGATCGCGCGCGCGCCCTCGAGGTCGCCCTGGTCCTGGAGCACGAGGCCCAGGTTCAGGCGCGTGCGCTGGACATCGGGATGCTCGACCGGGAACTGGCGCTCGAGTCCCACCAGGGCCGCCTCGTACAGGCCGCGCGCGCGCTCGAGCTCGCCGAGCTCGTACGCCGTGCCGCCGACGAGGTTGCGCGTCGAGGGCAGGTCCGGGTCGTCGGGGTCGAGGCGCTCGAGGTTCTCGAGGGCCTTCGACTGGAGTTCCCAGGCTCGGCGGGGTTCCCCCATGTCCCCGAGCACGATCCCCAGGTTGATGCGTGCCTTCTGGAGCTCGGCGTCCTCGCCGCCGGCCGCGCGCTTCTCGTGCGCGGCGAGCACCAGCTCGAACAGCTCGCGGGCTTCGGGGAGGCGCCGCATGGACTGGAGCGTCGCCGCCAGGTTCCCCCGCGCCAACGTGAGAGCGTCCTCGTCGGGCGGAGTCGCGCGTTCCACCTCGTCCAGGATCTCGCGCTGCACAGCGAGCGCGCCCTCGAGATCGCCGAGGCCCCGGCGCACGACGGCGATGTTCCCGCGCGCGCGTCGGATCAGCTTGGCCTCCCGCGGTTCGGCGCGCTCTCGCCCGGCGAGCTCGCCTTCGAGCGCGCGCGCCGCGGTCTCGAGGTCGCCGAGCCCGTACGCCGCGAGGCCCAGGTTCCGCAGGGCCTCGGTCGCCTCGGGCGCGCGCCCCGCGACGTCGATCGCGAGCAGCGCGTCGACCGCGGAGGCGACGCGGGCCCGCCGCGCGTCGGGCGTCGCCTCGTCCGTCGCGAGGGCGGCCCGGCCGAGCTCCAACGCCGCGGCGTGCGGCGACTCCGCCGGCGTCTGCGCCAGGAGCAGGACCGAGAACGCGATCCCGAGGAAGGGGTGGATCACGCCCGCGATGCTACCCGCGCTTCTCGAGCTTCGCCCAGGTGTCCCGCAGGGTGGCGGTCCGGTTGAAGACCGGGGCCCCGGGTCGCGAATCGACGGCGTCGGCGACGAAGTAGCCCACCCGCTCGAACTGGAACTGCGTGCCCGGCTTGGCGTCCTTCAGCGACGCCTCGAGCTTCGCGCCGCTCACGATTTCGAGCGACTTCGGGTTCAAGTTCGCCTTCCAGTCGACGCCTTCGGGCACGTCGTCCGGGTGTTCGGCCGCGAACAGGTGGTCGTACAGGCGCAGCGGAGCCTCCATCGCGTGTTCGGCCGAGACCCAGTGGATGACGCCCTTCACCTTGCGGCCGTCCGACGTCGCGCCACGCGCGGATTGCGGGTCGTACGTGCACACCAGTTCGACGATCTCACCGCGCGCGTCGCGCCGCACTTCCTTGCACACGATGCAGTACGCATAGCGCAGCCGCACCTCCTTGCCCGGCGAAAGACGGAAGTAGCCCTTGGGCGGATCCTCGCGGAAGTCGTCGCGATCGATCCACACCGTGCGCGAGAACGGCAGCGGCCGCGTGCCGGCCGTCGCGTCCTCGGGGTTGTTCACTGCGTCGATCCACTCGACCTTCCCCTCGGGGAAATTCTCGACCGTGACCTTCAACGGGTTCAGGACGGCCATCACGCGCAGCGCGGTCTTGTTCAGGTCGTCGCGCACCGCGTTCTCGAGCACCAGCTTGTCGACGGTGCTGTTGAAGCGCGCCACGCCGATCGTGTCGCAGAACGCGCGCAGCGCGGCCGGCGTGTAGCCGCGTCGACGCATGCCCGACAGGGTCGGCATGCGCGGGTCGTCCCAGCCGGCGACGATGTTCGACTTCACGAGCTCGAGGAGCTTCCGCTTGCTCAACACGGTGTACGTGACGTTGAGGCGCGCGAACTCGATCTGACGCGGCCGGCTCGGGACGGGCAGGTGATCGAGGAACCAGTCGTACAGCGGCCGGTGGATCTCGAATTCCAGCGTGCAGATCGAGTGCGTGATCTTCTCGAGCGCATCGCACTGGCCGTGCGCGAAGTCGTACATCGGGTAGATGCACCACGCGTCGCCGGTCCGGTGGTGGTGCGCGCGCAGGATGCGATACAGCACCGGATCCCGCAGATTCGGGTTCGGCGAGCTCATGTCGATCTTGGCCCGCAGTGTGCGCGCACCGTCCGGGAACTCGCCCGCGCGCATGCGCCGGAACAGGTCGAGGCTCTCGGCCGGGGCGCGCTCGCGGAACGGACTGGGCTTCCCCGGCTTGTCGAGCGAGCCGCGGTACTCGGAGACCTGGTCCGGCGTCAGGTCGTCCACGTAGGCGAACCCCGTGCGGATCAGGTGCTCGGCGTACTGGTACAGCTCCTCGAAGAAGTCGCTGGCGTAGAACAGGGCGTCCCACTGGAACCCGAGCCAGGCGACGTCGGCCTGGATCGAATCGACGTACTCCTGCTCCTCCTTCGACGGGTTCGTGTCGTCGAAGCGCAGGTTGCACTTGCCGCCGAACTCGCGGGCGAGACCGAAGTTCAGGCAGATCGACTTCGCGTGCCCGAGGTGCAGGTAGCCGTTCGGCTCCGGAGGGAAGCGCGTCTGCACGCGGCCCTCGTTCTTCCCGGCGGCGAGGTCGGCGTCGATCTCGTCCTGGACGAAGTGGCGGGAACGCGGCTTCTCAGCCTCGGTGCTGGGCGGGTTGTCGTGGCTCATGGCTCGGGCTCCCGCGCGGTTCGTGGATGCGCGGCGAAGCGGGGGAGGATACCAGCGGAGGCCAGGCCGCGCCCGATGACCCGTGACGCGTGCGGACTCCGACCGTAGGCTCGTACCCATGTCGATTCTCAATCCCACTCCGCCGGATCGGATGGTGGATGGCCAGGGGCGCCCGTACTTCCTGTGGGACGTCGACATGACGCTGGCGCGGTTCAAGGAGCTGCTTGCCGGCGAGGACCGGGAGGTGCGCGCCTACTTGATGGCCAAGCTCATGCGGCAGGCGAAGCCCGACGACGTCTTCGAATTCGTGACGCTGGCCGAGATCCGCGCAGAGTGGCCGAGGATCCAGCCGTTCCTCGGCCAGTCTCGCGCGTTCTGGACTTGGATCCTCGCCGTGTGGCCCGGAGAACGGCATGTCGCCTAGTCGACTCACCCCGTTCCAAGAACGGGTGCTGGCCGAACTGGCCGGGAATCCGGCGGGCTGGACGCTGACCGGGGGCGCGGCGCTGGCCGGGTTCCACACGCGTCATCGCGCTACGCGCGATCTCGACCTGTTCTGGCACGAACGGTCGGATCTCGGCGACCTGCGTCGCGATGTCGAGGCGCGGCTCAGGGCTGCGGGCTTCTCGGTCGAAACCGCGTCGACATCGCCCCATCACGTGCGGTGTCTCGTTCGTTCAGGGGATGATCAGTTGGTCATCGACCTCGTCGCCGACCCCGTGCGGCCGATCGAGGAGCCCACCCTGCACGACATGGGCGGTCGGCTCATCCTGGTGGACACGGCTCGCGAGATCCTCGTGAACAAGCTCACGACCCTGATCCAGCGGACGGAGCTGAGGGACCTCGTCGACGTCGGCGCTCTGCTCGAGAAGGGCTTGGACCTCGACCGTGCGTTGGCGGAAGCACCGCGGAAGGACCGGGGTTTCTCGCCGTTGACGCTGGCCTGGCTCCTCCGGGAGATGCCGGTCGAGACGATGGCGCGCGCGGAGGGAGCCTCGCCCGATCTCGTGAAAGCTCGAGTCGAACTGCGCGACCGCCTGCTCAGGAGGGTCCTGGAACTCGTCGCTCTGGATCAGGGCGGCGCCCCGAACTCCAGATGACCCGCGCAGCGGACGGGGACGGACCACGACCTCTGGTCAGGTCCCCTGGTTCACGCGCGATCAGCCCGCGTTCGCCGCCAGCCAGTCCGCCGCCATCTGCGCCAGCGCGCGCGCGCCGGTCGGCAGAGCGCTCTCTTCGATGCGGAAGCGCGGCGAGTGGTTCGAGTCCGCGTTCGCGCACTGGTCCGCGGGCGTGATGCCCAGGAAGATGAAGAGCCCCGGGATCTTGCGCGCGTAGAACGAGAAGTCCTCGGCCCCGGTGATCTTGCGCGCCTCGAAGACCATGCCGGGCGCGACGCGTTCGAGCGTCGGGCGCATCGCCGCGGCGAGCGCGGCGTCGTTCGCCGTGACCGGGTAGCCGGATTCGACGCGCACGACGGCGGTCGCGCCATGCGCCGACGCCAGCCCCTCGGCGATCTTCTTGATGCGCGCGTGGACGTCGGCGCGCATCGCGTCGTCGAACGATCGGATCGTGCCGACGAGCCGCGCCGAGTCGGGGATGATGTTGTTGCGCACGCCCGACTCGAACTGGCCCACGGTGACGACGACGGGCTCCTTCGTGATGTCCTGGGTGCGCGAGACGATCGTCTGGAGCGCGCCCACGATCTCGCTGCCGATGACGATCGGATCCGTGCCGGCCCAGGGCTTCGAGCCGTGAGTCTGGCGGCCCTGGACGACGATCTCGAAGCGGTCCGCCGCGGCGAGCAGCGGGCCGGCCTTCAGACCGATGCGGCCGGTCTCGATCCCGGCGATCACGTGCAGACCGAAGATGGCGTCGACCTTGGGGTCGTCGAGCACGCCCTCCTTCACCATGAGCTCGGCGCCCGCCGGCTGCTCCTCGATCGGCACGCTCTCTTCGGCGGGCTGGAAGATGAGGACCACCTTGCCCTGGAGTTGCGCGCGCACGGCCATGAGCGCCTCCGCGGCGGCGAGCAGCATCGCCGTGTGCGCGTCGTGGCCGCAGGCGTGCATGACGCCGACCGTCTTGCCCTCGAACGTGCCGGTCGCCTTGCTGGCGAACGGCAGGTCGACTTCCTCCTTGACGGGCAGCGCGTCCATGTCCGCGCGCAGGGCGACGACGCGGCCGGGCTTGCCACCTTCGATCACCGCGACCACGCCGGTGCGCGCGACGCCGGTGCGGGGGACGAGGCCCATCGCGCGCAGCTTCTCGGCGACGTACTTCGACGTCTCGACTTCGCGGTTGCCGAGCTCGGGGTTCTGGTGGAGGTGACGGCGCCATTCCATCAGGCGCGGCGTACCGCTCTCGACGGCGACGCGGATCCCATCCTCCACGCTGGTCGCCGTCGTGGTCGGAACCGACAGGCAGGTGGAGGCGGCGATGAGGCAGCGGATGAGCATCGAGGAGACTCCTACGGAGAGGCGGGCGTGTCGCTGGGCGGAGAGAGGAGATTGCGCATCGGCATCGCGATCCACAAGACGAACACGATGACGGCGTAGGTGGGCAGGAACTGGGCGATCGATTCCAGGAAGGGCACGAAGACTCCGGTGGCCTCGGGTGCGTCGCTCGCCCCGCGCCAGGCGATCGCGGCGAGCACGCAGGCCGAGGCCGCGGCGACGAGCGCCAGGTCGGCGCGCTCGAGCAGCGTCCCGGCCAGGACGGTCACCAGGACGAAGTTCACGACGTTCACGTGGACCTCCTCGCCGCCCGTGCCGGCGAGCCAGCCCACGAGCAGGAGCAGTCCGTAGACCAGCACCCGGCACCCGAGCAGGGCGCGTCCACCCGCGCTGGCTCGGACGAGCGCCAGCGCGCCGAGCGCAGCCAGCCCATTCGAAGCCGCGATCCGCACCACGCGGCCGGGTTCGAAGCGCTCGGCGATCAGGAAGCCCGGCGCGCTGAGGACGGCCGCGGCGAAGATCGCCCACGCGATCGGACGCAGGAGACGCGCGCGCGGATCGTGGGTCGTCATGGAGCTCGTCGGGCCTGCGGGATGGCGCGGTGCGCGCCGCCGCCCGCGGGAATTGGAGCATAACGGCGTTCCGTGCCGCTCTCGCCATGGACACGGGCGCGCGGCGCCGTAGCCTGCGCGGGTGATCGTCGATCTGGCCGAGAGGACTGCGCCGGACCTGCCGGAGTACGACGTCTGCATCGTCGGCACCGGGCCGGCGGGGGCGACGCTCGCGCGGGAGCTCGCGGGCGGCCCGTGGCGCGTGTGCGTGCTCGAGAGCGGTCGACGCCGGACCACGGCGCACGGGGACGCGCTGCGCGCGACGGAAAGCGCGGGCATCCACGTGAAGGAGTGGTCGCGGGAGCGCGTGCTCGGCGGCGCGTCGACGACTTGGGCTGGCCTCTCCAGCCCACTGGACCCGATCGACATGGCGCCGCGTCCTTGGATCGGCTCCGCCGGTTGGCCGATCGAGCGCTCCGAGCTGCTCGTGCACTACGCCGAGGCCGCGCGCCGCTACCGGTTCCCGTCGGAGAGTTCGTTCGGACCCGACGGGTTCGGCGTCCTGCGGGCGCGAGGCGCCGCGCAGCCGCGCTGGAAGGACCTGGAGGAGAAGGTGTTCCTGGCCTGCGCCGAGCCGCAGGATTTCGGCCGGGAGTGCGCGGACGCCTGGAGCGCGTCGAACGTCGACCTGCTGCTCGACGCGACGGCCGTCCGCGTGCTCGCGGACGGTGAGCCGGGCCGCGCCCGCGCTCGCGCCGTCCGCGTGCGGACGAGCGCGGGCCAGGAACTCGAGGTCCGCGCGCGCGTCTTCGTGCTCGCCACGGGGGGCATCGAGAACGCCCGCCTCCTGCTCGTGTCGCGCGACGTCTGTCCCGCCGGACTCGGCAACGAGCACGCGCAGGTCGGTCTCGGCTTCATGAACCATCCGAAGAACTACTTCGGGATCCTGCGCCTCGCGCGGCCGATCGAGGAGCTGCCGTACTTCTTCGGCGTGCTGCACAAGGGCTTCGCCGGGTACGCCGGCCTGCGCCTGCGGGAGTCGCGCCAGCGCGAGCTCGGCGTCCTGAACAGCTACGCGCGCTTCGAGCCGCTGTTCCCGTGGTCGGACAACGACGGCGTCGAGTCGCTCGTCACGATCGCGAAGCGCAGCAAGGGGCTCCTCTCGCGCTGGAAGTCGGGGCGTTCCGACGAGGTCGTCGAGCTGCGCGACTGGTCGGAGACCGGCGACGACTCGGAGCGCCAGAACGCGCGGAGCGGCGCCTTCGGCGGGCTGGCGCTGGCCGGAAACGTGGCTCTGCACGCGCCCAGCGTCGCGCAGTACGCCTGGTTCCGACTCGGGAAACGTCGCCCCAAGGTGCGCCGCGTGCGGCTGCGGCACTTCCTCGAGATGCAACCCAGCTCCACGAATCGCGTCGAGCTCTCGGGCGCGCTCGACACGAACGGGGTGCCGATCCCGCGCGTGAGACACGCCTGCAACGATCTCGACCGGCGCTCCCTGGTCGAGCTGTGGAAGGTGCTGCGCGTGGAACTCGCCGCGAACGGGCTCGGCGAGCTCGAAGGCGATCTCGAGCATGCGGACCCCTGGCCGATCGACCAGGACGCGTCGCACCACATGGGCGCGACCCGGATGGGCACCGACGCGCGCGCGAGCGTCGTCGACGCGAGCCTGCGGTTGCACGGCGCCCGCAATGTGTGGATCGCGGGCGCTTCCGTGTTCCCGACGAGCGGCTGCGCGAACCCGACGATGACGATCGTCGCGCTGTCGATCCGACTGGCGGGGCACCTGCGCACCGAGCTCTCGCGCGGGGAGACGAGAGCATGAACGCGCGCCGCGTCTGGATCGTCGGCGCCGGCAAGCGCGTGCGCGAGACGGCGCTGCCGGCGTTCCTGTCGCTGCCCGGGCGGATCGAGGTCGCGGGGGTCTACGCGCGCGGCGCGCGCGAGCTCGAAGCCGCCGGCAGGCGGTTCGCGATCCGCGCGCTGTCCGACGCGCGCGCCGCGGACTTCGGCACGGGGGACGTCGTCTACGTCGCGGTCGGGAAGGACGCGGTGCCCGCGGTCCTGGAGCGGCTCGCGCAGTTCGACCGCGCGCGCCTCGAACTGCTGATCGACACGCCCGTGCTCAAGATCAAGCACGTGAGACATGCGCATCTCCTCGAGGGCTGGAAGCGCGCAGGCGTGGCCGAGGACGTCGTGCACCTGCCCTGGTTCGAGACGGTCCGCGCCGCCGTGGGCGATGTGCGCAACGTCACGTTCGAACACTCCGCCTATGCGTACCACGGGGTCGCGCAGGCGAAGGCCCTGTGCGGGGCACGTGTCGTGTGCGCGCGCCGAGTGAAGCTGGGCCAAGGCGCCGCGCGCCGCGAGGTCGAGCTCGACGGCGGACGCCGTGCCGCCGTGATCGAGCCCCGCGACTACGCGCACGGCCGCGTGATCGTCGAGGGCCTGGGCGGGCGACTGACGGATCGTCTGGAAGCCGGCGAGGCGGGCGCCGTGCTCGCGCCGATCCTCGAGCAGGGCACGTGCGTCGGCTTCCGCGCCGGCGACGTCACGACGCGCCTCGCGCCCGAGGAGATCGCGCTCCTCGGGCCCGACGCGCCCGGGGCCAGCGTGATCGCGCGCATGGAGTCGATGAAGCGCGTCGCGTTCCGCCGCCTCGCCGCCGAGGTCGCGGCCGGCCGCGGCGGCTATCCGATCGAGGACGGCCTCGAGGACATGGCCGTCGACTGGTTCCTGGAGCGCTTCGGCCGCTGGAGCGCGGGCGGCCTGCGCGACCTGCGCCGCCCCGCCGCCCGTCGGCTCTGGAGCGGAATCGGACGGCTCGCCCGCTGACACTCTCCTGGCCGATGGTCAGACGGGCTTTCGCCCGATACGACTTGCGTCATGCTCATCCACAAGATCACGCCGATCCTCCGCGTCACGAGCGTCCCGAAGTCCTTCGCCTGGTTCGAATCCCTGGGCTGGAAGCGCGGCTTCAGCTGGAACGACGGCGGGATGATCCCGGACGGCGCGGACCGCAACGCGGTCGGCGAAGCCGGTTTCGGCAGCGTCTGCTCCGGCGTGGTCGAGATCTTCCTGTGCCACGGTGGGCAGGGATCGCTCGGCACGATCCGCCCGAAGTTCCCCGGCGACGACGCGACGGACGGCGTGTGGATGTCGTGGTGGCTCGGGTCGCCGGCCGAGGTCGACGCGCTGCACGCGCTGGCCGTGTCGAAGTCGATCGACGTCTCGATGCCGCCGCGCACCGAGCCGTGGGGCGTGCGCGAATTCCACCTCCGTCACCCCGACGGCCACACGTTCCGCGTCAGCGCGCACGCAGGCGGGCGCGCGTGATCCAGACGGCGCTCTTCGACCTCGACGGCACGCTCATCGACTCGATCGAGCTAATCCGGCTCTCGTACGAGCACACGCTGCGGGTCCACTTCGACCGCGAGCTCGCGCAGGAGGACTGGCTCACCGGCCTCGGCCGGCCGCTGCGCTGGCAGTTCGCGCAGTACACCCGCGATCCGTCCGAGGTCGAAGCGATGATCGCCACGTACCGCGCCTACAACCTGGCGCACCACGATGCGATGGTCACGGCGTTCCCGGGCGCCGTCGAGGCCGTGCGCAGCCTGAAGGAACGCGGCGTCGCGCTCGCGATCGTCACGAGCAAGCTGAACGCCGGCGCGCGCCGCGGCCTGGCCTGCGCGGGATTCGGCGACCTCTTCGACGTCATCGTGGGCGCGGACGACGTCGACGTGCACAAGCCGGATCCGGCGCCGGTTCGCGCGGCGCTCGCGCGGCTCGGCCGCGAGCCGGGCACGGCCGTCATGGTCGGGGATTCGCCGCACGACCTGGCGTCGGGCCGTGCGGCCGGCACGCGGACGGCGGCGGTCGCCTGGGGGCCGTTCGAACGGGCCGAGCTCGAGCTCGCCAGTCCGGACCACTGGCTCGATGTGCCCGCCGCGATCGCGGATCTGCTCGACGCGCGCGCCGGCTGAAGGGCGCTCAGATCGACTTCGCGCGCTTCGGCGCGGCTTTCTTCGCGGACGGCTTCGCGGCGCCCGCTTTCGGCGTCGGCTTCTTCGGGGCGGCGGCCTTCCCGCGCGACGCGGTCATGGCCAGCGCCTTCGTGTACTGCTCGACGTATTTCTTCACCGACATCCTGCGCACCACTTCGGTCACGACGTCGAGCGGGACGTCCTCCAGCTTCTTGAAGCGCACGCAGGCCTTGCCCATGTCGAGCTTGCGACCCGTCTTCGTCCAGGCCTCGCGGAACCACTTCGTGAGCGGTGTCTCGACGCCGTCGGCGCCGATGTACAGGCCCATCATGTAGACGGACATGTGACCCTTCTGCGACGCGAGTCCGGCGAACGGCAGCGGCTGCTTCGGATCGCAGTGGTATCCGGCCGGGAAGATGCTGTGAGGGACGTAGTAGCCGATCATCCCGTACTGCATTCCCTCCTCGTAGCCCGCGTCGAGGCCCTTCAGGATCGCCGTGCGCACGGCCTCGAGGGTGGCGCGGCGGTCGGCGGGGAGCGCGGCGAGATAGGCTGCAACGGTCGTGGCCTTGGATTGCATGCGAGGATCCTACCGGCGGTCCGCGAGTCTCGCCTCCGGTCAGCCGCCGGGCTTCACGCCCAAGAGGAGCCGGTCGAACGCGTTGGGGTCGTTCCGCGGTCCGGCCAGGAAAGCGACGTACAGGTCGAGCACGCCGTCCCGGTCGAAATCGGCGATTTCGACGCCCAATCCAGGTCCCGCGATCGCCGCGGGCAGGGCGCGCGCGGACACGTCCGTGAAGCGGCCCTTCCCGTCGTTCACGAGGATCTCGAGCGGCCCCAGGTTCACGCGCACCAGGTCCAGGTCGCCGTCCCCGTCGAGGTCCGCGAAGCGCGCGTCGGCGGTCGTGTTCGACTCTGCGCCGATCCGCTGCATCGTCTCGTCCGTGAAGCGGCCTTTCCCGTCGTTGACGTACAGACGGTCCTGCGGATCGCGCCCTTGCCAGCCCACGTGCGCGAAGTAGAGGTCGACGTCGCCGTCGCGGTCGACGTCGACCGCCGCCACCTTGCGCGCCTCGACGAAGCCCGCGACGGGCAGGCGCGCCTTGGTCTCGTCCTGGAAGACGCCCCGTGCATCCTGGATCCAGAGGGCGTGACCGCCCTCCAGCGCGAGCACGATGTCCAGGTCCTTGTCGCCATCTAAGTCGACGAACTCCGCGTCCTGCGCCGTCGCCGCTTCGCGCGGCAAGCGGAGCTCCGTCTCGTCGATGAAGCCTCCGCGTCCGTCGTTCGTGAGCAGCAGGTCCTGTCCAGCGCCCGAGAGGAGCACGTCCAGCCGGCCATCGCGGTTCCAGTCGGCGTGTGCGATCGCATCGGCCTCCGTGTCCGGCAGGAGGTCGGCGATGCGCGCGAACGTCCCGCCCTCCTGTCCGCGGTAGAACTCGTGCACGCCGTGGCGGCCGAGCTTCAGGTCGTCCTCGGACACGAACACGATGTCGAGCCGTCCATCGCCGTCGAAATCGGCGATCGACACGTCCTCGGAGTCGTGTCCGGGCGGCCCCGACTTCGCGAGGTCGGGGTCGAGGGGGGGGAGGAGCCCTTCCCACACGACGTAGCGCGCTCCGCCCTCGTTGCGCAGCACCTTGTTCGCCAGGAACTCCTGCGCGACGACCAGGTCGAGGTCGCCGTCCCCGTCGAGGTCCGCGGACTCGACGTCCATGCTGTTGCAGGGCACCTTGCCGCGCGCCGGGAGGTGGGTTTCCGTGGCATCGACGAAGCGCGGCGCGGCCGGGGGGGCGGAAGCCTCGGGCGCGCCCTGGGCCAGCGTGAGGAGCACGAGGTGCAGTTGGGTCATGTTCCCGCTGACCCTACCGCGGCCTGTCGCCGATCGACGTAAGCACTGCGACAAGTCGCGGTCGCGGAAGCGTCGGGTCGACGGCCCGCGTCGAGTATCGTTGCGCCGATGCGCCCGATCCCGCCCCTCGCCGTCGCCGCCCTCCTCGTCTCCTGCAGCGGAATCGACCCGAAACCGGCACGGGAATCGACTCCCGCGGTGAAGGCGCCTCCCGAGGACGCGCGCGCCCCGGTCGAGGACTCGGCTGTCGCGGATGCCCCGCCGCCTCGCGCGACGAAGGCCGCGCCGACCACGCCGCCGCAGTGGATCTGGAACAGCCCCGACCCGGGCGAGTTGGACGCGGTCGTGCTCGAGCGTCGCTTCGACGTGCCGCGCCCCGTCGCGCGCGCCACGCTCCGGGCTTCGGGAGACAACCGCGTGCGCGTGTTCCTGAACGGCGAGCTCGTCGGCAAGCACGGCGATTGGTCCGACGCGCTCGTGGTCGAAGTCGGCCCGCAGGTGCGCCGCGGCGAGAACGTGCTCTCGCTGATCGCGCGCAACGAGGGCGGGGCGGCTGGAGCCTGGGCCGAACTCGTGGTCGAGGATCCCTCCTCGCGTCGCGTGCGTGTCGCGACGGACGCCAGCTGGACCGCGGCACCGCTGCGCGAAGGCGCCTCCTTCGGCGAATCGAAACCCGAGGATCTCGACCCCGCGCGCATCGGACCCGCGCACGCGTTCGGCCCGTTGGGCGTGGAGCCGTGGTCGTCCGCGATCTCCGAGGCGCGCGTCGCGGAGCCGGCCTCCCAGCAGGCTCCCGTCCAGGCCGCTTTGGCCGCCAGCGCCATCGAACTGCAGCCTGGATTCCGCGCCGAGCTGGTGCACGAGGTCCAGCTCGCCTCCGAGGGATCCTGGGTGTCGATGTGCGAGGACCCGCGCGGACGCCTGTACGTGAGCGACCAGCACGGGCGTCTCTTCCGCGTCACGCCGAACCCGGTCGGCGCGTCCGCTTCCGAGACGCGCGTGGAGCCCGTCGCCCTGGAGATCGGCAGCGCGCACGGGCTGTGCTGGGCATTCGATGCGCTGTACGTCGTGGTCTCGGAGAGCGATCCGGGCCGCGTGTGCGGTCTCTACAGGCTGCGCGACACGAACGGCGACGACCAGCTCGACACGAGCGAGCTCCTGCGCGATCTGCGTGGATCCGGCGAGCACGGTCCGCACGCGGTGCGTCTGGGACCCGACGGGGCGCTGTGGGTCATCGCGGGCAATCACACGGACCTGCCCGAACCGCTGGACGCCTCGCGACTGCCGCGCACGTGGGCCGAGGACCTGCTGCTGCCGCGCATCGACGATCCGCGCGGCCATGCGGTCGGGCGCATGGCGCCCGGCGGCTGGATCGCTCGCACGGACGAGAACGGTGCGCATTGGGAGATCGTCGTCGGCGGATTCCGCAACGCGTACGACATCGCCTTCGACCCGCGCGGCGAGCTCTTCACGTTCGACTCCGACATGGAGTGGGACGTCGGCGCCCCGTGGTACCGCCCGACGCGGATCCTGCACGCGGCGAGCGGCGCGGACTTCGGCTGGCGCAACGGGTCGGGGAAGTGGCCGGCGTACTCCATCGACACGTGGCCGTCCGCGTGCGACATGGGCCGCGGGTCGCCGACCGGCGTCGAGTTCGGCACGCAGGCCAAGTTCCCCGAGCGTTGGCGTCGAGCCCTCTACGCCTGCGACTGGACGTACGGGACCATCCACGCCGTGCAGCTCGTGCCGGATGGCGCGTCGTGGCGCGGGACCGCCGAGGTCTTCGCGCGCGGCAAGCCGTTCCAAGTCACCGACGTGCTCGTGACCAGCGACGGGGCGATGTACGTGACGACGGGCGGCCGCAACACGCGCTCGGCGCTCTACCGCATCCGTTGGGAAGGACCTCTGGCCGGCGAGGCGCCCGCGGCGGAAAGGCTCGGAATCGCGCAGAAACGACGCCGCGAGCTGGAAGCGCTGCACGTCGCCGCCGTTCGCGATCCCGCGGACCTGGTCGAGATCGCGCGCGGGCTCTCGAGCCACGACCGCTTCCTGGCGGGCGCGGCCGGCATCGCGCTCGAGTTCACGCCGGCGGCGCAGTGGGAGAAGATCTGGTCCTCGGGCACCTCGCCGCGCGCGTCGTCGCGCATCGTGCTGGCCGCGCTGCACGCCGGCCACCAGGATCCCGCCCGCATCCTGGCCGCGCTGGACAGGCTCTTCGACGTCCAGGACTCCGAGATCCCGCCCACGGACACCCTGCGTCTCGTGCAGCTCGCGCTGCTGCGGCTCGAGGTCCCGGCAGAGCTGAAGAGTCGCTTCTGCGAGCGCGTCGGCCCACTGCTCGCATCCGCGGACGAAGGCACGGCGCGTCAGGCCGCGATCGTGCTCGCCTACCTCGACGCGCCCGGGATCGCGACCCAGCTCCTCGCGCGCATCGACGCCAGCACGACGCAGGAGGACGCGATCCACTTCGCGTACTGCCTGCGCGTCGTCAAGAGCGGCTGGACGCAGGAGCTGCGCGAGCGCTTCCTCGACTTCCTCGGCGGGCGCGCGGCGATGTTCCGCGGCGGAGAGAGCCTGGCGCTGTACGTCACGCGGATCCGCGAGGACTTCGTGAGCCGCCTCGGCGAGTCCGAGCGGGCTGCGCTCGCGTCGCGGCTCGGCGCCGCCAAACCCGTTTCGGCCGCCGCCGTCGCGCCGGCCGCGTTCGTGCGGCGTTGGACGCGGCCCGAGCTCGAGAAGATCCTCGCCGATCCCGCGCGCGCCGGATCGTTCGAGCCCGGCCGCGAGGCCTTCGCCAAGGCGACGTGCGTCGCGTGCCACCGGATCGGCGACGCGGGCGGATCGACAGGTCCCGACCTGACGACGAACGCGTCACGCTTCGGTCTCGCCGACATGCTCGACGCGATCCTGGAGCCGGCGAAGACGATCTCGGACCAGTACCGCGACGTGGAGTTCCGCACGACCGACGGCGACCTGCTCGTCGGCCGTGTCGAGGGCGAGCGCGACGGCGTGATCCGCCTGCGGCGCGCACCGAGCGACGAGCTGGTCGAGATCGCGGAGTCCGACGTCGAGATGCGCCGGCCCTACCCGTTGTCGCGCATGCCGAGCGGCCTGCTCGATTCCCTGGACGAGGAGGGCGTGCTCGATCTCTTCGCCTACCTGCGCTCGGGCGGCATGGCGCCGCGATCCGCGGGCGGACGCTGACTCGGGTCCCGCCACCGCTCGGGGGCGGTTACGCTCGGCGAATGAGCACCCGCGGCTTCGCGTTCCTGGCCTTCGTCCTCTCCGGATTGCTGGCCGGCGCGAGCGCATTCACGCCGGGGCGCGCGGAGGGCGACGAAGTTGGCTACGCGACGCTCTCGATCGAGGGGTTCACCGTCCACGTCCAGAGCGGGCTGGCCGATCCCGCGGACGAGATCGGGCGGGAGGCCGTCGCGCTGCTGCGCGCGAAGCTCCTCGACGTCCGGCGCGCCGTGCCCGCGGGTGCGCTGTCCGTGCTGCGCACCGTTCCGATCTGGGTCGACCGCGAGCACCCGAAGTTCCCCTGCGCCGTGTACCACCCGTCGCGGACGTGGCTCGAGGAGAACGGCTGCGATCCGCGGATGGCGCGCGGCGTGCACATCGCGAACGCGAGCAACTTCCTGGAGTGGTCGCACGAACAGCCGGCGATGGTGCTGCACGAGCTGGCGCACGCGTTCCACGACCGCATGAGCGCCACGGATCGCGCGCAGGTCGACGCCGCCTACGCGCGCGTGGCCGCCGCCAAGGACTACGAGAAGGTCCTGCGGGCGAGCGGCGTGGAGGACCGGCACTACGCGCTGGAGAACCCGTCCGAGTACTTCGCGGAAGCGACGGAGGCCTACTTCGGCACGAACGACTTCTACCCGTTCGTGCGCGCGGAACTCGCGCGGCACGATCCGGCCACGGCAAGCCTCGTGCGGGAGCTCTGGTCGCGCTGACGGGCCAATCCGGCGGCGTCCGGACTCACTTCGGAGCGGAGGTGATCGGCGGCTCGACGGGCTCGAGCTGGATCGTGATCCGCGCGACCTCGCCCGGCTTCACCACGACTCTCGGCGTGTCCTTGCGGTCCGCCGCGCGCATCTGGAGCCCTTTCGCGCCGGCGCTGATCCACAGCGACGGGTCGGGCGGCAGGTCGTCGAACCGTGCGATTCCTAGCGCGTCCGCGCGCCCGTTCCAATCGCGCCACGGGACGAGGATCGAGCCCACGACCGGGATCCGCACGTTGGGAGAGACGTCGACGTTCGCCTCCGCGACGGGCCTCCCGTCGGGCCCGGTCACCAGGACCTCCACGCTGCCCGTCGGTTGCATCTCGACCACGAACGGGGTCGTCCCCGACGGGACCTCGGCGCGCTGCAGGAGCACGGACCGGTCGCCCAGGTCGCGTAGTGCGCGCTCTTCGTCCACCTTCGATGCGCCAGGAGCGAGCGTGATGCCCGCCTCCGCCAGAGTCGCGGGCCGCACGGTCTTCGACACGGCGTCTTTCGCCAGCGCGAACACGTAGCCCCGGCCGCGCGGCAGGTCCTGGAACGTGAACGTGCCGTCCGCGCGCACGTCGGCATTGTAGATGTCCCCCAAGCAGGTCCCGGAGCCAGCCTTGCCGCCCTCCTGGATCGTCAGCATGACCTTGCCGCTCGCGACCGGGCGCGGCACGGAATCGTCGAGCTTTCCCGCCAGTTCGAGTGCCGCGTGCAACTCGATCGCGAGGTCCACCCGCTCGCCGGCACGCAGATCGAACGCCTCGATCTCGCTGAAGAGCGGCTTCGCGCCGGCTTCCTTGGGCCGGTGCGTCACGCGCACGAGGTGCTGGCCCGGTGCGATGCGCGTCGTGACCAGCCGACCGTCGGACTCGCGGGTCCACGCGTCCTGTCCGAGCGAGGCCTCGCGCTCGAGCTCGATCTGGATGTCCTCCACGATCCGGTTCGGCGAGCCCAGCCAGGCGCGGACCGAAACGACCGCGCCGCGTTGGAGGACGACCCGCCGTTCGCCCGGCCCGACCTCGAACGAACTGTCGCGGAACGGCACGAACTCCGCGTGCGTGACGTTCAGGTCGACGGAGATCGTCTTCCCGTCCACGTCGACCCATGTCCAGTAGTCGATCCGCGCACGTCCTTGCGGGTCCGTGCGCGCCACGGCGGGCTCTCCCCGGAACTGGTACCACGATCCGGGATCGCTGGCGGAGCGCATGCCATCGACGCGGATCGCTGCGTCGAAGACCGGCTGACCCTGTTCGTCGACGACGACGATCTCGAGCGGGAGCCGGGCGGCGAGGTCGGGCGCTTCGGCCGGCTGTGCGTCCGCTGACGCGGTCGACGCGACGGGCGGAGCGGGCTCGGGCTCGACCTCGGGGGCCGGGGCGCGCGACGCAGGCACGACGGCGACGGGGGCGACCGCGGCTTCCTCGCCGATGGGGGGAGGGGTCGCGATCGCGAGCGGCTCGGCGGACCCGGAGATGGCCGGGCTCGAAGTCCACCAGGCGAAGCCCGCGAGGGCGGCGAGGAGAACGGCGACCACGATTCCCAGGCTGGCTTGGCGCGACATCGACGACTTTGTACCCAGGAATCCGCCTCCGGATACGGCCCCTCCGCGCGGGCCAGCCGACCCGGATGTCGGGACTGGGTGACTTCCGGGGCGGCCCGCCTAGGCCGACGCGCGCCGGGGGCCGAGCAGCCCGTTGAAAAAGTCCCTACTGCGGCTTCGCGGGCGCTCGCGCTGCTGCGTCGGGCTCGTCGGGCCGTGCTCAGCGGCCAGGAAGGCCGCCTCCGCCGTCCCTCCGTCGCCCTCCTTGCATCGCGAGCGCCCGCTTGCGAGCCGGCGGAACCCATCCAGGAGCCTCGACCGTGAGAGACGTCGTCATCGCCGCTGCCTGCCGCACCCCGATCGGCAAGTTCCAAGGGTCGCTGTCGGGCTTCACCGCGCCCCAACTCGGGGCGCTCGCGATCCGCGAGGTGCTCGCGCGAGCGAAGATCGCCCCCGAGCACGTGCAGGAGGTCATCTTCGGCAACGTGCTGACCGCCGGCCTCGGCCAGAACCCGGCGCGCCAGGCGGCCATTCACGCGGGCATCCCGAACACGGTGCCGAGCTTCACCGTGAACAAGGTCTGCGGTTCGGGCCTAAAGGCCGTGATGCTGGCGGCCCAGGCGATCCGCGCCGGCGATGCCGACGTCATCGTCGCCGGCGGCCAGGAGAGCATGACAAACGCGCCGTACCTGATGCCCGAGGCGCGCGCCGGCGTGCGCCTGGGCCACGGCAAGCTGATCGACTCCATGGTCTGGGACGGCCTGTGGGACATCTACAACGACTTCCACATGGGCAACACGGGCGAGCTCGTGGCCAGGAAGTACGAGATCAGCCGGCGCGAACAGGACGAGTTCGCCGCGAAGAGCCACCAGAAGGCCGGCGCCGCGACCGCGGCGGGCAAGTTCGACGCGGAGAAGTTCGCGGTGAAGATCCCGCAGAAGAAGGGCGATCCGATCGTCTTCACGACGGACGAGACGGTGCGCGGCGACACGACCGCCGATTCGATCGCGAAGCTCAAGCCGGCCTTCGATCCGACCGGCACGGTCACGGCCGCGAACGCCAGCTCGATCAACGACGGCGCGTCGGCGCTGGTCGTCATGAGCGCGGACGCCGCCAAGAAGCTGGGCGTCAAGCCGCTCGCGCGCATCACGGGCTACGCGGCCGGCGGCTGCGCGCCGGAGTGGGTCATGATGGCGCCCGAGAAGTCGATCGGCGCCTGTGCCGCGAAGCTCGGGAAGAAGCCGCGCGACTTCGACCTGCACGAGATCAACGAGGCCTTCTCGGTCGCTGCGATCGCGTTGATGCGCGTGCTCGAGCTGGATCCGGAGCGCGTGAACGTGAACGGCGGCGCGGTGGCACTCGGCCACCCGATCGGCGCGTCGGGCGCGCGGATCCTGACCACGCTGCTGCACGCCATGCAGCAGCGGGACGCCAAGACCGGCATGGCGTCGCTGTGCCTGGGCGGCGGCAACGCGGTGTCCGTCGCCGTGGAGCGCCTCTGATCATGGGGCAGTGCGTGTATCAGCGCGTGGCGGTGATCGGCGCCGGCACGATGGGCAACGGGATCGCGCAGACGTTCGCGTCGTTCGGCGCCGAAGTCCTGTTGGTAGACGTGAACGAGGACGGCCTCAGGAAGGGCGTCGCCGCCATCGAGGGCTCGCTCGCGCGCTTCGTCAAGAAGGGGACGCTGCCGGAAGCCGACGCGAAGGCCGTCCGTGCGCGCGTTCGCCCCAGCACGCGGCTCGAGGACGTCCGCGACGTCGCGTTGGCCGTCGAGGCCGTCTCGGAGCGCATCGAGGTCAAGCGCAAGGTCTTCGCCCAGCTCGACGCCCAGTGTCCGGCCGCGACGATCCTGGCGACCAACACGAGCTCGATCTCGATCACCGAGATCGCCGCCGCGACGAAGCGCGCCGACCGCGTCATCGGCATGCACTTCATGAACCCGGTGCCGCTGATGAAGCTCGTCGAGATCATCCGCGGCCAGGAGACCAGCGACGCAACGATGCAGGCGATCCACGCCTGCACTTCTTCGCTCGACAAGACGCCGGTCGAGGCCAGCGACTACCCGGGCTTCGTGTCGAACCGCGTGCTGATGCCCATGATCAACGAGGCGGTCTTCTGCCTCATGGAGGGCGTCGCGACCCGCGACGGCATCGACACGGTCATGAAGCTCGGGATGAACCACCCGATGGGGCCGCTGGCGCTCGCCGACCTGATCGGGCTCGACGTGTGCCTCGACATCCTCGAGGTCCTGCACGAGGGGCTCGGCGACGACAAGTACCGTCCCTGTCCGCTGCTGCGCCGCTACGTGGCGGCCGGCAGGCTCGGCAAGAAGTCGGGCAAGGGTTTCTACGACTACGACGCCGCGCCGGCCAAGGCCTGAGAGAACGAAACGATGGACTTTGGTCTCGACGAGGAACTCACGCTGGTTCGCGACATGGCGCGCAGCTTCGCGGACACGGAGCTGATGCCGCGCGCGACGAAGCACGACCGGCAGGGCACGCTGGACCGCGAGGTCTTCGCGCTGATGAAGGACCTCGGCCTTTGGGGTCTCACGATCCCCGAGGAGTACGGTGGCGCGGGCCTGGGCAACCAGGCGCTCGCGGTCGTGCTCGAGGAGATCAACCGCGCCTGCGCATCGACGGGCGTGACCCTCTCCGTGCACAACAGCCTGATCGGCGCACCGCTGCGCAAGTTCGGCACCGAGGCGCAGAAGCGCGAGTGGCTCCCGAAGCTCGCAACGGGCGAGGTGATCGGCGCCTACTGCCTGACCGAGCCCAACGCCGGCTCCGACGCGGCTTCGCTGCGCACGACAGCGCGACTCGACGGCGACCATTTCGTGGTGGACGGAACGAAGGTCTGGGTCACGAACGGCGGCTGGGCCGGCGTGTTCCTGGCCTATGTGCGCACCGAGCCGGGCACTTCGCGCGCCAAGGGCGTCAGTGCACTCTTGATCCCCGCGAACCTGCCCGGCATCCGTGTCGGCAAGCCGGAGAAGAAGTGCGGCATCCGCGGCAGCTCGACCACCGAGGTCGAGTTCTCGGGCGTGCGCGTGCCCAAGGCGAACCTGCTCGGCACGCTGCACGACGGCTTCAAGATCGCGATGGACACGCTCGACGGCGGGCGCATCGGCATTGCGTCACAGGCCGTCGGCATCGGCCGCGCCTGCCTCGAGGCCGCGGTGAAGTACAGCAAGGAGCGCGAGCAGTTCGGCAAGCCGATCGGCGAGTTCCAGGCGATCCAGTGGAAGCTCGCCGACATGGCCACGCGCATCGACGCCTCGCGCCTGCTCGTGCAGAAGGCCGCCTGGATGCGCGACCGCGGCGAGCGCTGCTCGCAGCAGGCCGCCGAAGCCAAGCTCTTCGCCAGCCAGACGGCCAACTTCTGCGCCGACGAGTGCCTGCAGATCCACGGCGGCGCCGGCTACACCGACCACTTCCACGTCGAACGCCTGTTCCGCGACGCCCGGATCACCGAGATCTACGAGGGCGCCACCGACATCCAACGGATCGTGATCGCCCGCGCCGTGACGGCCTGAACTCCTCCGCCCGGTGCCTGGCTAACTTGCAGCGAGTTCGTTTCCGGGGAATCCTCCGGCAACCCCGTAGACTTCCCCAATGACCACGATCGCGAACGGCATCGTTCACCAGCGCGAAGACCCCGAGCTCCGGCGCCACCGGACGGAGGTGCTCGCGAAGAGCCGCGTCTGGCGCATCGTGACCACGCTGGCCGCACTCGCGACCGTAGTGTGGGCGGTCAGGATCCTCACCCAGCTCTTCTTCGGGTGATGCGCGCCGGACCGCGCGTCGTTCTCCCCACTCTCGAACCCCCGGGAAGTTAGCCAGGCACCGATGAGCGAAGTTCGCGATCTCGCGGCGCGGTTCCGCGCGGGCCACAAGGCGGCGCTCGCGCGTGCGATCTCGTGGGCGGAGAACGGGGATCCGTCGTACCCGGAGTTCCTGCGCTCGGTGTACGCGTCGGTGGGGCGCGCGTGGCGCACCGGCATCACCGGGCCGCCGGGTGCCGGGAAGAGCACGCTCGTCAACGAGTTGGCGAAGAATCTGCGCGCCCGCGATCGGACGGTGGGCATCCTGGCCGTCGATCCTTCGAGTCCCATCAGCGGCGGCGCGCTCCTCGGCGACCGCATCCGCATGGAGGAGCGCACGAGCGACGCCGGCGTCTACATCCGCTCGATGGCGAGCCGCGGCGGCCACGGAGGCCTGTCGCGCGCGTCGTCCGACGCGTGCGACGTCATCGACGCGTTCGGGATCGACGAGGTGTTGCTCGAGACCGTCGGCGTCGGCCAGGCGGAGTACGACGTCGTCTCCGCGACGGACACCGTGGTCGTCGTGCTCTGCCCCGGCGCGGGCGACGGCATCCAGGCCATGAAGGCCGGGATCCTCGAGGTCGCCGACGTGCTCGTGGTGAACAAGGTGGACCTGCCCGGATCCGACCGCCTGTTGATGGACCTCGAGGAATCCGCGCACATCCGTCACGCGGGGACCGGCCGCTGGATCCCGCCGGTCGTGGGCTGCAGCGCGGGGAAGTCGCAGGGGATCGATGAAGTCCTCGCCGCCATGGATAGCCATCGCGATCACCTGCGCGCGACAGGCCTCGCCGCGGTCCGCGCCGCGAAGCGCGTGGCCCAGGTGCAGCGCGTGCTGCACGAGCGGCTCGCGGTCCAGCTGTGGGGGGCCGGCGGCCAGGGCGAGCGGGTGCGCGCGCTGCTCGAAGCGGGCCGCACTCCGTACGACGTCGTCGACGAACTCGCCGAGCACTTCACCTCGGCGCTGCGCTCGCGAGCGTGATTCGGGCGCGTCAGCGTGCCGCGTCGGGCGCAGTGACCGCCTCGAGCGCGCGACCGTACGAACAACGCCGGGTTCCGCACCTGCGCCGTGGTCCGTAGACTCCGCCGCAGGTCCAACGAAAGGAGCCTCCCCATGAACGCTCGAATCTCGATCGCGATCGCGGCCCTCTCCCTCCTCGCGGGGTGCAAGTCGCAGGAGCCCGTCTCCGGATCCGTGCAGGACGTGGTCGAGGTGTGCGCGACCGTCACCGCCGTCGACCTGCCCCATCGCCTCCTGACCCTGAAGGGCCAGGAAGGCGTCGAGGTGGTCGTCGAGGCCGGTCCGGCCGTGCAGAACCTGGGCCAGGTCCACGTGGGCGACACGGTCGCCGTCTCGTACACCGCGGCGGTCTCCTGGCGGGTGCGGTCGCCCGGCGAGGGTGGGCCCGGCATCACCACCCGCGCCGGCGTCGAGAAGGCCAAGCCCGGCGAGAAGCCCGCGGCCTCCGTCGGCGGCTCCGTGACGCTCACCGCCACGATCACCGCGATCGACCCGGCCGAGGGGACGGTGGCTCTCACGGGGCCGGCCGGCAACACCGTCGTGCTCCAGCCCCGCGATCCGGCGAACCTCCACAAGGTGAAGGTCGGCGAGCTCGTCGACATCACCTACAGCGAGGCGCTGGCGGCCTCGGTGCGACCGGTCGCGAAGCCCAAGTAGGTCCGCGGAGCACGGTCTCGCGCGCGGTGGGCCCGCGCGTGGGGCGGCCGCCGGGGCCCGCGAACGAAGAGAGTGCGCCGAGGAGCGTGCTGGATGGAACTCGGGCACCGTATACTGGGCGGTTGAGGTCACCCAGCCCACCGCGCGCGCGGCCGGTGGGTGCCCGACCGGAGCCCACCCCGCATGAGCCTCCAGGACGTGATCCGCACCGACGCCGCCGCTCTCTGGCAGCGCGCGTTCGACAAGGGCGAGAAGCGCGACGCCGACTTCACCACGGTGTCGGGCGCGAAGCTCGAGCCGTTGTACGGGCCGGACGATGCCGCGCTCGATCCCGAGACCGACCTCGGCTACCCGGGCCAGTTCCCGTACACGCGCGGCGTCCACCCGACGATGTACCGCGGTCGCCTGTGGACCATGCGGCAGTTCGCCGGCTTCGGCTCGGCGAAGCAGACGAACGAGCGCTTCAAGTACCTGCTCGCTCACGGGCAGACAGGCCTCTCGACGGCTTTCGACTTCCCCACGCTGATGGGCTACGACTCCGACCACGAGCGCAGCCGAGGCGAGGTCGGACAGGTCGGCGTCGCGATCTCGTGCCTGCGCGACATGGAGACCCTGATGGAGGGGATCCCCATGGCCGACGTCTCGACGTCGATGACGATCAACGGGCCGGCGCCGATCCTCCTGGCGTTCTACATCGCCTGCGGCGAGCGGCAAGGCGTGAGCCCGACCAAGCTGCGCGGCACGGTCCAGAACGACATCCTCAAGGAGTACCAGGCCCAGCACGCGTGGCTCGTGCCCGCGGAGCCGGCGCTGCGGATGATCACGGACGTGATGGGCTACTGCGCGACGCACGTCCCGCAGTGGAACACGATCTCGATCAGCGGCTACCACATCCGCGAAGCCGGCTCGACGGCGGCCCAGGAGCTGGCCTTCACGCTGGCGAACGGCATGGAATACGTGAGGCGCGGCGTCGCGGCCGGGCTGGACGTCGACAGCTTCGCGCCGCGCCTGTCGTTCTTCTTCGACAGCCACATCGACTTCTTCGAGGAGATCGCCAAGTTCCGCGCCGCGCGCCGCATCTGGGCGCGCAAGATGCGCGACGAGTTCCACGCGAAGGACCCTCGTTCGTGGATGCTGCGCTTCCACACGCAGACGGCCGGCGTGACGCTGACCGCGCAGCAGCCCGAGAACAACATCGTGCGGACGGCCTACGAAGCGCTGGCCGCGGTGCTGGGCGGCACGCAGTCGCTGCACACGAACTCGATGGACGAGACGCTGTCGCTGCCGACCGAGAAGGCCGTCAAGATCGCGCTGCGCACGCAACAGATATTGGCGGAGGAGACCGAGGTCGCGCACGTCGCGGACCCGCTGGCGGGCAGCTACTTCGTCGAAGCGCAGACGAATCGCCTGGAGAAGGACGCCGAGCGCTACTTCGCCGAGATCGACAAGCGCGGCGGCGTCGTGGCGGCGACGGAAGCCGGTTGGATCCAACGCGAGATCCATCGCTCGGCGGTCGCGTACCAGCGCGCGACGGAGCAGGGCCAGAAGAAGATCGTCGGCGTGAACTGCTTCCAGGAAGACGAGAGCGGCGGCCCGACGATCGCGATCCACAAGATCGACGCCGCGGTCGAGCGTGAACAACACGTGCGGCTGGCCGACGTGCGCAAGAAGCGCGACTCCGCGAAAGCGAAGCGCGCGCTCGACGACGTGCGCGATGCGTGCGCGGGCAAGGACAATCTGCTGGCGCGCTTCGTCGCGGCCGCGCACGCCGACTGCACGCTGGGCGAGATCGCCGGCGTGCTGCGCACAAGCTTCGGCGAGTACCACGAACCCAAGATCCTCTGAGACGAATGGGATCCACGATGACCGAACAGAAGATCCGCGTGCTCGTCGCGAAGCCGGGCCTCGACGGCCACGACCGCGGCGCCAAGACCGTCGCCTCCATCCTGCGCGACCGCGGGATGGAGGTGATCTACACCGGGCTCCACCAGACGCCGGAGATGATCGCCGAGGCGGCGACGCAGGAGGACGTCGACGTGGTGGGCCTGTCGATCCTGTCGGGCGCGCACATGGAGCTCTTCCCGCGCGTGCGGGCCGAGCTCGTGAAGCGCGGCATGGGCCACGTGCTGCTCGTCGGCGGGGGCATCATCCCGAACGACGACATGAAGAAGCTCGAGGCGGATGGCTTCGCGAAGCTCTTCGGCCCCGGCACTCGCACCGACGACATCGGCGTGTACATCGAGACCGAGATGAAGAAGCGCCGCGCCCACAGCGCCTGAGGAGCTGCACCATGGCCGAACGCGAGATCCTGAACATCGACGAGGCCGCCGAGTTGCTCGGCGTCTCGGTCAAGACCTTCAACAAGGTCCTGCATTCCGAGGACCTGCCGGCGCGCAAGATCGGGCGCGAGTGGAAGTTCTCGCGCGCCGCCCTGATCGCCTGGGTGGGGAGCGGCAAGAGTCGGCAGTTCTATCGGGAATCCGAACACGACACCTCGGACGAAGAGATCGTGCCGGCGCCGCGCGCCGCGCGACTGCCCGAGAACGGGACTGCCGACCGGCCGCGCGCCCGCCGCACGGCTGGCTGGCAGATCGAGGACTGAACGTACACCCATGCAGACCGAAGCACAGAGCACCTACACGCTCCCCGCGATCCAGCACGCGTTCGACCTCACGCAGGATCAGCAGATGATCCGCGACACCGTGCGCGAGTTCGCGCGGGCGGAGGTCGAGCCGCTGGCGCACGAGATCGACGAGAACCACCGTTTCCCGATGGAGACGTGGCGGAAGATCGTCGACATGGGCCTGCCCGGGATCCCGTTCCCCGAGGAGTACGGCGGCAGCAACGGCGGGACGCTGGCGTACTGCATCGCGGTCGAGGAGCTGAGCCGCGTGTGCGGCTCGACGGGCCTGACGCTCGCCGCGCACTGCTCGCTGGGCACGTACCCGATCTACAAATGGGGCAGCGAGAAGCTGCGCAAGGCCTACGTCCCGAAGCTGATCGCGGGCGAGTACATGGGCGCGTACGGCTTGACCGAACCGAACGCGGGCTCGGACTCCGGCGGCACGCAGACGACCGCACGGCTCGCGGGCGATCACTACGTGCTGAACGGCGCGAAGTGCTTCATCACGAACGCGAATCACGCCGGCACGTTCATCTGCACGGCGGTGACGCACCCGGAACTCGGACCGAAGGGCATCAGCGCCTTCGTCGTCCCGCGCGACACGCCCGGATTCCGCGTCGAGAAGGGCGAGGAGAAGCTCGGGATGCGCGGCAGCGACTGGGCCAGCCTCGTGTTCCAGGACGCCAAGATCCCGCGCGACCACCTGCTCGGGCCCGAGGGCGAGGGCTTCAAGACGTTCATGAAGACGCTCGAAGGCGGGCGCATCTCGATCGGCGCGCTGAGCCTCGGTATCGCTCAGGGCGCGCTGGACGTCGCGGCGAAGTATGCGCAGGAACGGGAGGCGTTCGGCAAGAAGCTCTCCGACCAGCAGGCGGTGCAGTTCAAACTCGCGAACATGGCGCTCGACGTGGATGCGGCGCGGCACCTCGTCTACCACGCGGCACGGTTGAAGGACGCGGATCAGGTCTACGGGCGCGAGGCCGCGATGGCGAAGCTCTTCGCGTCGGAAGCGGCGATGCGTTGCACGTACGAGGCGATCCAGATCCAC
>JAPLOF010000033.1 GCA_026692665.1 Planctomycetota bacterium
GGGAAGATCGTGAGCTGACGGCTCGTGCGTGCCTTCGTTCTCGCCATGAAGTGCCTCCCTCCTAGAACGATCGGGGTTCGCGTGGAGCCCATACATTTCAGGATTTTCTCGCAGCCAGCGCGTCGTTCGACGCAGGCCCGATTGATTCGGCACAGATCGCAGCACGCGGATCGCAGCACGCGGATCGCAGCACGCGGATCCCGCCCATCCGCGCGCAGCGCGCCAGCCTTCAGATTCAAGACGGCCTCGTACATCCACGTCGACCGGTACAGAACCGCCCCTTCGCTCGGGGGGTGAGCGCACGGCACGCGCCTCGCACGCAGGCTCGGCTCCGGCTCCTCCTTGGGGCTCGCGCAGGGTGGAGAGCCGTCCGCGGACCTGCACCCGCGGCGTGCACGTCCCGTGGATCGAACGCGAAGAACGCAGCAGCGTGCGCACGGTCGGCAGGCCTTCGGAGCTCCGTGCTGGGATCCGGCTGCCGACCGCCTGGCCGCCGCCCCGTCCCGCTCCACGCGCGCGTCGAGGCCCCGGTCTTACGCCGCCTCCGCGGGTGCTCCGGGCTCGACCGGTGCGCCCCGCGCGGGCAGGCGGAGCGCGAACAGGGTCGCGGCGATCATCGAGGCCACGTTGATGCCCAGAGCCCAGGCCGCGGCGCGCGCGTAGGCCTCGGGCCCGCTGCGGCCGGCGAGCACCGTCGCGAAGAGGAGGCCGATGAGGGCCACGCCCAGCGCGGCGGCGACTTGTTGGACCGTGGCGAGGACACCCGACGCGGATCCGGCGCTGCGCGCGGGAACGCCGCGCAGGATCGTCGAGTAGAGGACCGGCGAGATCGCGCCGTTCCCGAAGCCGTACAGAGCGAGTCCGACGCCCATCCCCACGTCGCGCTCGACCCCGACCAGCCACGCCAGGGATCCGACCAGTGTCGCGAGCCCCGCGAGCACGCACGCGAGTCCGCCGAAGAGGAACAGGTTCGGCTTCGCGCTCGCATGACGCGTGGCCAGCCAGGAAGCCGCGAACGTCGCCACGCCCGAGGGCAGGAACGACAGTGCGGCGCGCACCGGTTCGCGGCCGAGTCCGCTCTGCTCGAACAGCGAGAGCACGAGGAACAGCGATCCCGCGCCGAGGAAGTAGGTCCCGACGATGAACAGCCCGCGCCGATAGCCCATCAACCGGAACAAGGCCAGGTCGACGAGCGGATCGCGACCCGCGAGGGCCGTGCGCCGCTCCAGCTTCACGAACAGGAACAGAGCCGGCGCCGCAGCGACGAGCATCCAGATCGCCCAGGCCGGCCAGCCCTCCTCGTGCCCCAGGGTCAGCGGCACGAGGACCAGCGCGAGCACCGCCGTCGCCACCAGCACGCCGCCGACGTCGAGGCCCGGAGGATCCTCGGCGCGCACCTCGCGCAGGGTCCTCTGCGCGATGAACCAGCCGATCGCGCCGATCGGCACGTTGATCAGGAACAGCGCGCGCCAGCCCAGGCCGAAGGCGTCGAGTTGCAGGAGGAATCCGCCCAGGAGCTGCCCCGTGATCGACGCGGAGGCGACCGTGAGCCCGAAGTACGCGAACGCGCGCGGACGCTCGTGATCCGGGAACAGGACCGTCACCAGGGCCAGGACCTGCGGGAAGAGCACCGCGGCGGCGATGCCCTGCAGGAGTCGCGCGCCGAGCAGGAACCAGGCCGTCGGCGACAGCGCGACGAGCACGGATGCCGCCACGAAGGCGATCATGCCGGTCAGGAAGACCCTGCGGCGCCCGTACGCGTCTCCGAGCCGCCCGCCGGTGACCACGAAGACGGCGTTGCCGAGGCCGTAGAGCGCGATGGCCAACTCGAGTTGCGCGTAGGTCGCGTGCAGGTCCTTCTGGAGCTCCGGCAGCGCCAGGTTGAGCACGAAGAAGTCGACGACGCCCAGGAACGGCGCGGTCAGGGCCGCGAACAGCCCGATCCACCGCCGCGGATCCGGCGTCGACTGCGCGAGTGCGGGAACCACGGCCCGATCAGGCCCCGACAGGCAGCTCGAAGCGCCAGACAGGGCCGTCCTCGGGATGGACGAGATCGCGGTGGCCGCCGAAGCCAGCGCGCGCGAGGACGCGCGTCGAGGCATTCGCCTCGCGCAGCGTGTGCGCATGGACAACATCGACCGCACGCGAGTCGCGCGCGATCCGCACGAGCTCGAGAGCCATCGCCGTGGCGATCCCGCGGCCTTCGAACGGAGGGAGGGTGAAGTAGGCGATCTCGACCGCGCGGTCCGCTGGGCCGGCCACGAACGCGCAGGTGCCCACGACCTGGCTGTCCGCGAGGTCGACCGCGAGGTACGCGCCGAAGGGCGCCGCGCGCGGCATCCGCCGGAGGTGGGCGATGTTCGGCTCGACGACCTGCCGGTGCAGGAAGTCGAAGTCGTGGACGCGCACGCCGTAGGCCGCGGCGAACGCCCCCACTCCGCTCTGCGCGACGCTGGCGAGCGCGTCGTCGATCGGCAGGAATCGCAGACGGACGCCACGCGGCGCCGTTTCGATCGTCACGCGATCGGTCCCCCGCCCGCGCCCGAAGCCTTGTGCTTCCAGATGACGCCCTTCGCGGTGTCCTCGAGCGTGATCCCCATCGCGACGAGTTCGTCGCGCAGCTTGTCCCCGCGCGCGAAGTCCTTGGCCTTCCGCGCGGCGAGGCGCTCGCGGATCTTGGCCTCGACCTCCGTGCCCAGCGAGCTCTCCTCCACCTGGATGCAGCCCAGCGTCCGGTTCGCCGTGTTCACCACGAATTGGAGCGCCTGCGCGGCCGCCATCGAGCCGAGCTGTTCTTCCAGCGACAGCGACCGGAGCTTCATCAGGGCCGCGATCGCGCGCGGCACGTTGAGGTCGTCGTCCATCCCCGCGCGGAACTCGGCCATCGCGTCGCCGACCTCGTCGAGGCCCGCGTCGGCGCTCGCGGCCCCCGATTGCCCGGCCTGGGTGCGACGCAGCCGCACGACGAGGTCGTCCAGGTTCTCGAGCACGCTGGTGGCCTCGCGCAGGATGTCCCACGTGAAGTTCAGCGGTGTGCGGTAGTGCCCGCGGATCAGGCAGAACCGCAGCGCGCGGATCGTGAAGCCCTTCGCGCGCACGTCGTCGAGCGAGTAGCAGTTGCCGAGGCGCTTGCTCATCTTGCCGCCGTCGACCTGCAGGAACTTCGTGTGCATCCAGTAGGTCGCGAACGGCTCGCCCGTGAAGGCCTCCGTCTGCGCGATCTCGCACTCGTGGTGCGGGAAGATGTTGTCCTCGCCGCCCGTGTGGATGTCGATGCGGTCGCCCAGGTGACGCCGCGACATCGCCGAGCACTCGATGTGCCAGCCCGGGAACCCGTCCGGACCGAAGCGACTCGTCCACTTCATCACGTGGTGCGGATCGCTCTTCCACAGCGCGAAGTCGGCCGGGTGGCGCTTCTCCTCGCGGACGTCGATGCGCGCGCCGGCGTCCAGTTCCTCGACGCTGTTGCCCGAGAGCCGTCCGTAGCGCGGGAACTTCGAGACCTCGTAGTAGACGTCCTGCCCGACCTGGTACGCGTAGCCCTTCGCGACGAGACCGTCGATCATCTCGAGCATCTCGGGGATGTGCTCGCTGGCCTTCGGATAGACCATGGCCGGCAGGCACCCGAGGTCCTTCAGGTCCGCGAAGAACTGCTCCGTGTGGCGCCGGCTGATCGCCCACGGGTCGAGCTTCTCGCGGCGCGCTTGCGCCTCGATCTTGTCCTCGCCCTCCTCGGCGTCGTCGAGCAGGTGGCCCACGTCGGTGATGTTCATCACCTGGCGCACTTCCAGCCCCGAGCACTCGAGCCAGCGCCGCAGCGTGTCCGCGAACAGGTACGCGCGGAAGTTGCCGATGTGCGCCCGCCCGTAGACGGTCGGGCCGCAGTTGTACATGCGCACGAGGCCCGGCTGGAGCGAGCGGAACGGCTCCTTCGCCTTGGTCAGCGTGTTGTGGACTTGGAAGGGCAATCGAGACCTCGGCGGCTTGGGATCGGAAGCGGCGGATGATCGCCGCCCCGGAGGAGGCCGTCCAGCCTGCGCCCCGCGTACCGCCCGCCGACCGCCTGTCGGCCGCGCGCGTGTGCTACTTTGCGCGCAACCGTGCCCGTGGAGCAGCGACCGACCAACGACCGAACCTCCGCGCCGCGGTTCCGCCTGGAGGCCGAACTCGGCGCCGGCGCCACGGGCCGTGTGCACCGCGGGGTGCTGGTCGAGGGCTACGAAGCCTGGCCCGCCGGCCTGCCCGTCGCGGTGAAGTACCTGCACCCCCACCTGGAGAACGATCCCCGCGCGCGGGCCCGTTTCGAGGCCGAGGGGCGCGCCGGATCGGCCGTGCGCCACCCGGGCGTCGTCCACGTCCTGGGCTCCGGCCTGGACGCGCGCGGCCGTTTCCTCGTCCTGCCCTTCGTGCCCGGGGAGACGCTGCGCGCGTTGCTGGAGCGCGAGGGCGCGGCGCCGGAGCCGCTGGTGCGGCGCGTGGGCCTGTCCCTGGCCGGGGGCCTCGCCGCCCTGCACGCCGCCGGGTTCGTGCACGGGGACGTGAAGCCCGAAAACGTGCGCCTGGACGCCGAGGGCAATGCGGTCCTGCTCGACCTCGGGTTCGCGCGGCCGATCGCGGCGAAGCCGGACGCGTCGATCGCCCCGCGCGCGGGCAGCCTGCCGTACGTCGCGCCCGAGGTCGCGCAGGGCGGAGCCGGCGGCCCGGAGAGCGACGTGTTCGCGCTGGGCGTCGTGATCTACGAACTCGCGACGGGCGTGCACCCGTTCGCGGCCGAAGCGTCCCGCGGCGCGCGTCCGCGGCCGCACGGGTCCCTGGAACGATCCGGATCGAGCGGCCAGATCGCGCGCACCGCCCTCTCCGCGCCCGACGCGGACCGCCTGATCGCGGCCATCGTCACGGCGCGCTTCGTGCCCCCGTCGCGCTCCGTGCCGCAGATCTCGCCGTTCCTCGACCGCAATCTGGAGGAGGCCCTGCGCCGCGATCCGGCGCGGCGCCCGGACGCGGCCGAGTTCGCGGCGCGACTCCGGGAGGAGGAGTCGGGCACATGGTGGCGCGGCGAGGTGGAGTTCGCGGCCGGGGCGCGGCGCTCCACGGCGGGAGAGACGGACGCGACGAGCCTCACGCCGCTCGTCGGTCGGGCGCGCGAACTCGAACTGCTGCTCTCCGCCTGGGAACGATCGGCGGAGTCGCCGCAGTCGGCCTGGATCCGCGGTCCGGCCGGCGCGGGCAAGACGCGGCTCGTCCTCGAGTTCACGACCCGCGTGCGGACGAGCGGCGATCCGCCCCTCGTCCTGTTCGGCCGGTCGCGCGCCCTGGAGCAGGACCGTCCCTGCAAGCCGATCCTGCGCATGCTCGAGCGCTACCTGCGCCTCGCGCCGGGAGCGAAGCCCGGTGCGCGCGACCGCGCCGAGCTCTCGGGACTCGTCCCGCCCGGACACGTCGACACGCTCCTGCGCGCGCTCGACGCCGACAACACGGAGGAGTCCGGCGCCGCGCTGCCGCTGGCGCTCGGCGAGTGGATCGCCGCTTTGGCACGCCGCGGCCGGCTCGTCGTGCACGTCGACGACGTGCAATGGTCGGGCGTGGGCACGCTCGAGTCGATCGCGCGGGCGGCGGAGAACCTGCGCGGCGGGCGGGCCCTGTTCCTGCTCGGCCAGCGCGACGACAGCCCCGTGCGTTCCGCGGCCGCGCTCGAATCCCTGCGCGCCCGTCTCGCGTCGCTGGGCGGTGAACCCGTGGATCTGAAGCTCGCGCCGCTCGGGGTCGCCGAGGTCCAGGAGCTCGTCGAGCGCACGTTCCACCACACGGCGCCGCGCCTGAAGCTCTCGGAGGTCCTCCTCCAGCGCAGCCGCGGGAACCCGGGGATCCTGGCCGAAATCCTGCGCGGATTGCTCGAGAAGGGATCCGCCGTCGACCACATGGACGGCACGGGTCTCGTGCTGTCGATCGAGCCCGACGAGCTGCCGCTCCCCTCGTCCGTGCGCGCGGCGATCGTCGAGTCCTACAAGCGGCTGTCCACGAACGAGCGCTCCTGGCTCAGGCGTCTGGCCGTCGTCGGCGGGCGGATCGAAGTCGACTTCCTGCTGCGCGCATTCCCCGACGCGCGCCGCGTCGAGCTCGACGCCCTGCTGGCGCGCCTCGTGCGCGCCGGGTGGCTCGCGCCCTCGGGTTCGCGCTACCGGTTCGCGCGTCCCGCCCTGCGCGAGGCTGTGTACCGCGCCCTCTCCCGCGAGCAGCGCCTGCGCCTTCACGCCGCCGCCGCGGAGGCGCTGGTGCCGGCCGAGGGCGTGCCTTCCACCCTGGAGGAGGACTTCCAGCGGACGTTCCACCTGCACGCCGCCGAGGACGACGAGCGCCTGCTCTCCGTCCTTCCTCCGCTGCTCCTGCGACTCCTGAAGAACGGGCAGACGCAGCGCGTCCATCCGCTCGCGCAGTGGGGTCTCGAGGCCGTCGACCGGCGTGCGCCGAGCGAGGATCGGGAACGGCTGCGCATCGAGCTGCTCGAGGCCGCGGCCGACGCTGCGGATCGCCTGGGAATGCGCGAGGACCAGCGCGCCGCGCTGGACCGGCTGTCCGATTCCGCCTTCGATGCCGAGACCGATCCCCTCTCCGCCGGCCGCGTCTACCTCCTGCACGCGCGCTTCGCGACGAGCACGGGGCAGTACGGTCTCGCGCGCGGCCTGTTGCGCAACGCGGTCGAGCTCTTCGAGCGCGCGAAGGCCGAGCGCGAGCTCTCCGAATCGCAGCGCCGCCTCGCGCTCGTTCAAGCGCACGTCGGCGAGCTGGACGAGGCCCGCGAGCTCGCGAAGCGTTCCCGCGAGCACGCCGCGACCCCGCCGCAGGAGGCGCTGGCTCACCTCGCCCAGGGAGTCGTCGACGTCCTCGAGGACCGCGTCGAGCCGGCGATGGAGCACGCGAACCGGGCCATCGACATCCTGCGCGCCGACCGCGAGCACGCGCGTCCCGGGATCTTCGGCACGGCGTACCTCCTGCGCGCCCGGATCTACCGCAGCTCGGGCGAGCCCGGCCGCGCGCTGGCGTCCGCGGCGCGCGCGGTGCGACTCGCGCGCGAAGCCGGCGAGCGGCGACTCGAGGCGGAAGCTCTCGCGCGCCTCGGACAGCTCCACCTCGACGTCGACCGCGTCGTCGAAGCCGAGGCTCAGCTGCGCGAGGCGTTGCGCGTCGCCGAGGAGATCGAGGACCGGCGCGGACAGGCGCTGGCACGCACGTTCCTGGGCATCCTCTTGTGGGAGAACGACGATCCCGCCGCGGCGGCGATGCTCGAGCGCGCGGCGGCGCTCTCGGACGAGATGGGCCTGAACCGCATCACGGCGCTCGTGTCCGGTGTGCGCGCGCGCATCGCGCTGCTGCAGGCGCGCGACCACTCCGCGGCACTCCTGTGGAGCGCCTCGGCCGAGGACCTGGTGCGTCGTTTCGGCGCGGAGCTCGCGGACAGGATCGTGATCCTCGGCACGCGCGCGCTCGTGCTCGAGACCGCCGGCCTGGTCGACGAGGCGCGGTCGATCGAGCGCGCGCTCTACGAACGGCTCGAGCGCGAGAACGCGCGCGTGCGATCTCCGCTGCTGCGCCTGCGGCAGAGCCGCGCCGGGCAACGGCTGCTCGAGGCGGTGCTGACGGCGGAAGGCCCGCTCTATCCGCGCGTGCGGATCGACGAGGGGCCTGCTGCGTCGCCCGGCAGTTGAACGCAGCCGTAGGCGCGAGCGCGGCGACTCCCTCGCGCCCGTCAACGGCGCGCGCGGTCGAGAGCCCAGCCGATCCGGTGCCAGATCGCCGCGCTCGCGTGGTCGCGCGCGACCGCGCGCCAGAGCGCGTGCCGCGACGTGCGGTCCGGCGCGTAGGCCACGAGGAAACGGGCAACATCGCTGCGCGCCAGGGCCCGGCCATCGCGTCGCTCGCGGCGATCGACGAAGCGCCACAGGCGCCGCAGGTTCGTGCGTCGCGTGCTGTCTTGGAGCGGGATTTCGACGCGGGAACGGTCCAGGTCGAGGATCCACAGGCGCGGCGCGCCCGCACCGCGCGGCTCGACCAGGACGTTCTTCGGAGTCAGGTCGGCGTGCAGCAATCCCAGGCCGTGCATCCGGGCCACGAGCGCTCCGAACTCGCGCAGCGCCGGGCGCAGGCTGGCGCGCGCGGCGCGGCCGGCACGCACGTCGACGAGGTGGGACTCGAGGTCGCGCGCTCCACCGATCCGGCGCGTCGCGAGCGCCAGCTCGTGACCCAGGATCGCCGCGCGCCGCGCGCGCGCCGCGGCGACCGGCGGCGTGTCGACGCCGTGACTGGCGAGCCAGGCCGAGAGCGCCAGCTCGACGAACGGCCGGTTCGGATCGCGAAAGCGGCGCCCGGTCAGGAAACGCAGCAACCCGCCGTGCGTGAAGGCGCGCACGAGGATCTGCCCGTCCGCGGTCTGCGACAACGCCTTCCGACCCGCGACCTCGCTGGCGCGCAGGTCGCCGTCGGATTCGAGCGTGAAGCCGGCGCGCGCGAGTTCGGCCGCCGCCCAATCCGCGACGGCCAACCGACCGCGCGGAGTTTCCGTCCGCCGATAGCCGCGCGGAACCGCGGTCAGGTCGGGCGGATCCGCCGGCCGGTCACGGGGTTGCGCGGAGTCCGCCATCGTGCGAAGTGCTCGTGCCGGCTCACCGCACGGCGCGGCGCGCCGCGAGGGTGAGCCGAAGCCCACCCCCGCGCGGGATCACAGGATCCCCGCGCCGAAGCCGCCGTCATCGGCCGGAGCCTGGCGCTCGGGCTTGCGCTCCTCGACGCGCGGCGCGGGCCGCGGCGCCGGTTCCGGACGCTGGGCGGCCGGACGCTGCGGCGCCGGACGGGCGCTTCCCCCGTCGTCGACCCCCAGGCCGAAACCGCCCCCACCGCCGTCGCCTTCGGAGCGGCGCGGTGCCTCGAACTGCGGACGCGGAATGTCGTCCCGGCGCGCGGCCGGACGACCCTCGTCCTGCGGGCGCGACGGCCGGTCGGGGCGGCCCTGCGGCCGGCCTTCGCCGCGATCGTCGCGCGGGCGCTAGTCGAAGCGCGGACGGTCGTCCGGACGCGGACGCTCGTCCGGGCGCGGACGGCGATCGTCCGCCCGCGGTCGATCGTCTTGACGCGGTCGATCGTCCTGACGCGGACGATCGTCCTGACGAGGTCGCTCTTCCTGGCGCGGTCGCTCTTCCTGACGCGGTCGATCTTCCTGGCGCGGACGTTCCTCGAAGCGCGGACGGTCCTCGCGCGCGCGCTCGGGCCCGCGCGGACGGTCGTCGTACGGACGCTCGGGAGCGCGCGGGCGCTCCTCGGCGCGCGGGGCTCCGCGGTCCGCGGGGAAGGCCCGCTCGGGCGCGCGCCGTTCCGACGGACGCTCCTCGCGACCGCGATCGGGAGCGCGGTCGAAACCGCGTCCCGCGTCGCCGCGGCCACCTGGAGCTCCACCCGACGGAGCGCCACGGGGTGCGCGGTCCTCGCGCCGCGGCTCCGGTCGAGCCGGCGGAGCGGGGCGGTACTCCTCGCGCATCGGCGGCGCCTCTTCGTAGTCCTGGATCGGGGCCGGAGCGCGCTCGTCGGCGCGACCCGCGGGAGCGGACTCTCTCGGCGCGCCCTCGCCACGGCCACGACCGCGGCGACCGCGGCGGCGGCGCGGGCCGTCGTCTCCCGGCGCCGGCGGAACTCCGCCCTGCGGATGGGGCTCGTAGCCCGCGGAGGCCTCGGTGGGCACGCCCGCGTCCACCTCGAGGTGCGATTCCTCGTCCTCGGGATGCGCGTAGACGACTTCCTCGCGCGCATGCCGGACGTGCGCCGGCCGACCCGAGGCCACGCCGCGGTGTCCCTGCGGGGCGGCGCCTTCGAGGAACTGGGTCGGGATCGGGTCCGAGAGGAACAGGGAGATCCGATCGTAGAAGTTGATGCCCGCTTCCCAGGCATCCAGCGCGTTCACCACGATCACTTCGTGTTCACGGGCCGTGCGCTGCGCCGTCTCGAGCGCGTCGTCGGGCGTCAGCGCGAGGTGCAGGAAGCGGCGGCGACCCGGACGCAGGCCGTAGCGGCGCGCGCGGTCGGCGTCGGCGCGCGAGACGCCGACGTACAGGCGCTCGGGCGGACGCGCGGGTTCGCCGGGCTGGACCTCGATGGAGTGTCCGTACAGCGCGCGGATCCGATCGTCGGCGATCTCGTAGCGCTGGCGGTCGCCGGACTCGAGGTGCCGGAGCATGTAGGCCAACGAGCGGGTAATGCGTTCGATCAGTGCGGGATGCGTCATGAGTTGCAGCGAGGCCCGCGCGATCTTCCACCGCAGCAGGGCCCGATTCGCAGGGCCCGCATTCTAGGGATGCCCACCCGCGGATCCAACGCGCGAGCCGGATCACCCCGTCCCCCACCCCCCAAATCGGTCCGGGTCAGGCCGCGTTCGGGGTCAGGCGGCTCGCGGTCGGCTGGGGCGGGTCGGGCAGGCGCCGCAGGTCGTAGCCGGCATGGCCCAGTTCCTCGAGGAACTCGTGGGTCCCGGTCAGGACGAGCCACAGGAGCTCGCCGCTGTCCTCGTCGCGCCACAGGATGCGGGCCCGCCGCGTCCCGCGATCCGTATCCAAGCCCGATTCGTGCTGGTCCTTCATCTCTCTCCTGCCCCCTCGCCTCGCCTGGATCCCCCAGATCCCTCGTGCGTCCGGACGCACCGATCCCGCGGAGATTCCCGGCGATCCGCTCTTCGACAGCCCCCCTACGTGGGACTGGAGCCAGCGTTCGGGGCAGGACAGGACCTTTGCGCAGCGCGCTGACGCGGGCGTCGATCCGCGGTCCGCGCCGGCCCCGGGGCCTTCACCCGTAGCGCGGAAAGGTCGGATCCGCCTCGAGGGCCCAGCGTTCGAGGCCCCCCGCCAGGTCGAAGACGTGCGCGAAGCCGCGGGCCGAGAGCAGCGCCGCGGCGTGCAGGCTGCGAACCCCGTGGTGGCAGATGCACACGACCGGTCGGGCCGGGTCGAGTTCCGCGCACCGGCCCGCGAGCTCGCCGCGTGGGATCAGGACCGACCCGGGGAGGTGCCCGATGGCCCACTCGCGCGGCTCGCGCACGTCGACGAGCTGGAGGTCGTCGCCGCGCGCGATCCGCGTGCGGAGCTCGAGCGGGGTGAGGCGCGCACTCACTCGCGGAAGGTGAGCGGCGGGTGGTCGTAGACCGGAGGCACCGCGACCCCGAGCACGGCCAACGCCGTCGGCGCGATGTGCAGCAGGTCGATCCCGCCTTCCGGGACGACGACCTTGCGATTCGAGAAGAACACGCCGCGGACGAGGTCGGCCGCGACCGACACGTGGTCGCCCGACCAGTTCAGGCGGTTGTCCTCGAAGACGCCGCCGGCCACGAAGGTGCCCGGCTTGGCGCCGTCGACGAGCTGGATGTCCCCGAGCGTCGTGGCCCACGAGACGCGCCAGCCCGCGTCGAAGCCCACCATCAGGTCGGGCTCCTCGCCCAGGTGCGGACCGGAGTGGATCTCGGAGATCACGTAGACGTCGCGCACGGCCCGGCGCCCGGAGTCCTCCATCGCGAGGAGCTTCTGCTTGATCTCCGCGAGGAGGGCCGGGGCATCCTTCGGCGCCACGGTGCCGTCGCGTTCGCGTCCCTGCAGGTTCAGGTAGATCCCGCCCAACCCCACGGCGTAGGCCTTCGTGCGCGACCAGTCGACGAACGACAGCGCGCGCTGGTCGGCCTTGGTCGCGTCGGGCAGGACGGCCAGGTAGCCCTCCTGCGCCAGCCAGTTGTTCACGTGGACCTGGCGCTTGAAGGACTGGAACCCGTGGTCCGCGCACACGAGCAACGTGTCGCCCGGCTTCACGTGGTCCTTCAGCACCTCTCCGACGACGCGGTCCATCGACTGGTACGAGGCGCGGATGGCGTCGGAGAGCGCGATGTCCTCGCCGAAGAACTTCGTGCGGCGCGCGGCCTTCGCGGCGTCGTACGCCGGGTGCGTCGGGTCGGCGAACTGGTACATCATGTGCTGGACGCGGTCGGGCGTGCTCTCGACGAACATCAGTCCGCGCCAGTCGGTCTGCTTCAACGCCGCGCGCAGCAGGGTCTCGCGCGAGCGCTGCGTCGCCTCGATGTCCTCGAGGAACGTGACCGGGTCGATCTCGCGATCCTTGAACGGCATCGTGAGGCACGCCCAGCCCACCGTCTCGTAGGGCGCACCCGCGGCGCGCGCGAGCTCGGCCGCGAACTCGGGCGGCTGGCTGACCGGTTGCCACCAGGCGGGGTGCGCCGGATCGAACTGGAGGAAGTCGAGGAACAGCTCGAAGGGCTCGGAGCGCTTCACGAGCTTGGCGCGCGTGATCGCGCGGACCTTGACGAGCGGCGAGAGCTCGAACGTCAGGTGGTACCACTTCGACCACTCGCCTTCCTGGAGGACCTGCTCCTGCGCGCCGATCTCGACGCGCGCGCCGCCAGCCGGCTCCAACGTGACCTTCAGCGGCAGGCTCACGCGCCCCTCGTCCGAGGCGCGGAAACGGCCCTGCACCTGGAGGCGCGGCAGCACCTCGCTCTGCAGGTCGCGTTTGCGCTTGCGCAGGGCCTCGACGTCGGCCGAGGACTGACCGGGCTTGCCCATGCGCGCGTCGATCGCGGCCACTTCGCGCTGCGCCGCATCGATCGCGACGAAGTCGTACGGGCCGTACACCCAGCTCTCGATGACGCTGTCGCGCTCGTCCACGCGGAAGATGCGCCCGGCGGTGCTCGTCGGCTGCCCGATCGGCGCGCGCTCGAGCACCTTCGGATCCGTCGTGTACACGAACCAGTCGCCGTTGTTCGAGCGCACGTCGGGGACGCCGAGGCCGGACAAGACCCGCGCTCCGGGCACTTCGGGCCGGTCCCAGGACATCGCGCTGTCGATCACGACGCACGGAACTCCGGCCTTCGCGGCCTCCTCCCAGAACGGGGCGGACTTCGTCGGGTTGCCCACGACGTCGGCGATCGAGTGCGGCACGTAGCTGCCCGAGATGCGCGCTCCGGCTCCGCCGACGGCGCCCAGGATCAGGGCGATCGGCACCGCGACGCGCGCGCGGATCTTGAGCAGTCCGGCGAAGATGCCCAGGAAGAGGAGCGCTGCGCCGACCCCGACCGCGCCCGCCAGCACCCACGTGTTCTGGCGGATCAGCAGGCCCTCGAGGAACGGCAGCGCGAACGAAGTCGAGGCGCGCTTCTCGTGCGTGACGTGACCCAGGGCCGGCATCGGCGTGCCGTCGGGCCCCAGCTCGCGCTTCACGAAGCCCGGGATGCCGGTCTTCGCCGGATTCTGGCCCGAGTTCAGCGCCGCCCAGGAGACCGGCGACTCGGCCGGCATCGTGGTGCCGAGCGGCGCGAAGGTGCCCGTCTCGCGCAGCCGCGCCAGGTTGGGCAGGCTCCCCTCGTCCATGAGCTTCGCCGCCGTGCGCGCATCGGCCCCGTCGAAGCCCAGCACGAACAGGCGGCCCTTCGGCGCCGGTCCGCCGGACTGGGCCCGGGCCGGCACCGCGAACAGGAAGCCGACGGCCAGGGCCAGGGCGGCGAGGGGCCGGACGGCCAGGAGAGTGCGCTGGAACATCGGATCTGCGTGCTTTCGGGGCGGGAGTTCGGGCCCGCCAGGGGGCTACGATCGAGGGGCGCCGGGCAGGATGGGATCGGCCGCGGGACGTACGGCGGATGAGCAGCGAGCACGAGAAGAGAAGCGGCGGGAGGCCCGGGGTCAAGCATGGCGCGGCAGGCGTCGCCCTGATCGTGCTCGTCGTGCTCGTGATCGGCCTGCTCCTCGCGACCTGGTTGTGGACCCGCGGGTCGGATTCGAGCGGATCGACGGGGCCGTCCGTCCCGGCCGGGCCGTCGGTCGTGGAGCGGCCCTCCGGAACGGAGTCCGCGCCGGCGCCGACCCCGTCGCGCGAGCAGGTCGCGCCCGTGCGCGACACGCTCGGCAAGGACGACCCGGACCGATTTCGCGGGCGTGGCCGGATCCGCGGCGACCTCGTGGCGGAGGGCGTCGAGATGCCGCAGCGCTGGACGCTCGTGCTCGAGCCGCATCCGACGCTGGTCGGCGCCGAGCACGCGGCCCGCCGGCGGATCGAGTACGAGCACGGCGAGACCCGCTTCGAGGCCTCGGACCTGACGCTCGGGGGCTACCGCGTCCTGGCCGAGGCGCCGGGCCTGAACTCGACGAGCGCGGCAGCCCTGCTCGTGCGCGGATCGACCGACGTGCACGTCACGCTGCGCCTCGTCCGCGCCGGGCTCGTCGATGGGTTCGTCTTCGACTCCGCGGGTCGGCCCGCCGAGGGCATCGCGGTCACGATCGAGAGCCGCCGCACGCGCGCGCGTTCGGCCGTCGAGGTCGATGCCACGGGGATGTTCGTCGCGCGCGACGTCGTGGACGGCGAGTACCAGATCTTCTTCGGCGCGCCAGAACGTCCGCTCGTCCCCCCGGGTGACTTCACGTTCCGCGCGCCGACGCTGCGCTGGCGGGAGACGCGGTTGCCTCCGACCGGCACGGCGCTCGTCCAGGTGCGCGACGCGCGCGGGTCGACCATCCTCGACGCGAACGTCGAGGGCTCGGGCTCGCCGCAAGGCGTCGTGCGCGGCCGCACGGGCGCCGACGGCGAGCTGCTCGCGCGCTTCCTGTGGCCCGCGCGCTACGAGATCCGCGCCACCGCGCCGGACGGACGCGCCGGCCGGGCGACGGCCAACGTGACCGCCGACGCGGCGATCGTGAACGTGGTCATCGTCGTGGAGTGATCGCGGTCTCGCGGCCGATCCAGCGCTCGAAGTCGGAGCACAGCCCCGCGTATCCGCCGCGCGACGAATCCGCGATCTCCTCCCGGCCGTGGACCACGCGGATCCGCGCGTTCAACTCGACGAGCCCGGCGTGCCGCGGGATCGAGGGTTCGCGCGCCAGGTCCGCGCGCATCTCCGACAGCGCCTCGTCGGTACCGCGATTCACGCGCGCCGCGATCGCCGCCGAGGACAGCGGTTCGCCGGTCAGGTTCTCGACGAAGTCCAGGAAGGTCAGGCTGTTCCCCGGCCGCCAATAGTGCTCGCGCAGATCGGGACCGATGCGCGGGTTGTCGACGAGGTGGCCGTCGCGGGCGCGGAAGAAGGCACGCGTCTGCTGCACGGCGATCTCGGCCAGCACGTAGCCGTGGTAGTAGGCGCTGCTCTCGCCCGCGAGCAGGTGCGGCACGGAGAGGCTCGGCCGGGGCGACCCTTCCTCCAGGAACAGGAGCCGGCGCTCGGCGTCCCGGATCGCGGCCAGGACGCGGTCCGCGGAGAGCTCGGCGTCGGGGATCTCGTAGATCGCGCGCTCGGCCACGCACACAGCGACCATCGCGCGCAGGTTCCAGGCGGCGAACGGCTGCGAGGCGCGGATGCCGCGCTCGACGAGTTCCGCGGGAATGGGAGCACCGTCGATGTCGCGCGCGTAGCGCTGCTGCCAGTCGGGATCCGACACGAAGCTGTCGAGGAACATGCTCTGCAGCTCGGAGAACGCGACCGAGGTCGGCGCGAACTCCTGCGAGAAACAGGGGGACGGCATGTCGACGTTCGCGAAGTGCGCCGCGTGCCCCCCCTCGTGGAACAGGGTCTCCAGCGCGCGCCGCCCCGCGCCGACCATGCCCGGGATCGCGTTGGCGGTGAACTGGATGCGCGCGGGACGCCACGCGCCGCGCTCGCGCCACGCCGGCACGGGGCCGTGCATGAATCCGTTCTCGTACTTGCCCGGACGGTCGACGAGGTCCAGGACCAGCGTCGCTCCGCGGTAGTCGATGCCCAGTGCGGCGAAGGAGCGGCCGTAGCGCTCGAGCGCCTTCGCGAACGGGAAGTACGGGTCCTGCGCCGTCGTGACGTCCCCGCCCACCGCGTAGCGCAGGTTCCAGGGCCGCTTCGCGTCGAGGCCCTTGGCGGCGACGAGGCCCTCGAGCGCGCGCAAGGCCGAGTCGCGCGTGCGTCGCTCGAGATCGTCGAGGTGCTCGAACACCTGCGCCTTCGTGAGGCCCTCGACGCGCCGCACCTTCCAGTCGTAGTAGTCCTCCGCGCCGAGCATCCGCCCCAGCTCGTTGCGCTTCCGGACCACCTCCAGGAACCCGTGCGCGACTACGTGCGTCTCGATCCCGCGCAGTGCGTCCCAGGCCGATCGGCGCACGGATTCGTCGCGATCGCTGGCGAGCAGGACGCCGAGCTTCACCGAGGACGCCGGTCGCGACACGCCGCTCTCGTCGCGCACGCGGAGCTCGAGCCGCGCGCGCTCTCCCGCCAGCGCGGCTTCCAGCGCCACGATCTCCGCCTGCAGCGCGCGCGCCGGCGCGGAGTCGATCACGTGCGCCTCGAAGGTGGCGAGCCATCCGGCCAGCGCCTGGACATCGTCCTCGTGCGGACGCGGCGACTCGGGCGGCTCGTCGAGCGCGGCCTCCGCCCGGGCGATGGCGCTCCGCACGCTGGAGAGACGCAGCGGATCCGAGAGAAAGGCCTGGAGCTCGACCTCGCGGCGCGCGAGCTCGGACCGGGCCGCGTCAGGATCGTCGGCCGTGCCCATGTACGCGGTCCAGAAGGCGTCCTCCTTCGCCCTGTGGATGCGTTCGTAGGCGTGGTTCAGGTCGTGGACGAACTCGGCGGTGCTCGTGTCGGTCATCGTCGTCGGTTCGAAGGCTGCGCCGGATGGATGCACGGTCGGCCGGTCAGGCTCCGTCGAGCGCCGCGACGAAGTCCGCCTCCAGGTCGCGCACGTCCTCCACCCCCACGGAGATCCGCACCAGACCGGGCGGGATCCCGGCCGCCAGGCGCTCGGCCGCGGTCATCCGCGTGTGGCTCGTGTTGTAGGGCAGGCTCACGAGGGTCTCGACGCCGCCCAGGCTGGAGGCTTCGAGCGCGAGCTTCAGGCGACGGACCATGCGCAGCGCGGCCTCGTCGCCGCCGCGCACCACGATCGAGAGCATCCCCCCGAACCCGGAGAGCGTGCGCCGGGCCCGCTCGTGCGCGCGGTGGCTCGCGAGGCCCGGGTACAGGACCGCCTCGACCCGCGGATGGCGCTCGAGGCGCCGGGCCAGATGGAGCGCGTTCCGCTGGTGGCACTCCATCCGCAGGGGGAGCGTCTTCAGGCCGCGATCGAGGAGGAACGCGGCGTGCGGATCCATGCAGCCGCCCGCGAGCTGCATCCAGCGGTACACGCGCGCCATGACCGCGGCGCCGCCGCTGACGCAGCCGCCGATCAGGTCCGAGTGCCCGCCCATGTACTTCGTCGCGGAGTGGATCGAGAGGTCCGCGCCCAGGGAGAGAGGCCGCTGCAGGAGCGGCGTCGCGAACGTCGCGTCGACGAGGACCTGCGCGCCGGCCGCGCGCGCGTCGGCGGCGATGCGCGGCAGGGCGGGCACGTCGAGCGAGGGATTCGTGATCGTCTCGAGGTAGACGACGTCGGCTCCGCGCGACAGGGCCGCTCGCCGGGAGTCGTCGTCGTTCAGGTCCACGAACTCCGCGACGATGCCGAGCGGCGCGAGGAGGTTCGACAGGAGGTCCCACGTGGACCCGTAGATCTCGCGGTGCGCGACGACGCGCGATCCGCTCCGCAGGCTCGCCATCAGGCCCGCGTGGATCGCGGCCATGCCCGAGGCGAAGAGCAGCGAACGGTCCGCGCCCTCGAGGGCCGCGATGCGCTCCTGCACGACGTCGAGCGTCGGGTTCCGGATGCGCGTGTAGATCAGCGCCTCCGACGAACGGCCGCTCGTCATCGCCGCATAGGCCTCGTCGTCGAGCAGGAAGGTCGTGCTGTGGACGACCGGCGCGACCACGGCACGCTGATCCGCGCTGGCGCGGTGTCCGGCGTGGATGCACAGGGTCGCGGGATGCATGGAGGCCGGTTCCGGGGACTTCACGGACGGATCGTAGCCCTGCGATCGCGGCCGCGGAACGATGTGGACGCCAGGGCATTCCGGACGAGGCCCGTTCCCGCCTACACTCCGGCCCCATGGCGACCGCCCCCCTCCTGGATCCGAACCTCATCGACCTGTCCCGCACGGTCGCCACGCACGACGAGATCTACAGCCGCCTGAAGCAGGCCGGTCGCTTCGCGCTCCTCGACGCGATCTCGTACTTCGGCAGCGAGGACGGCACGGCGGTCGGTTGGAAGGACATCCGCGCCGACGACTGGTGGGCCGCCGATCACATTCCCGGACGTCCGCTGTTCCCCGGCGTGTTGATGACCGAGGCGGCCGCGCAGCTCGCGAGCTGGGACTACATCCAACGCACGCAGGACTTCAAGAGCTTCCTCGGCTTCGCGGGCCTCGACGACACGCGCTTCCGCGGCATGGTCGAGCCCGGCGTGCGCATGCACTGGGTGTCGCGCACGGTCCGGATCCGGACGCGCATGTTCGTCTACCAGGTGCAGGGGTTCGTGGCCGAGAACCTGGTCTTCGAGACCCAGGTCATCGGCACGATCCTCTGACGCGAACGTTCAGGGCCCGAAGCGCGCTTCGAGCCCGTTCGACAGCGAGTAGCCGCCGGGCTGGTTCGGGTCGACCAGCACGGCCTGCAGGTAGCGCGACGTCCCCACCAGGAAGGGATCGTTCGGGATCGGGAAACGCACCGACCCCGAGCCGTCCACGGCGACGCGCAGCCGTTGGATCTGCGTGATCGGGTCGGCGAGCAGGGTCCCGCCGCCGAACGGCGCGGAGCCTCCGAAGTCGGAGTGGAGGAGCCATCCGGTGCGCTCGCCCAGGTCCGAAGCCGTCACGAAGAGCAGCGGCGTCGTCCCGATCGAGGGCGGCGTCGTGCTGGCGAGGTCGAGCGTGTTCGCGCCGCCCAGGTTCTCGCCGTACCGCACCCACTGCGCGACGGGCGGCGTGCCGGGGAGCCGGTAGTCCCAGATGCCGCGCGCGTAGGTGCCGAACCGCATGAGGCTGCGACCCGGCACGGCCTCGACCGACCAGTACAGCGTGATCGGCGTGCCGAGGAGCATCGCGTTCACCCAGGAACCGCTCGTGCGCACGAAGCGCCACGCGCCGGCTTCGGTCGCCGCGTAGATGTCGCCGGATCCGTCCTCGGCATAGGCCAGGTCGTAGACGAGGGTCGCGGGCAGTCCCGTGGTGAGGGCCGTCCACGTCGTGCCGCCGTCGAGCGTGCGTCGCACACCCGCCGTGCTGTAGCCCGAGCCGCCGACGACGGCCTCCAGCGGGTTCGTCGGGTGGACCGCGATCGTGTTCCCGTAGAAGTAGTGCGGGCTCGGGCCGACGTTCGCCGACTCGGTCCAGCTCACGCCGTGGTCCGTGGAACGGAACAGGCGCCCGGCGGTGTTCGCGGCGTACACCCGCTGCGGGTCCGAGGGCGCGAAGGCCACGGCGGTGATGTACGTGGCCCCGCCCGTCAGGAAGTTGAACGCCGTGTGCTGGACCGGGCTCCAGGTGTTGCCCGTGCGGTTGTAGCGGTACAGCTTCTCGGCGCAGAAGAAGAACTTGTTCGCGTCCAGCGGGTCGGCCGTGACCATCGGCAGCCAGCCGTTCGTCGCGCCCGTGGGGAAGTTCGACTGCCGCAACACGGGGTTCGTCTCGCCCTCGGCGATCAGCACGAAGCCCGGGTACGTCGAGTACACGATCCCGTGCGTGCCGTCGGACGAGGTCAGGTGTCCGTAGTCGCCGCTGATGATCTGCGCGAAGTCCGTCGAGGGCCCCGTGCCGGTCGGCGTCTGGTAGATCCCGCGCTGGTAGCCCTGGTCCTGAGCGCCGGCCTGGATGCGGTCGGGATTCGCGCGCGACGTGAGGGTCCCGTAGTACTGGCTCGTGCCGATGCCGGTCAGCGTGAGGTTCTGCACCGTCACGCCGCCGTCGAGGCTCTCGTACAGGCCGCCGTCCGTGCCGAAGTACCAGCGCTCGCCGCCGGCCGGGTTCGGCCAGCAGAAGATGCCGGGCGTGTCCGCGTGCAGCTTGCCGGCCGGGTTCCCGTAGTAGTCGCCCCAGTTGTTGATCTTCGTGAAGGTGACGCCCGCGTTGGACGAGCGCCACGACTCGAGACCGCCGTACATCACCTTCGACGCGTCGATCGTCGATGCGCACAGCGTGCCGTCCCAGAGGTCCGAGATGTTCGAGACGAAGGTCCACGTGAACCCCGCGTCGTCGGAGCGGTGGAGCTTCCACGCGCTGGCGGCTTCGATCGCCGCGTACAAGGTCGGCGCGCCGGCCTCGGAACCGGTCAGGATCGCGCGCGTCGCGGTCGCGTCGATCGTGCCGCGCGCCTGGAAGGTGGTCGCGCCGTTCGTCGACGCGTGGAGCACGCCCTTCTGCACCACGTAGGCGTGCGAGGCCTGGAACGGCGCCTTGCGCGGCACCCACATCCAGCCGGGGAAGTTCTGCGTCCCCGTCCAGCGGTTCGAGAACGTGCGGCCGCGATCGGTCGACGCGAACACGCCCGGCTTCGTGCCGCTCGAGTTGAACTGGCCGTAGACGAGGATCGTCTTGGCCGCGTCGGCGAGCACGCCGACGCCGCGGCAGGACGACAGCGTCGGCAGGCCGGTCGGAGTCTCCCACGTGGCGCCGTCGTCGCGCGAAACCCGCACGCGTCCGCCGTCGGTGGCCTGGACGACGACGTCGGGGCCGCCGGAGATGTCGCTCGGCACGACCACGACGTGCTGCGCGCCGCCGTACAGGTTGTCCGAGCGCGGCGACCAGCCGGTGCCGTTCGGGTTCCCGCGCCAGACTCCGCCCAGGTCCGCGCCGATCCACAGCGGCGACGCGGCCGTGCCGCCCTCGACGCGCGCGATCGTGTGGATCCGGCCGCACTGGTTGCGGCTGCCGACCTCGGTCCAGTCGGTCGTGGTCAGCGCCTGCTGCTGCGAGAGCTGCGCGCGACGGCGTTCCTCGCGACGGACGTTTTCGGCCTCGATGGCGCGCCAGTCGACGCCGGGCGCCGTGCGGTGCATCGACTCGATCCAGGCCGCGCGCCCGGCCTTGTCGCGCTCGACGCGCTCGAGCATGCCGCCCTCGGTCGGCACCGGATGGGAGAGGGCCATCAGCGAGTCGAAGGCGTGCGCCTTGTCGATCGGCTTGCGGGCCGAGAACTTCTTGGGCGCGTCGGGCAGGGCCTGGGCCGCGGCCGGCGGGGCGGGCGCGGGTTCCGATGGCGAAGGCTCCGTGGCGCAGCCCGCGCACAGTGCGAGGAAAGCGAACCACGGAGGCGCCCAGGTGAACGGCGCGAGAAGGACGTTTCGGGGGGCTTCTTGCTGCATGGGCTTCGTTGGGACTGACCACACGAGCCTACCCCGACAGGCCTCAGTCCTGGAGGTTCGCTCCGAAAGCCAGGGGCTTCGCCGGAGGCGGAGGCGGTTCGCCGGTGACGTCGAGGATCGCCAGGACGTCGAGTTCCCGGCAGACACAGCCCACGCCCAGGAGCTCCGACAGGGAAGGCCGGGTCGCCCCGCCCTCGCCGTGGATGGCCTCCTTGACGTAGGTGCCGTGCTCGGTCCGCAGGCGGACGCGCAATTCCCCGGGGTTCTCCGTGGGCTCGAACGCGAGGAACTCGATCCAGCGCTCGCGTTCCTTGTCCGCGCGGCGGTGGGCGACGCGCGCCGGCGTCTGTTGCACGACCTGGAGGCGCTTCCCGACGAGCGCCGCGTGCAGCGCGGGGTCGACCGGCGCCTCGAGCGCGACGAGCGCCTCGTACTCCTTGGCGTGCGGCTCCTCCTTCAGGACGCGGACGCGCGACTTGTCGGACCAGTGGAGACCGCGGATCTCGAGCCGGCCCGCGTTGCGCCGATTGATCTCGGCCTCGACGGCGGCGAGGTCCACGTCCAGGATCTTCGGGCTCTCGATCTCGAAGACGAACGGGCGGCCCTCGCCGAGCATGCGCACGTCGAGGTCCTCGCGGCCCGCGCCGTGGAACTTGTTGCGCCGCGTCTTGAACGCCGCGCCGAGGACCCAGCCCACGAGTTCCTGCACGGACTCGCGCGTGAGCTTGCCGAAGCCCTCGCAGCGCGCGCAGTTCCGGCGTCGTCGCGGGTGCCCCTTGCACTCCGGGCAGAAGAAGACGGTCTGGGGCAGGTCGCGCGTGAGCTTGCGGTAGCGTCCCTCGACGAAGAGCTTCACGCGCGGCAACTCGGGCTCGCGGCCGTGCGACGGGCGGTCGCGGCGCTGCAGCGGCGCCAGTTCGTCGCGGTGCGGTCCGGAGCGTCCCGGCGCTGCGCTCGCGGACTCCGCGGCGGCTTGGTCTTCGGCTTCGTCCAGCGCTCCGTCCTCGAACCCGGCGTCGTGGCCGGCCACTTCGGAGTGCGCCGGGCCGTCCCCGTCGGGTGTCGGGCCCGCGCCGGCCCGCCGAGCGGCGTCGGAGGCCTCGCTCGACGCCTCGCGCCCTTCGTCCCGCGGGTTTCCGTTTTCACTCATGGGGTCGCTCGCGGGTCGTGGATCGAGACACGGCGCGGGCGAAGAGGATAGCGATCGCGGCCCGGCTCCGAAACGCGCGCGTGAGCCGCGGGGCGCGGTTCCCTAGAATCCGGCGCCCGGGAACCCTCCATGCACCCGATCCTATTCGAGATCCCCGGCCTCGGGTTCCCCGTGAGGTCCTTCGGGCTCATGGTGGCCCTGGGCTTCCTGCTCGGCTCCTTCCTGATCGGAAAGCTCGCCGCGCGCCACTCCGACGACCCGGAGAAGGACCCGCAGCGGTTCTCGAACGTCACCGTCTGGCTCGTGGTCGGAGTGATCGCCGGAGCGCGGCTCATGTACGTGCTCGTCGAGGTGCTGCGCGGGTCGCGGACCGGCCAGAGCTTCCGCGACGATCCCCTGAGCATCCTCTACGTGTGGCAGGGCGGGCTGGTCATGTACGGCGGCCTGATCGGCGCGATGGCGGTCGGACTCTGGGCCGCGAAGCGCGAGGGGCTCCGACCGTGGCGCGCGCTCGACATCGGCCTGGTCGGCGGGTACTGCGGTCAGGCCATCGGCCGTGTGGGATGCCTGCTCGTCGGCGACGACTACGGCAAGGTCGTGCCCGAGCACCTGCAGTGGCTGCCCTTCCCCATCACGCTGCACGTCCCGGCCGTGCTGCCGCACGACAGCCTCTTCGGGATGGAGAACGCGGGCAAGATCCTGTGGGCGACGCAGCCGCTCATGTCGATCAAGGCGCTGATCGTGGCGTTCATCGGCTGGCAGGTGCTCAAGCACCGGCGGTACGGCGGACAGGCCGCGCTGTGGATGCTCTTCTCGTACGGAGTCCTGCGCTTCTCGGTCGAGCTCCTGCGGGGCGATGCCGTGCGCGGCGTCTGGTTCGGCGGGGCGATCTCGACTTCGCAGATCGTGTCGATCGTCCTGACCAGCGTGTGCGGCGGGCTCCTGTTGAAGTTCCGCGGCCGCCGCGATGCTCCGCCGGCAACGGCCGCCGGTTGACGAGTCCGATGCCGCGTCGCAAGCGAACCCCGGACGCGAGCGCGACCCTCTTCCCGTTCGAGCTGCCCGCAGAACCCGAGTTCAGCCCGCGCATCCTCGCGGGTCTCGACGAGGCCGGATACGGGCCGATGCTCGGGCCGCTCACGATCGGATGCGTGGCCCTGCGCTCCCCGGAGGGCATCGTGGATCCGTGGCAGAAGCTCGCGCGCGTCGTCTCGCGCGCCCACGAACGCGATCCGGCCCGGCTGTGCGTCGGGGATTCCAAGGCGGTCTTCGAGCGCAACGAGCGCGGGCGCGCGCGCCTCGAACGCACCGTGCTCGCGTTCCACGCGGTCCTGCACGGCGTCCCGGCCGACGGCCGCGCGTTCCTGGCCGCGACGCGACCGCCGCTCTCCTGCGCCGAGCTTGAACGCGAGTTCTGGCTCGCGCACCTGGCGTCACGCCTGTCCGCAGCGGCGGAACCGACCATCGAGGAGGCGCAGCGGAATCTAGCCGCCGCGCTGCACTCCGCGCAGCTCGAGGTCGCGCTGTGCGCGGTGCGCGCCGTGCCGACCGATCGCCTGAACGCGTCGTTCGCCCGGACCGGAAGCAAGGGCGCGACGCACTGGGAGGAGTGCTCCCCCTTCCTCCTCCACCTGTGGCGCGAGTTCGCGAGCGAGGGCGTCGAACTGGTCGTCGATCGCCACGGTGGGCGGATGCGCTACGCGTCCCTGCTCGCGGCCACGATTCCAGACGCCGAGGTCACGACCGTCTCCGAGATCGCGGCGCGCTCGGTCTACCTGCTCCGCGATCCCCGGGGACGGCGCCTGCGCGTCACGTTCGCCGAGAAGGCCGACACGCTTTCCTTTCCGGTGGCGCTGGCCTCGTGCTGCGCGAAGTACGCACGGGAGTTGTGCATGGACGCCTTCAACGGGCACTTCGCGGGCCTGCAGGCGGGTCTCGAGCCGACCGCCGGGTACGTGACCGACGCGCGCCGGTGGCTCGAGGACGCCGGACCCGCGCTGCGGCGCGCCGGACTCGCCCGGGAAGCGCTGGTTCGGACGCGCTGACGGGGCGACTCCCCTCGCACGCGCTGGTATCGTTCCTCGTTCCACCCTCGGAGCCCCCCGCGTGAAGATCGCCATCCTCGGCGCCGGCGTGACCGGCCTCTCCCTGGCCCGTTTCCTCGTGGAGGGCGGCCTCGACGCGGATTCCGTCCATCTCTTCGAGGAGTCCTCCGCGCCGGGCGGCCTGTGCGCCTCGAAGAACGTCGACGGCTTCACCTACGACGTCACCGGCGGGCACATCCTCTACAGCAAGGACAAGCCGGCGATGGCTTGGATCCAGGAGAAGGCCGGTGGAGCCGACGCCTTCGTGGAGAAGGACCGCCACACGCGGATCCGCTTCGGCCAGCGCTGGGTGAACTACCCGTTCGAGAACGGGCTCGGCGACCTCCCGCCGGAGGCGAACTTCGATTGCCTGCGCGGCTACGTCGCGGCCTGGCACCAGCGGCAGACGACGAAGAGTCCCGCCCCGAAGGAGTTCGGCGCGTGGGTCCAGTGGCGCTTCGGCGAGGGCATCGCCCGGCACTTCATGGACCCGTACAACGCGAAGGTCTGGAAACGCGAGCTCGACTTCCTGACCAGCGACTGGGTCGCGGGACGCGTGCCGGACGCGCCGGTCGACGACGTGCTGCGCTCCGCCGTCGGCATCCGGACCGAGGGCTACACGCACCAGGCGATCTTCTACTACCCGAAGAACGGCGGTTTCCAGGCGATCACGGACGGCATCGCGGCGCCGCTCCGGCCGCGCATCCGGCTCTCGACACCGGTGCGCGAGATCGTGCGGAAGGGCGAGAGCTGGCGCGTGAACGGCGAGGACTTCGACCTCGTGGTGAACACGCTGAGCCTGACGTTCCTGCCCGACCTGGTACCCGCGATGCCTCGCGAGATCGCGGCTGCCTGCAAGGCGCTCGAGTACAACGGCATCGTGTGCGTCCTGCTCGCGCTCGACCGCGCGGCGCATCCGGATCTCTCGTGGATCTACCTGCCACACGATTCGCAGGGCCCCGCGAACCGTATCACGTACATGTCGAACTACGCGCCGAGCCTCGCTCCGAAGGGGCGCTCGTCGCTCCTGTGCGAGGTGACGACCGCGGGCGGGACACCGTTCCCGGGAGCGCAGCTCGAGCGCGACATCATCGACGGCCTGGCCCGCTCGGGGCTCATCCGGCGCGATGAAGTCCTCTTCCACGACCGCACGGCGACCAAGCAGGCCTACGTGGTCTTCGACCACGGCTACGCGGCGCGCCGTCAGGCCATCTTCGCGTGGCTCGATTCCGTAGGACTCTGGACGCTCGGGCGATTCGGCCGGTTCGAATACGACAATTCGGACCAATGCGTCATCAAGGCGCGGGGGCTGGCCGAAAAGCTGCTCGAACGAGCGCGCGCCGGCCAGTGAACGTTTTCCGAATCGCGCATCCCTGAGGCCGTCTTTCCGTTCCGACGCGCGCCCGGAGGGCCCGGGGCCCTGGAATTCGGGCCGGAATCCGGCCCCCCCTCCAGGCCGGGGGTAGGGTTCCACGAGAAGAGTTCCTGTCCGCAGTTCCAAGCGCCTCTTTTTGCCGGAACTTCGCCGCCTCCCGTTGCGTCCCTTGACCTGAGAGCCCGTGGCCGACCTTCCCGGTCGGGACCGTGGCCGTTCGGGTCTCGGCTCGCTCCTTGCGGGAGCTGACTCCATGGAAACGAACCACCGCCGCCTGGGATCCGCCCTCGTCCTCTCCTGCCTCGCCGCTTGCGGAGGCTCAGGAGGAGGCGGGACCGCTCCCACCCCCATCACCGCTCCGTCGAACCTCGTCTATTCGGGTTCCAACGCCCTGGTGATGTCGGGCATCGAGATCGCCCCGCTCCTGCCGACCTTCGACGGGGACGTCGACCTGTTCGAGGTCTCGCCGAGCCTGCCGACGGGCCTCGTCCTCGACCCGGTCACCGGCGTGCTCGCTGGCCTCCCGACCGTGCCGGTGCAGCGGCGCGACTACACGATCACGGCGCGCAACGCCGGCGGCTCCACGACCTCGGGAGTGCGGCTCGAAATCGCGGCACCGCAGCGCTTCGCTCTCGTCACGAATGGCGCGGACGACAGCCTGGCCACCCTCGCGGTCGACACGCGGGCGGCGCGGCTCCTGCGCGGGCCTCTCTCCTTCTCGGGTTCGACCGACGTCGGAGCCGAGAGTCCCGTCACGCACCCCAGCGGACGGTTCGTCTACGTGCCGCATGCGACCTCGAACTCGCTGGTCGCCTGGCGCATCGACGCGGCGAGCGGCGCAGCCGAGCGCATCGCCTCGCGCGTCCTGGACAACGGCCCGCACGCCGCCGCGATCGATCCTTCGGGCTCCTGGCTCGCCGTCTCGTGCCGTGGGAGCGACGACGTCTTCGTGTTCGCGATCGATCCCGGGACGGGGATGCCGTCCTTGGTGCACACGGTTCCCGTGGGCACGCAACCCTCCGACCTGGGCTTCTCGCGCGACGGCCGGCAGCTCTTCGTGACGCACGCGGGGCTCGAGATCACGGGCCTGGGCAGCTCCCTCGCGTGCTACGCGTTCCAGCCGCTCACCGGAACCATGGCGCTGCAGAGTGCCCCGCTGGGTCTCAACGGCGGCCGCCCGACCGCGCTGGTCATCGACCCGAACGAGCCGCTCGTCTACCTGGCGGTGAGCGAGTTCGACGGCGTGCTGGCGGTCCGGACGAGCACGACGGGCGCGATGACACCCTTCCCCCCGCTGCGCGCATCCGGTGACGACCCGGTCGACATCGAGCTCGACGCGACCGGCGAGACCCTGTTCGTGGCCGCGGCCGCGGACGACGAGATCCGCTCGTTCCAGACCGATCCGGCGACCGGGACCCTCTCTGAGGTCGGTTCCTTCGCGGCGGGAGTCGAGCCGCGCACCCTGAAGCGCGATGCCCTCGGAAACCGGCTCTACGCGGTGGCCCGCGGGTCGAGCGAACTGATCACGTTCCTCGTCGGGCCGGACGGCACGCTGACGCGCGAGAGCTCGTTGGCGCTGCGCCCGGGCTCCTCCGGCATCGCCTTCGCGACCGGCAGCGCGCAACTCGAATGGACGCCGCGCTTCGTGCACTGCGCGAACGCCGGCTCCGACGACGTCCACTCGTTCCGCGTCGACGAGGACACGGGCGCCCTCACGTTCACGGGCCAGACGTTCACCGACGACGGGCCTTCGAGCCTGGCGCTCGACCCGCGGATGCGCTTCGCGATCGTCTCGGCCGAGGCCGGGCGCACGGTGCAGAGCTTCGCGGTCTCCTCCACGACGGGCGTGCTCTCGGCCGCCGCCCCCAGCGTGGCGATCACCGGCACGCCGACCCACGTCGTCGTCGAATCGTCCGGACGCTTCGCCTACGTCACGGTGCGGGATGCGATCGTCCCGGGTGACGGCTGGATCCTGACGTTCGGCCTCGACGCGACTTCGGGGGCGCTCACGCTCCTCGATGCGCGCGCCGCCGGCCTGGGCTCGTGCGCCGTCGAGGTCGAGCCGACGGGCGAGTTCCTCTACGTCGCGAACAGCGGCAACGGCACGCCCGGATCGGCCAGCATCGCGGCGTTCCGGATCGATCCCCTGACCGGCATCCCGAGCTCGGTCGGTGGTCCCGTCTCGGCGCCCGGAGTCGCGGAGCTCGCGTTCCACCCCGACGGGCGCGTGGTGTACGCGGTCCTCCGCGGCTCGGACGCGCTGGCCCGCTACACGATCGACCGCGAGAGCGGCGTGCTCACGGTCGTCCCGCCGGTGGCCGCGACGGGTCTCGAGCCCGCCTCGCTGGTGGTGGACCCGCGCGCCCGCTTCGCCTGGGCGTCGTACACCGCGAACGCGGCGGCCGGGAAGATCGAGGTCCTGACCGTCCTCGAGGGCGGCCAGCTGGGCCCCGTCCAGCAGCAGATCGTGGACGGGAACGACCCCATCGCGCTCGCGCTCGAGCCGTCGGGGCGCTTCCTCTACGCCGCGAACCAGGGTTCGCACGACATCTCGATCCTGGCCGTGGATCCCCTGAACGGGAACCTCGTCCCGCGGGCTCCGATGCCGGCCGGCACCGCGCCGACCGCGATCGTCGCGACCGGGACGACGTACTGAGGGACGCGCGACGGGAACGGCGGGGCGTGCCAGACTGCGGGCATGCTGACCGCCCTCCTCGCGCCCCTCCTCCTCGTCCCCGGAGATCGCATCACGGGCCGCGAGTTCGCCTCGCGGTCCGAGGTCGTCGCCCGGAACGGCATGGCGGCGACCAGCGTGCCGCTCGCGACGCAGGCCGCGCTCGAGATCCTGCGCGCCGGCGGCAGCGCGGTCGACGCGGCGATCGCCGCGAACGCGGTGCAGGGGCTCCTCGAACCGACGGGCTGCGGCGTCGGCGGCGACCTCTTCGCGCTGGTGTGGGAGCCCAAGGCGAAGCGACTGCACGGCCTCAACGCCAGCGGGCGTTCCCCCGCGACCCTCTCGCCCGAGGAGTTCCAGAAGCGCGGCCTCAAGCGGATCCCGAGCCTCGGCCCGCTGCCGGTCAGCGTGCCGGGATGCGTCGACGGCTGGTGCGAGCTGTCGGCGAAGTTCGGGAAGCTCCCGCTCGCGCGCGTGCTCGAACCCGCCGTGCGCTACGCGCGCGAGGGCGCGCCGGTCACGGAGCTGGTCGCGTACTACTGGGCGCGCAGCGTCCCCGCGCTGGAGAAGTTCGACGGCTTCGCGGCCCAGATGACGATCGACGGCCGCGCGCCCAGGACTGGCGAGATCTGGCGCAATGCGAACCTCGCGAACCTCCTCGAACGTATCGGCCAGTCGGGGCGATCCGCCTTCTACGCCGGCGAGACCGCGGCCGCGATCGAGACCTACATGCGCGCCCAGGGCGGCTTCCTGACGGCCGCCGATCTCGCGGCGCACCGGTCGGACTGGGTCGAACCCGTGTCGGTGAACTACCGCGGCTACGACGTGTGGGAGCTCCCGCCGCCCGGTCAGGGGATCGCGGCGCTGCAGATCCTGAACGTCCTCGAAGGCTACGACCTGAAGTCGTGGGGCTTCGGCAGCACCGCGTACGTGCACGCGTTCGTCGAGGCGAAGAAGCTCGCGTTCGAGGACCGCGCGCGCTTCTACGCCGACCCCGCGTTCGCCAAGGTGCCGACCGCGGGCCTGCTCTCGGACGAGTACGCCGCGAAACAGCGCGCGCGGATCGGCGAGAAGGCCGCGAAGACCTTCGAGCCCGGCAACCCGGCGCTCGAGGACGGCGACACGATCTGCCTCTCCACGGCGGACGCGAGCGGGATGATGGTCTCCCTGATCCAGAGCAACTACCGCGGCATGGGCAGCGGCATGACGCCGCCGGGGCTCGGCTTCGTCCTGCAGGACCGCGGTGAGCTCTTCGACCTCGAGCCCGGCCGCGCGAACAGCTACGCGCCCTCGAAGCGCCCGTTCCACACGATCATCCCGGGCTTCATGACGAAGGACGGCGAAGCGGTCCTCGCGTTCGGGCTCATGGGCGGCGCGACGCAGCCGCAGGGACACGCGCAGATCGTCGTGAACCTCGTCGATTTCGGCCTGAACACGCAGGAGGCCGGCGATGCCCCGCGAATCCTGCACGACGGCTCGAGCGAGCCGACGGGCGAGCGCATGACGGACGGCGGCAAGGTCTCGCTCGAAGAGGGCTTCGGCTGGGAGGTGGTGCGCGGCCTGCTGCAGAAGGGCCACGTGGTGGGCTGGAACCTCGGGGACTACGGCGGCTACCAGGCGATTCGCCGCGATCCGAAGACGGGCGTCTACTTCGGCGCGAGCGAGTCGCGCAAGGACGGGCAGGCAGCGGGCTACTGACCAGCGAGCCCGAGCGATCGCGGCGGCATGGTCACTCCGACTTGAACCAAGGCCCCTCGAGGAAGCCCGCCCGTCACCGGGCCGAGCGCGCGAGGGACCTCGTCACTTCCGGCTCGAAGCCTTCTTGAGGAACTCGCGCTCGCCCTTCGAGAGGCTGCCGATCCCCTCGCGACTGATCTTGTCGAGCAACTGGTCGACGCGCATCGCGTCCGATTGCGCGCGCTCGACCTCGTTCACGGCACGGCGGCGTTCGAGGATCTCGACCGGGTCCTTGCGCACGAGCCCGGTGCGCACGGCCAGGAATCCGTAAGCGATCCCGCCGAAGTGCACGAGGTGCGCCGTGCCCGACGCGCCGAGCTTCATCTGCACGAGGGCCGAGAACACGGTGATCACGAGGATCAGGAGCGCCATCCAGCGCAGCGCGATCGGCACGAAGAGCAGGTACACGACGCGCGACGGGAACAACGTCGCGACGGCGATCATCAGGCCGTAGCAGGCGCCCGAAGCCCCCACCGCCGGACCGGAGCGCATGCCGAGCCAGCAGGCGACGAGGAACACGAGCGCTCCGGCGACCTGGGCTCCGGCGTAGGTCCACAGGAAGCGGCGCGTGCCGAGTTCCTCCTCCAGCATCGTGCCGAAGAAGTAGAGCATCAGCAGGTTGCCCAGCAGGTGCATCACGTCGACGGGACTGTGGAGCATCCCGTACGTCGCGAGTTGCCAGAGCGGCACGATCGGCAGGTCGTCGATCCAGGCCTGCGGGTCGAGTTGCAGCGGATCGGTCATCCGCGCGTACGCCGCATCGCTCACGAGGAACAGCGCGAACGTCACGAGGTGGACGGCCGCGAGCCCGATCAGGATCCAGCGCACGGCCGGAGTCAGGCGCGGGAACGCGATCTGGGGCATCGCGGGCCCCGGTTCGCCATCCTGGTAGCGCGACGACCTGGCCATCGGATCAGAGCACCGCGGCGGACGGTGTCGCCGCGCGCTCGGCCGAGCGGAGGGTGTTCGCGAGGAGCATCGCGATGGTCATCGGCCCGACGCCCCCCGGAACCGGAGTGATCCAGGCCGCGCGCTCGCGAGCGGGCTCGAAATCGACGTCCCCGGCCAGGGTCCCGTCCGGGAGGCGGTTGATGCCGACGTCCAGGACCACGGCGCCCGGCTTCACCCAGGCGCCCTGCACGAGGCGCGGGCTGCCGACCGCGGCGACCAGGATGTCGGCGCGCGCGCACACCGCTCCGAGGTCCCGCGTCCGCGAGTGCGCGATCGTCACCGTCGCGTTGCGCTCGAGCGCCAGCGCGGCGAGCGGCTTGCCGACCAGCATCGAACGTCCCAGGACGACGACCTCGCGTCCTTCGAGCGCGAGACCGTGCCGGTCGAGGAGCTCGATGCAGCCGAGCGGCGTGCACGGCCGCATCCCCGGCCGACCGAGCGTCAGCGCGGCGACGTTGTGCGCCGTGAGTCCATCGACGTCCTTCGACGGATCGATGCGCGCGATCACGCGCTCCGCGTCCAGGCCTTTCGGGAGCGGGAGCTGGACGAGGATCCCGTGGACAGCCGGATCGCCGTTCTGGGCCTCGACGAGCGCCTCGACGTCCCGTTGCGAGGCCGTGGCCGGAAGCCGCAGCGTGCGCACCGTGAATCCGGCCTCGTGCGCGGCCTTGTCCTTGTTGCGCACGTAGACGTGACTGGCCGGGTCGTCGCCGACGAGGATCACGGTCAGGCCGGGCGCTCGACCGCGACCGGCCAGACCCTGCGCACGCTCGCGCACCTCGGCGCGGACCGTCGCCGCGGTCGCCTTGCCGTCGAGGATGCGCGCGCCCGTCATCGCGGCTCGGCGGAGGTCGCGCCGCCCACCTCGGCCTTGGCTTGCTGCGCCGACGGCGCGGGCCCTTGCTGACCCTCCTGCGGCTCGACCCCGTCGTCGGTGTAGCGGTGGAGGCTCTTCTGGCTGTCGGGGAGGTACCCGAAGATCTGGAACGTCAGGAACACGCTCAGCGCGCCGGCGACGAGCGCGCTCATCGCCTTCGCGCCGCGGTAGCCGCCCAGGAGGCGCAGGTGGATGTAGATCACGTAGACGAGCCACGTGATGAGCGCCGAGTTCTCCTTGCTGTCCCAGCCCCAGTAGTTGGCCCAGGCTTCTTGCGCCCAGAAGGCACCCTGCCACAGGCCCGCGGTCAGGAACGGGAAACCGACCGCGAACGCGCGGAAGCTGACGTCGTCGAGTTCCTTCTCGAGGCGCAGGACCGTGTCGGCGCCGGGCACGCGTCCGGCTGCCAGGAGTGCGGCGAATACGACCGCCGACACGAGGAGGAGCGGGATCGTGACGAGGTGGGCGAACGGGATGAGCAGCAGGCCGGCGAGGATCCAGGCCTGGCTCTGCCAGGACTGTCCGCCGCGGTACACGCCGCTCCAGAAGCGCGTGAGGAAGTACACCAGCGCGATCAGCGCCGCGATGCCCATCGTCGCGTAGCTGAAGATGAGACAGGAAAGGTGCGGCGCGAACCACCAGCTCTGCAGAGCGGGCGGCAGGTCGCGCTGCGCCGTCGCGAGCGTGCGGACGTAGGCGTGCGTGAACACCACTCCGGCGAGCACGAGCAGGATGAGGACGTCCTCGACGATCGCCCAGCCGTGCCCGCGCTTGCGCAGTCCGAGCGCGATCCACAGCACGATCATCGACACCCCGAGAGCCAGGGTGAACATCGCCAGCACTTCCGCCATCGTCTGGCTCGGGAAGTGGTTCACCTCGACCCAGCGGTGGCCCACCGCGGTCGCCATGGTGGCCGTCGCCAGGGTGAGGAACAGGATCGGTCCGTGAGCGACCCAGCCCGGCCGGGTCCCGTCGGCGGAGGGACGCGCGTGGAACAGGATCGAGACGAGGGCCGCCAGGATCCCGATCCCGCACAGGACGTCCGCTCCGACGAGCAGACGGGACGAGAGCAGGATGTCGTCGCGGAACAGGATTTCGAACGGATTCATGCCGCCACCTTGGCGCGCCGTGCGCGCGACTCGGCGATGGGTCGCAGCACGAAGGCCACGATCGCGCCGAAGATCGTCAACCACATTCCGTAGAGCACGAAGGGGATCCCCGGGTCGTAGACGACCCCGATCCCCGAGTAGGAAGGCACGCGCGCGTCCGCGTTCGTCTGGAAGAAGCGGTAGCCGCGGTACACGAGGTAGTCGTTCACGCGGATCTCGCGGTCACGCTCGGAGCCGAGGTCGACCTTCTGCCATTGCCCCGCCTGGTCCTTCTCGTGGATCGACAGCACGCTGCGCCACTCGAAGGGCATCGTCTCCGTGTTCTCGTAGTAGCGCATCCAGAAGCGCTGATCGCTCGAGGTCCAGACGTTGGCCCGGCCCGTGTCGGTCGAGGCCATCTTCAGCGTGCGCGTCATTTCGCCCGGCTGGCCCGGATCCGTGGTCAGGCGCAGCACGACTCCGGTGGACTCGTGGGCGTAGAAGTGCTCGTCGTACGCGGGGCCGCTGATGAAGTCCGCCTCCGGATCGAATTCGATCGGCGTCTCGAAGCGGACGTTGCGCAGGCTCTCGCGCAGCGTCACTTGCGTCTCCCCCCCGAGAGGCAGGACCGTGCCCGGCTGCACCGGCGTCGCGCGTCCGCTCGCGTCGACCAGCTCGAGGGCCCGGTTCGGGCCGAACGCCAGCACGAACCGCTGCGGCCCGGGCGACATCCAGCGCTCCCACTCGAGGTTGAGGGTGAGGTCGGGATACGCGAACTCCTTCTGCATCCCCTGGGACTCGGCGTCGAAGCTCTCGCCGACGACGCGGCGCTCGGGCGCTCCGCCGCCGGACTGCAGGATCTCGACGACGATTCCCGGATTGCTCGGGAACTGCTCCGCCAGAGGTCGCGGATCGAGGATCTCGCTCTTCGTCTGCGGGTCGAACCGCAGATCTCCGGCGGCCGCGACGACGCGCACGCGGTAGCCCGCGGGCCCGTCGACCGTCTCGCCGACCCGCACCGGCACGATCATCGGTTCGACGTCACCCGCCGCGGCGACGCGCATCGAGAGCCAACCGACGCGGCCGTCTTCCTTCGGCGCGGCCATGCGGCGCGCGATCTCCGGGTCGTCCCCGTAGGCGACGGCCAGCCGGAACTTCCAGGCCGGATCGAGGTAGGGCGGCATCCGCGGATCGGGCGTCAGGAACACCGACCGCTCGCGGACGTTGGGCTGCGCGCCCTCCTGGCTCTGCGCGCTCACCGCGGCGCGGTCGAGCGTGCCGAGGACGACCAGCGGCCCGAGCCCGTCCGGATCGTCGATGCGCTGCGCCTCCCACCAGCGCGGCGAGCCCACGAGGGCCTTCTCGTGGATCTCCTGGACCTCGACGCGGATGCGCGGCCGCTTGCCGCCCTTCGCGTCGTCGACGAAGTCGAGCTCGATCTTGCGATCCGGCCACAGCGTGTAGGCCGGCGGGTTCGACTTGAAGTCGTCCTCGAAGAACCCGACCTCGAGCGTCTTCCAGTCCCGACGGCCGAAGCGGTCGAGGGTCACGGCGAACGGCATCTGCCTCGGCTTCGACGGGTCGTGGTAGCCGTCGTACACGTTGCGCGGCGGATCGCCGAGCATCAGGTTCAGGATCCCGCGGTCCGTCTCGAGCTTGCTGTAGAGCCCCCCGGCGAGGAGCGTCATGACGCCCATGTGGACGAGCACGTAACCGCCCTTCCGCAGCGTGAACCACTGGGCCGGCGATCCCTTGAACGTGTTGAAGAAGACGCCGGCGAAGAGCAGGGCCAGGAGGGTCGCGAACCAGTTGGACTTGTAGGTCCGGTTCAACTCGAGCGCGCTGCAGACCTCGAACGCGCGGCGAAATGCGTGCTCGTTCGTGCGGATCAGCGCGCCGATCTCCTGGGACTTCTGCCGCCCCGAGAAGGCCGCGACCATCTGCTTCTGCCGGTTCTCGCGCTCCTCGATGCCGTAGCGATCCTGGAAGTGACCGAGCTTGTCGGCGACCCCCGGGGGCAGCGCGGCCTCGGGCATGCCGACCCCGTACAGGTGCAGCATGTGGTAGACGAAGAAGCCCTCGGCCCAGCGGAAGGCCGCGTACTCGTTCTTCCAGCGCTTCAGGCGCGAGACCTGGTCCGTGCTCAGTCCGGCGAGCGCCGGATGATCGTCCGGCCGGCGGCGGAAGTCCTCGTCGGACTTCATCTTCGGGGCCGGCACGTAGGTCTCGAGGACGTCGCTCGGGATGTCGCGGATGTCCGGCACGTGTTCGGTCGGATCCTCGAACCCCGTGATCTGCGGGACGAGCACGCCCACGCCGACGGCGAAGAGGGTGAGCGAGACGAGCGTCACCCCGACCTGCATCGTGCGGAAGAAGCGCAGCACCGCGGCGCGCTGCAGCACGAGGAACACGCCGGTCGCGAGCACGAAGCCGCCGAAAGCCGCCGCTTGGAGCCCCGTCGCCGTGCCGTCGAGCACGCGCCCGAGCACGGACAGGGCCACGTGGCCCGCCACCATCAGAGTCAGCACGAGGAGCGCCGCGCTGCCGAAGCCCCAGCGGAAGGGGCGTCGCACGGCATCCGTCTTGTTCAGAGTTTCGCCCACTTGGATCCCTACCAACGCCTTTCCAGTACGTACTCCGACAGGTCCTCGAGCGCGGATCGCGCCGGCGAATCGGGCAGAGCGGCGACCCGCGCGCGGGCCCGGACCGTCAACTGCTGCGCGCGCGCCATCGCGCTCTCGACGCCGCCCAGCAAGTCACAGGCCGAGCGCAAGAGCTGGACGCGATGCGCGAGCCCGGGCTGCGTGTAGATCTCGCGGATGCGCGCCTGCGTGGCCGCGTCGGCGGCGCGATACGCGTGCAGGACGGGCAAGGTCACCTTGCCGTCCTCGACGTCGTTGCCGACCGACTTGCCGACCACGCTCTCCTCGCCCACGACGTCGAGGCAGTCGTCCACGATCTGGAACGCGAGTCCGATCTCGAGGCCGTACTGCCACAACTCCTGGCCGATTTCCTCGCGCCCGCCGGGGTAGCGCGCGCCGAGTTCGCAGGCCGCCGCGTACAAGGTCGCGGTCTTCGCGCCCGCGATGCTCTCGCAGCGCTCGTCGGTGAGCTCGAAGTCGTAGCGCAGGGTGCTCTGCTCGATCTCGCCCACGCAGATCCGGCGCGTGGCCTCCGCCAGGGCGCGGCTCGCGAGCCGCGAGGACAGGTCGGTCGAGAGCGCGAAGGCGCGCGCATACAGGAAGTCGCCGAGCAGCACCGCGACCTGGTTGTCCCAGCGCTGGTGGACCGTGGCGACCCGGCGCCGCACGTCCGCGCCGTCGAGCACGTCGTCGTGCACGAGGGTCGCCAGGTGGATCATCTCGACGATCGCCGCGATCGCCGGATGCTCGTCGGTCGAGTTGCCGGTCGCGTCGCCGGCGAGGAGCACCAGGGCGCCGCGCAGCTGCTTGCCGCGGAACCGCCCCACGTGACCGGTCATGTCCGCCACGGCGTGCGAGCGCTCGGCGACCTGCCGCACGAGGATCTCGCGCATGCGCGCCATGCCGTCGGCGACGGGCGCGATCAGCCGTTCGAGGCGCGCATCCGAAGCGCTCACGGGTGGCCCCCGTGAGCCGGCGCCGCGAGTTCGCCGGCGCTGGCGAGGAGAGTCCGGGCCCGGTCGAACTCCGCGGACGTGTTCACGTTCTGCGTCGCCGCGGCATGACCGGCGCTCGCGGCATCGAACGTGTCGATGCGCGGAAGGCGTCCGTCCGTCATCGGGTGGGTGAAGAGTGCGGTCATGCGCAATTCTCGAGCGTCCAGGGCGGCACGCACCGCAGGCAGCAGGCGAGTGTGGTACACGCCGCACAGGGGCTCCACCCCCAGAGCGCTCCCGAGGAGCAGCGCGTCGCAATCCTCCCGTTCGGCCCGTTCGACGAGCAGCAGGAGGAGCGCGGGTTCGACCGCGGGCATGTCGACCGCGATCACCAGCACCCGCTCGTAGCGCGCCGCGGCCAGCGCGGCTTCGAGTCCGGCCAGAGGCCCCAGCCCCTCCGCGCGGTCGAGGACGATCGGGACGCCGGACTCCGCGTACCTCGGCACCGATCCGGTCGCGAGGAGCAGCTCATCGCACGCCGGACGCAGGACGGCGAGCGCGCGCTCGAGCAACGTCCGACCGCCGATCTCGAGGGCGGCCTTGTCGTGCCCCATGCGACGACTCCGTCCGCCGCACACGACGACCCCCGTCCGTCCGCGCGCGCGCACGGACGGCGACTCCCGGGACGAGGGGGTCGAAGCGACCGGGGGCACGGGGCGCGGGGCGAGCTCAGGGCTCGCGGTTCGTCCCGGTCTTCGGCGGCGCCTCGGAGGGCGGAGCGGCGTCCTTGCCGCCCTCGTTCATGCCCTTCTTGAACTCGTGGACGCTGCTCCCCATCGAACGCGCCAGCTCGGGCAGCTTGCGCGCACCGAAGAGCAGCAGGATGGCGAACACGATCAGGAGGATCTCGGGGAGACCCAGTGCGGCGGCGATCGGCAACATAAGTTTCCTTGGGCTGGCCTGGACCGGGGTTCGAGCCACGGTCTGCGCCAAACCCCAGTCTAGGGGATCGAACCGCGCGGGTCCCCTGCCTGCGCCCCAAATCGCGGTTCTCCCCCGGACGCGCCAACGCGCGCGCCGAGGCGCCTCAGGACGCGCGGATCCAGCGAAGGCAGCTCCAGGTCCGGAGAGGCCAGGGTCCCCTCCCGCTTCTCGCCCACGCGGGCGCCCCGCCCGACGCGCAGCCCGGCGGCGAGCAGACCGGCGCGGACCTCGGTCGCCGCACTGTAGGTCGAGAGCCGGCTCCCGGGCGCCATGCGCCGCGCGACCGCGGCGAGGAAGTCGCGCGACCAGAGCTCGGGCTCGACCCGCGGCGAGAACGGGTCGAGGAAGACCGCGTCGAAGAGCAGTCCTTCGGGCAGGCCCGCGAGGCTCGCGCGCGCGTCGCCGAGCCGGAGGCGCAAGCGACCGTTCGCGAGCGGGACGGACTCGGCGCCATGACTCGCGAGCGCGCTGCCGAGGGCCAGACGGACCGGCGCGTGCCAGCGCTCCAGATCCGCCGGCTCGCGGGGAGCCGCGCGGGCGTGGACGAGGAGGTCGCGATCGCGCTCGAGGCTCGTCGCCTCGAGCGCGACTCCCGTGTCCGCCAGAGCTTCGAGCGCCGCCGCCAAGTTGAATCCGAGCCCCGTGCCGACGTCGAGCAGGCGCAGGGCGCGCGTCCCGGACGGCGCGAGCTCCAGCGCCCGCTCGCGGAGCCTGCATTCACGCGCGTAGCGTTCCCGCGCCTGCGTCCACGCTCCGGACATCGAGTGGAACGTCTCGCCGTGATCCGCGTGCGCCAACGTGGACGATCCGTCCGCCGTGAGCCGTTCGGTCCAGCGCGCGCTCATCGCGTTCGCGCGCGCAGCGCGCGACGTCGCGCACGGAAGGGCGCGTCGAGCCAGACGACCCCGCCGCCCACGAGGAGGACGACGAGGGCGGGCCCGGCGAGCCACGCCGAGGAGAGCGCGGCGCTGCCCGCGATCGCATGCTCGCCGATGGCCACGAACAGGGTCGACAGCGCGACGCCGGTCGCGAGGCCCGCGAAGTCCAGGAACGTCGAGAGGCGCTCCAGCGTGGCCTGCCGGCGCTCCGGCGCGAGCCAGTAGTCCTTCTCGGGCAGGTTCACCCAGGCCGCGGGCACCGCGGGAATCCAGGTCGCGAGTCCGCCGAACAGGACCGCGAGCCCGGCGAGCATCCCGAGCGCCAGGCCCGCGTAGGCACCACGGCCCATGGAGTCGCGCGGCTGTCCGGCGAAGTCGAAGCTCGTCGCGAAGCGCTCCGGCAGGTCCGCCCAGCGCCAGGCGAACCAGGCCGACACGAGCGCCAGCGGCAGGAGGATCAGGGCACGGCGCAGCGGCATGCCCGATCAGGGTACCGAGTGACCGGCGAGCCGTGGCGCGCGGCCACGGTCAGCCCACGGCCACCGCCGCGCGCGCTCCTTCGAGGAGTCCGGCGGCGGCGAGCGCCTTCTCCATCTCCTCGCCCAGGCGCGCCGGGCTCTTGCACATGCGCACGCCGGCCTTCTCGAGCGCGGTGATCTTGTCCGCGGCCGTGCCCTGCCCGCCCGAGATGATCGCGCCAGCGTGGCCCATGCGGCGCCCCGGCGGCGCGGTCTGTCCGGCGATGAAGCCGACCATCGGCTTCTTCACGTTCTTCGCGATGTACTCGGCCGCGCGCTCCTCGGCGTTCCCGCCGATCTCGCCGATCATGATGATCGCGTCGGTCTCGGGGTCGGCGTTGAAGGCCGTGAGCACGTCCACGAAGTTCGTGCCGTTCACCGGATCGCCGCCGATGCCGACGCACGTCGACTGGCCGATGCCGCGGCTCGTGAGCTGCCACACGGCCTCGTAGGTCAACGTCCCCGAGCGCGACACGACCCCGACGCGGCCGGCCTTGTGGATGTAGCCGGGCATGATGCCGATGCGGCATTTCGCTTTGGGCGTGATGACGCCCGGGCAGTTCGGACCCACGAGACGCGTCTTCGTCCCCGGCTGCGCGAGGCGCTCCGTGACCTTGATCATGTCGAGCACCGGGATGCCCTCCGTGATCGCGACGACGAGCTCGATCCCGGCGTCGATGGCCTCGAGGATCGCGTCGCCCGCGAACGCCGGGGGCACGAAGACGACGCTGGCGTTCGCGCCGGCCTTCTCGCGAGCCTCGTGGCAGCTCTTGAAGACCGGGAGACCGAGGTGCGTGGTCCCGGCCTTCTTCGGGTTCACGCCACCCACCATCTTGGTGCCGTACTCGAGGCTCCTCTCGGTGTGGAACGAGCCGAAGTCGCCCGTCATGCCCTGGCAGACGAGGCGCGTGTTCGCGTCGACGAAGATGCTCATGTCGTGACCCTCACTTCTTTCCGGCGGCGACCGCGGCGCAGATCTTCTTGGCGGCGTCGTCGAGGTCCGTCCCCGAGACGATCGGCAGCCCCGACTCGGCCAGCATCTTCCGACCCAGCTCGACGTTCGTGCCCTCGAGGCGCACGACGAGAGGGACCTTGAGGTCGACCTGTCGCGCCGCGGCGATGACGCCGGTCGCGATCACGTCGCACTTCATGATGCCGCCGAAGATGTTCACGAGGACGCCCTTCACCTGGGCATCGCCCAGCAGGATGCGGAACGCGGCCGTGACCTTCTCCGCCGTGGCGCCGCCCCCGACGTCCAGGAAGTTGGCCGGCGATCCGCCGTAGAGCTGGATGACGTCCATCGTCGCCATCGCCAGGCCGGCGCCGTTGACCATGCAGCCGATGTTGCCGTCCAGCGCGATGTAGGAGAGGTCGTACTTGCTGGCCTCGATCTCCTTCGCGTCCTCCTCGTGGAGGTCGCGCATCTCGAGCAGGTCCTTGTGGCGGAACAGCGCGTTCCCGTCGAACACGACCTTGGCGTCGAGCGCCAGGAGCTGGTTCTGCTTCGTGACGATCAGCGGGTTGATCTCGGCGATCGAGCAGTCGAGGTCGACGTACATCTTCGCGAGAGCCGGCAGCAGGCGCGCGGCCTGCGGCTCGAGGCCCGGCGCCATCTTCACGCCGCGCGCCAGCTTCTGGACGTCGGCCGGCAGGAGCCCCTTCGCGGGCGAGAAGGCCACCTTGACGATCTTCTCCGGGTGCTGCGCGGCGACCTCCTCGATGTCGACGCCGCCCTCGGACGACATCATCACGACGGGCTTCCGCAGCTCGCGGTCGAGCGCGATGCCGAGGTAGTACTCCTTCTGGATGTCACTGCCCTTCTCGATCCACAGGCGCCGCACGAGCTGGCCCTCCGGGCCGGTCTGGTGCGTGACGAGCTTCTTGCCCAGGATCGCCGTCGCGGCCGCGCGGCACTCGTCCTCGCTCTTCACGAGCTTGACCCCGCCCGCCTTGCCGCGGCCACCGGCGTGGATCTGCGCCTTCACGACGGCGAGCGGGACCTTCAGCGCGCGGAAAGCCTCGACGGCTTCCTCGACCGTCGTCGCGAGGCGCCCCTCGGAGACGGGCACGCCGAAGCGCGCCAGCAGGGACTTCGCCTGGTACTCGTGGATCTTCATCGCGGGTGTCTTGCCGGCCGTCGGGCGAGGGAAATGAGGCGGAGAGCCTAGCGGCACGCCCGCGGGGATGGAACTGCTCGCAGCGCGAGCGGCCGGGTTGCGGAGCGCGCGGCCGGCTGGTCCCATCTGCCCCCATGCATCCCGCCCCCACGCCGAGCCGCGCCGGATCCCTGCTCGTCGATGCCGAGCTCGAGGCCCTCTCCGGATCCGCCCTGCGGGTGCGCCCCGGAGCCGCCCCGATCACGCGCGCCCAGGTCTCGCCCGCCAGCCTCGACCTGCGCCTCGGCGCGCGCGCCTGGCGGATGCGCTCGGGCTTCCTCCCGGGGGCCGGCAGCGTCGAGGCGCGCATCGACGAGCTGGCGCTGTCGGAGCTCGACCTGTCGCGCGGCGCCGTCCTGGAGCGCGGGATCCCCTACCTGGCCGAGATCGAGGAGGAGCTGGCCCTCGATCCGGATCTGCGCGCGCGCTTCAACCCACGCAGCTCGACCGGTCGCTGCGATGTCTTCACGCGCGTCCTGTGCGCCGGTCATCCGCGTTTCGACGAGGCGCCGGCGGGCTATCGCGGTCGGTTGTGGATCGAGATCTCGCCGCTGTCCTTCCCGGTGCGGGTCGCGCGCGGCGACCGGCTGGCGCAGCTGCGACTCGCGCGCGGAAACGCCGCGCTCGACGCGGGCGAGCTGCAGGCACTGCACGCGCGCACGCCGCTCGTGTACGACGAGCGCGGCCCGGCGGAAGCGCTGGTCGACGACGAGGGCGCGCTCGCGCTGCGCGTGGGACTCGCGAGCCGCGATCCCGCCGGCTGGCGTTCCGCCGCGCACACGGACGTCGTCGAGTTCGCCGTGGAGGGCGCGCACGATCCCGCGGACTTCTGGGAGCCCGTGCACGCGCGCGGCGGACGCTGCATCCTCGAGCCCGGCAGCTTCTACATCTTCGCCAGCCACGAACGGCTCGTCATCCCGCCCGACCACGCGGCCGAGATGCTGCCCATCGACGTGGGCGTCGGCGAGCTGCGCAACAACTACGCGGGCTTCTTCGACAACGGCTTCGGCTGGAGCGCGGACGGCGCGACGCGCGGCACGCCGGCGGTGCTCGAAGTGCGCGCGCACGACGTCCCGTTCCTCGTGGAGGACGGCCAACCGTTCTGCCGCCTGCGCTTCTTCCGCACGAGCCGCCGCCCCGACCGCCTGTACGGCGAGGGGCGCGCGGCGAGCTATCGGAACCAGGACCTCACGCTGGCGCGGTGCTTCCGCGCGCGTGGCGCAACGTGAACGCCCTGCCTCCGATCATCGTCGTTCTCGGTGGGCCCAACGGCGCCGGAAAGACGACGGCTTCCGAACGATTGCTCGGCGACCATCTGAACATCGCCGAGTACGTGAACGCCGACGTGATCGCGCGCGGTCTGTCGGGCTTCGATCCCGAGCGTTCCGCCATCCCGGCTGCGCGGATCATGCTGGAGCGGATCGAGACCCTGGCGAACGAGCGCGCCAACTTCGCTTTCGAGACGACACTCGCGAGCCGTTCGTTCGCCCCGTGGCTGCGCGCGCGCACGGACTCTGGGTACGAGCTCCACCTCTTCTACATCTGGCTGTCGAGCGCGGAAGCGGCAATCGCGCGCGTCGCCTCTCGGGTCCGGTCCGGCGGCCATGACATACCCGAGGACACGATTCGAAGGCGCTACCCGCGCGGCATCCGGAACCTGTTCGACCTCTACATGCCGATCGCCACGCGCTGGACGATCCTGAATGGCGCCGGCGCGCTCCCGACCTCCATCTCCAGCGGTGGCCTCGGATCGCCGATCGAAGTGCTAGACTCCTCGGCGTGGGCCGAACTCTCGAGCCGACGCGATGATCCATAAGCCAGAGCCCGATCGACACGCGCTGCTGCGCGACATGGCCGGGATCACCGCTGCCTTCCAGGCTGCGGCTCGCGACGCTCTCGAGCGCCACAAGAAGCTCGGCGAGTCGATCGTGATCTGGCGCGACGGCCGCGTGGTCGAGGTCCCGCCCGAGGAGATCGACGCCGAGCTCGCACGCGCCGAACGCGAAGCCGGCCTGCGCTGAGGCCCTCCCCTCGGGGTCCGAGAGCCAATCCGAGGGCAGGCGAGCGGCCGGACCGGCGGCATGCGATACTGCGCGGTCCGCTATGCACGCAGAAATTCCCACGATGCCGACCCCCGAAGTCCCGACCGAAGCGCCCAACGGATTCGCGACCCTGGGCATCGCGCCCGAACTCCTGGCCGGGCTGACGACGCTCGGCTACGAGGAGCCCACGCCGATCCAGCGCGCGGCGATCCCGGCGCTCATCGGCGGTCGCGACCTGCTCGGGCAGGCGGCGACGGGCACCGGCAAGACGGCCGCGTTCGCGCTGCCGCTCCTCCACGTGACCCCTGCGGGGCCGCTGGCACCGGGCCGACCGCGCGCTCTCGTCCTCGTGCCGACGCGCGAGCTGGCGATGCAGGTCGCGGCCGCGATCCACAAGTACGGCAAGGTGCGCAACGCGACCGTGCTGCCGATCTACGGCGGCCAGTCGATCTGGCAGCAGATCCGCGTGCTCGACCGCGGCGTCGAAGCCGTCGTCGCGACGCCGGGTCGCACCGTCGACCACCTCGAGCGCGGCACGCTCGTGCTCGACGACGTGCGCCTGCTCGTGCTCGACGAAGCCGACGAGATGCTCGACATGGGCTTCGCCGAGGACCTCGAGAAGATCCTGTCGCGCGCACCGGCGACACGGCAGACGGCCCTCTTCTCGGCCACCATGGCGCCGCGCATCAAGACTCTGGCGAACCGGCACCTGAAGAACCCCGTGCAGATCTCGATCGAGCGCGAGCGCACGGCAGCGGGCGCGCTGCCGCGCGTGAAGCAGATCGCCTACGTCGTGCAGCGCGCGCACAAGCTCACCGCGCTCGGCCGCGTGCTCGACATGGAGACCCCGACCTCGGCCATCGTGTTCTGCCGGACGCGCCTGGAGGTCGACGAGGTCACCGAGTCGATGAACGCGCGCGGCTACCGCGCCGAGGCGTTGCACGGCGGCTTCCCGCAGGAACAGCGCGACCGCGTGATGGCGCGCTTCCGTGACAACCGCTCCGATCTGCTCGTCGCGACGGACGTCGCCGCGCGCGGCCTGGACATCGACCACGTGAGCCACGTCGTGAACTTCGACGTGCCCACGGAGCCCGAGTCGTACGTCCACCGCATCGGGCGCACGGGACGCGCGGGACGCGAGGGCGTCGCGATCACGTTCGTCGAGCCGCGCGAGCAGCGCCTGCTGCGCAACATCCAAGATGCGACGCGCCAGAGGATCCCGGTCGAGACGATCCCGACCGTCGCCGACCTGCGCAACCGCCGGCTGGAGCTGACGCGCGCCTCGTTGCGCGAGACGGTGCTGGGTGGCGATCTCGACGCGTTCCGCAGCGTCGTCGAAGGCCTGGCTTCCGAGTTGGACTTGATGGACGTCGCGGCCGCCGCCGTGAAGCTCGCGCACGAAGCCCAGCACGCCGCATCCGGCGGTCAGGCCGACGATCAGGACGTGCCGTTCGCACCCCCGCGCGAGGAACGCCGGGAATCCCCGGGCCGCCCGGCCTGGACAGGCCCCGGGCCCGCCGCGCGCGGCCCCAAGGCGCGCGGCGGGATCCGCGCTCCGAACGAGCGCGGCCCCGCGGGTCCGCGAGACCGCGGGCCGCGCCCGAACCCGCGCGACGACGCACCGCGCGGCGGACCGCGCGACGAAGTCCAGCGCGGCGGATTCGAGACCACCCGGATCCACCTGAGCGCCGGCCGCTTCCAGTCCCTGCGCCCGGGCGACCTGGTCGGCGCGATCGCGGGCGAGACCGGCCTGCCCGCGGGCGTCGTCGGCGCGATCGAGATCGCCGATCAGTTCTCCCTGGTCGACGTCGCGGCCGAGCACGCCGAGCGGATCGTGGAGGCTCTGAGCCGCACGAAGATCCGCGGGCGGCGGGTGACGGTCCGCATCGTCTAGCCGATCGGGACGGAGACTGACCCAGTTCCGTGGCCGTCGCTCTCCGGAGGCCCGGAGCGCGGTTTCCGGGCGAAACGAACCCCATTCCTGGTGGGTCCCGCCCCCGGCACCCACGAAAGGACAGCGAGCTGGGTCAGCTTCCGTTCAGCGCTGGACGACCGCACTCCAGGACTCGAACGCCGCCCCGAAGTGGCCGTCCGCCCGCAGGGGCTCGTTCCACGGAAGCAGCGACGCGTCCGCGACGGCGCCCAGTGCGCGGACGATCCGCGTGCGACGGCCGGTGGCCATCTCGGGGTCCTTCGCGAGTGCCGCCAGGGCCTCGATCGAAGTCCCGTCTCCCACGGCGGCGAGAGCGTCGGCCGCGAAGTCCGCCACGAGCAGGCTGCGGGTGTTGGCGAGCAGCGCCAGCATCTCCGCGGCGGCGGTGGCATCCCCGAGCAGGGCCCGCGCGATCGACGCGTCGCGCACCACCAGCGGGTGATTCTCCCCCACGCTGACGACGCGCAGGATCGGCAGCACGGCCGTGGCGCCCGAGAGCCCGAGGCCCAGCGCGAGCGCGGCTCGCGCGGTGGCGTCGCCCTCGTGCGGGAAGCGCTCCGCGAGCAGCGGCGCGGAGGCGACGTCGAGCCGCAGGCCCAGCGCCAGACCGATCGCGGACGACTCGCTCGGACTGCGCGCACGCGACCAGGCTTCCTTGAGGACGCGATTCCCGTCCGCCGCCGCCACGAGGGCGGAGTCGTGCGCGAAGAGACCCAACGCGAGGCTCAAGAAGCCGGTGCCGCCGCTCTTCGCCTCGGCGAAGTCCGCGAAGAGCTCGGTCTGGATCTCCAGCGCCGCGGTCTTCTGCTCCTCCTGCCGCGCACGCGCGCCGATCTCGCCGCGCGCGAGCCAGGCGAGCCCGCGCACGAGCCGGTCGCTGTCGCGCACCAGCGCGGCGAGCGCCGTGCGCGCCGCGCGATCGGGCGCCGAATCGTCGGGGCGCCCGAGGCGTCCGAGTGCAATCGCCGCGCCCTGCCGCACCATCGTCGGTCGCGCCGCATCCCCGGCGACGCCCGTGGCCCACACGATCGCAGCCGCGCGCGTGCGCTCGTCACCACGCGCCGCGACCCGGCCGGCCGAAGCGGCGCACTGCGCGCGCACGACCTGGTCCCGATCGGGTTCGTCCGCGAGCCCGGTGAGGAATCGCACGAGCGCCGCCGAGGAAGACGCCGCGGGCAAGTCCTGGTCGCTCGCGGGCCCGCCGCCGAGATCCACGAGGCCGAGTGCAGCGGCGCACGCGGCGTCCAGGTCTTGAGGCACGCCATCGCGCGCCCGGAGCGGCCGCGTGAGCGCGTGCGCGGCGTAGCGTTGGACGTCGACGCGTCCGCGTCCCGCTGCGAGCCCGAGCGCGAGCGCCGCGATCGAACGCAGGCGCGTGGGCACCTCGTCGCGGCCCACAGCGATCCGACCCGTGGGTGAATCCTCGAGGATCGCCGCCAGCACCGGGATCGATCGCGACGCGCCGCGCGCACCCAGCGCCATCAGCGCGGATTCCACGACGGACAGTTGGCGGTGCGACAGCGCGCTGGAAATCCGATCCACGGCGCGGCCCGAGGCGCCATCGTCGATGTCCCGTCCCAGGTCGGCGCGCGCCAAGGCGAGCAGCGCTTCGCCGACGAGCGCCGGATCCGAGTCGGCCTCGATCACGCCGATGAGGATCGGCAGCACGCGCTCCGCGACGAGGCGCGGATCCGGACGGCGGCGCGCGAGCCCGGTGCCGGCCGGCGCCGCGTTCGCGTCGGCCGCGTACAGGACCGACTTGATCGCCAGGAAGCGATCGCGATTCAGGCCCCACCACACTTCCCAGGCGGCGGTGTCGGGGCCGAGGTCGAAGATCGAGATCGTCGACGTCGGCCCGGGCGCCCCACGGGACTCCCGCCCGGGCCGGGAGTCGGGGCCGCCGGCACGACCGGTGCACCGGCGGTGGGCGTGCCGGGACCACCGCCCTGTCCGGGAGTCGTGGTGCCGCCCGCCGAACCGCCCGGAACGGTGTCCCCCGGTCCGCCGTAGGAGCCGCCGGCCGGATGGGTCGGCGTCGGACCGTTCGGGTGTTCGTCGGGGTGACCGGTCGGATCGACCGGCGTCTGGGCCACGGAGAATGCGCCGAGGAGCGCCACCGCGCACCAGGCCACTGCGAATCGTGTGATTCTCATCGTGCTGCCTCCCGAGCGGGACGCGAAGGTCGCCGCTCGCCGAGTTCCCACGGATCCGGCGTCGTCGAGGCCCGTGCTCCGGAGAAGCTCCGGGGGAGAGCCTCGACCCGCCCACTCTTCTAGGATAGTCCGCGCGTCGAGTCGACGCGCCCCGTGCTCCACTTCCTCGTCCTTGCCCCCCTCCTGGCGGTCCAGGCCGCGCCCACGTCGGCCGCGGAGCTCTGGACCCGCGGACAACGCGTCGAGGCGATCTCGGCCGCGCGCTCCGAACTCGGGGCCGAGCCCTCGGCGGAGTCCTGGAGCCGCCTGATCGCGTGGCAGCTCGCCGTGCACCGCTACCAGGCGGCCCTCGAGGACACCGAGCGCTGCGGTCCGCCGTGCACGGCGCAACGCGCCGAGGCCCTGTACCACCTGGGCGAGTACGCGCGCGCCGTCGAGATCCTCGACGAGCGGGATCCGCTGGCCGTCGCCTGGAAGATCGACGCGCTCGAAGCCCTCTCGCGCTTCGAGGAGTCCGACGCCGTCCTCGCGCGCGCCAAGGCGGGGGCGTCGCCTGGATCCGACGACCCGCGCCTCCTCGGCGCGGAAGGCCGGAGCCTCGCGCGCCGCGGCGAGTTCGGCGCTGCCGCACGGGCTTTCCGAGCGGCGCTCGTCGCCGATCCGTTCGATGGCGAGGCCCTGTTCGGGCTCGGTCGCGCGCTCGTGCAGGGAGGCGAGCGCGAGGAAGGTCTGCGCGTCCTGGAACGACACCGAGCTCTCGCGCCGCGGCTCGATGCCGTCGACTTCGCGCGGCGCGGCGTGGACCTCGCGCCGGCGCACGCGCCGAACTGGACCGTGCTGGCCGACGCCGAGCGCGCGCTGACGCGCCTCGATCGCGCGGAGTCCGCGTACCGCCGCGCGGCCGAGTTGGGAAAGGGCGAAGAGCTCGTCGCCAACGCGCTGCGCTGGGCGCGGCTCTGCTCCGAGGACAAGGGCGACATCCAGGCCGCGGTCGACCTCCTCGTGCGGACCAGCCGCCGCGGTCCCGATCCGCGGCTCCTCGTGCGGGCCGGAGACCTCCTGGTCGGCGCCCGTCGCGGACGCGAGGCGATCGCGCTCTTCGAGGAGGCGCAGGCCCTGCGACCGCAGGACACCGAGATCGCGAAGCGCCTCGCCACGGCCCGCGCGGGGGACGGCCGATGAAGGTGCGTCGGTACGTCGCCGCCGTCGCGCTCTCCGCGGGAGGACTCAGCGCACCGCTCCTGCTGCTCGCGTGCTCGCGCGAGGAGTCCGCGCCGGGCGCGAAGCCCCCGGCAGCACAGACGGACTCCGCGGAGTCGGGCTGCGGCACGGCGGCGCCGCCGAGCGCACTGACCTTCGAGGACGTGACGAGCACGTGCGGCATCGACTTCGTCCATGACGCCGGCGCGACCCCCGAGAAACACCTGCCCGAGACCATGGGCGGCGGGGCCGCGTTGTTCGATGCGGACGAGGACGGCGACCTCGACGCCTACTTCGTGCAGGGCGGGCCGCTGCCGCTCCCGGGCGGCGCGCCGGATCGATTCGCCTACCCCTCGGGAGTCCGGCGCCCGACGAACCGCCTGTACGCGAACGACGGCCGAGGCCACTTCCAGGACGCCACGGAGCGCTCGGGCGACGCAGCCGTGGCGCGCTACGGCATGGGCGTCGCGGTGGGCGACGCGAACGGGGACGGGCACGAGGACCTGTACTTGACCGTCCTCGGGGACGACGTGCTGCTGCAGGGCGATGGACGCGCGCGTTTCCGCGACGTCACGCGGACGAGCGGCATCGTCGAGCCGCGCTGGACAACGGGCGCGGCTTTCTTCGACGCGGACGACGACGGGGACCTGGACCTCTTCGTGACGAGCTACGTCACCATCGACCTGGCGGATCCGCCGTGGTGCGGCGAGCGCAAGCCGGGTTGGCGCAGCTACTGCCACCCCGATCGGTTCCCGGGCGACGAGGACCGCTTCTGGAGGAACCGCGGCGACGGCACGTTCGAGGATCGGACGAAGGAGGCGGGATTCTCCGATCCGAACGGCAAGGGGCTGTGCGTGCTCGCGAGCGACCTCGACGGCGACGGACGCGTCGATCTGTACGTCGCGAACGACAGCACGGAGAACCGCTTGTATCGCAACCTGGGCGGCGGCCGCTTCGAGGACGCGACGCTGCTCTCCGGGACCGGCGTCGACCGCTACGGCCGCACGGAAGCGAGCATGGGCGTCGCGAGCGGCGACGTGGACGGCGACCAGGACCTCGACCTCTTCGTCACCGGCTTCGACGACGAGTCGGATACGCTCTACACGAACCAGGGCGGGATGGTGTTCGAGGACCGCACCGTGCAGGCCGGACTCGAGCTCGCGACGCGCCTGCCGGTCGGCTTCGGATGCCTGCTCGAGGACCTGAACCTGGACGGCGCGCTCGACCTGTGCATCGCGAACGGTCACATCATCGACAACATCGCCCTCTACCACGACGGCAAGACCTACGCGCAGAAGGCCCTCGTTTACCGCGGCGATCGCGAGGGCCGGTTCGCGGACGTCTCGGGCGAGGCCGGTGTCGCGGTCGCGCGCGAGCCGCTGGTCGGGCGCGGTCTCCTGGCCGGCGACCTCGACGGGGACGGCAAGGCGGACCTGCTCCTCACGCAGTGCGGCGGCGCGCCGCGCGTCTTCCGGAACGTCAGCGCGAACCACGGCCTGATCATCGCAGGTCTGCCCTTCGGCACGCGCGTCGAGCTCCTCGGCGCGCTCGACATCGTGCTCGGGGTCCGCGAAGCGATCCCGGCGCCTTCCTACCTCGGGTCCGGGGCGCGCGATCCGCGGTTCGGCCTGCACACGGGCGACCTCGCGCACGGCCTGCGCCTCCGCGTGCCGGGCGGCTCCTGGCAGGAGCTGAAGCTCGCGAAGCCGCTCCAGTCGGGGCGGATCCGCGTGGTGCGCGAGGCCGGCGGCCGCTTCGCTCTCGCGCCCTGAACTCCGCGGGGCTACCGTTCCGCCCCATGCCGCTCCAGGACTACGAAAAGCTCGGCGTCTTCTATCTCGGCCAGGAGTACGACCTCGCGGCCCGCGCGCGCCGGCCGGAGCTCGTCCTCTACGACAGCCAGGACCTGACCACGCACGCCGTGTGCGTCGGCATGACGGGCAGCGGCAAGACCGGCCTGTGCATGGCGCTGCTCGAGGAGGCCGCGATCGACGGCATCCCCGCCATCGTGATCGATCCGAAGGGCGACCTGCCCAACTTGCTGCTGCAGTTCCCCGAGCTGCGCGCCAGCGACTTCGAGCCGTGGATCGATCCCGAGGAGGCGCGTCGCAACGCGTCGAGCGTGCCGGCGGCGGCGCAGGCGGCGGCCGATCGCTGGGCGAAGGGCCTCGCCGAGTGGAACCAGGACGGCGCGCGCATCGCCCGCCTGCGCGAAGCGGCCGACTTCGTGGTGTACACGCCGGGCAGCAACGCCGGATTGCCCGTCTCGATCGTGAAGTCGTTCGCGGCTCCGCCGCGCGCGGTCGTCGAGGACTCCGAGATCTTCGCCGAGCGCGTCTCGAGCACGGCCACGTCCCTGCTGGGCCTCGTCGGCATCGACGCCGACCCGCTGCAGAGCCGCGAGCACATCCTGCTCGCGAACATCCTCGACCGCTCCTGGCGGAACGGGCAGGACCTCGACCTCGCCGGCCTGATCGGCGCGATCCAGACGCCGCCCATCCAGCGCATCGGGGTGTTCGAGTTGGAGGCTTTCTTCCCGGCGAAGGACCGCTTCCAACTCGCGATGCGCCTGAACAACCTGCTCGCCAGCCCGACCTTCGCGCAGTGGCTGGAGGGCGAACCGCTCGACGTGGGCGCGGCGCTCCACACGAAGGCGGGCAAGCCGCGCATCGCGATCTACTCGATCGCGCACCTTTCCGACGCGGAGCGGATGTTCTTCGTGTCGCTGCTCCTGAACCAGACGCTGTCGTGGATGCGCACGCAGAGCGGCACCTCGAGCCTGCGGGCGATCCTGTACATGGACGAGATCGCGGGCTACTTCCCGCCCGTCGCCAATCCGCCCAGCAAGGCGCCGCTGCTCACGCTCCTCAAGCAAGCGCGCGCGTTCGGGCTCGGATGCGTGCTCGCGACGCAGAACCCCGTGGACCTCGACTACAAGGGCCTCGCGAACTGCGGCACGTGGTTCGTGGGACGGCTGCAGACGGAGCGCGACAAGGCCCGGCTCCTCGACGGCCTCGAGGGCGCGACCCCGGGGGCGTTCGACCGCGCGGCGATGGAGCAGACGCTGGCTGCGCTCGGGAAGCGCGTATTCCTGCTGCACAACGTGCACGCGAAGGCCACACGCACCTTCGAGACGCGCTTCGTCCTGTCGTACCTCCGCGGCCCGATGACGCGAACCGAGATCCAGCGCCTCATGGCCGGCCGGCGCGACGCCGCGGCGCCGGAGCCGGATCGCCAGGCCGGACGGCGGACGACACCCGTGCCGAAGACCGCGGCTCCGGAAACCGTCGCGTCGGGAGGGTCCGGGGCTCCGACGGGCGCCGGATCCGTCCTGCCCGTGCTTCCGCCCGGGATCCCGCAGCACTTCCTGCCGGCGCCCGACGCCGCTTCGCGCTCGAATCCCTTCCGGCCGGCGCTCTTCGCCAGTGCGCGCGTCTACTTCAGCGATGCCAAGCTGGGGGTCGCCACCGAGGTGTCGCGGAACCTGCTCGTGTTCTTCGCCGACGGTCCCGTGCCGCTCGACTGGGAGAACGCCGATGCCGTGGATTTCGACGAGAGCTCGCTGACGCCCGCCGGGCCGCAGGGCGCGAGCTTCACCGCGCTACCGGCGGAGGCCACGAAGCCGAAGTCCTACGACGTCTGGAAGAAGGCCCTGACGGAACGGCTGATCCGCTCCGAGGAACTGTCCCTGTTCCAGAGCCCGTCGCTGGGCCTCGTCTCGCAGCCGGGCGAAACCGAGGCGCAGTTCCGGCTGCGCATCGCGCAGCGCGCTCGCGAGGAGCGCGATCGCGGCAAGGAGAAGCTGCGCGCGAAGTTCGCCACGAAGCGCGCCACGCTGGAGGAGCGGGTGCGCCGCGCGCGCCAGCAGGTCGAGGTCCAGGCCGAGCAGTCGCGTGACGCCAAGGTCGGCGGCGCGATCTCGCTCGGGTCGGCGATCTTCGGCGCGATCTTCGGCAGGAAGGCGCTGTCCGCGGGCACCGTGGGACGCGCGTCCACCGCCGCGCGCGGCGCGGGGCGTGCGCTGCGGGAGTCGGGCGACGTCGAGCGCGCGACGGAAACGCTCTCCGCCGCGGAGCACGCCTTGCGGGAGCTCGACGCACAGATCGAGGCCGAGGTCCGCACCCTCGAGGCGGCGCTCGATCCGCTGACCGAACCGCTCGGCTCGGTCGTCCTGAAGCCGAAGAAGACGAACGTCACGGTGCGGCTCGTGACGCTCACTTGGGTGCAGTGACCCCGCGCCGGCGTGCTCGTCGGCGCGGTGATCCCATCGCGCGCGCCCGAGGGACTCCGGGACCACGCCGGTCGCCCGAGCGGCATCCGGGCCCCATCACGGAAGCCCGGACGCCGCGCGGTCGTCAGATGCCCCAGACGACGATCACGCCGTTCGTGGTGTTGAAGGACGCGCCGCACGCCCCGTTCGGGTCGCGGTACCAGACCTGGAAGAAGTCCGTGTCGCCCGCGCTGGCCCCGATGAGCTGGTGGATCGTGAGGCCGGCGGGCGGCAGCGTGCCGGTCGCGGCACCGGTCGGGATCTTGCGGATGCGCTGCACGTTGCCGCCGACGCAGCGCAGACCGTTCCCGAAGGCCGAGCCCGCTCCTCCGGCGATGTTCTGGTCGCCGACGAAGAAGTAGCCGGCGCCGTTCGTGATGCTCGCCGTGAGGGTGAGCGTGTCGTTCGCGATGCTCGGCGTGCCGTTCGCCGTGAGCGTGGCGCCCACGCCCGTGCCGTTGATGCAGCCCGCGCCGGCGCCGCCGCTCGAGTTGTTGCCGCACGGGCAGTTCGCGCCGCCGTTCGCGGCTCCGTCGCCCTCGCAGAAGTCCTTCGTGAACGGTTGGCACTCGTCGGGGACCCCGTCGTGGTTCGCGTCGTGCGCGCCGTTCTGGATGTCGATGTTGTCCGCGACGCCGTTCCCGTTGCAGTCCTTCTCGAACTGGTAGCAGATCGAGATGCGCGCGTCGGCGTCCTGCTTCGTGTTCCAGGAGAGGTTGTTGCCCCCGGTGACGGTCGAAGTGTCGAGCGCCTCGAACACCAGCGCGATGTTCCCGGTGCCCGTGAAGAGCGACAAGTCCGCGGCCGGCGCCGGCGACGTGTGGCTGGCGTTGATGCTGACCGTGAGGTTGTTGTGCGACTGGCCCGAGGGGCCGCCGTAGTTCAGGTTGCCGTCGAAGGCCGACAGGTTGTCGGTGAACACCCGGCTCGACGTGCCGGTCACGATCACCGAGTTGTCGGGACGGCGCAGGTTCATGACGCAGCGGAACGTGCTGACCGCCGTGACCGGCGAGGTCGCCTGGTTCTCGACGCGGATCTGGCCGTCGCCGCGGCCGGAGATGTTGAAGACGATGCCGGTCAGGACGTCACCCGGCTGGTCGAACTTCGGGACCTGGAGGGTCTGAACGAAGTTCGTGGCGGTCGGGGGGATGTTGAAGCGGTGGCAGGTCTGCTGGCTGAGAGCCGGGGCGGCGAGAGCAGCGAGCGCGAGCACGGCCCCTTGGGGACGCAGGAAGTGCAGGTTGGACATGGAAGCGGTGTGGAACGGGGTTCAAGGCGGGGCCGGCCGCACCGGGGACCCGCGAATAGATTGAAAGATCGTAGAGCTTCCCGCCGATACGAGTCAACAACACGACTAATCGGGGCTCGCGCGCCAAACGCTCGGGTGAGCCCTGGCCCGCGAGCGCGACTCGGGGGCACCCAGCCCGGGATGTTCGCGGCCGGGCTTTCGCGATCCGAGACCCGCCGGTATCCCTGGATCACGAGGCTCAGGACCCATGAAGAAGCACGCACCCAGGAGCCGTCGGATCGCCCGCGGCCTCGCGGCGCTGCTCGCGCTGGCTGCGAGCGCCGCGGCGCAGTTCCCGGCCAACTTCGCGAGCCTCCCCGTCGGAGCGAACTGGCAGCAGCCCGTCGGCCTGGCGTTCACGCCGAGCGGATCCCTGCTGGTGTGGGAGAAGGCCGGCCGCGTGTGGTCGGTGGTGAACGGCGTGAAGTCGGCGCAGCCGGTCCTCGACATCTCGGAGGAGGTCGGCGACTGGCGCGACCACGGGCTGCTCGGATTCGCGGTCGATCCGGACTTCGCCCAGAACGGGCGCGTGTACGCCGGATACGTCGTCGACTACCACCACCTGCGCTGGTTCGGGACGCCGCAGTACTCCCCCACGACGAACGAGTACTTCCGCGACACGATCGCGCGCGTCACGCGGTTCGCGCTGGATCCGGGGACACTCGTCCAGGTCCAGGGCTCGCGCGCCGTGCTCCTCGGCGAGTCGATGACGACCGGCATCCCGATCTGCAACCAGTCGCACGGCATGGGCTCGCTGGTGTTCGGCGCGGATGGGACGCTGCTCGTCTCGTGCGGTGACGGCGCGAGCTACGACGCGGTGGACTCGGGCGGCCCGGCCGGCGGGAGCAGCAACACGGCTCTGCTCGAGGGGATCCTGCGGCCGAAGGAGGACGTGGGCGCCTTCCGCGCGCAGCTCGTCGACGCGCTCAACGGGAAGGTCCTGCGCATCGACCCCGCCACGGGCGACGGCGTGCGCTCGAACCCGTTCTTCGACGCCGCCGCTCCGCGCGCGGCCCGTTCGCGCGTGTGGGCGCTCGGCCTGCGCAACCCCTTCCGCATGTCCCTCCAACCGGGCACGGGAGTCGCGAACCCGCTACTCGCCAACCCGGGCACTCTGTGGATCGGCGACGTGGGCTGGAACGCGTTCGAGGAGCTCGACGTGTGCGACGCGCCCGGACTGAACTTCGGCTGGCCGCTGCACGAAGGTCTCGAACCCCAGGTGTCGTACGGGGGGCAGACGACCTCCAACCTGGACGCCCCGAATCCGCTGTTCGGCACGGGCTCGTGCGGCGCGGCGTACTTCGCGTTCCGCGACCTCCTGGTCCAGGACACGCTGGCCGCACCGGCGTGGCCGAACCCCTGCAATCCGGCGCAGCAGGTGCCGACGTCCATCCCACGCTTCGAGCACGCGCGACCCGTGGTCGACTGGGGGCACGGCACCGTCGCGCGCGCGAAGTCCTACGCGGGCGTCACGGCGACGATCGCGAACGTCGGCGCTCCCGGCTCGCCGGTGCAGGGCCCGCAATTCAACGGGGACAGCATCACGGGCGGCGCGTGGTACGCGGGCACCGAGTATCCGGCCTCCTACTCGGGCTCGTACTTCTTCGCGGACTACGTGGGCGGCTGGATCCGCCGCTTCGTGCCGGGCGCGCCGGCAGAAATCGTCCCCTTCGCGTCGGGTGCGGGGACGGACGGCGTCGTGAACCTGGTCGCGGCGCCGGGGAGCGGGGCGCTCCACTACATCCGCTACGCGGAGTTCGGCGGATCCTCGGAGGTACGCCGCGTGGTGTACGCCCAGAACCTGCCGCCGATCGCCGTCGCGACGCCGCCGCGCGCCTTCGGACCGGTGCCGCTCGCGGTGCAGTTCTCGAGCGCGGGGTCGAGCGATCCCGAGGGGCAGCCGCTGACGTACGCCTGGGACTTCGGCGACGGCACGACCAGCACGCTCCCGGATCCGACGCACGTCTACGAGCCCATCGCCGACGTCACGTCGCAGGGCACGATCGTGGCGCGCGTCCTCGAGCTCGACCCGCCGCATCCGCTGGGAGGCGGCAACTGGGATCCCGAGATCCTGCGCGACGGCGACCTGCCGCCCGTCGGCAGCACGAGCGACTCGCGGCAGTACGACACGTACCACGCCGGCGCCCAGGGGAACTTCGACTGGATCGGCTACGCGTTCGCCGCGCCGCACGCGTTCCGCGGGCTCGTCTTCCAGGAGGGCCAGCACTTCTCGGACGGAGGCTGGTTCGACACGTGGCGCGTGGAAGTCGGCGACGGCAGCACGTGGAGCACGGTGGCGGGCGCCGTCGCGACGCCGGCATATCCGGGCAACAACGGACTCTCCTACGAGACGTTCCGCATCGACTTCCCGGCGGCCACGGGCACGCACATCCGGATCGCGGGCGCGCCCGGCGGCTCCGCGCACTTCCTGAGCGCCGGCGAACTGCGCGTCCTGGCCGAGGATCCGACGCTTCTCACGCAACCGACGCGCCGCGACGTGACCTTGACCGTGCGCGACCCGCTGAACGCCAGCGCGACGGTGACGACCCTGGTCTCCCTCAACAACACGCCGCCCTCGGTGTCGATCACGAGTCCGGTCGACGGCTCGCTCTACACCCTGGGCCCGCCCGCCACGATCGCCCTGTCGGCCACGATCTCCGATGCCGAGCACGCGGCGAACCAGCTCACCTGCGCGTGGCAGACGGTCCTGCACCACGACGAGCACACGCACCCGGAGCCGATCGATTCCAACTGCTCGACGTCCACCGTGATCACGCCGGAGGGTTGCGACGGACAGACGTACCACTTCGAGGTCTTGCTGACGGTCACCGATGCGGCGGGCCTCTCGACGACCGACGAAGTGCACCTGTACCCCGACTGCGCTCCGCTCGCCCTGTGCAAGGGTGACGGAACCGGCGCCGCCTGCCCGTGCGGGAACAGCGGGGCGAGCGGGCGTGGCTGCGACAACTCCTTCGGAACGGGCGGCGGGCTGCTCGCCGCGAGCGGGAGCGCCCGCACGTCGAGCGATACGCTCCGCCTCGCGGCCAGCGGCATGCCTCCGCTGGGCGCGGCGCTCTTCTTCCAGGGTGACTCCGCGCTGGCCGGAGGACTGGGCGCGCCCTTCGGCGATGGGCTGCGCTGCGCCGGCGGAGCGGTGCAACGCCTCGCGGTGGTCGACGTGCAGGGCGGAAGCGCCGCCTTCGGATCGGGCGCGGGAGGTTCCCTGTCGGCCCTGGGGTCCATCCCGGCCGAAGGCGCGGTGCGCACGTACCAGGCCTGGTACCGCAACGCCGCGGTCTACTGCACGGCTTCGGCCTTCAACCTGACGAACGGCCTGCGCGTCACCTGGATTCCCTGAGCGCGCGGAATCGCGTACACACGGCGCGCCGATGATCGCGCCGCAACCGGAGGATCGCACGGGCCGGACGTGGACCTTCCTCGCCGTCGGGATCGGCCTCGTGCTGCGACTCGTCCGCCCCGAGGTCCACTCCTTCTGGATCGACGAGGGGATGACGGTGCGGATCGCCCGCGCCGCGGATCCGTTCGCGATGCTCTGCGCGGACAGCCATCCGCCGCTCGTGTTCCTGCTCGTCCGGGCCTGGATGCGCGCGTTCGGCGAACAGGACTGGATCCTGCGACTCCTGCCAGCGTTCGTGTCCTGTGCCGCACTCGGCCTGTTCGTCCCGCTCGCGCGCGCCTGGCTCGGGCGAAAGCACGCGGCCTGGGCGATCGCCCTCTACGCCGTATCGCCGCTCCTCGTGTGGTACGCGCACGAGGTGCGCATGTACGCGTTCCTCGAGTGCTCGACGCTGCTGGTGCTGCTCGCGGCGCGCCGAGCATGGGCGGCGCCCTCGGCCGCGCGCTGGATCGGGCTCGCCTTCGCGACAGCCGTCGCGACCGGGTTCCACTACTACGGGGCCCTCGCGGGATTGGTGGTCATCGCTCAGGCCGCGGCCTCGGGCGCGCGCTCGACGGTGCGCACGGGGATCGCGAGCACGGTCGGCGTGCTCGCCTGGACGCCGTGGCTCGTCATGGTCCTGCCCATCCAGCGCAGCGGCTCCTGGCCCGTGATCGTGCAGGCTTCGCCGCGCGACCTGGCCGAGCTCCCCGCGCGCCTCCTGGCGGTCGACTTCGCCGTCCTCGTGGACCACGGCGTGCCCGCGATCGGGTGGGTCCTGGGCGGACTGTGCCTCGCGGCATTCATCGCCGGCTGCCTGCGCGCGCTGGCACGCCGGGCTCCGCGCGAGATCGACGCGGCACTCGCGGCCCTGATTCCGATCTCTGCGGCCGGACTGCTCGCGTGTTGCGCGAGGGGTGGGTTCCAGCCGCGGTACCTGACGCCGGCGATCCCGGGCGCGATCGCCTGCATCGCCGCGGGGCTCGTGGCCTGGACGCCGGCCCTACCGGGGCGCGCGGCCTGCGCGGTCCTCCTGCTCTGCGCGACCACGATGACGGGCCTGCAGCTGTCCGAGAATCGGCGCGAGGACTACCGCACCGCGACCGCCGAGATCCGCGAGCGTTGGCGTCCGGGCGACCGACTCCTCTTGCTCGTGTGCGTCCCCGAGTCGCAGATCCCGTCGACGGTCGACCACTACCTGCGCGACAGGCCCGACATCCTCGCGAGCCAGCTCGATCCGCGGGCCTACATGGACGGTGTCGACCGGCCACCATCGGGCACGCGCATCCACGTCCTGTGGCGGGAAGCGACGATCTGCTTGGAGCCCATGCACCGCCTGGAGACCTCGCACGCGATCCTCGAGCGATCCGCGGCCCGTTTCCGCATCCACCGGTTGCTCACCGCCGTCCCGTGAACGCACGGACGACGTGCGCGATACGCACGAGCCGGGCGCGTGCTAGTGTCCTGACTCGGAAGTACGCGGGCCAATTCACGCCGCCTGCGCCTCCCCGGCGTCGTTGCGCCTCCTCCGAGGGTTGCTGCGAACCCGCGTCGTCGCCGCGGCTACCCGGGAAGTCGCAGTCGACGCGAATTGGCCCGCGTACTTCCGAGTCAGGACACTAGCTTCGCCAGCGATCGAATCGACGTTCCCATCCATGCCCGACGACGCACACGACATCACCCTCATCCTGCAGCGCATCGCCGCGGGTGACCGCGCCGCGGACGGCGAGCTGCTCACGATCTTGTACGCGCAGTTGCGCGGGCTCGCCCAGGCGCACTTCCGCGGCTCGGGCGACGCGGCACAGACGCTGCAGCCGACAGCGCTGGTCCACGAGGCCTTCGTCAAGCTGTTCGGGAGCCGCGCGCCGAACTTCGCGAACCGCGAGCACTTCCTGGCCGTGGCGGCCAGCGCGATGCGCTCGATCCTGGTCGATCGCGCGCGGGCGCGCGCGACCGCCAAGCGCGGCGGGAGCCCGACCCGATTGCCTCTCGACGCGATCCTCGTGCCCTACGAGGACCGCGCCTTCTCACTGGTCGACTTGGACGACGCGCTTCAACGGCTGGCGATCGAGTCCCAGCAGGCCGCCAAGATCATCGAGCTGCGCTTCTTCGGCGGCCTCGAGGAGGCCGAGATCGCGCACGTGCTCGGCATCGACGCCAAGGTGGTCGCGCGGGACTGGCGCACGGCGCGGGCCTGGCTGCGGCGCGAGCTCTCCACGGACGGCGGAGCCCCGCACTGAGCGGCGGATCCCGCGGAATCCCGGCATCGGACCACGTTTCTCCGGATTTCCGGGCTGCCGCGCCCGTGATTCTCGTGGAAGGCCTGCGGGTAGGAGAGGATCGAGGTCGACGCCGCTACGCTGTGCGCTCGCGACTGGCTACAGGCGTCGGAGCTCACTTCCCGGGCACTTCGTGAATCCCCTTCCCGCCTTCGATCCTTCCCTGGGGCCGCAGGGAACCCCGGCCCGCGCGCGTGCCCCGCGCGGCGGGTGCGGTTCGTCATGACACGCCCCTGGGTGGAACTCGCCCGGGCCTTCGACGAGGCCGCCGCGCTGGCCCCCGCGGAGCGCGCGCGCTTCCTCGACGAGCGTTGCGGCGCGGACGCCGACTTCCGCCGCGAGGTCGAGGCCCTGCTCCAACAGGACGCCCGGGCCGGCGACTACCTCGAGCCCCCCGCGGCGGCGCAGTCCGGGGCGCTCCGCGGACCGGCGGAGGGCGCGGTCGTGGGCGGGTTCACCCTCCTGCGCCGGATCGGCTCGGGCGGGATGGGCAGCGTCCACGAAGCACAACAGACGAACCCGCGACGGCGCGTGGCGCTGAAGTTCCTGCCGCCGCTGTCGGCCGATCCCGGAGTGCGCCGTCGCTTCGAGCAGGAGGCCGTGCTCCTCGCGCGCATGAACCACCCGTCGATCGCGCAGGTGTACGCCGCGGGGGTCGACGGCAACACGCCGTACATCGCGATGGAGCTCGTCGAGGGCGCGCTGCCGATCACCGACTACGTGCGGCGTCACGCGCTCTCGACCCTGGAGGCGATCGCCCTGTTCCGTCGCGTGTGCGCGGCCGTGGCGCACGCCCACGCGAAGGGCATCGTCCACCGCGACCTGAAGCCGGGGAACGTGCTCGTCGACGCCGGAGGCACGCCGAAGCTGATCGATTTCGGCATCGCGCGCGCGCTCGACGAGGCCGAGGGCGGCGGGCAGAGCCTGACCCGCACCGGGGACCTGCTCGGGACGCTCCAGTACCTGAGCCCGGAGCAGGCCGACAGCGTCGGCCGCGAGGTCCACGCGCAGTCCGACGTCCACGCGCTCGGCCTCGTCCTGTACGAGATCTTGTGCGGCCGGCGGGCTCATGCGGTCGAGGGAATGAGCCTGACCCAGGCGCTGCGCGCCATCGCGCGGGACTCCGTGCCGCTGGCCCGCAGCGTGCGACCGGATCTGCCGGCGGAGCTCGAGTGGATCCTGGCCAAGGCGCTCGAGACGGACCGGGCGCGACGCTACGCGAGCGTCGTCGAGCTCGACCGCGAGCTCGAACGGTACGTCGCGCACGAGCCCGTGCTCGCCGGACCGCGCTCGCGGGCGTACGAGATGCGCCTGTGGGCGAGGCGGCACCCCACGGCCAGCGCGGTCCTCGGCGTCTTCGCCGTGTCGGCCGTCGTGGTCGTCGTGCTCGCGTTGTCGGCGCTGGCGCGCCAGCGCGAGGTCTTCCGGCTCGCCGACGCGGAGCGGCTGCGCGACCTCGAGCGGCGCGCCGATGCGCTGTGGCCGGCGAGCCCCGAGAAGGCGCCCGAGATGACGGCCTGGCTCGAGGAGGCACGGCGGCTGACCTCGAACCTCGACGAGCATCGCGCGACGCTCGCCGCGCTGAGGGCGCGAGCGCTCCCGCTGACGGACGCGGATGTCGTCGCGGACGCGGCCGGGCACCCGCGCGCGGCCGAGCTCGCGGAGTTGCGGCGTGAGGTCGAGCGCGGCCGGGCCGTGCTGCGACGACGGACTCACGACGACGTCCCGCGCCGCACGGACCTCGACCTGTCGGGTTACGACGGCCTCCAGGGGGCGGACGCGCTCAACCGCGTCGCGTACGACATGGTGGATCCGGACGGCGCCTTGGCCGGGGATCCCGATGTCGCGCTGGCCCTGGCGCAGCGCGCGCTGGGGATGGAGGGCTGCGACAAGGCCGGCGTCCTCGACACGATCGCCTGGGCGTACTTCGCCGCCGGCGACGACGAGGCTGCCGTCGAGTACGCGGAGCGCGCGCTGGGCGAGGATCCCGATCGTCCCGAGATCGCGGAGTCGGCGGCGCGACTGTCCCGGGAGTCGGACTACGCGCGATCGACCGAGGGGCTGGCGCGAGCCGAGACGCGGATCGCGGACCTCGAACGTCGGGTCGAGGAGCTGGCCCTGGTCGTCGGAGCCCGGCGGACCTGGCGCTTCGCCGACGATTCCGACGCCTGGTGGCACGACCGCCTCGCGGACCTCGTCGCCCGACTCGAGCTCTTCGCCGACGCGGAGCGCGGCGCGGTCCGCGGCGTGTCTCCCGAGCACGGCCTGGGGGTCGAGCGGCGCCTCGCGCACGCCCGCGATGTCGAGAGGCTGTCGCTCGTCGAGCCCGCCGGTGCGTGGCGCGACGCGATCGCCGCGATCCGAGCGGATCCGCGCTACCAGGGCCTCGAGCTCCTCCCGCAGCTCGGGCTCGTGCCGCTCGGACCCGACCCGGATTCGGGATTGCAGGAGTTCGCCGACATCGCCACGGGGCTCGTGCCGACGCGCGGCGCCGACGGGAAGCTGGCCCTCACCGCCGAGAGCGCGGTCGTGTTCGTGCTCCTACCCGGGGGCCGTTTCCTGCTCGGCGCCCAGTCCAGCGACCCGCAGGGTCGGCAGTACGACCCGGACGCGGGGATCAAGGAACAACCGCTGCGCGAAATGGAGCTCGACGCGTACTTCCTGGCGAAGCACGAGCTGACGCAGGCGCAGTGGGTCCGAGCGGCAGGCTCGAATCCCAGCACGTTTGCTTCCAACGACTCACTGGTCGACGAGATCTTCGATGAACTGCACCCGGTCGAGACGGTGAGCTGGTCGCAGTGCGTGCGGTTCCTCGAGCGACAGGGCTGGGTCCTCCCGACCGAGGTCCAGTGGGAGCGCGCGGCCCGCGCCGGCACGACGACGCCCTGGTGGACGGGGAAGACGGCCGCATCACTGCAGGGCGCGGAGAACATCTCCGACGCGCGCGCCCACGAGAAGAGCTTCGTGCGCGGGACGGCTTACGAGCTGTCGATCGACGACGGCCACATCGGCCACGCGCGCGTCGGCAGCTACCGTGCGAACCCGTTCGGTCTCCACGACATGTGCGGGAACGTCGTCGAATGGTGCCGCGATCAGGCCGCGGACTACGGCGCCGAGCGGCGGCGCGGGGACGGGCTCGTGATCGACTCCACGGAGACGCGCTACATCGTCCGCGGCGGCGGCTTCCAGAGCAGCGACGCGTGGGGCGCGCGCGTCTCGCGCCGCGGGATGAACGGGCCGGGGCTGGCCGTCGTGGACCTCGGCGTGCGGCCCGCTCGAACGATCCGACGCTGATCGTCCGTCCGGTCGCGACATCCGTCGCTCCGCGTCGAAGCGGAGCGCTCTCGTCCGGTTCCACCATCTGGGCGGACAGCATCGAGCCTTCGCCGCGTCTCCGTTCGCGGCCGTCCTGATCGTCCGCGCGAGCTGCGCGCGGATGACACCCATCCGCGAATTCGTGCGGCGTTCCTCGCCGCAGTTCCAGGGCGCGGACACGTCGTCTCCGCAGCAAGACTCGAGCCCGTGCGGCGGCCGCCGGGCCGTTCGTTCGCTCACAGCAGCGACCTGAGGTCTACGTCCGCTCGTCGAGCGGCGTCGCGTCGAGCGCGCACGAGCGTACCCGCGACGCGCGCAACGCGAGCGCTTCCCTCGGAGACTCTCATGTTCCAGAGCTCGCAACCCAAGCTATGGTGCCTCCTCACCCTCGTCGTCGCGTCGATGGCCTCCCGCTCGCGCGCGGACCAGGTCTGCCACACCGTCGCGGTGCCGACCACGGCGACGACCTTCGACGTCGAGATCGCGATCCCGCGCTTCGACACCGCCTTCGGGACCCTGCAGGCGGTCACCGTCACGTTCGAGGTCGAGGCCTCCGCCGCGTCCCAGGTCGAGAGCGTCGGCGGGACACCGTCCGTCGGCAGCCTGATCCCGGGCGTCAGCGCCGTCGTGAAGGCCTCCGACTCGACGCCGCTCGCGTCGGGGAGCACGACGTCGTCCTCTGCGCAGTCGCTCGCCGCGTACGACGGGACCCTCGACTACGCCGGCATCTCGGGTGTGACGGTGCCGTCCACCACGCTGCCGGACCTCGTCGGATCCGGCTCGACAACGGATTCCGGAACGCTCGGCCTCTACGCGGGATCCCCGGGCAACCCCGGCCTGTCGGGGACGCGCGTGCGCGTCGAGGGGATCGGCACGTACTCGGGCACGGGCAGCACGGTCGCGAGCTTCTCGACCCAGGCCTCGGTGTCCGTCACGGTCTGCTACACGTACTTGCCGCGCGTGACGAGCCTGTGCTTCGGCGACGGCTCGGGCACCGCCTGCCCGTGCGGCAACGAGAGCACCGGCGAGACGGGCTGCCTCAACTCGTTCGGGTTCGGCTCGCTCCTCTCGGCGACGGGCGGAGCGGCGGTCAGCGCGGACACGCTGACGCTCTCGGCGACGGTTCCGGGCACGAACACGACGCTCTTCTTCCAGGGCACGTCCGCGGTGGGCGGCGGCTCGGGCGAGGTGTTCGGCGATGGCCTGCACTGCGCCGGCGGCACGACGATCGAGCTGATCTCACTCTCCGCGGTCGGCGGCGTCGCGCAGTTCCCGCGCACGGGCGATCCGCTCGTGTCCGAAGCCGGCTACGTGAGCGCGGGCGTCACGCGCTACTACCAGGCCTGGTACCGCAACTCCGCTTCGTTCTGCACCGAGTCGACCTGGAACCTGAGCAACGCGCTGCAGGTCGCCTGGGGATCGTGACCGTCGCACGGCCGTGTCGTCCGCGGAACCACCCCGTCCGCGGCGGCACGGCCGCCGTGCGTCAACCGCAGGTGTCGAGGTCCATGTCCGCCTCGCGCGTCGCGCGCGGCTTCGCGCCGCCGATCGCGCGGTGGAAGCGGCCGACGAGGTCCTGACGTCCTGCCGCCGCGAGAGCCTCTTCCACGAGCTCGCGGTTCTCCGGCGCCTTCCAGCGCACGAGCGCCTTCTGCATCCGCCGCTCGCGCTCGCCGCGCGGGACATGCAGTTCCGCCATCGTCAGCGGATCCTTGCCCGTCACGAACTGCACGCAGGCGCGCGTCATCGGCAGCGGGATGAACTCCTGCACCTGCTCGGGGCTGTAGTTGCGCTCGAGCAGCTTCTCGAACAACTCGATCGCCTGCGGCAGCCCCGTGCCAGGGTGTCCGACGATGAAGTAGTTCACGAGGTGCTGGTCCTTGCCCTCGGCCTTGCACTCGTCCTTGTAATCCTGCTCGTACTTCTCGTAGACGTCGAAGCGCGGCTTGTTCATCGCGGCGAGCACTTCGTCGGACGCGTGCTCGGGCGCCAGCTTCATGCGGCCGGGCACGTGGTGTTTCACGAGGTCGTGGTGCAGCGGCAGGAGCTCGCCCTTCTTGTCGCGCAGCATGTCGTAGCGGATGCCGCTCGAGACGAACGCGTGCTTCACGCCCTTCGCGCTGCGCACGAGCGCGAGCAGTCGTCGGTAGCCTTCGGTCGTCTTGTCGAGCCGCAGCGCGGGGCACGGATCGGGCGTGAGGCAGTCGCGGCCGAGGCAGGCCTCGCCCTTCTCGAGCAGCTTGCAGCCGAGCCCCCACATGTTCGCCGTGGGGCCGCCGACGTCGGTGATCGTGCCGCGGAAGTCGTGGTTCTCGCTGAGCGCGGCCACTTCCTTCATCACCGACTCCTCGCTGCGCGACTGGATCGAGCGTCCCTGGTGGAACGTGATCGAGCAGAAGGAGCAGTCGGCCATGCAACCGCGGTGGGTGTTCACGGACCAGCGCACGGGCTCGAGCGCGGCGATGCCGCCGGCCCTGTCGTGGTCGGGGTGCCACGCGCGCTGGTACGGGAGGTCGTAGAACGAGTCGACCTCCTTCTGCGGCGCGGGCGGGCTGGGCGGGTGCTGAAGCACGTAGCGCGTGCCGTGCGCCTGCGCGATCGGACGCGAACTCGGGCTGTTCTCTTCGCGCACGGCATGAAATAGGGGGATCAGCGCGTCCGCGTCGTGGCACAGATCCTCGAACGAAGGCGCGATGCGCGCGTTCTCGGGCAGATCCTCGCGGCGCACGATCTCGCACGTGCCGGGAATGCCGCGCAGGCTCTCGCCGCGCGCGATGCGATTCGCGACCTCGAGCACCTGGCGCTCGCCCATCCCCCACACGAGCAGGTCCGCCTTGCTGTCGACGAGGATCGACCGGCGCATCTTCTCTTCCCAGTAGTCCCAGTACGCGAGACGCCGCGGACCCGCCTCCAGCCCTCCGACGATGACGGGCACGCCGGGGAAGTGGTGACGCGCGAGCGCCGTGTACGCGATCGTGGCTCGGTTCGGCCGGCCGATCGCGCCGCCCGGACGGTAGACGTCCACCCGGCGCTTCTTCTTGGAGGCCGTGTAGTTCGTGACCATCGAGTCGATGGTCCCGGCGGTCACGCCGACGAAGAGCAGCGGGGCCGGAAGTCGCGTCCAACCCGAACCGTCGGGCTCGAGGTCCGGCACGTCGAGGATGCCGACACGCCATCCGTGCGCTTCGAGGACACGCCCGATCACGGCTGCGCCGAACGACGGGTGATCGACGTAGCCGTCCCCGGTGACGAGCACGACGTCGAGCTCGGCCCAGCCGCGTAGGCGCATCTGCTCCCGGGTGCGGGGCAGGAATCGAGCGAGGTCGGCGGTCATGGCTGTGGGTGCGAAGAGGCGCGCTGCACGTCCGGCGGACGATGCGCGCGCCCATGGATCGTGGGACCGGACCGGCCTCCGCGCCACCGGAGCGCCTCCGGGGCGGGGAGCGAGTTCACGCGGGCGATGCCGCCCGCGATCGGTCTACCCGCCTGGCGAGGTCCGGGGCTCCGCGGGCCGACGACGCACGTCGACGGGGCGGAACCGGGAGCTCAGAAGCTGCCGTGCCGACGACGCTGGCGGCGGTTCGTCTTCCGGCCGCCCTTCGTCTGCTGGCGGGTGCGGTACCCGGTCTTCTTCTTGTGCTTGGCGGAGCTCTTGCGGATCTTTGTGTGCATGGCGGGAGTTCGACCCGTCAGGTCGAGCCGGGGAGTGTAGCGGCCTCCGGCGCCCCCAACACGGCAATTCTCCGCCTCGGAGGGCTCGCGGATCGAGCCGGGCCCGCAGAGGGCGCTACCGAGCGGAAGGTGCCGGACCCAGGTCCCTGGATCCGGATTCCCGGGCCGTCCGGACAGCGCCCCGGGGAGGCCGCGGACCGGAGGCGTGTTCCGGCCTTCGAGGTCCTGGAGCTTCGGGCTCGGCGGCGCCGACAGGCCGGTGCCCCGAGGGCACCGGCGGGCGGCCCATCGACCGGCTGGACAGCGCCGTCACTCCACGGAGCACGGACCGCCGCTCGCCGGGGCCCGCCTCGCGCGTCGAATCGAAAGCCACGACGCGACCGGGGCCGGATCCGCCGAAGCCGGACCAAGCCGCGCTCGGAAGCCGCGAGCGGAACCGTCCACGCGGGTGGAGGTCTCCGTCGATCTCAGGGCTGCCAGGTCGCCTGGAGACCGTTCGACAAGTTGAACGTGTCGCCCGTGCAGAACGCGGAGGCGTTGCGATACCACACCTGGTAGGTCCTCACGTTGCCCGGTGCATTGGACCCGCGCACCGAAACGGACAGGTCACCGGCAGACGGGTACTGGGATCCCCCGCCGGCGTTCGTCTTCGTGCCGAGCCGGATGATCGACCCGGCTGCGCAGCGCAGGCCGTCGCCGAACACCGTGCCGAGGCCGCCGTTCGCCTGCGTCGTGCCTTGGAAGTAGAGCGCGGAGCTGTTGGGCATCCCGCTACCCGAGAGCGTGAGGGTGTCGCTCGTGATGCTCGGCGAGCCGGACGCGGCCAGGTTGGCGCCGTTCGCGTTGATCGAGTTGGCGCAGCCGTTGCCCGCGGTTCCGCTGTTGCCGCAGGGGCACGCGGTCCCGCCGGTGCCGAAGCAGAAGGCCACGACCGGCGCGCCGGCCGCGCTGGGCACCTGAGCCACGACCGAGGCCGCCGTCGGCGAGCCGGGCTTGAAGTAGGTGAGCGTCGCATTCCCGTTCTGCGGACCTACGTTCGCGTCGAACCGGAAGTTGTAGAGCGTGCCCCAACGAACCGCGTTGGCGTTCGCGTTCTGGGCGAACGTCTGCGTGGACCAGGTGAGCTGGCCCGCGGAGTTCGACGTGCTCCAATCCACCGTCGAATACGGCTCGCCGGAGTGGTGGTGCACGTCCTTGAACCCGAAGTTCGTGACCGAGATCCCGGGCCCGACGGGGACGCTGAATCCGCCCGCCGCGCGATCCGAGTTCATGTTGTAGACGGCGTACTCGTAGTGCCACGTGCCGTTGCCGTTGTCCGTCGCGCGGCTGCCGACCACGAACAGGCCATCGGCCTGGACGTTCGTCAGCGTGACACCGGGATCCGCCACCTGCCACGAGCGGATCGCGGGTTGGCGTCGCGTCGTGGCACCCGAGAGCGAGAGGTTCCAGCCGCTCGCGTACGTCCCGACCACGATCGGACGCCAGGACACGTTGTTGTTGCCGTTGCCGGCGGTCGCGTCGTCGGGCGCGATGTAGTGCCCCTCCGCGTACCACGTGGCGCCCACGTTCGCCGCCGGATCGAGGTCGGCGTTCGCGATCTGCACACGCTTGTAGATGTTGTCGCCGGAGAGGCCCTGCGTGGTGTAGGGATACGGGAACGCGCCGGTCACCGGGTTGACCTCCGAGCGCGGCCCGAGCCCGCCCTGACTGCCCGACCCGGCTTGGTTGCCGTTCAGTTGGGCGTCGTACGGATCCGAGCATCCGACCCCGAGGACCGTTCCGCCGCCGGGGTTCTGGCAAGCGCAGCACAGGCTCTGGTTCAGCGCGAGGAATCCGTGCTTCAACCAGCCCATGCCCACCTGCTCGAAGCGGCCGTTCTTGAGGCGGTACACGTTCTGGCCGATCACGGGATGCTGGTTCGTGCTGGCGACCCAGGACAGTCCAGCGGTGCCGACGTTGCACGAATCCGTGCCGATCGAGTAGCCGCAGGTCGCGCCGACCAGGCCCCATTTGTAGACCGCGGTGAGCCCACCGACGATCACGTCCGGACCGGTGCTGGGGGGCGTGCATTCGTCTCCACCGCCACCTCCGGCCGTCGCGATGGTGAACGTGCCCGTCCCACCCGCGGCGGTCGGGTACACGCCGACACGCAGCATGTACGGCTGGCCCGCGTTCACCGTGACCGCGAGCTCGGTCTGCAGCTGGCATGCGTCGTCCAGGCACGCGATGGCCGCTCCGACGGGGCAGGAACCGCCGGAGTACAGGGCAACCTTGGTGTCCACGGCGGTCGCGCCACAGAAGGAGATCGTGTGCGCGCCCGTGACGGACGGGGTCCAGCGGAACCAGACGTCGCGCTCGATCTGGGTCTGGTTGAAGTAGTTGCAGAGGGTGTCGGCGACGCCGTCGGTCGTCGCCGCGGTGTTGTCGAACGCGAACGTGCCGAGGCCGCCGATGACGGTCGCGGAAGCGCAGTCGTTGTTCGCGGGCCCACCCGAACCCGCCTGGCTCACGGTGATCTGTCCCGCGCCGCCCGCAGCCCCTGGGTAGGAGCCGACGCGGATCAGGTACTGGCTCCCGCTCGTGCAGGCGAACGTGATCGTGGTCTGCAGCGTGCAATTGTCATCGTCGCAATCGAGCGGCGTGCCCGGCGGACAACTCGTCCCGGCGTAGGCTGCGATCTTCGTGTCGACGGAGGTCGCGCCGCAGTTCGTGACCGTCGCCGTTCCCGTGAGAGTTGCCGTCCAACGGAACCAGACATCCAGGTTGATCTGGCTCTGCCCCGAGAAGTTGCAGGCCGAGTTCGCCGGGCCGTCCGTGGTGGCGGCCTGGTTGACGAAGTTCACGGTGACGTTGCCGCTGATGGCCTGGGCCGTTGCACAGGCATCCGATCCCTGGGCGCGCGCGGGTGGAGCGAATCCGAGGGTCGCCGCGGACGTGAGGAGCAGACAGCGCAAGAGGATCGAGTGCATGGTCGAAGGGCCTCGGGTACCTGGACGTGGCGTGGGCGCGAGCTGACTTCAGACTACTCAGCCGCCCCACGTCTGCCAGATGCCTTCACCGAACGAACGCGGCCCGCGCGCGACTACCCACCGCCGGCAGCCGCGCCGAAGGGCCCGATCATCCTGGTCGGCACGACGGCCTTGTCGAACTCGGGGCCACTCATCAGGCCGAGCTCGAGAACCGTCTCCTTCAGGGTCTTGTTCTCCAGATAGGCCTTCTTCGCGACCTTCGCCGCGTTGTCGTACCCGATGGAGCGATTGAGCGCCGTCACGAGCATCAGCGACTGGCGCATGAGCAGCTCGATGCGCGCGCGGTCGATCTCCAACCCGTCGATGCACTTCGTGCGGAAGCTCGTCGACGCATCGCTGAGCAGCGCGATCGACTCGAGCACGTTGTGGACCATCACGGGCTTGTAGACGTTCAGCTCGAAGTTCCCCTGCGAGCCCGCGAACGAGACGACCGCGTCGTTACCCATGACCTGGACGCAGACCATGGCCAGCGCTTCGCACTGCGTCGGGTTGACCTTGCCCGGCATGATCGAGCTGCCCGGCTCGTTCTGCGGCAGCTTGAGCTCGCCGATGCCGCAGCGCGGCCCCGACCCGAGCCAGCGGACGTCGTTCGCGATCTTCATCAGCGCGACGGCCGTCGTCTTGAGCGCGCCCGACAGGAACACGAGCGCGTCGTGCCCGGCCAGGGCGCTGAATTTGTTGGGCGCGCTGACGAACGGCAAGTCCGTCTCGGCCGCGATCTTCTGCGCCACGAGCTTCGCGTACTTCGGATGCGTGTTGAGCCCGGTGCCGACGGCCGTGCCGCCCAGCGCGACCTCGTAGACGCCCTTCAACGCGAACCCGAGCGCGCGCCGCGCGTCCTTGAGCTGCTGCACGTAGCCCGAGAATTCCTGACCGACCGTGAGCGGCGTCGCGTCCATCAGGTGCGTGCGCCCGATCTTGACGACGCTCTTCCAGGCCTTCGACTTCGCGAGCAGCGCCGCCTCGAGCGCGTCGAGCGCGGGGAGCAGGCGGTGCGCGACCTCCTCCGCGGCCGCGATGTGCATCGCCGTCGGGAACGCGTCGTTGGACGACTGCGCGCGGTTGACGTGGTCGTTCGGGTGCACGGGCTTCTTCGAGCCGATCTCCCCGCCGAGGAGCTGGATGGCGCGGTTCGAGATGACCTCGTTCGCGTTCATGTTCGTCTGCGTGCCCGAACCCGTCTGCCACACGACGAGCGGGAAGTGCGCGTCGAGCTGGCCCGCGATGACCTCGTCGCAGGCCTGAAGGAGCGCCTTCTGCTCCTTCTTGCCCAGCATCGAGAGGTCGCCGAGGTCGATGTTCGCGAGCGCAGCGGACTTCTTGACGATCCCGAGCGCGCGGATCATGGGCCGCGTGAAGCGGTGGCCGCCGATCCGGAAGTTCTCCGCGCTGCGCTGGGTCTGCGCGCCCCAGAGAGCGTCGGCGGGGACTTGGATGGGGCCGAAGGAGTCGGATTCGGTGCGGTGCGTGGGCATCGGGTCGGACCTTGGATCGCGGTTTCCCTGGAGAGGGCCGAGGATCCTAGCGGCTCCGCGGGCCGGTACAGCCACCTTCTCCTGACCGGGGGGTGAGGCGAATCCCCGGCGATACAGCCACGCAGGGCGAGGGACCGGACTGCGCCGGAAACCCGCCCGCCACGGGCCTCGGGACCCGCCTTCCTGCTCGAGCCGAGAACGTCACATCAGGCGCTTGTCCCGCAGCAGCTGCACGTCCGCGAGGATCGCCCCGGCCGTTTTCTGCATCTGCGCGCGCGCGTCGAGGTCGAGCGGGATCTCCACGATCCGCTCCACGCCGTCCTTCCCGAGGATCGCGGGCACGCCCATGTAGATCCCCTCGAAGCCGTACTGCCCGTTGAGGAAGCACGCACAGGGCAGCATCCGCTTCTCGTCGTTGAGGATCGCCTTCGCCATCGCGACCGACGAGCTGGCCGGCGCGTAGTACGCGCTCCCTGTCTTCAACAGGTTGACGATCTCCGCGCCGCCGCCCTTCGTGCGCGTCGCCATCGCCTCGATCTTCGCCTTGTCGACGAGGTCCTTGAGCTGCACGCCGTTCACCGTGCAGTAGTTCGGCACGGGCACCATCGAATCGCCGTGCGCGCCGAGCACCATCGCGCGCACGTCCTGCACGTTCGCCTTCGTAGCCTCGGCGATGAACCACGAGAAGCGGGCGCTGTCGAGCACGCCCGCCATGCCCGTCACGCGAGCCCCCGGAAAGCCGGTGCGCGCGCGCATCAGCGTCACCATGGAATCGAGCGGGTTCGTCACCACGATGACGTGCGCGTCGGGCGAGCCGTGGCGCACGTAGTCGGCGACCGTGTTGATGATCTTGGCGTTCGTCTCGAGCAGGTCCGATCGGCTCATCCCCGGCTTGCGCGGCAGGCCGGCCGTCATGATCACGATGTCGGAACCGGCGGTGTCCTTCGGATCGTTCGTGCCGATGACGCGGCCGCCGAAGTCCTCGACCGCGGCGCTCTGGTTCATGTCGAGCGCGATGCCCTGCGGGCGGCCCTCGACCACGTCGATGAGCACGATTTCCGACGCCAGATCCTTCATCGACAAGAGGTGCGCGCACGTGGAACCCACGTAGCCTGCCCCCACCACCGTCACCTTGCGCTGCGCGATCGTCGCCATGCGCGCGACGCTACCCGCGGGCGGGAGGTCGGGGCAAGGGCGCGAGCACGCGCTCTGACCGAACAGCTGGGCCCGGTGCCTGGCTAACTTCACGGCCGTTGGCCCAGGAACGAGACCGTCCCGCCCCTCAACGTGAGTCGAGGGGCGGGACGGTCCCGTTCCTGGGCCAACGGCCGTGAAGTTAGCCAGGCACCGGGCCCAGCTGTTCGGTCAGAGCGCGCGGATGATCGCTTGCCCCATCGCCTTCGTGCCGACGGCGGTCGGGTCGTTGCGGTCGTTCTTCAGGTCGTAGGTGACCTGCTTGCCTTCGCGGATGACCTTGGCGATCGCGGTCTCGAGGCGCACGGCGGCTTTTGCTTCGCCGAGGTGCTCGAGCATGAGCACGGCGGAGAGGAGCATCGCGGTGGGGTTCACCTTGTCCTGTCCCTTGTACTTGGGCGCGGAGCCGTGCGTCGCTTCGAAGATCGCGATGCCGCCGTCGCCCAGGTTGGCGCCCGGGGCGATGCCGAGGCCGCCGATCAGGCCGGCGCACAGGTCGCTGATCACGTCGCCGTAGAGGTTGGGGAGCACGAGGATGTCGTAGTCCTCGGGCTTCTGCACGAGCTGCATGCACATGTTGTCGACGATGCGGTCCTCGAAGGCGATGTCCTTGTACTGCTCGGCGACACGCCGCGCAGTCGCGAGGAAAAGGCCGTCCGAGAACTTCATGATGTTGCTCTTGTGGACGGCCGTGACCTTCTTGCGGCCCTTCTTGCGCGCGTACTCGAAGGCGGCCTTCACGATGCGCTCGGTGCCGAAGATCGAGATCGGCTTGATCGAGATGCCGGAGTCGGGGCGGATCTTGGCCTTCGAGAGTTCCTGGATGAAGCCGATCAGGCGCTTCGTCTCGTCCTTGCCCTGCTCGAACTCGATGCCCGCGTACAGGTCCTCGGTGTTCTCGCGGAAGATCACGAGATCGATCTTGTCGTAGCGCGAGCGCACGCCGGCGTACGTCTTGCACGGACGCACGCAGGCGTACAGGTCGAACTCCTTGCGCAGCGCGACGTTCACCGAGCGGAAGCCGACGCCGACCGGCGTCGTGATCGGCGCCTTGATGCAGGTCTTCGTGCGCTTGATCGCCTCGAGCGTCTCGGGCGGGAGCGGGGTCCCGCGCGTCTCCATCACGTCCACGCCGGCCTCGGCGATGGTCCACTCGAAGGCGACTCCCGTCGCGTCCAGGACTTCCTTGGTGACGGCGGCGAGCTCGGGTCCGGTGCCATCGCCCCGGATCAGCGTGACGGAGTGCTTCTTCATCGTTCGTGGTGCGCGCAGGCCAGGGGCCGCTGGATTCCTCGATAAAAACGAGCGCGGGAGACTATCCGCCCCCACCACCACCTGCAACGCGCATCAACCCGGTCGCCAACTCGTCCCAGGATCAGGGGCCGGCAGGCACCTTCGCGGCCTCCTCGCCGCCCTCCTTCTTCCACCAGTCGCTCCAGGCCTTCGCGCGCTTCGCCCGCTCGGCCTCGGGCGCGAAGGAGTCGAACTTCAGGTCCTTGCCCGTGATCACGCGCAGCGCGATCCAGGCCGTCTCGCGCGCCGCGGAGTCGACGTCCTCCAGCATCGCGATCAACTGCGGCACGGCCTCGCGGACCTTCATTTCCCCCAGCACGCGCGCGGCGGCCATGCGCACGAGCCAGGTCGCGTCCTTCAGCATGGGCAGGAGGTGCGGCACGACGGCCGGGTCGTTCGTGGCGCCGAGCGTCGTGACCGCGTCCCAGCGCACGGTCTCCTCGGAACTCTTCAGGTCCACGAGGTACTTGGTCCAGGCCGGCGGCGCGGCCGGCGCGGCGGCGGCCCCGGGCTGCGGAGCCGCGCTCGGCGCCGCGGTCGTCGCGGCGGCGAGCTTCTCGGCCAGCGCGCGGCGCTCGTCCTCCGCCTTCGCGATGCGTGACGAGAGTTCGTCGAAGCGCTTCTCGATCTCGGTCCCGAGCCCCGGCTGATCGACGCGCGCGCGCACCCGCTCCAACTCGGCGGCCAGCGCGTCGATCCGGCCCGTGAAGCGGCCCAGGTCCGCGCGCAGCGCCCCGAGCGCCTCGGTCGACGCCGCCTCGCGCGCCTGTGCGGCATCGAGGCGCTCCGTGATGCGCGACTCGACGCCCGCCAGGGCGGGATGCACCTTCGAGAACTCGGACGCCAGTCCGCGCAGAGCGTCGTCCTTCTTGGCGAGCTCGGTCTCCAGCGCGGATTGCGAGCGCGCCATCCGAGCCAGCCGGTCATCGGTCACGAAGATCGAGAGGGCCGTGAACCCGATCGCGAGGCCAGCCACCCAGGCGAGGCCCGCGTTCGAGCGAGCTGGAGCGGGAACCGGGGGTGTCGCGGGCGGAGCGGACGCAACCTGCGGCGCGGCCGCGGGGGCATGCACCGCCGGCTCGGGCGCGGGAGCGATCCGAATCGGAGCTTCGGGAACGACCCGCGCGGATCCCAGGGCCGCGCCGCCCTGGGAAGGTTGGGCGTGAAGCGCGTGGGGCGCGGGCCCCCCGGCCGGCGCCGGGGCATGGCTCATGGCCGCCTCGCAGGTGGCGCAGATCACGCGCCCCTTGATGAGTCGCGCGCTGCCGGAATCCAGCGCCGACTGCGGGACCGACTCGTTGCACAGATCGCAGAAGTGGATTTTCATGGGGATCGGGCGCCCTCCGCCGCCGCCGGAGCGAGCCGCGCGGCCCTGCCGGACCGAATGCGGCCCGGAAGCCGGGCTGCAGTTCGAAACCCGGGCCGAGCGGCCGCGGCTCGTCCATTTTGTAAGCTTCCTCCGTCTTGGAACAAGCAGGCCCCCTGGAAGACGCTGCCTGGGACGTGCCGGAATCCTCGGCCCCGCGGATCGAGCGCCGGGGCCTGGAGTTCCTGGCCGACTTCTACGGGACCGACCTGGCCCGCCGGCCGGGCAACCTGGAGGTCCTCGGCGAGCTGGGGCATGTCCTCACGCGGCTGGGCCGCTACGAGGAGGGCTTGGCCGTGGACCGCGAGCTGGCCCGGCATGAGCCCGAAGACCCGAACGTGCTCTACAACCTGGCCTGTTCCCTGGCCCTGACGGGGCGCTCCGACGAAGCCTTCCGCACGCTCGACTGCGCGATCCTGCACGGGTACGCGGACGCGGAGCACCTGGCGGCCGACGAGGACCTGGCCGCGCTGCGCTCCGACGAGCGTTTCGCCGCGCTGCTGCGCTCCCTCGGGGGCGCGGTTCCCTAGGGATCTCAGCCACGTCGTGGGCGCCGCCCGCGCCTCGGATCGCCCGGGCGTCCCGACGACCCCCGATCCAGCCCGGGTTCGGGATCGCCGCCCCTCGGACTCGAACGACGTCAGTCGTCGCTGCGCGTGGAGGACTTCGGCTTCGAGACGGGGTTCTGAGCGAGCAGCGGATCGGACAGGCGGTCCTTCGTCCAGGATTCCCAACGCTTCACGGCGGTCTCGCGGGCATCGACATCGGCGCGCGGGTCGAACCCGAAGCGTTCGTGCGTGGCCTCGTCGAGCGCCTGGATGCACAGGGCGCGCGTCATCATGCGCTCGTCCCGCAGGCCCTTCACGAGGTGCGGCACCATCTGCCAGTCGCCGAGGCGCAACAGAGTTCGCGCGCGCTCGAGAGCCAGGTCGGAGTGGTCCGCGTCGGGCCAGGGCAGCTCGCGCAACGACTCGACGAGACGGCTGTCCTTCGTGGAGCCCAGCGCGGCCAGCGCGGCGCCGGCGACGTCGGCGCGCGGGTCGAGGACCATCGCGAGCAAAGTGGGATAGGCCGGCTCGCCCACGCTGGCGAACCAGTGGATCGACTCGATCCGCTCCATGCCGTGCGTCCAGGGCAGGCGTTTCGCCTCGTCCTCGATCTGCTGGCGCAGCGCGGGCGAGGGTTCGAGCCAGTCGGAACCCGACGTCGCGGTGCGCTGCGACTGCAGCGAGGTCACGCAGGCGGTGTTCAGGACCAGGACGACGAGGGCGTAGAGGCAGGCGATGCGGTGGTTCGACATGGGCGGCGCGGATTCCGGCATCGGGGCCGGAGATCTCGACGCGTTCCCTGTCGTCCCGAACCGGGAAGGACTTGACCGTCCTAGGCGGCCCGCCCCCGCGAACGGGAAAAAACTCCCGCACCAGCCGCCCCGGCGAGGGACACCAACCCGGCGAGCAGCACCCACGGGGCGCTGGGGTGGGAACCGGAGCCATGAGGCTCGGAAGCCCCCTGACGGGGCGCGGGAGGCTCGAACCGCCGCGGCGCGCGCGCGAACTCCGGCGCGCGGGGAGCCGCGAAGGCGAGGTCCAGCGCCGTGCCGCCGGCGACGAGCGGCGCGATCCGCGCGCGCACGAAGTCGCCGGCGGCGAGGCTCGCGAGCGCCGCCGGCAACGGCGCCGAGCGCTCGCGCACCGGATCGCGGCCGGCGCGCGCGGCGAGCAGGTCGACGGATCCGAGCGGTTCGCCGCGCGAGGAGACGAGGTCGGCGCGCACGATCGCCGGGGCTCCGTCCGGCACGCCCTCGAGCACGAGTTCGCCGCCGCGTTCGCCGAGGCGCGTGCGCGCCCGATCCGTGGGCGGCGCGACGGCGCGCAACGCGCTCGCGACCGCGCCGCCGAGATCGTTCGGCACCGCGACCCACGAGGCGTCGGGCCCGAACGCGAAGCCCGCCGCGACGCCCAAGCCGCGGCGCGCGAACGCGAGCACCGGCGCCGCGGAAGTCCACACGACCTCGGCGCCGTCCGCGGCGCGCGCGCGCACGTGGCGGCGCAGCGCGGGCGGTTCGAGGGCCGCGAAGGGCTTCGAGAACGGACCGGCGCCGCTGCGCGTCGCGGCGCGCGGGTCGGGGATCTCGACGATCGAACCGGTCGCCAGCGCCGTCTCGAGCGACCGCGCGAGCGCGTCGATCGAGGCCTCCGCGCCGAGCTCGCCGGCGCGCACGATCCGCGCCGCGCCGCCCGCGAGCACCGCGAGCAGCTCGAGGTCGGGGTCCGAGCCGACGGCGACCACCGCGAGCTCCGCGCCGACCCCCTCGAGCCGCGTACGCAACGCCTTGGCGCGCGCGGCGATCTCGGCGCGGTCGGGATCGCGGCCGTCGGAGACGAGGATCGCCAGCGTCCGGCGCGACGCGTCGACGTCGCTCGCGAACTCGTCGAGTGCCCTCCAGATCCGCGTCGGCCCGCGCGGCTCGGGCGCGTTCCAGGCGCTGCGCGAGAACTCCCGGCGCTGCTCGACGTCGGCGCGCTGGCCCGGACGGCCGAGGTCGATCGCGCGCGCGTCCGCGCCGAACCAGACCGTCGAGAGCCCGTCGGCGAGCGGCGCGCGCTCGACCAGGCGCACGAGGGCGGCGCGCGCGGCCTGCGCCGGCGCGCCGGCCATGCTGCCGGACGCGTCGACGAGGACGACGATCTCGCGCGGCCGCTCGTCATCGCGCGCGGGCGCGAGCGGCGCGGAGCGCGGACGCTCGCCGACCGCGCAGCGCGCTCCGGCGAAGTCGATCCAGCCGCCGCCGGCGGTGACGAACGCGTCGACCGCGGGCGCGGAGTCGCGGTCGAATTGCGCATCGAGCGTGACGAACACGTCGAGGCCGGCGATCGACGCCGCGCGCGCGTCGTCGAGCTCGACGAAGGCGAAATCGGCGTTCGCGGGCGCGAGCGAATCGACGAACGCGCGGCGCGCGGCGGGCTCGCCGACGACGCCGATCGACAGCACGCCTTCCGCGATCACCTGCGCGCGCGTGACGCAGCGCGATGCGTCCGTGTGTCCTACGCGTCCGCCGCGAGCACCCTCGAGACGCACGTCGGCGACGATCGATGCCTGCGCGGTCGTGAGCGGCGGGAACTCGAGATCGACGCGGACCGGATGCGGGCCGTGCTCGGACCTCGAGACGGGGATGCGCGCTTCACGACGCGTCGTGACGGCACCTTCGGTCAACGTCGCTGCGACGACCAGCACACTCAGATCGTTGTGGAACCCGGCCATCCCCATCGCCCGCCACGTCTCGAGCTGCACGACGACGGGCTCGCCCTCGCGCACGCGGATCGGCGACGCGAGCGGCGCGACGTAGGCGTCGAAGCCGTCCCGCAGGTTCTCGACGAGCTCGATGCGCACGCCGCGCGCGGCGAGTCGGGCGGCGACGCCCGCCGGATCCGCTCCGGTCCACGTGCCGTCGCCGAGGATCTCGATCGACCTCAACCGACCCTGCGCGAGCACGTCCGCGAGTTCGAGCGCGGCCGCGAGGTCGCTGCGGTCCTCGCCGGCTCCGAACCAGCTCCCACCGCGCTCCTTCGAGAAGTCGAAATGCCGTGCACCCTGTCCGAACGCGATCGTCCGGACCTCTGAGCCGCCGGCGACTACGGCCGTTCGGCGCCGCTCGATCCAATCGTCGATCTGGCTGTCGTACCGGGCACCGATCGCGCTGTCGCTCACGTCGACGAGCAGCGCGTGCACCGGCGCACCCGACGCGACGCGCTCGCGCGGCAGCGCCAGCCACGCGCCCAGCGCGAAGAGCGCGGCGGCGAGCCACGCGAGCAGGGCGGGGAACGGGTGGCGCGTCATGCGGAGGTGCCGAGCGTAGCGACCGGATGCGCGCGACGGATGGACCGCGCGCTCGAACCGCTCCCGCTCAACTCGCCGACGCCGCCGGGGCGCGCACGGTCGCGTCGATCCAGCCGCCGCCGATCAGGCGGTCGCCGTCGTAGAACGCCGCGCCCTGCCCGGGCGTCACCGAGATCTCGGGCTCGTCGAAGACGACTTCGGCCTGCGTCCCGCGCGCGGAAACGACCGCCGGCACGGGTTGCGACCGGTAGCGGTGCTGCACGAGCACGCGGCGTTCGCCGGACGTCGGCGCGTCGACGCCGATCCAGTTGACCTCCTCGAGCTGCGCGCTGCGCACGCCGCAGTCGGCGCGGGAACCGAGCACCACGCGGCCGGCTTCGGTCTCGATCGCCACGACGTACAGCGGTTCGCCGGCCGCGATCCCGTGACCGCGGCGTTGCCCGATCGTGAAGAGCTCCGTGCCGGCGTGCGTGCCGAGCACCGCGCCTGACGTGTCGACGAGCTCGCCCGGGTGCAGGACGGTGCCGTGCTCCTTCAGGAGGTTCCGGTAGTCGTTGGACGGCACGAAGCAGATCTCCTGGCTGTCCTTCTTCTCGCTCGTGCGCAGCCCGGCTTCGCGCGCCAGTGCGCGGACGGCGTTCTTCTGCAGGCCGCCGAGCGGCAGACGCACGCGCGCCAGGTCGTCCTCGGCGACGCAGAAGAGCTGGTAGGACTGGTCCTTGTTCGTGTCCACGCCGCGGCGCACGTGGACGCGGCCCTCGATCACCTCGAGCTGCGCGTAGTGACCGGTGGCGACGCCCTCGGCGCCGAGTTCGCGCGCGAACTTCAGGAGCCGCCCGAACTTCAGGTCGCGGTTGCACACCGCGCAGGGGTTCGGCGTCCGGCCGCGCGCGTACTCCTTCAGGAAGTACCGGATGATGCCGCCGAACTCGTCCTTCAGGTCGACGGCCTGGAACGGAATTCCGAGGTGGGCCGCGACCATCCGCGCGTCCCGAGCGTCACTGACGGAGCAGCACGACTTCTTGGAGGACTCTTGCTCCGACACATGGACGCCGTTCCGCATGAAGAGACCCACCAGGTCCAGGCCTTCCTTGGCCAGGATCCAGGCCGCGGCGGAACTGTCGACGCCGCCGCTCATGGCGACGACGAATCGGGGCTTCAGGGACATCGGGAGGCGCTCGCGGGGGCGGTCGGGAGCGCGCTCGGGGGGGCATCCCGGGACGCTTTTCCGCGCGCGCCCATTCTAGTACCTTCTTCGCCCTTCCTCGCCGGCCGCGTGCCGGGGGAAGCCCCCGCGAACGATGCACCACCTGCTCCTGATCCCCCTCCTCCTCGTCCAGGACGGCGCCGGCTCGGCCCCCGGCCCGGGCGCTCCCGCCGGGTCTCCGGGCATCGTGGAGAGCCTGTTCGGGTCCATGCTGTTCCCGCTGATCCTGTGCTTCGGGGTCTTCTGGCTCCTGATCCTGCGCCCCGAATCGAAGCAGCGGAAGAAGCGCCTCGAGATGCTCGCCAACCTGAAGAAGGGCGACAAGGTGCAGACGAACGGCGGCCTCCTCGGCACGGTCGTCCAGGTCCAGGACAGCGTCGTGACGCTGCAAGTGGACGAAGGCGTGCGCCTGCGCTTCGCCCAGAGCGCGATCGGCACCGTCCTCGACGAGGACGGCGCGCCCGCGAGCGACAAGAAGTAGCGCCGCGGCCCGAGTCCGTCGCGGCGTCGCGGGCGCGGAGCGCCGCATGAGCGGCCTCCTCCACCGCGCCTGGTCGGCCGCGCGGGCGCAGGTTCGCCGCAGGTTCCTGCAGGGCGCGCCGCGCCTCTTCCTCGGGATCTGCCGCGCGGCCAGCTCGGCCGAGCTCGGACTCGCGGGCGAAGAGCTCGTCGCGCGGAGGCTCCGGCGGCGCGGCTCCGCGATCGAAGCCCGCCGGCTGCGGACCCCGTGGGGCGAGCTCGACGTCCTGGCGCGCGACGGGCTCGGCCTCGTGTGCATCGAGGTCAAGACGGCCCGGCTCGTCCCGCGGCCGCGGATCCGCGGCGCGGCGCCGATCCCGCTCGCCGAGCGCGAGCGCCCCGGCGCGCGCGTGGACGGAGCGGGCCAGCGGCGCCTCGACCGCATTGCCGCGGGGCTCGCGGGCCGGCGGCGCCTCCCGGCGCGTTGGGAGGTCTGGGAGGTCCTCGTCGGTCCCGGCCGGTTCCGGGTCGAGATCCGGCGGTCGGCGCCCGGCGGACCCGAACTTCACGCGATCCAGCGGGATGCCTTCATGGCCGGAAGGGGCTAGGACGATCAGAATGGGCACCCATCCGAGGCCTGGACTGCCCGCGCGCCCCCCCGGCCGCGCGTCGTAACCCTCGTCCTCCGTCCCCGCATGCTGCGCGTCCTCCGCCACTACCTGCCGTTGCGCAAGGCTCTGCTCATCTTGAGCGAAGCCGTCTTGCTCACGGCCGTGCTCTCGGCCTGGATGACGGCGCACCTGTGGCGGCCCACGGAGCTCGTGCTGGCTCAGCTCTACGAGCGCATCCCGGCGTTGAACGCCGATGACGCGTTCCTGCGCTGCGTGTACTCCTGCTTCCTGCTCTCCGTGCTGGCGCAATTCGCGATCGGCTTCAACGAGCTCTACGACGTGCGCGTCTCGGGCTCGCGCGTCGATCGTTCGGGCCGCTTCGTGGAGTCCGCCGGCTCGGCACTGGCGCTGTCGCTCCTGGCGGTGTTCGTGCTGCCGACGTGGGGCCTGCCGCAGGTCCTCGACTTCCCGCCGCTCTCCACGAGCCAGCGCATCCAGACGCTCGTCTTCGCGATGCTCTCGGGCTTCGTCGTCCTCTACGGCTGGCGCAGCCTGTTCCACTGGGCGCTGCGGCGCGCCAACTTCGGCGAGCGCGTGCTGATCCTCGGCGGCGGCAAGCGCGCGCGCGAGCTGGCGCGCGAGATCCGCGAACGTCCCGACATGGGCTACGACCTGGTCGGACTGGTGCCCGAGGGCGGACCCGAGCGCGGCCCCGTCGGCGTGACCCGCGTCGGCCGCAACGACGAGGGCAAGGCCCCGATCCCCATGCGCCCGCGCCTCGTCGGCTCGGCGGCGCTCGCCGGCGTGGGCGAGGTCGCGGCCGAGCGCGAGCCCGGGTTCCTGCTCGAACGACCGACGCCGCTCTCGACCGCCGAAGGCGCGGACCACGCGCGGACCGAACCCGCCGAGCCGGCGCCCAGCCTCGCCGCGCTCGTGCAGCGCGAGCGGGTCGACCTCGTGGTCGTCGCGCTCGAGGACCGCCGCAAGGCGCTGCCGATCGAAGACCTGCTCCAGTGCCGCCTGGACGGCGTGTCCGTGATCGAGCAGGAGTCGGTGTACGAGCGCATCACCGGCAAGATCGCGGTCGACGCGCTGCGGCCGAGCTACCTGATCTTCAACGAGGGCTTCACGCGCCATCCGTGGGCGGCGCTGTCGAAGCGCGCCTTCGACCTGACCATCGGCTTCGTGCTGATCGCGTTGACGTGGCCGCTGATGATCTTGACGGCGATCGCGGTGCGCATCGATTCCCCGGGACCGATCCTCTTCACGCAGGAGCGCGTGGGTCGCGACGGACGCCCCTTCGTGCTCCTGAAGTTCCGCAGCATGCGCGCCGACGCCGAGAAGGCCACCGGACCGGTGTGGGCCACGCAGGACGACCCGCGCATCACGCGCGTCGGCTGTTCATCCGCAAGGCACGCCTGGACGAGCTGCCGCAGCTCGTGAACGTGCTCGCCGGCCACATGTCGATCGTGGGGCCGCGGCCAGAGCGCGAGCACTTCGTGGCCGAGCTGGCGCAGAAGATCCCCTACTTCCGCCAGCGCCACATCGTGAAGCCCGGACTGACCGGCTGGGCGCAGATCAACTACCGGTACGGAGCGTCGTTCGAGGACTCGGTCCAGAAGCTCCAGTACGACCTGTACTACATCAAGAACCAGTCGGTGCTGTTCGACCTGTCGATCCTGTTCAACACGGTCAAGATCGTGATCCTGCGCAAGGGGACGTGATCCCGGCGAGGAGCGGAGTCGAGCCGGAATCGAGCCCGGGTTTGGGCACGGCTCTCGCGGTGGACCCCGGCGCTCCCGTTGGTGACGGGAAGCGCCAGGAGCCGGGTGGCGCCCGCAGTGAGCGAGCCAGACGCGCCGGCCCCGCAAGGGGCCAGCCGGCTGCCGATGCCTGGCCATCCGATCGGGTCCCAGAGACCGAATTGCAGCCCGACGGCCCCCTACTCGGAATCCAGTGCCGAGATTACCCTCGACAGGGTCCGGATCCCGTTCTCCCGCTTCTCCCTACGCACCCGAGGACGTGCCGTGATGCTCGCTCACCGCTTCGCTCTCGCTCTCTCGCTCACGCTGTGCGCGAGTAGCCTGCTCGCCGACGTGTCGAGGGGCCAGGCTCCCACCGTGGCGATCCAGGAGCGCTCGATCGCCGACTTGGGCCCACCGGGCTTCGATGTGAACGAATCCGCGTTGGCGATTAGGAGCGAGCATCGGCTCGCTGCCACGACGACTGCTCAAGCCAGTGCTTCCCAACTCGCTCGCCAGGCGCGCGGTTCCAACGAGTCTTCGGCCTGGTTCTCGGGAGATCCCGCGACCCCCAGCGCGTACTGCGGCGACCTTTCCCTGGCGGTTCGCGACTACACACCGGAGCACAACCTGTTCGTGGTCATGGGACATACGAGCGGGGCGAACGGGTTTTTCCGGTACCACCCGACCTGGCCCGGGTGAAGATCCACTGCATAGAACGGTCATCTACGGTCAGCAGATCATCGTCACCACCCCATAGAAAACCTGAACAATGCCCCTCAATGGCAACGCTTGTTGGATCCCGATTGCGATCCTGGGCTGCTCAACGAAGGCCGTAGCGCAGGTGGCGCCAGCGAGTGCTCCCAGCACCGCGCGGGCTGCACCACCCGTGACCCGACTCGGGGTATACCAGTTGGCCACCGGAACGTGGACGCCTGCTATCGCGTCAGGGATGGCCGGTGCCGACGTCCTGTACAACAATACGCGAGGGCCGTTTCAATGCCAGCCCACGGACTCGGGGGCGACACTGATCTCTTCTGGTTTCATTCCATGCCCAGGCTACCCCGGGAACTCCACGTTTTCACCCGGATGCTCAACACAGTACATGATTACTGGGTTTGAGTTCGCATACTGCACGGATCAACCATCGATAGATGTCGAAATCGACTTCTACAATCAGTTTCGCTATTGCGGCCAGCCACTACAGATTCTCGTTACGATTCCAGTTTCTGGTCTTACGGGCTCTTCGAGTGGCACCCTGGAGTCTTTCTCCGTCGTGGTCGACCTTCACGGAGGATCCGGTGCTTTGGCTCCGTTCACTCTGCTAGCCTGCGGCGATGGACAATACCAGGGACCACCGCTCTGGGATGAGCGTTTTGGGGTCGGCATACGTGTTCCTACGATCTTCGGCACGAGCACGGGCCCCCTCATTGCAGGTGACTATGGCATCCCGAACGGGGTGGCTGGCGCCGGAACGCGCTGGTCGCGTCCATCGGTCGACTATTCAGTGATCGGTGCCGGCGCGGGGTACTACGGCGAACTGCGCTACATCTACCCTGCGATGAGCCAAGACTTCTGCGTCGACGTCGCTCCCCTCTACCTGCGACTCTTCGGGGACGCCTGCGGGCCCCTCGTCGGACAGCCATTTTGCGCGGGAGCCGGCGGAAGCACGCCTTGCCCCTGCGGAAACTCCAGCCCGCTCCCGAACCTCGAAGGTTGTCGCAACTCTGTCAACGGCGTCAATGGTGGCCGCCTCGAGGTCCTCGGGACCGCCAGTCTTTCCGCGGATAGCGTCCTCCTCCGCGCGCTCCGCCTTCCCGCCACGACCTCCGCGCTCTTCTTCCAGGGCACGCAGCAGCAAGCCTCGGGCGCGGGAATCGCCTTCGGCGATGGACTGCGCTGCGCGGGTGGGGTCACGACCCGACTCGCCTCACGCAGCGCGGTGAATGGACAGGTCGAGTTCCCTCTCAGCGGGGAGCCCGCGGTCTCCAACCTGGGCGGGATCTCCACCGCCGGTACGCGCACCTACCAGGTCTGGTACCGCAACAGTGCCAGTTTCTGCACCAGCTCGATGTTCAACCTCACGAATGGTTGGGAATTGGCCTGGATGCCATGAAGCGAGAGTCCGTGACTCCAGCGCCCGGCGCCGGACGCAGTCACGTCGCGGCAGGTGGTGCTCCCCGGGGACGGCGGGCCTCGATCCACCCAGATCGGCTCCATCGCACTAGGATGGAGACATGTCCGCCCTCCGCATCCCCGCCGCCCTGGGGCTCCTGACCGCGACGGCGCTGGCCGGCGGTTCCCCCGAGAACGCGATCCTGATCGTCGACCCGTCGAATCCGGTCTCGCTCCAGGTCGCGAACCGCTACCGGACCCTGCGCGACCTCCCCGACCGGAACGTGCTCTACTGCGCGCCGAATCCCGGCTCGTACGCGGCGTTCCAGGCCTCCGTGAAGCCGGCCTTCCTCGGCTCGCTCGAACAACTGGGGATCGAGGACCACGTCGACTACGTCCTGCTCTCGGCGGGCTCGGGATTCCAGGTCGCGGCGAGCGGCCTCGTCAGCGACGGCTGTTCTGCGGTGAACCGCTTCGCGGTGACGACGCCGTTCACGATCGCGCGCACGTGGAGCAGCGTACCCGTGGGCGTCGGGTCGCAGACCTCGAACGGCTACAACTCGACGGGCAACAGCGCGCTGGCCTTCGACGCGCGCACCGCGTGGGCTTCCGGAGGACCCTCGTCGACGGGAGCCCGCTACTTCCTGGCGGCCCTGCTCGGATACGAGGGGCCGAACGGGAACACCGTCGCGGAGATCCTCTCCTGCCTGGACCGGTCCGCCGCGGTGGACGGCGCCCGGCCCGCGGGCACGACCTACTACTGCCAGACGAACGACGCGGCGCGCTCGGCTCCGCGCCACGGCTTCTATCCGGCCGCCGTGGCCGCGATCGCGGCGCTGGGCCTCTCGGCGCAGCACCTCTTCGCCGACCTGCCGCCGGCGGGCTCGACGTGCACGGGCATCATGACCGGCCTCGCCGATCCGGCGATCGACACGACGGCGCTCACGCTGACGCCAGGGAGCTTCGCGGACCACCTGACGAGCTACGCCGGAACGTTCGACGGGGTTGGGCAGACGAAGATGTCGCGCTGGATCGCGAAGGGCGCAAGCGGAACATCGGGCACGGTCGAGGAGCCCTGCAACTACGCGGGCAAGTTCCCGCACGCGCGCTTGCACGTCTACTACGCGCAAGGGGCGTCGCTGGGCGAGGCCTGGTTCCGGAGCCTCGGGTACGTCCCCTTCCAGCAGCTCTTCCTCGGCGATCCGCTGTGCCGTCCGTTCGCCTACCTGCCGGTCCCGGGCCTCGCGAACGCGCCGGGTGGCGCGGTGTCGGGCACGATCGGGCTCCAGCCGGTGGCGACCACGACGCATCCGACCGCGGCGATCGCCCGGTTCGAGTTGCTCGTCGATGGGATTTCCTTCGGGGAAACCGCGCCCGGGGGCACGTGGGCGCTCGACACGACGGCGATCGCGGACGGCTGGCACGACCTGCGCGTCCTGGCCTGGGACGACACGGGGGTGAAGAGCACGGGCCGCGCGATCCTGCCCCTCACGACGTCGAACTTCGGCCGGTCGGCGAGCCTCGCCGTCGCGCCGGCGAGCGGCGACCTCACGACGCGCTTCGACTTCACGACCGCGGGCGCGGGCGGGACGGTCGCCGAGTCGCGGCTCCTGCAGGGCAGCCGCGTCGTGGCGGCCGGCGCGGGGAACGGGACCCTGTCCGTGTACGGCCGCACGCTGGGCGCGGATCGCTCGCGGCTGCAACTCGAGGTCGAGTACACCGATGGGCGGATCGCGCGCAGCGCACCCGTGACCGTCGACGTCGCGGACGCGTCCGGCACGCCGGGAACTCTCGCGCCGACGGCCTTCAGCTGCACGAAGCGCGCCCGCAACGACGCCGCGGTCGTCGTCGAACTCCCGAGCACGTTCGACGCGCAGCTCGCGAGCGCGACCTGGACGATCGTCGCGGGGCCCGCGCAAGGCTCGATCCTCGGCGGGACGGGCCCCTATCGCATCGTGCAGCCCGTGCCGGGCGCGCTGGGCGCCGACGCGCTGGTCTTCCGGGTCACGACGCCCGCCGGAACCTCGAGCGACGCCACCGTGACGATCCGCTGGGATTCACCGCCGGTCTGCCCGACGCCCGCGCACGAGTGCACGGCGAACCCGAACAGCACGGGCTCCCCTGCCACGATGGGCTGGAGCGGCTCGACGCGCATCGGGACGAACGACTTCCGCGTCGCGGCCTTCGGGCTGCCCGCCTCGTCGTTCGGGGTCTTCTTCTACGGAGCCAACGCCACGCAGCAGCCCTTCGGAGACGGGTTCCGGTGCGTGGCCTCCCCGGTGATCCGCCTGGGCGTCCAGCAGGCGAGCGTGTTCGGCGATGTCGAGCGCGCGCTGGACTTCTCCGCGCCGCCGTTCGCCGGCGGCATCGGCGCGATCACGGCCGGCTCCACGCAGCGCTTCCAGTTCTGGTACCGGAATCCCGCCGCGGGCGGCGCGGGCTTCAACACGAGCGATGCCCTGGCCGTGACCTTCTGTCCCTGACCGCGTTCTTCAGGCCGCCTTCTTCAGGCCGCGTTCTTCAGGCCGCCGCGTAGCCGACCTGCGTCGACTTGGCCTTCTGCGCCGCGAGCCAGCACGAGACCGCGGCGAAGGCGCACCAGGTCAGCGGCCAGGTCACGAAACCGATCAGGACGAACAGGAGCAGGAAGTTGACCGTCGCCGCGATCCAGTACCCGATCATCAGCGCCAGGCCCCAGCCGATGTTGCCGGCGTAGAGGTTCCCGATCCCGAAGGTCTGGAGGAACATCCCCGGCACGAGTTCCAGGATCAGCGCGATGCCCGTGTCCTTCGGGAGGCGTGCGGGCGCGGACGGGTAGGTGGTGTCGGTCATGGCGGGGCCCTTACGCGGGGCCGGGGCCGATCTTCTCGGCGGCGGGCGGGAATTCAGTCCGGCCGAGCGGGGGCAGCGGCCCGTTCGCGCCGCAACCGCTCGACGTGGACCGCGACGAGCGCCACGTCCGGCGGGCGGACCCCCGCGATCCGCCCGGCGGCGCCCAGGGTGCGCGGTCGCAGGCGGGCGAGCTTGTCGCGCGCCTCGTTGCCGAGGCCCCGGATCCCGGCGTAGTCGAGTTCGGCCGGGATCTCCAGCGCGTCCTGCGAGCGCAGGCGCGCCACGTTGTCCTCGGCCCGCTCGACGTAGCCCCGGTACTTGATGCCGACGGCGACCGCCCGCGCGACCTCGTCGTCGAAGCCCAGGGCGGAAAGCTCGGGCACCGCCGCGATCGTGGATTCCCACGTCACCTCGGGCCGCAGGAGGAGCTCGGCCAGGCTCTTCCCGTCGCGCCGGATCCGCGCCAGGGCGGACTCGATGCGCGCTCGCTCCGCCTGACGCGCAAAGAGGCGCGCGACCGCGTCGTCGCCCACCAGGCCCACGGCCTGCGCGCGCGGCACGAGCCGCTCCTCGGCGTTGTCGCAGCGCAGGAGGAGCCGGTGCTCCGCGCGGCTCGTGAACATCCGATAAGGCTCGGTCGGATTCGACACGACGAGGTCGTCGACCATGACGCCGATGTAGGCCTCGTGCCGACCGAGCACGAACGCCTCGCGGCCCCGCACCCACAGCGCGGCGTTCGCGCCGGCGACGAGTCCCTGGCCCGCGGCCTCTTCGTAGCCCGACGTGCCGTTGATCTGTCCCGCGAGGAAGAGCCCGGGCACGCTCTTCACCGCGAGCGCGTCCGACAGCTGGCTGGGCGCCACGAAGTCGTACTCGACCGCGTAGCCGTGGCGCAGGAATCGCGCGCGTTCGAGCCCCTCGATCGTGCGCAGCATCGCCTCCTGGACGTCGCCGGGCAGCGAAGTCGAGACGCCGTTCACGTACACGACGTCGGTCGACAGGCTCTCGGGCTCGAGGAAGACGATGTGGCGCTCCTTGTCGGCGAAGCGCATGACCTTGTCCTCGACGCTCGGGCAGTAGCGCGGGCCCACGCCCTGGATGCGCCCGGCGTACATGGGCGCGCGGTGGATGTTCGCGCGGATCAGCGCGTGCGTCCGCTCGTTCGTGTGCGTCAGGTGGCAGGCGATCTGGCGCAGCGCGGGAAAGAGCGAGCGATCCGTGCGCGAGGAGAACGGGGCCGGGCGCGCATCGCCGGCCTGGGTCTCGAGCCGATCCCAGTCGATCGAATCGGCCGCGAGCCGCGGCGGGGTGCCGGTCTTGAGGCGACCCAGCGCGAGGCCCAGCGCTTCGAGGTCGCGCGAAACGCCGGCGCTCGTGCCCTCGCCGACGCGGCCGCCGGCGGACTGGTCCTCGCCCGTGTGCATGATCGCGCGCAGGAACGTGCCCGTCGTGATCACCACGGCAGCCGCCGCGAGTTCGCGCCCGTCGGCGAGGCGCACGCCGCGCACGGATCCGTCCTCGACGACGAGGCCCGAGGCGGCGCCTTCCACGAGCTCGATCCCGGCCTGGGCCCGGATCACGGCGGTCGCGGCCTCGCGGTACAGGTGACGGTCGCTCTGGCAGCGCGGGCTCTGGACCGCCAGACCCTTGCCCGTGTTCAAGAGCTTGAACTGGATGCCCGTGGCGTCCGCCACGGCCCCCATCGCGCCGCCGAGCGCGTCGACCTCGCGCACGATCTGTCCCTTGCCCACGCCGCCGATCGCGGGGTTGCAGCTCATCTCGCCGATGCGATCCAGGCGCAGCGAGACGAGCGCCACGCGCGCGCCGACGCGCGCCGCGGCCAGCGCGGCCTCGATCCCGGCGTGGCCGCCGCCGACGACGACGACGTCGTGAGCGCCACGGCTCGGGCGCGGAGTGGGATGGGCGTGCGAAGCGGTTTCCATGACGGGGCGAACGGCGCGAGCCGTCCGACCCATCATGGAAACGGATTCAGGCCGCGCGCGCCAGTCGGCGGGCCGCCTCGGCGAGGTTCGCGCGCCGTGGCCGCGTTTCTCCCGCGCCGACTGGAATTCGCCGAGACGGGGACCCGATAGCGTTCAGGCGTGCGTTCCTGGTTGTTCCGACATCGTCTCCGGCTCCGCGCCATCTACGCGCAGCGCACGCTCCCCGACCGGGAGCTGCGCCCGCGTCGGTTGCTCGGCCCCGACCGCGACGGCTTGCTGCCCGGGCAGAGCGCCCGGATCGGCGAGAAGTTCGTGATCCGGCCGCCGGCGCGGGCGGCGTAGCCCTGTGGGGACCGGGTCGGGGCGCAACCGGCCGGGGGTCGGGTGGTAGCATCCGGCGCGATGCAAGTGCGCGCGGCCATCCTCCTCGGGACCACGATCCTCCTCGGCGCCCACGCGCCGGCGGAACCGACGCGCCCCGCCGCGGGGCGCTCGGTCGCGGGAGCCCCGGAGGACCGCGAGTCCCTGCAGGCCTACCTGCTGCGGCTGCGACAGCAGCGCGACCTGATCCTGGGCGCCATGCAAGGCCAGGTCCAAGGGCTCGTCGAGGACCTGGAGGGCCATGCGACGGCGCGCAACCTCGAGGGTCTCGACGCGGCGCGCGCGAAGTTGGTCCAACTGGGGCCGGAAGTGGCGCCGCTCCTGGTCGAGCACCTGGATCCGGGCACGTCCCCCACCGACCCGCAGCGCCTCCGCGCGAGCTCGATCGCGCTCGTCCTCGCCGAGCTCCAGGCCGGAGCCATCACCGCAAAGCTCCTCGAGATCGTCCAGTCCGGATCCGTGGAGGGCCGCCAGAACGCGATCCGGGTCCTCGCCACGTCCCCGGAGCCCGACCGCGCCGCGCCCGCGCTCGTCGGCATCTACCGCGCGGGGCTGCCCGAGCTGCGCGGCGCGGCGCTCGCCGCCCTGGCGCGCCTCGGTGGCCCGGCGGCGAAGGGCGCCCTCGAGGAAGCCCTCGGCGACGCGCGCCCGGAGGTCGTGCGCGCGGCGCTCGACGCGCTCGCGCAAGCGAAGAACGGCGCGCTCGCGAACCGCATCCTGCGCATCACGGCGACCCCGGGCGACGCGTTCCGGGTCCTCGATCCCCTGCTCGGCTGGTATCGGGCCGTGGCCGACTCCGTCGACGGGGCCCATGTCGCGGCGCTGGTGAAGTTGGCGGCCGACCCGTCCGCACCGGCGGTCGAGCGCGCGCGCGTGCTCGAAGTCCTGCCGCGCTTCGCCGACAAGTTCGACAGCGACGTCAAGAAGAGCCTGCGCTCCATCGCCGAGTCGCCGGCGCGCGAGATGCGCGAGGGAGCGCTGGTCGTCCTCGTGCTCGCGGGCGACAAGAACGCGCGCCGCGACCTGTTGGCCGAGTTCGACGAGCGCATCGCGAAGAACGAAGGGTACGCGGCGGCCTACGAGGAACGGGGCAACGTCTACTACCGCATCGGCGACTACCGCGAGGGCGTGAACGACTTCAAGCAGGCGATCAAGCTGTCCGCCGACGACCTGCGCGCGCGGCAGGACACGGCCTACGTCGGGCTCGCGAAGTGCTACGCGCGCTGGGGCAAGCTCAAGGAAGCCGCGCAGACGCTCGAGAAGGCGCCGCTGACGCGACAGCAGCTCGCGGACCTGAAGAACGAGCCGGCGTTCGCGAAGCTGCTCGAGAACGCGAAGTTCCGCGAGCTGTTCGAGATCCGATGACCCCGGGCCGGACGGGGTTCGTCGCCCACGCGGATCAGGAGCGCCACGACACGGGCCCCGGACACCCCGAGCGCGCCGAGAGACATCGCGCGATCGTCGCGCGGATCGAGTCGAGCGGGCTCGCGGCCCACCTGGACCGCGTCGAAGCAGTCGCGGTCGACCCCGCCCGGCTGCTGCTCGTGCACGAGGGTTCGCACGTGGCCAACGTGGAGCGCGCGATCGCTTCCGGCGCGCGCATCCTCGACGACGGCGACACGCGCGTGTCGGCCGGATCGTGGCGCGCTGCGCTCCTCGCCGCCGGCGGCACGCTCGACGCCGTGGATCGCGTGATGGACGGCCGTTGGCGGAACGCGTTCGTCGCCGCGCGGCCGCCGGGCCACCACGCCGAGCGCGGTCACGCGATGGGCTTCTGCGCGTTCAACAACGTGGCCGTCGCGGCGGCGCACCTGCGCCAGCGCCATGGATTGGACCGCGTCGCGATCGTCGACTGGGACGTCCACCACGGCAACGGGACGCAGCACATCTTCGAGCGCGATCCGAGCGTGTACTTCGCGAGCCTGCACCAGTGGCCGCTGTACCCCGGCTCGGGCCTCGCGGACGAGCGCGGCATCGGGCCCGGCGAGGGCGCGACCCGCAACTGTCCGTTGCCGCCGGGATCGGGCGACCGCGAGTGGCTGTCGGCTTTCGAGGACGTGGTGCTACGGGACCTCGAGGCGTTCGCGCCGCAGTTCGTGATCGTGTCCGCCGGCTTCGACGCACACGCGGACGACCCGCTGGGACAGACGGAGCTCACCACGGGTGCCTACGCGCGCATGACGAGCCTCTTGGCCCAGTTCGCGCGCGAACGCTGTGCGGGCCGGCTCGTGCTGGTGCTCGAGGGCGGCTACGACCTCGCGGCGCTGGCGGCGAGCGTCGAGGCGGCCACGGGCGAGCTCTGCACCGCCTAGGGACTGCGGCTGGAATCCCGGAATTCGCGGGAACTCCTGGCCGGGAGCGGGGATCACTCCGAGAGCCGCGGCAATTCGCGCCACGGCCGTCCTCCAGTTCCGCAAGGCCCATGCGCACGCCGTCCCTCCCCCTGCTCTCCGTCGCCGCCTGCGCGGCCCCCGTGCTCGCGCAGCAGCCGGCATTCACGACTCCGGGGATGGCGCAGACCCCGATGATGACCCGGCCCGCGGCGGCGCCGGAAGGCCAGGCCACCGGCACTTCGAGCGGTCAGTCCGACCGCTTCGACTCGGTCTTCAATCCGGCGTTCTCCTTCATCGTCGATGCGGTCGCCGACTCGCTGCACACGGACGGCGACGCGGTCCAGGACGGCGTCAAGCTCGAGATGCGCGTGCTCGAGATCGGCGCGCAGGCCTGGGTCGACCCCGATGCCTGGGCCTACTTCATCGGCGCGACCGACGGCGACACCCTCGCCGTCGAGGAGGCCGCGGTGCACTACAAGGGCCTGGGCGGGAACACGACGATCCGCGCCGGCCGCTTCTTCATCGACTTCGGCAAGCAGATGCAGACGCACGTGCACGAGCTGCGGACGCTCGAACGTCCGCTCGTCCTGCGCACCTACCTGGGCGAGGAGGTCAAGGGCGACGGCCTCGAGTACGACGGCTGGACCGGGGTCGGGGACGCGACCGCGGTGCGTTGGTCGATCGGCGCCTTCGCGAGCCTGATTCCCGAGTCCGAGCTGGAGGATGGCGTGCCCGTCGTCTCGGTCGCGGACCGCAAGGACGCGGGCGACCTCAACTTCACGGCGCGTCTGACGGCTTTCACCGACGTCGGCACGAACGGCCTGTTCCAGGCCGGCGTCTCCGGCCGCTTCATCCCGGATGCCACGGCGGAGCTGAACGGCAGCGAGACGACGGGCCTGGAAAGCTCGGTGTACGGCCTCGACGTGACCTACGGCTGGACGAGCGACGACGCGCAGAGGACCTTCACGACGGGCGGCGAGTTCCTGCTCGACACGGGCGACACGGTGGCGCTGATCGACGATGCCGGTACGCCCGATCCGACGGACGACACGCTCACCGGCTTCGACACCCGTTCGCAGGCCGGCTGGTACGCGTTCGTCGACTGGGCCTGGAATCAGAAGCACTCCGTGGGGGTCCAGTACAGCACGGTCGAGTTGGGTCCTGACACGGACGCCGCGGAGCTCGAGGTGTACTACACGCGACTCTTCTCGGAGTTCCACCGCATCCGTCTGGTGGCCTCGAGCTACGACACGGACGTCGATGAGGGCGATGCGCTGCGCTTCGCGATCCAGTACACCGTCACGGTCGGCGCGCACGGTCACGGCCTCAATTGGTGAACAGGAACAAGATCCCGGACATGGACATCCCGCGTCGAACACTCCTCCAGGCCGCCATTCTCGCCGCCTGCATCGCGCTCGGACTCCCGGCACCGGCCGCCGCCGCGAGCGGGCCGCTGCGCGTCGTGACCACCCTGCCCGACCTGGCCGACGTCGCGCGTCGGATCGGGGGCGATCGGGTCGAGGTCACGTCCCTGACGAAAGGCCGCGAGAACCTCCACCACGTCGTGGCCCGGCCGTCGCACCTCGTGGCGCTCTCCCGCGCCGACGTGCTCGTCCAGGTCGGCCTCTCGCTCGAGATGGGCTTCCTGCCCGGGCTCCTCGAGAACGCGAACAACCCGAAGATCCGACCGGGAAGCCCGGGGTTCGTGAGCGTCTCGGTCGGCTGGTCGGCGCTGAACATCCCGACCGTGGTGAGCCGCAAGGACGGCGACGTGCACCCCGACGGGAACCCCCACCTGAACCTCGATCCGCGCGGCGGGCGGCAGATCGCCGAGCGCATCCTGGCCGGCCTCGTCGCGGTGGATCCCGAGGGCCAGTCCGCGTACGAGACGCGCGCCGCCCAGTACCGGAAGGAACTCGACGCCGCCGAGGCGCGCTGGGACGCGGCGGCGAAGGACTGGTCGGGGAAGAAGATCGTCGTCTACCACATGGAGTACGACTACCTGGCGCGACGCTACGGGCTCGAGATCGTCGGCACGATCGAGACGAAGCCCGGCATCCCGCCGACTCCCGGCCACATCGCGGAACTCGTCGAGAAGATGAAGTCCGCTGGATCCGTCGTGATCCTCACCGCGCCGTGGTCGAACAGCGGCGAGGTCGAACAGATCGCGAAGGCGACCGGCGCGCAGGTCGTCGAGTTGCCGAACCAGTGCGGAGGGATCGCCGGCACCGACACCTGGATCGGAATGCAGGACCTCATGCACGAGCGGCTGGCACGGGCGTTCGGGACCGCGGCTCCGAAGCGCTAGCATCGGCCCACCGCATGACCGACTTGCTGCGTGTCTCGAACGCCTCGTTCGGCTATTCCGGCCGAGCCGTGATCTCGGGCGTCGACCTCGCGGTCCGCCCCGGGGATTTCCTGGGGATCGTGGGGCCGAACGGCTGCGGCAAGACCACGCTGTTCCGCGGGTTGCTGGGACTCGTGCGGCCCATGTCCGGCGGAGTGGAGCGCGGGAATGCGCGGATCGGCTACGTGCCGCAGCGCGAGACGCTCGATCCGATCTTCCCTCTGCGCGTGGAGGACGTCGTGCGGATGGGCGCGTACGGCCACCTGTCGGGCCTGCGCCGCATCTCGGCCGAGCAGCGGCGGGCGGCGGAACTGGCGATCGAGCGCGTCGGCCTGGGCGCGAAGTTGGGGGCCTCGTTCGCGGGCCTCTCGGGGGGACAGCGACAACGGGCACTGCTCGCGCGCGCGCTCCTGTGCAGGCCGAACGTCCTCCTGCTCGACGAACCGACGAGCGGCGTCGACCGCGGCGCGCAGCGGCAGATCCTGGAACTGCTCGTGGACCTCAACGCGCGCGATGGGCTCGCCGTGCTCCTCGTGAGCCACCAGATCGGACTCCTGCGCGAGGCCGTGCGCGAGGTGTTGTGGGTCGCCGAGGGGCGGATCGAGCGCGGCAGCGCGGCCGAACTGCTGGCCCCGGAACGACTGGATCAGCTGTACGCCGCCGGCACCGCGCCCGAGGAGGACTGAGGCCCTTGGACGAGATCTCCTGGCTCGATCGGCTCGAGTTGTTCCGCTGGCCGCTCCTCTCGGCCCTCGTCGCGGGAATCGTGCTGCCGGCGGTAGGCGCATTCCTGCTGGTGCGCCGGACCAGCTTCCACGGCATCGTTCTGCCACAGTTCGCCGCGGCGGGAGTCGTCTTCGCCTACGCGATCCTGGGCTGGTGGATCGAGACGATCGGGCTCGGGGGCCTGACCCTGGACGACGCGCTGCACGATCCGCACGCCGCGTCCACCTTCGGCCTGGTCTGGGGCGGCCTGTTCACCCTGGGCGGCATCCTGCTCCTGGTCGTCTCGGGACGGCGCGGCGGGTCCGAATCCGCGCGCGCGGCGGCGGGATTCGCGGTCGCGAGCGCGGCGGTGCTCGTGCTCGGACGGCTCTCGCCCATCGGGCGCGGTCCCGTCGACGAGCTCCTCGCGGGCGAGGTGCTGGGCGTCGGCGTGCACGACTTCGAGGTGCTCGCCGCCGCGCTCGCGGTCGCGGGCCTCCTGCTGGCCTGGTTCGGGCGCGATCTCCTGCTCACGAGCTACGACCGCGAGGCGGCGATCGTGCTGGGCAAGCGCGCGACGACGTTCGAGACCCTCTTCCAGGGGATCGTCGGACTGGCGGTCGCCGCGGGGACGCTGACCCTCGGGCCGATCCTCGTCTTCGGCCTGCTCGTCGTGCCGCCGCTCGCGGCGCGCCCCTGGTCGCGATCGATGGGGGGCTTCGTGGGCCTCTCGCTCGCGATCGGAGCGATGGCCGCGCTGATCGGCGAGACCGCGGCGCTCGAATGGGATCTGCCTCTGGGGCCCAGCGTGGTCCTCGCGTCCGCGCTGTTCCTCGCACCCGCGGCCTTCGCGTCGCGACGGACCTGACACCCGGAATCGAACGCGGCCCCCCGTCTCCGGGAGGCCGCGTCGGCGCGAGCCTTTTCGGCTCGCGCGTACCGGATCGAATCGTTCAGGAGCCGATCACATGCCCTGGACGCGGAACGGGAACCGCACGCGCGGTTGGCCGTTCACCGTGTAGACCTGGGCGCGGATGCCGATGCCGTCGGTCGTGCCGAAGTACTCGGTGTTCAGCGTGCCCTGGGCCGTCTTCGTGACGCGCATCGCCTGGCTGTGCTGGTCCGGGTTCGCCGGGAACATCAGGGGGTTGTACATCACGACCTGGACCGTGATGACTTGGGGCAGTTGGTTCCAGGCGAAGGAGGGCATGTCCTCCATCGTGACCGGCCACGTGCGACGCACGCCCGCGAGCTGCGTGTCGTAGTAGTGCCCGAAGATCGTGGCGCCCGCGTTGCCCGTGCCGCTCGAGACGAGCAGGTGGCACTCGGCCGACACGATCGTGACCGTGCAGCTCGACGTGCGCTGGTGCGCGTCGGTGGCCGTGAACACGACGTTGAAGTTGCCGACTTGGGTGCCGTTCGGCGTCCAGTCCACCGTCACGCACACCGGGTTGCCCGAGGTGGGCAGCGCCGGCGTGAAGGTCATGCCCGCGGGAACGTTCGCGGCGGTGAGCGTCACGGTGTCCGTGGGATCGATGTCCGACGCGCAGATCTGGAACTGCAACGGGACACCGGCGCTCGCCATGAGCGTGCCCGGGCACTGGAGAGCGGGCGGCGTGTTCGGGACGTACGTGTAGCAGACCCGGACGTCGGCCGCGGCGCTCGTGGTGAACTGCGTGATCAGGTTGCCCGCACCCGTCGCGATCGAGGAACCCTGGGCCGTGACCGGCAGGACGATGTTCCCGGCACCCGTGAAGAGCGCCAGGTCACTGAGCGGCGGCGGCGAAACCTGCGACTGCGTGTCGGTCGCATTGATGTTCAGGTGCGACATGCCCGACGTGCCAGCGAAGTCGATGACTCCGTCGAACGCCGTGAACGAGTCGCTGAAGTTCGCGATCGGCAGCGTGACGACGAGCGGCGTCAGGTCCGGACGGGTGAGGGTGATCGTGGCCGCGAACGAGGTGTTCACGATCGTCGACGAAGCATCCAGGCTCTCCGCCTTGGCGGAGCCCTGCACGTTGCCGGTGAGCTGGAACGAGATGCTCTGGAGCGTGCCGAGGTTCGGGTTGAACTTCGGGATCGAGACGCTCCCGCCCCAGTTCGTGGATTGGAGCGGAATGCTGTCCGTGAAGCAGGTGGTCTGCGTCTGCTGGGCGGAGGCCGTGAGCGCCGAACTCGCGAGGGCGAGCGCGACGAGGGAGCTGCGAAGGGTCTTCATGGGAGGTGTGCGTTGCGGCCCGCAGCGTGCGGGTGCGACAAGGTCGGTGTGGAGTGGGGTCGAGGTGTGCGTCGGGGGGTGGCCACGCCGTGCAAACGACGGTCCGCGTGCCTCGGGGAGGTACAGACAAGCCTACTGCGGTGGTTCAGGTCGCGCTTTTGCGAACTGGTAGGAAAGGGACGGGATTTTCCGCCCGGAGTATGAACGGATCTACAATCTACAAATCGTGGCAATCCAGGCCTTGAGCCCGGATCGCTGCGCCTGGGAATGCCTAGGAAGCTGCACTGTGGGTTGCAGGCCGCCCAGGTTGAGGACGCGGGCCAGGTCCTTCAGGTTCCGTGCCGCTCGCCTGCGGGTGTCAGGACCTGCTCGAGCGCGGCAAGGCTCCCGGCCACGTTCCTCCCGCGCGTGTCCACGCTGAGTTCGCAGGCCGCGTAGAGCGGTTCCCGGCCGCGCAGGAGAGCCTCCAGCTCGGCCCGCGCCCCCGGCCGGTCCGCCATGGGCCGCCGATCGCCCTGCGCGCGCACGCGCTCGTAGTGCTCGGCCGGGCTGGCGCGCAGCCAGACCGTGCGGCAGGCGCGCTTCAGGCGCTCGAAGGTGGAGGGCCGGGTGACGATCGAACCGCCGACGGCCAGGACCAGGCGCTCGCCCTCGCTGAGGACCGCCTCCAGGGCCTCGGCCTCGAACCGGTGGTAGCCGGCCTCGCCGTGCAGGGAGAAAATCTCCCCCAGCGGGGCCCCCGCCAGAGCCTCCACCCGCTGGTCGAGCTCGACGAACGGCACCTCGAGGCGCAGCGCGAGCTGGCGTCCCAGGGTCGACTTCCCCGCACCGCGCAGCCCCACGAGGGCGATCCGCTCGCGCGGCGCGTCGGACTCGCGCACGAGGTCCTGGATGGGCACCTCGAGGGCCCGCGCCAGGTCGAGCAGGCGCAGGACGCTCAGATTGGCCCGGCCGGCCTCGGCCTCGGTCAGGTACCGGCGCGAGACCCCGGAGGCGACCGCCAGGTCGGAGACGGAAAGGCCCAGGGACTCCCGCCGTGCGCGCAGGCGGTGTCCGAGTTCCCGGAGCGCACGCTGGCCTTCCCAGGGTTGAGAGCTATGATGCGCAGGCATTCGACGAGTGAGCAGTATACTTCACGTCGCCTTCCCCAGCCAGATTTCTCCCCCATGGCCTCCACGCTGACCTCCCGCCCGCCCGTGCGCTTCCAAACGCACCCGAGCCGCTACCGCCACTGGAAGCTCGGGATCGAGGGCGACGTCGCGACCCTCACGATGGGCGTCGACCCCCAGGGCGGAGAGCGCGAAGGGTACGAGCTGAAGCTGAACAGCTACGACCTGGGCGTCGACATCGAGCTCGCCGACGCGATCCTGCGCCTGCGCTTCGAGCACCCGGAAGTGCGCTGCGTGGTGATCACGGGGGCGCTCGACCGCGTGTTCTGCGCCGGAGCGAACATCGTGATGCTGCGCTCGTCCACGCACGGCTTCAAAGTCAACTTCTGCAAGTACACGAACGAGACGCGCCTCGGCATCGAGGACGCGAGCGCGAACTCCGGCATGCGCTTCCTCGCGGCGTTGAACGGCACCGCGTCGGGCGGCGGCTACGAGCTGGCGCTGGCCTGCGACGAGATCCTGCTCGTCGACGACCGGAACAGCGCGGTCAGCTTCCCGGAAGTCCCGCTGCTCGGCGTGCTGCCCGGCACCGGCGGCCTCACGCGCATCGCGGACAAGCGCAAGATCCGGCGCGACCGCTGCGACGTCTTCTCGACGATCGCCGAGGGCATCAAGGGCAAGCGCGCGGTCGAGTGGAACCTCGTGGACGCGATCGCGCCGCTGTCGCGCTGGAGCGAAGCGGTGAAGGAACGCGCTCGGCGACTGGCCGACACGCAGGCGAAGAAGTCGGGTCCGGGGATCGCGCTCGAGGCGATCGAACCGGAGGAGACGCCCACCGCGCATGGCCGGCGGTTCGCGTACCGCTACGTCGAGTTCGCCATCGATTCCGAGGCGCGCACGGCGGAGCTCACGATCACCGCGCCGTCGAACTGCCCGAAGGACGAGAAGGACGCCCGGGCCGAGGCCTCGGGCTGGTGGGTGCTGCGGGCGTTCCGCGAGCTCGACGACGCGATCTGCCGCCTGCGCCTGAACCATTCCGAAATCGGCCTGGTGCTGCTGCGCTGCAAGGGCCCGAGCTCGACCCTCCGTGCCACGGATGCGCTGCTCGCCGCGCCGACCGACTGGTTCGTCCGCGAGGTCGCGAACTACGTGCGCCGCACGCTGAAACGCGTGGACCTCTCCGCCAAGGGGCTCTACGCGATCGCCGACGGTCACACGACGTTCGTGGGCACGTTCCTCGAGCTCCTGCTCTCCTGCGACCGCTCCTACGCGAAGGTGGGCGACGCCGAAGGCGCCACGTTCGGCGTCACCGCGGTGAACGCCGGAACCTTCCCGATGTCGAACGGGATCTCGCGCCTCGCGACGCGCTTCCTCGGCACTCCGGATTCCGTGACCGCCGTGCTGGGTGCGTCCGGAGACTTCGACGCCGAGACCGCCGACGGACTCGGGCTCGCCACGTTCGCCCCCGACGGCATCGACTGGGACGACGAGTTGCGCCTCGCCATCGAGGAGCGCTCCGCGTTCTCTCCCGACGCGCTGACCGGAATGGAGGCGAACCTCCGCTTCGCCGGGCCTGAGACGATGGAGACCAAGATCTTCGGGCGGCTCTCCGCCTGGCAGAACTGGATCTTCCAGCGCCCGAACGCCGTAGGCGAGCGTGGCGCCCTGACGAGCTACGGCACGCCGAACAAGGCCGAGTTCGACTTCAACCGCACCTGATCCGCCTTCCTGGACAACCGCGACGACCCGACCACGAGACCCCTCCCATGACCGGCATCGACTACAGCCAGAAGATCCCGAACAACGTCGATCTCGCGGGCGACAAGCGCCTGCAACGCGCGCTCGAGGCGTGGCAACCGAGCTACATCGACTGGTGGCAGTCGATGGGGCCGACGGACTTCAACCAGAACGAGATCTACTTGCGCACGGCGATCAGCGTCGACAAGGACGGCTGGGCGCACTACGGCTTCACGCGCATGCCCGAGTATCGCTGGGGCATCTTCCTGAACCCGGCCGAGCCGGGCCGCACGATCGGCTTCGGCGACCACCTCGGCGAGGCGGCGTGGCAGCAGGTGCCGGGCGAGTACCGCAACTGGCTGCGCCGTCTGATCGTGACGCAGGCCGACACCGAACCGGCCAGCGTCGAGCAACAGCGCCTGCTCGGACACACCGCGCCGTCCCTCTACGACCTCCGGAACCTGTTCCAGGTCAACGTCGAGGAGGGCCGCCACCTGTGGGCCATGGTCTACCTGCTGCACACCTACTTCGGACGTGACGGCCGCGAGGAGGCCGAGGAACTGCTCCAGCGGCGCAGCGGGAATCCCGATCACCCGCGCATCCTGGGCACGTTCAACGAGCCCTGCCAGGATTGGCTCTCCTTCTTCTGCTTCACGATGTTCACGGACCGCGACGGCAAGTTCCAACTGCTGGCGCTGGCCGAGTCGGGCTTCGATCCGCTGGCGCGCACGTGCCGCTTCATGCTGACCGAGGAGGCGCACCACATGTTCGTCGGCCAGACGGGCGTCGGGCGCGTCATCGAGCGCACGTGCGAGGTCACGAAGGAGCACCCCGGTCGCGACGTGAAGGACTTCGGCGCGATCCCCTTCGAGCTCATCCAGCGCTACATCAACTACTGGGCGAGCTCGTCGACCGACCTCTACGGCGCGGAGGTCTCGAGCAACTCGGCCAACTTCTTCGGGGCCGGCCTGAAGGGGCGCGCGTACGAGGACCGCTACTCCGACCACAAGGCCCTCGAGCAGACCTACGAGCTCGATCGCTACACGGACGGGAAGCTCGTGCGCGAGATCGTGCCGCTGCGCAACGCGATGAACGAAGTGCTGCGCGACGAGTACGTGAAGGACAACCAGAAGGGCATCGAGTACTGGAACCGCATCTGCGAGAAGGCCGGTGTCGACTTCCGCTTCCGCCTCCCGCACCGCCGCTTCAACCGCAAGATCGGGGACTACTCCGCTGGCCGCTTCGATCTCGACGGCAACCTCCTGACGGAGGCGCAGTGGAACGCGCGCCAGGCCGACTGGCTCCCGAGCGAAGCCGATCGCGCCTACGTGAAGTCGCTCATGAAGCCCGTGACCGAGCGCGGCAAGATGGCCGGCTGGATCGCGCCGCCGCCCAAGGGCGTCAACGACACCCCGGTCGACTACGAGTACGTGAAGCTGTAGAGCACAGCGGATCGGTCAGCAGGAACGGGGCCTCGCACGCGCGCGGGACCCCGTTCCCTGTTTCCCGGAGCCATCGGACTTGCCGCGCGGACCCACGGCGCGGAGACTGTCCGGCCGAAAACACCCCCCCATGACCACGAACCCGCGCACCCCCTCCAGCTCCGACGACCCGCTCTCGCGCGAGATCGACGCGGCGCTCGACGGCCTGAACCTCCAAGAGATCGACCAGCCTCAGCGCGCGCGGAAGGAGGCGGGCGGCAAGCGCCCCGATGGCGTTCGCACCCAGCGCGGAACCGTCGTGGACGTGCGCGGCGACGACGTGTTCGTCGAGATCGGGCCGCGCATGCAGGGCGTCGCGCCGATCGCCGACTTCTCGCCGCCGCCCAAGATGGGCGACGAGTTCGAGTTCACGCTGCGCGGGCGCGACGACGATCTCTGGATCCTCTCCCGCTTCGTCGCCAGGGCCGAGATCGCGATCGGCGACGACGTGCAGCCGGGCGCCCTCGTGAAGGCCAAGATCACGGGCCAGAACACGGGCGGCCTCGAGGCCAAGGTCGGCGCCGTCGGAGCGTTCCTCCCGGCCTCGCAGGTGTCGCTCCACCGCGAGGAGAACCTGGGGCAGTTCCTGAACCAGGTGCTGACCTGCGAAGTCGTCGAGGTCGATCGCGAGCGCAAGCGCATCGTGCTCTCGCGCCGCAAGGTGCTCGAGCGCGAGCGCGACACGGCGCGCCAGGAGACCGTCGGCCGGATCTCCGTCGGCCAGGTCCTGAAGGGCAAGGTCACGCGCGTCGAGGAGTTCGGCGCGTTCGTGGACCTCGGCGGCGTCGAGGGCCTCGTCCACGTCTCGCAGCTCAGCCACCAGCGCGTCGAGAAGGCCGGCGCCGTGATCTCGGCCGGGCAGGAGGTCGAAGTCCAGGTCCTGAAGATCGAGGACGGCGGCAAGCGCATCGGCTTGGGAATGAAGCAGCTCCAGCCGGACCCGTGGGCCAGCGTCGCGAGCCGCTTCGCCGTGGATTCCGTCGTGACGGGAAAGGTCACGCGCCTCCAGGAGTTCGGCGCTTTCGTCGAGCTCGCGCCGGGCGTCGAGGGGCTCCTCCACGTGTCCGCGATGGCCAAGGACCGCGTGCGTCATCCCAAGGACGCGGTGAAGCCGGGCCAGGAAGTCACCGTGCGCATCGTCGCCGTCGAGCCGGGCCGTTCGCGCATCTCGCTCTCGCGGATGGATCCGCGCGGCGCGCTGCTCGGCTCGGAGGAGTCGGTCGACGCCTCGGTGATCGACGAAGCCCTGCGGACGCAGAGCTCGAAGCCGCTGGGCACGAGCCTCGGCTCGATCTTCCAGCGCGCGTTCGACGCGAACTCGCCGAAGGCGAGCCCGAAGCCGGCGGACGCGAAGAAGCCCAAGAAGGGCTGAAAGCACCTGCGCCCGGGCGATCGCGTGCGGAAGTCCGCGCGCGACGCTCGCAGCGTCCTCCCACGCGCTTCAGCGCGTGAGGCCGCCCTTGCCGCGCGACAGCAGCACGACGGCGACGATCAGCAGGACCGCGAGCCCGCCGCTCGGGGCGTAGCCCCACGAGTGGCTGTGCGGCCACGCGGGCAAGGCGCCGATGACCAAGAGGACCAACAAGACGATCAGGAGCGTGCGGACCATGAGAATCTCCGTTCCACCGGGTTGAACGGTCGCGGCACGGGGCGGCGTCCGTCGGAGGCCGGAACACTGCACGCGGCGTGCCGCATCCGCGCGGCACTCACTCCAGCCGGAAGCGCAGGTCCTCCGCGCGGCGCAGGATTTCCCCCGTCGCGGGGTCGCCGTCGATCATCCTCACCCGAAAGTACACCGAGCGCGTGCCGTCGGCGTGCTCGTCGACGAAGTGCCGGCCGTCCCAGCGCGGCGGTCCGCCGGGCGGCTGGACCGCCACGAGGCCTCCGACGCGCCGGCGCGTACGCACTTCGGCGGTGTAGACGAGCTCCTCGCGGTTGCGCTTGTGCTCCGCGTCCCAGCTGCTCTCGACCCCGACGCCGCCGCCGCGCCAGCCGTAGAGGACCGCGGACGCGGTGTAGTTCCAGTCCGCCGGCGCGAACGCCTCCGTGCGCCACCAGGCGGCCGGGGCGCGGACGACGCAGTCGCGCCCCTCGACCTCGACGCGCGCGGGACGGGTCTGGCGTGGCCCCGGGAGGTGCACGACCAGCGCCGGATCGCCGTAGAACGCCGCGTTGTAGAGCTGGTAGAGCCGCAGTCCGTGTTCGCTCTCGCCGTTCGCCAGGACGGCGACGAGCATGCGGTTCTGCGCGCTGCGGTGCGCGCGTCCCAGCGACTCGCCGGCGAGCACGGCGTTCCAGAACTCGCTGCGGTAGAGCTCCTGCTGCGCGACGCCGCGGCGGACGTTGCCCACGAAGGCCACCGCACCGTTGCGCAGGAGCCGCAGCGCGACCGACCGGTGCTCGGCGTCCTGGTCCAGCGCGGCCGGGCTGCAGCCGGCCGACTCGACGACGCAGGGCGCGAGCAGCACCGCGGAGTCGTGCGCGTACGTGTCGCCGATCTGGAGCCACGACGAGTGCGCGCTGTGGATCAGCACGCCGACCGACGTGAGCGGCGAGCCCGGCTCGATCGTCTTGGGACCGACGTGCAGGCTCGGCGGCGCGAAGCCCAGGTCCGCGAAAGACGGCGCGGCGAGCCGCTCCCATTCCGCCATCGCGAAATGACCGGACGAGGCCGGCGCGACCACATCGTCGTACGCCAGGCTCCGCGCCGCGAGCAACGTGCCGGCCGCGCCGCTCTCGGCGACGAAGCGGCCGAACGCGAGTTCGAGGAACGGGTCGTCGTCGACGTCCGCGTACCCGCGGTCCGAAGGCGGATCGGTATCGACGCCCGCGCCGCAGGGCACGACGGCCATCGGGATCGCTTCGGGGCTGGCCGCGATGCACAGGAACTCCGGTGCACCGCCGAGCGCCGCGTGGACGCGCGCGAGCGACGTCCGGACGCTCGCCGGATCGGCGGGCGGCGCATCCGCGGTCCCCACCGGTGCGACGGCGCCCGATCGGCCGGCGGCGAGCACGGCCGCGGCGAGCGAGAGCTTGCGCACGTGCCCGGCGACGCGGTCGACGGGTGCAGCCGCGGCGAGGTAGTCGACGGGCAGGTCGTGCTTCTTCATCCAGCGCGCGACGTCGATTGCATCGCGCAGGCGCTCGACCGAGGCCTGCGCGACGGCCATGCGGCCCTGGTCGCCCACGAGCAAGAGCTTCTTCGCGCCGCGCCGCTCGATCGAGGCCCGCGCCGCCGGCGACAGGCTCGCGCCGTCGCAGAAATAGAGCGGCACGCGGAGACGCGCGGCGAGCACGGACGCGGAGAGCGCCGACGCGTAGTCGTCCGCGCGCGCGACGACGACTTGTGCGCAGGTGCCGAAGTCGCGGTCGGCGATAGCGCACGCGGCCTCGTCGGCGGTCGACGCGGCGATGCGCGCGGAGGCGAAGCCCGCGACGAGCGCGTCGTCTGGGCCGCCGCCGATCCACGTGATGCGCTCGGGGCGGTAGCGCGCCAGGAAATCGCGCGACTCCGGCGACAGCGCGGCGTCGGATTCGAGCGCGAGCACGACGGGCTTGCCGCCAGTGATGACGCTGGCGGCCGGGATGGCGGCGAGGAAGGCGAGGTCGCGCCAGCCCGTCTCGCGCGGCATCGGGACGAGGAAGGCCTCGCGGTGCGTGCCGGTGGATGGGGACTGGGCGGGGAGGGCGGGGGCGAGAGCGATCAGGATCGCGGCGGCGAACGGGAGGCGGCGGAGCATCCGGAGGACAAGGGTACCCGACGTGCGGACGGGGCGAGCACGAGTGGGCGCGTATGTCGAGGTTCGTCGCTCGTCCGCGAGGGGCGCGCGACGGGACGACGCCCTCTGGATCCAGGACATGTCGCGACGGACACCGGGACGCGCGCGTTGCTCGTGGCACGCTGCGCAAGCGCTGCTTAGCGGGACGACCTCGCCAACCACGGCTCGCACGCCGCGCGCACCGAGTCCGCCGTGAAGGGCTTCTGCAGCCAGCCGTTCGCGCCGTCCGCGAGCGCCGAAGCGGCCAGCGTCTGCGCGTCGCCGCTCGTGAGCAGGAGGACCGGCAGCTCGCTCTTCGTGCGCCGCTCGCGCAGGGTGCGCAGGAAGTCGATCCCGTTCATCCCCGGCATGTGCACGTCGGACAGCACGAGCCCGATCGTCGGGTCCGTGCCGATCCGGCGCAGGGCCTCGACGCCGCTCGCGGCTTCGACGATGCCGTCGTCGCCGAGGCCGGCTTCACGCAGGACGCGGACCACGATGCCGCGCACGACCGAGGAATCATCGACGACGAGGAGCTTGCTCATGGGGGATGGCGGGCCCTGGTCGGAACCCGGATCCCCCTCTTCGGCCGCCGCCCGGTCGGATCAGTAGCTCTCGTCCTTGGTCGGGAAGCTCTTCCCCTTGACGTCCCCCACGTAGCGCCGGAAGGCCCCCAGCATCTCCTCGCCGAGTTGGGCATAACGCCGCACGAAACGCGGGTGGAAGCGCGTGTAGAGCCCCAGCATGTCGTGGCTCACGAGGATCTGTCCGTCGCAGCCCGGGCCGGCGCCGATGCCGATGGCCGGGATCGACAGCGAAGTCGCGATCGCCTGGGCCACGCTGGCCGGGATCTTCTCCAGGACGATCGCGAATGCGCCCGCGTCCTGGAGCGCCAGCGCGTCGCGGCGGATCTGTTCGGCCTCGTCTTCGCTCGTGGCTCGGACCTGGTACGTCCCGAACCTGTGGATGGACTGCGGCGTGAGCCCGAGGTGCCCCATCACGGGGATCCCGACCTCGACGATGCGGCGCACCGTCTCGCAGATCGAGCCGCCGCCTTCGACCTTCACGGCCTCGACACCCGACTCCTTGACCATGCGCCCGGCGTTGCGCAGCGCCTCGTCGGCGTTGATCTGGTAGGTCATGAACGGCATGTCACCGACGAGCAGCGCACGCTCGACGCCGGCCGAGACCAGCGACGCGTGGTAGAGCATCTGATCGAGCGTCACCGCGACGGTCGTCTCGCGACCCTGCATGACCATGGCGACCGAGTCCCCGACGAGGATCACGTCGATGCCGGCTCGGTCGAGCAACTGCGCCATCGTGTAGTCGTAGGCCGTCAGCGCAGCGATCGGCTCGCCGCGCTCCTTCATGCGCTGCAGGCTCTTCGTCGTGACCTTGCGGCGGTCGGCGGGATCGGTCGGCGTGGGACGAGTGTTGGGCATGGGGAGCCTGGAGAGTAGCGGCCGACCGCGTCGGCGTCAGCCGATCCCGTTCTCGAGCAGGGCCAGCGCCGTGCGCGCGCCGTCGAGGGCGGCGCTCATGATCCCGCCGGCATAGCCCGCGCCCTCGCCGACGGGGAACAGGTTCGCGAAGTCGCGCGCGCGGCGGTTCACCTCGTCGCGCGGCATGCGGACCGGCCCCGAACTGCGCGATTCGAGCCCCACGAGCAGGCCCTCCGGTCCGGAGAAGCCCGGAATCGTCCGTTCGAACCGCGCCAGGGCAGCGGCGATCGCGTCGAAGAGGATCGGAGGCAGGAGCTCGTCGACGCGGCCCGGCACGAGACCGAGCACGTAGCTGGAACGCAGCTCCCCGCCCGACACGCGCCGGGCGAGGAAATCCGCGGCGCGCTGGGCGGGCGCGTGGTAATCGCCGCCGCCGGCCTCGAAGAACCGGCGCTCCAGCCCGCGCTGGAACGCGACGCCCGCGAACGGACCGGGTCCGAACTCGCGCGTCCCCACGGTCGCGACGATCGCCGCGTTGGCCCAGCGCGAGCTGTGCGTCGAGTTGCTCATCCCGTTCGTGCACAGGAATCCGGGCTCGTTCACGCTGGCGACGATGCGTCCGCCCGGACACATGCAGAAGCTGTGCGCGCCGACGACGCCTTCGGCGGCGCGCGCGACGAGCGCGTAGCTCGCGGGCCCGAGCAGGGTGGCTTCGGGGCCGAGACCGTGCTGTGCGCGATCCACGAGCTCCTGCGGATGCTCGATGCGAACCCCGACCTGGAAGGGCTTCGACTCGAAGACGACGCCTTGTTCGTGCAACGCGGTCCAGGTGTCGCGCGCGCTGTGTCCGGGCGCGAAGACCACCGCATCGCACGCGATCTCCCCCACGGTCGTCTCGAGCGCGCGCACGCGGCCCGGCGACGCGAGCACGAGGCGTTCGACGCGCGCGTTCCAGACGAACTGCACGCCGGCCGCTTCGAGCCGCGCGCGGAATCGCGGCAGGATCCGGTGGAGCCGATCCGTGCCGATGTGCGCGCGGGCGTCGTAGACGAGGCTCGGATCCGCCCCGCACGCGACGAGTTCCTCGAGCAGCGTCTCCTCGAGCGGATCGTCGACCCGCGTGTAGAGCTTGCCGTCGGAGTACGTGCCCGCGCCGCCCTCGCCGAAGAGCAGGTTCGACTCGGGGTTCGGCGTGCGGGTGCGGTGGAACGCGACGAGTTCGCGCCCGCGTCGCTCGATCGGGCTCCCGCGGTCGACCAGGGTCACCCGGATCCCGTGTCGCGCCAGGATCCAGGCCGCGAAGAGCCCGCCCGGCCCCGAGCCGACGACGGCGACGCGCGCCCGCGCGACGCTCGGGTCGATCCGCGACGCACGGCCCGTCGCCGCGGCCGGAGCCGGCTGCACGCGCCGCGCCTCGAGCCCGCGGGACAGGCGGGCGCTCCGGAACGAAGCCGGCGTCGTGACGTCGACGTGCGCCACGAACCGCAGGCGGTGGACGCCTCCACGGCGGCGCGCATCGAGCGCCTTGCGCGCGATCCGTGCGCCGAGGACCTGGGCCGGCTCGGCGCCGATCTCGCGCGCCGCGCGCTCGAGGAAGCGCGGCTCGGGTTCGGCCACGCCCTGCTCGAGGCCCAGGACGCGCCACGTCGCGTGCGGCTTGTCGGGAGCATCCTTCATCGGCGGGAGAGCCCCGGATCCTACCCTGGAGCCGCGGGGTCCTCTGCGTACACTCCAGCGGAGTGACGCGCCGAGACATTCCGACGGAGGAGGGCCCCCACGGCGACCTGCTGCGCGCGATCCTCGCCGCCCCGGATCGCGATCCGATGCCCTTCGCGCATCCGGTCGTGTCGTGGACGGACCGCGACGAGGATGCCTACCTGGAGGCGATCGAGGCCTGCGCGCTGGCCTCGATCCGGCTCGAACGCCGCGGACGCGAGCACGGCGACTGGGCCGAGTTGGACCCGGCGCGTTGCCCGATTCGTCCGGGGCTCCCCGCCCGCGGCACGCGCGCGTTCCAGACCCTGTGCGCGGAGCGTTGGCACGCCGCGCGGCCGATCGTGCTGCGCGACATCGCCGGCGAGCTCCTCGACGCGTTCGCGGACGAGATCGCCGAGGCGGGCGGCACCCACGAGAGCCTGTGCGAGCGCGGCGGCCTCGCCGCGTGGTTCGCGGAACGGGCGGGGCTCGTCGCCCCGGACTTCGAGGCGCGCGCGGACCGCGTGAAGCTCGCCGATCCCGAGCGCGACATCGAGCGCGTGGCCTTGCAAGCCTCCCCGCCGCCGGGCGCGAGCGCGGCGGCGCGCAACCTGTGGTGCAAGTCGGCCTGGCTCTCGACCCATCCCGAGGACCGATCCGTGCGTTTGCGGTTCGGACACGGGAAGGAGGGCGTGGACGACGGCGACCGGCACATCCTGGACCACCGTCTGGTCGCCGAGCTCGCGGCGCGTCTCCTGCCCGAGACCGCGGTCGCCACGGCGAACCCGGCCCTGGTGCAGCTCGTCGAGAAGCTCAGCGGCGAGCCGGTGCTCTTCACGCAGGCGCTCGCCTACTGGAACGCGCCCGGCGGCGGTGCGCTCTTCCACCACGACGCCTTCGCCGAGGACGCGGCCGACGACGGCTCGTTCCGTCAGCTGGGCGTGTGCTATGTGCAACTGTCGGGCGCGACCGCGTGGCTCGCGATCTCGACCGAGGACCTGATGGCGCGCATTCGCGAGTTCGCCGAGGCGCTCGAGGACGGTCAGCTGCCCTGGGTCCGGGCGCAGATCTTCGAGTCGAAGGCGTGCCCCTTCCCGGGCGGGTGGAAACGGTTCACGGCGTTGATCGGGGACTCCGACGCTCTCCGCAGGGAACTCGCGCGGCCAGGCTGCGGCTCGCTCGGGCCGCTCGTGGATCGCGGACCCGAGTTCACCGCCTTCCTCGCCGATGCCGGCCACGGCGCCGTCCTCCGCCCGGGCGACGCGATCCTCCTCCCGAACTCCGGACTCGAGAAGACCTGCATGCACTCCGTGTTCTGCGCCGGCGACGAGGTCGCCTACTCCATCTCGCTCGCGATGCGGCCGGATCGCGAAGCACCGCAAGTGCGCGCCGCGCTGGACGCACGCCGGCGGGAGCGTTTCGAAGAGAAGCGCGCCGTACGCGCCGCGGCGCCGCGCAGCCCCACGGCGCGGAAGCGGAGCCCGAAGCGATGAGCGGCGCACCCGGGGAACTCGCGGCGAGCGCCTGGGCTCCCGTGCTCGAGGAGCTGGGCGCGCGATCCGACCGCGTCCGCACGCCGACGGATCCGCCGACGTCCGGCGGCGCGGGATCGGCGCTCGCCGCCCTGCCCGAAAGCGCGGACCCCGCCGCGGCGGCGGCCGCCATCCTGGATCACGCGGCACGCTCCGCCGCGCCCGACGGTTGGCTCCTCGTCGTCGTGACGGGTTCGCCTTCGGACGCGCGGCTCGCCGCGCTGCGCGATGCGCTCTGGCCCGAGTGGCACGTGTCGGCGCTCTACACGCCGACGCCGGGCGGCATCGAGCGGCGGTCGCTCGACGGGAGCCGGACTCTGCGGTCGAGTGCCGACGCACGCGGCGTGCTCGTCGCCGCGCGCCGGCGCGAGATCGTGCTGGCACCCGACGCCACCGTGGCGAAGTTCGACAAGAACGCCGCCGGCTGGAACGGCGTGCCCGGCCGGCCCGGCTACGGGCACTTCCGCTGGATGCGGCGCTTCGTCGCCGACATGGCCGGCGAACACCGCGCGCGCCGCATCCTCGATTTCGGGTGCGGAGCAGGCTGGGTCGGGATCGAAGCAGCGCTCTCCTCGCGTTCTCGCGGCGGTTCCCCGGAGCTCGCCGCATTCGACCCGAGCCCCGAGATGGTGCGCATCACCGAGGAGAACGCGCGCTCCGCCGGCGTCGAGCGCTGCACGGGCCGCACCGGGTTCGGCGAGGATCCTCCCTTCCCGGCGGCCGGGGAAGCCGCGTTCGATCTCGTGCTCTCCTCGGGCGTCGTGAGCTTCGCGCGCGACCGGAAGCGCTGGTTCGACGGCCTCGACCGCGGCGTCGCTCCGGGCGGCACGCTCGTGATCGGCGACATCCACCCCGGGTCGAAGGGCATGATGCGCCGCCGCCGCGAGAAGCCGCTGCTGCCGATCCGCGAGATGAACGGGATGCGCCGCGAGGAGGCGCGCGCGGAGCTCGAACGCCGCGGGTTCCGCTTCCAGGCCTGGAGCGGCTACCAGCTCAGCGATCCCGTGCCGCAGTGGAACCACCTCGACGCCACGCGCCTGCGGGGGCTCCTGGGTCCGGTCCTCCTGGCCTGGAATCGCCGGGCGGCCGCATCGTCGCTCGCGCGCGACGGAGCCGATCAGGATCGTTTCGACTCGTGGGTGATGCGCTTCGTCCGCTGAGCCGCGGGGCTCAGCGCACGCGCGGCGCGAGCAGCCCGGTGCCGACGTCCTGATCCTCGGGCGCCTGATCGAGGATCATCACGCCCGCGATCTCGTCCAGGTCGTCCCGCGAACCGAGGCGCAGCAGCGGACCGCCGCGCGCCAGGGCCGCGGCGACCTCGTCGCGCGGGAACGGGCGGGCTCCGCTGCGGACCGCGCGCTCCAACTCGTGCTGCGCATCCGTCGCGCGGATGCGCTCGGGCAGCGCTTCCGGGCCGAAGAAGAACGTCGTCTGCGACAGGTCGAGCGCGGGACCCCCGCCCGACACACGGGCGGACGGCAGCACGCAGACGACGCGACCACTCGTCGCGCCGTGATTCACGCGCTCGAGGGTCTCCGCGCCGGCGTAGAGCACGGGCTCCTCGGTCTGCCGAGGCTGGACGTAGGCCGGATCGACCTCGAGGACGACGAGGTACCCGGCATCGAAGGTCGGCTGCTCCGTCCGCCACGTGTGGACCGCCGGACGCTCGAGCACGAAAGGCTGCGCCAGGACGAGCGCGCGCACGGGGCCGACCTGGCGCTCAACGGATGTGGCGGCGCGTTCCTCCGCTGCGCGCAGGGCCAGCGAGCCGATCGCGACCAAGGCCGTGGCGCCGAGAGCGAAGGAGAACGAGGAGAGGGTCTTCATGGTGTTCGCGCTCAATCGCGCACGAATTCGAGGTCGTCCAGCCCGAGCCGTCCCTGCGCCGAGCCATGGCTCGGTCCGAAGAGCAAGTCCACGCCCACGATCTGCGTGCGGTCCAGCGAGCCGGCGACCCGCGCGAAGTCCGCGAGCGGAATGCGCACCGTCTCCCACTCGTTGGCCCATCCCGCGCCCGTCCCGCAGTCCGTGCGTTGGTAGGGCTCCTCGATCCCGCCGCCGTAGGCGCTGATCCGGATCGAAGCCGATGCACCCTGCGCGTCGCGCAGCCGGACCGTGAAGTCGAGATCCCCCAGGACGGCCGTGGTGAGCGGGTGCCGCGTCGCCTGGCAGGCGCGCAGCGAGAGATGGTCCCACGCGGTGGTGTTCGAGAGCCCGGGAACGAGCGCGAACGCGATCTGGCGGTCCACGCCGTTCCAGTCGAATACCATGCCGCGCGTCGTATCCGAGGCGCTGCCCGAGAACGTCATCCCGTTCATGGGGTCGGCCGCCGAGGTCGTGAAGCTCGTCGTCGCGTCGTCGAGCAGGCCGGCCGCCGCGTTGTCGACGTCGTAGGTCACCGAGCCCCCGGAGCTCGACAGCGCGAGATCCGCGTTGGTCTCGAAGTCGTCGATGACGAGCCGTCCCGCGGCCGGCTCGCGGTGCATCAGGTCGATGACGACGCACGGGCTCGACGGCGCGCCGGGGCTGTGGAAGGACTCCCACTGGCGCCACAGGCACTCGCGGCCCGCGGGATTCCCCTTCACGTACCACTCCATGAGCGGAAGGAGGTACGTCTTCATGAGCAGGTTCACGTCGCCCCGCGTCAGTTGGCAGGGTCCCGCGGCGAAGAGCCCGCCGCTGTTGCTGTTGTGGAACGCGCCGTGCCCCGCGCCGTGCAGCGAGATCGAGGAGCGCGGCCCCGTGGCCCGCTCGTGCAGGTGGAACGTCTGACACAGGTTGCAGTCCGCGCACCCGTTCACGTCCGAGTCGGCGCCGCCGGTCCACAGGTGGTAGGGCACGCCGTGGGGATTCGCGACGTTCGTGCCCTGGAAATCCGTGGGCGCGATGCTCGACACGAACACGATGTCGGAGATCGAGAAGTTCGTCGGCGTGTACGTCCCGTCGAAGAGGCGGTCGTAGGCGATGGCCACGCCCTCGCCGCCCCGGCTGTGCCCGATCCACGCGATGCGGTGGCGGTCGAGGTGCCCGAGCAGCGCTCCGCCCGCGATCGTCGTCAGGTTGCCGAGCAGGTAGTTCGTGTTCGTGAGCGTCGTCGTCGAGGCCTGCACGACTCCCGGCACCGTGTTGTTCTGGTGGCTCATCACCACGTAGCCGTAGGAGGCCAGGTGGAAGCCGATGTGGTCGTACCACTGGTAATTGTGGCCGTTGCCGTGGCTCACGACGACGAGAGGCAGCTCGCCCAGCGACGCGATGTTCGACGGGTAGTAGAGATCCTGTCCCAGGAAGTTGCCGCCGCTGTAGAGCACCTCGGTGACGAGGTACGGCCCCTGCAGCGCGGTCGGATACAGGAGCCACAGCCCCGGCTCCGCGGCGCCTCCGTCGATCCAGTCGCCGAACGAGAGGTTCCCGTCGCCGTCCGTGTCGATGACGACGTCGAGCCCGCGCCCGAGCCCCCCGCCCACGAACCCCGAGAGGAACCCGCTGTCGAGCGTGATCCGGTTGGAGGGGACACCACCGGCGACGAAGGCCACGGTCTGGAACGAGCCGCGCACGTCGACGAGCGCGGGTGACATCGCCCACCCGATCTCGTCCTTGTGCTCGCACACGTAGACGTTGGCCGAGACACCCACCCACTCCGGATGCGCGTTCGTGTCGAGCGCCGCGGCCAGCTCGTCGCCTTCGAAGAACGATTGGACGAACTCGAACTGCGGGGAAACGGCCAGCGAACGCCCGGCGAGATCGAGTCGCGTGAGACCCGCGATCCGCCGCACGCTCGGCGCGTTCGGACCCGCGGGCTGCGTGCTGACGATGCTCTGAGCCGGAAGGACCTGGACCAGCAGGGCGACGGCCAACGCCGCGCGCAGGAGAGCGGGGTGCATCTCTGGAAGTTACCACGCTCCCAGACCGGCGGAGGCCCCGGCGGTACGGGTGCCGAAAAAGTCACGCTGGTCCGGAACCGCAGTTCCGGGCCGACATCCAGGCCCGGCCTCCCGGCTCGAGGCGTTCGACCGCATCCACGAACGGCCGACGAAGCGGTCCGGTGCGCTCAGGAGCGCGCGTGCCCGATCGCCCCGGCCCCGAAGTCGACCAACGCGGCCAGTGCCGCGCGCAGGTCCTTGCGGCGCACGATGCAGTCGACCTGACCCTTGTCGAGCAGGAACTCGGCGCGCTGGAACCCGGGCGGGAGCTCTTGCTTGATCGTGGACGCGATCACGCGCGGTCCGGCGAATCCGATCAGCGCGCCCGGCTCGGCCAGCGTGATGTCGCACACGGAGGCGAAGCTGGCCGTCACCCCGCCCGTCGTCGGATTGGTGAGCACGCAGATCGCGAAGCCCCCGGCCTCGTTGAGGGACGCCAGCGCCGCGCTGGTCTTCGCCATCTGCATCAGGGACAGCATGCCCTCGTGCATGCGCGCCCCGCCCGAGCTCGTGAACACGATGAGCGGCTTCTGCTGCTTGCGCGCGAGGTCACAGGCGAGCGAGATCTTCTCCCCCACGACCTCGCCCATGGAGCCGCCCATGAACGAGAAGTCGAGCACCGCCAGGACGACCGCGCGCCCCTCGATGGTGCCGGTCCCGCAGATGAGGGCCTCGTTCTGGCCGAGCTTGGCCACCGAACGCTTGATCTTCTCGGCGTAGGGAACCGCATCCTGGAAGTTCAGGCGATCGAGGGCCGCGAGTTCCGCGTAGCGCTCCTCGAAGCTGCCTTCGTCGATGACCATGCGGACGCGCTCGCGACCCGGCAGCGTGAAGTGGAAGTCGCAGGCCGGACAGACGCGGCCTCGCTCCTCCAGCTCCTTGCGGTAGATCATCTGCCCGCAGCTCTCGCACTTGAGCCACAGGCCGCCGGGCATGTCCTTCTTCTTCCACAGCCGGCGCGTGCGCTTCTCCGCGCCGTCGTCGACCACGGATTCCGCGTCGCTCTGAGCGGCGTCCGCGGCGCGCGCGGGGGGCACGATTTCGCGCTCGGCATCGCGCTCGGCTTTCGATCGCTTCGGTTCGGGCACTTGCGGACTCGCTGCGAACTCAGGCATGGATCGTCTCCCCGCGCGCGGCCTCGGCCGCGGCGCGGAAGCGGGACAGGGTCGCTCCCAGATCGGGAGCACCGAACAGCGCCGAACCAGAGACCAGGACGTCCGCTCCCGCAGCGGCGCACAGCGGGATCGTCTCGGCGTTCAATCCGCCGTCCATCTCGACGTAGCCCCCCCATCCGCGAGCGCGGATGGCGCGGGTCTTCGCCAGCATCTCGGGCAAGAAGCGCTGCCCGCCGAAGCCGGCGTACACGCTCATCACGAGGACCAGGTCGACGTCACCGAGAAGGGGCAGGACGCGCTCGACCGGGCAATCGGGGTTCAGGGAGACGCCGACCTTGGCGACGCCCGCGGCACGGAAAGCGGCGATGACCTCGCGCGCCTCGGCGTCGTCGGCCGTCGTCTCGACGTGGAACGTGAGCACGTGCGCGCCCGCCTTCGCGAAGGCGGCGGCGTAGCGGCGCGGTTCCGAGATCATCAAGTGCACGTCGAGCGGGACGCGCGCGCGCTTCTTCAGCGCCTCGACGACCACCGGCCCGATCGTGAGGTTCGGCACGAAGTGCCCGTCCATGACGTCCACGTGCAGCCAGTCGGCCCCCGCGGCCTCGGCGCGCGCGACCTCGTCGCCCAGGCGCGCGAAGTCGGCGGCCAGGAGCGAGGGCGAGATGAGGATGGGACGGCGGGCCATGCGGACAGGCGGGCGCGCGATCCAGGGGCGGACCGGAGCGCGGCGGCGGTCGGAACGGGCGTTCCGGCCGGGAGGGCGATTCTAGCCAGGGCGGGGGCCGGGAGCCCAGCGAGAGCTGAAACTGACCCAGTCCGCTGGCCTTTTGGGGTGCTGACTGCACGCACCCACCAGGGATGGTGCTCGGTATCCACCGGACACCGCGATCTCAGGCCCGGGATCGCTCGGGCCACGCAACGGGGTCAGCTTCCGGCGCGGGGGGCCTGGCTCCCCTGAAGCGCCTGGATCCCCGGCAGGGTCCCCGTCTCGAGGAGTTCCAGGGAGGCCCCGCCCCCGGTGCTGATGTGCCGGATCCGGCTCGCGAGCCCCAGCATCTCGACCGCCGCGACCGAGTCGCCGCCGCCGACGACGGTGTACCCGGGGCAGGCCGCCACCGCGCGCCCGACGGCCTCGGTGCCGCCGCGGAATGCCGGCCATTCGAAGACCCCCATCGGTCCGTTCCAGACCACGGTCCGCGCGGACTGGATCCGCGCCGCGTAGCGCTCGCGCGTCTTCGGGCCGATGTCGAGGCCCATCAGGCCCTCCGGGATCTCGGCGCCGGTCGCGATGGGCTTCGCGCCCTCGTCGAACGCTTCGGCGCAGACGTGGTCCTCGGGCAGCAGGATCTCGACCTTGCGCGCGGCGGCCTTCGCGAGGCATCCGCGCACGGCGTCGAGTTGGTCCTTCTGGACCAGGGACTTCCCGATCGCTCCCCCGCGCGCCGACAGGAACGTGTAGGTCATGCCGCCGCCGACGAGCAGCGCGTCGACCTTGTCGAGCAGGTGGTCGACGACCTGCAACTTGTCGCTGACCTTCGCGCCGCCGAGGATCGCCACGAGCGGGCGCTCGGGCTTCTCGAGCACGCGGCCGAACGCGGCGATCTCCTTCTCCATCAGCCGGCCGGCGGCCGACGGCAGGAGCCGCGCGATGCCGCACACCGACGCGTGATCGCGGTGCGCCGCGCCGAACGCGTCGTTCACGAAGCAATCGCCGAGTTGCGCCCACTGCGCGGCCAGCGCGGAGTCGCCCTTCTCATCGCCATCGTGGAAACGGACGTTCTCGAGCAACACGACGCTGCCGCGCGGCGCCGACGCGATCGCGGCGACGACGGCCGGGCCCGTGCTCTCCTTCAGGATCACGACCGGCGAACCCAGGAGTTCCTGCAGGCGCGCGCCCATCGGCGCGAGCCGCATCGACTCGACCACCTTGCCCTTCGGCCGACCCAGGTGGCTGAGCAGGATCGGCTTGCCGCCCTTCCCGAGCACCTCGCGGATCGTCGGGACGGCGGCGCGGATCCGCGTGTCGTCCGTGATCTTCCCCGTGTCGTCCTGCGGGCAGTTGAAGTCGACGCGCACGAGGACGCGCTTCCCAGACAGGGCCAGATCGTCGAGGCGCGGGACGGTGAGCGAGGGAGCGGATGCCATGGCGCGCTGCTCGCGGTCAGACCTTGGCCGCGGCGGTCTTCGCCGAGCCGAGCTTCTGCGCCATCACGATCAGGTCGACGACGCGCGAGCTGTAGCCCCACTCGTTGTCGTACCAGGACACGACCTTGACGAGGTTGTCGCCGATCACCTGCGTCGAGAGCGCGTCGAAGATCGAGCTGGCCGGATTGCCGATCACGTCGGACGAGACGATCGGGTCGGTGCAGTACTCGAGGATGCCCTTCATGGACTTCTTCGACGCAGCCTCCATGGCCGCGTTGATCTCCTCTTTCGTCGTCTTCTTCGCCAGGACGACGGTCAGGTCGACCATGGAGCCGTCCGGGACGGGCACCCGCATCGCGACGCCGTGCAGCTTGCCCTTCAGGCGCGGGTACACCTCGGCGATGGCCTTCGCGGCGCCGGTCGAGGTGGGGATGATCGAGAGCGCCGCGGCGCGCGCGCGTCGCAGGTCCTTGTGCGGCAGGTCGAGGATGTTCTGGTCGTTCGTGTAGGCGTGAATCGTCGTCATCAAGCCCTTCTCGATGCCGAAGGCCTCGTCGAGGACCTTGGCGACGGGGGCCAGGCAGTTCGTCGTGCACGACGCATTGCTGATCAGCTTGTGTTCCGCCTTCAGCTCATGGTCGTTGACGCCCAGGACGATGGTCGCGTCCATCTCCGGCTTGCCGTCCTTCGACTCCTTGGCGGGCGCGGTCAGGATCACGCGTCCGGCGCCGGCCGTCAGGTGCTTCGAGCAGCCCTCGCGGTTCGTGAAGACGCCCGTCGACTCGATCACGACGTCGACCTTGTTCTTCGCGTGCGGCAGGACCGCCGGGTCCTTTTCGGCCGTGATCGGGATCTTCTTGCCGTTGACGACGATGGCGCCCTCGGCCGCCTCGACCGTGCCGCGGAACGCGCGGTGCACCGAATCGTACTTGAGCAGGTACGCGAGGGTCTTCGCATCCGTCAGGTCGTTGATGTGCACCACCTCCACGTCGTCGCGTTGCGACAGGATGCGGAAGACGTTGCGACCGATGCGGCCGAAGCCATTGATGGAGACGCGCAGGCCCATGGGGATCATCGGCGCCAGGTGGGTACGCGCCGCTCGCAGGGAGTGTGGTCCGGCCGCAAGGTGGGCGCCGGAGCCGAGGGGGGGGGTGCCGGAGGACGACGCGGGGGCCGGGAGCGCCGGAAACCCGCGGAAAGAGCGCCGGAAGCTACACTCCGCGGGCTGTCCGATCAACGCGCGCGGGCGCCGCCGGAACACGCGATCCATGACCCCCGAACCCGAGGAGCCGCCCGCACGAGTTCCGTCGGCGCACGACGCGGGAAGCGCGCCCGATTTCGGGCCCGGGCGCTGGGCGCGCCTGGTGGAGCCGCTGGGGCTCGAGCCGGGGGCGCCGGTGTGCGTGGCGCTCTCGGGCGGGGCGGACAGCGTGTACCTGCTGCGCGTCGTCGCCGCCGCGCTTCCGCGGCCGCGCATCCTCGCGGTGCACGTCGACCACGGCCTGCGCGGTACGGAGAGCGCGGGCGACGCGCGGTTCTGCGCCGAGCTGTGCGCGGAACACGGCGTCGAGTTCCAGCTCGCGGCGGCCCCGATCGAACGCGACGCGAGCGGGCTCGAGGCCCGGGCGCGCGTGGCGCGCTACGGCGTCCTCGCGGCCGCGGCACGCGCGGCCGGCATCGCGACGATCGTCACGGCGCATCACGCGGACGATGCGCTCGAGACCCTGATCCTGCGCTGGCTGCGCGGCTCCGAGATCTCCGGACTGCCCGCGCTGCGCCCGCGTCTGTTCCTCGACGCACCGCTCGTCGAGCGCGCGGCGCGGCCCGAGCGCCGCGAGGTCCTGCGTGCGGCCGGCGCGACGCTCGTCGTCGTGCGCCCCCTCCTCGCGCTGCGCCGAGCCGAGATCCGCAGCCAGCTGACCCGCGTCGGCGCGACGTGGCGAGAGGATTCGAGCAACGAGGACACGCGCTTCGCGCGCAATTCCGTGCGGCACGATCTCCTGCCCGCGATCGCGGCGGCGTGCGGCCCTGGCGCGCTCGAGAACCTGCACGCTTTCGGCCGCGCCGTGGCGGGCCTGGAGGCGTCGCTGGCCGAGCGCGCGCGCTCCATTCGACTCGAGCCGCCGCGCCACGCCGCGGCGCGCCGATCGGCGCGCACGGCGCGGCTCGGCGGGACGATCGCGCGCGCCGAATTGGCGCGTCTCGAGGGACCGCTCGCGCGGCGCGCGCTGGCCCGCCTCTTCGCCGAGGAGACGGGCGCGGTCCCCGGTCGCGCGGCGCTCGACCGGCTGCTCGCGGACCTGTACGCGGGCCGGACCGGATGGCACGAGATCCGGGGCGGCTGGCGCGTCCAACTGCGCGCGGACCGGCTCGACCTCGAGCCGCCGCCGGATCGAGACCCGGCCGTCGATCCGCGCCAGCTGGTCCTGCCCTTCGAGTCCGAGGAGGAGGCCGCCCTTGGCCGCCGGCTGCCGATCCCGGGCTGCGCGGACCTCGGCGACGGCCGCCGCATCCGCGCCGAGCGCCTCGAGCGCGTCCCCGCCTCCGCGGTGTCTCACGACCCCGTGCGCGTCGAGATCGCCGCGCACGATCTGTCGCGCGAGCTGCGCCTGCGGCTGCCGCGGCCCGGCGACCGATTCCATCCGCTGGGCGCGCCGGGATCGAAGCCGCTGGCGCGCTTCCTGGCCGATGTCGGGGTTCCCCGGCACGATCGCCGACGCATTCCGGTCGTGCTGTCGGGGGACGAAGTGGTGTGGGTCGCGGGCGTCCGCCCGTGCGATCGGCTGCGCATCCGTCCGGATACGCGCGAGAGCCTGCGCCTCACGCTCGAGCTGGGCGGATTCGACGGGGCGGCGAGCTCCGCGCGGTGACTCGCGGGGGGATCGGCGGTACCCTCTCCGTTCGCCTTCCCCGATGCCGGTTCCGACCTTGCCCCCGCCGTCTCCGAGCACCCTCCTCGCCACGAACGTGCGCGCCGTCGAGGACCGGATCGCGGCCGCGGCGCGCCGTGCCGGCCGGGAGCCGGCGGCGGTGCGCCTCGTGGCGGTCACGAAGTCCGTCCCCGCGGCCGTCACGGCCGAGCTGGTGCACCTCGGGGTCGTGGACCTGGGCGAGAACCGCTCCGACGTGCTCGCGGCGAAGGCCGCGGACCTGCGGGCCCTCGGCCTCGCGCCCCGCTGGCACTTCGTCGGGCACCTGCAGCGCAACAAGGCGCGCGAGGTGGCGCAGTTCGCGACCCTGGTCCATTCCGTCGATTCCGAGCGCCTGCTCGAGACGCTCGACCGCCTCGCGGGCGAGATCGGGCGGGAGCTCGAAGTCCTGGCGCAGGTGAAGCTCACCGACGAGCCTTCCAAGTCGGGCCTCGACCCGCGCGACCTCGCGGCGTTCCTGGCGCGAGGCCGGGCCGCGCGTCACGTGCGGGTCGTCGGTCTGATGGCGATGGGACCGCTCGTCGAGGACGACGGGGACAGGAGCGATCGCGCGCGGGCGGTGTTCCGGCGCGCCGCGAGCCTGGCCCGCGAGCACCGCGAGTCCTTCGCGCGCGCTCCCGAGCTCTCGATCGGCATGAGCGACGACTTCGATATCGCCGTCGAGGAGGGCGCGACGCTCGTGCGCGTCGGTTCGCGCCTCTACGCCGGCCTCCCAAGTGGAGGATCCTCGGCGTGAGCGAGCGACTGCTCATCGAGTCGGCCGGGCGCCCCGCGGCGGAGCTGCCGCGCGCCGGCACGCTCGTCGTCGGCAGCGATTCCGCTCGCGCCGGTTACGTCGTCTCCGGGCCGGGCGTCGCCGACCTGCACTGCGCGATCGGACGCGCGAAGGCCGGCGGTTGGGCGGTGAAGGACCTGGGTTCGAAGGCCGGCACGTACGTGAACGGCGCGCGGATCGAAGTCGCGAAGCTCGGCGCCGGGGACGAGCTGCGCGTCGGGGACGTGGTGTTGCGCGTTCTCGATCCGGCCCCGAGGCCGGATCGCACGGGATCTTCCGGTTCCGGTGCTCCCCTCTCTTTCCCCGCGCCCCCACCGAAGTCCCCGCTCCCGCACGAGACGCAGGCCCTGCACGTTGCCGACCTCGCGCCGGATCTCCAGGCTGCACAGCCCGTCGCCGCGTCGCCCGCCGGGCCCTCGGGTCCGAACGGCAGCACGAAGAGCACGCCACTCCCCTCGATCAGCGGCTTTCGCATCGAGAAGCGCATCGGCCGCGGCGGCATGGGCGACGTGTACCTCGCGGTGCAGACGAGCCTCGACCGTCGCGTCGCGCTCAAGACCCTCACGTCGCGCTTCGCCGCGGACGCCGAATTCGTCCGACGTTTCCAGGCCGAAGCGCGCGCCGCCGCCGCGCTGAACCACCCCAACGTCGTGACCGTGTACGACGTCGGCGAGGACAAGGGCGCGCACTACCTCTCCATGGAGTTCATGGAGCGCGGCACGCTCGAGGACCGCGTCGCCAAAGCCGGACGCCTCCCGGTCGACGAGGTGCTGGCGATCCTGCGCGACGCCGCCGCCGGCCTCGTGTTCGCCGAGGCGAAGCGGATCGTGCACCGCGATCTGAAGCCCGCGAACCTGATGCAGAACCACGTCGGCCAGACGAAGATCGCCGACCTGGGTCTGGCGACGCACGTCGAAGCCGAGGAGGCGCAGACCGCCGACCGCAAGGTGTTCGGCACGCCGCACTTCATGTCGCCCGAGCAGGCGCGCGGGGAGAAGGTCGACCACCGCTCGGACCTCTACTCGCTGGGCGCCACGGCGTACCGCCTGCTCACCGGCCACACGCCCTTCGAGGGCAAAGACGCGCGCGAGATCGTGCGGGCGCTGCTCAAGGACGAGCCGCGCCCGATGCGCGAGTTCGTGCCCGACCTGCCCGAAGGCATCGTCGACCTCGTGGGTCGTCTGATGCGCAAGGACGCCGCGGCCCGGATCCAGAGCGCGAACGAGCTGGCTCGCGAGATCGAAGCCCTGCGCGCGCGCGGCGGACAATCGCCGGCCAGCTCCGACGGCCGGAAGAAGTCGTCGCTGCTCCCGCTGATGCTCCTCCTGCTCGCGGCCGGCGGCGGGGCGTGGTGGTGGTTCGTCGGTCAGCACCAGTTCAACCCGAAGAAGCCCCCTCCGCCGACGGTCGCGCGCCCCCTGACCACGCCGGACGCTCCTCCGGTCGTCACCAGGCCCAAGCCGGACCCGGTCGTCCCGAAGCCAGCCAAGGAGAAGGACGACAAGGAGATCCAGCTCTTCGAGGCGACGGCCAAGGTGGCGCTGCTCGAGCTCATGCAGCGCGAGATGCAACCCAATGACCGCCGCGACGAGTTGAGGTTGCTCGCGCAGAAGTACCAGGGCACGACGGCCGCGACGGACGCCTTGGCGAAGGCCGAGGAGATCTCCAACGCGCTCGATCGGGCCTCGCAGGCCGCGACGGCGAAGAAGACTCTCGTCGACGACCTGATGGTGAAGCTGCGCGCCGCCGCGCGGCTCGATGTGAAGCCACCGGAACCGGGCAAGTCGTTCCTGGCGATGCGTGCGATCCCGGGCGTGGACGAGTTGGCGTCGGACCCGGTCTTCGTCGCGGCACGCAAGGAGCTCGAGAACCGGATCGTCGGCCAGGCGACCTTCTACGCGCGCGAGACCATGGGCGAGTCGAACCGCGCCCTCGAACGCGGGGACTACGAGGGCGCCAAGAAGATCCTGGCGGACCTGCTGCCCGTCTTCGACCTGCCGGAGTTCCCGATCGGGCGCGCCCCGAGCGGCGTCGACGAGTTGTTCGAAGTGGGCCGCGAGGCGCGCGAGAAGTACTTCAACCTCGAACAGGTCAAGGTGGCCTTCGAACGCAAGCGCTCGCGCGAGGACCAGCTCGCGATCGCGGCCGGCCTGGGCGGTGCCAGTGGACTCGAACGCGAGCTCGCCACGCTGGACTTCGCCGCGGCGCGCGAACGCCTGGAGCGGCTCGCGACACGGCTCACCGGACCGAACGAGCAGAAGCTCGCGCGCGAGTTGGCCGCGGAATGCACGGTCGCCCGCACGGTGCTCGGGACGCTCGGCACCGAGTTCGCGCAGTGGCGGCGCAAGTCCTTCACCGATCCACGCGAGAAGAAGAGCACGAGCCGTAACGCGGTCGGGGCCGACGCCGACGGCATCCTCTACGAAGCCGAAGCGGGCAAGGTCGAGCGGTTGCCCTGGTCGGCGTTCGGAGCGGACGTGCAGGCCCTGAACAAGCTGTTCGTGGAGCGGCTGCAGCGCGAGTGGACCACCGATGAGCAGGCCGGCATCGCGACGATCCTGCGCCTCTCCGCGTCCGTGGAGGCCGTGCGGGCAGCCGCGAAGATGTTCGACTCCTCCAAGAAGGCGAACTTCACCGAGGGCAACGCGCGCGACCTGCGCGGTCTGTTCGCGCCTGCGGCGCAGTGGGCCGAACTCGCCGGTCCCGCGACCAAGGCGAAGCTCACGAGGGAGTCGGACGCCGCCGAAGTCCTGTGCGACGCCCTGCGTGCCGCGACGGACACCCGCTGGGCCGCCGCCGCGGCGGGCATCGAACGACTGCTCACGGACTACGCGGACACGGTTCTCGTGCGGCTCGTCTCGGACGGCCGCACGGTGCAGGAGATCTCGGGCGGATGAACGCCGGCGACCCGAGCGCCATGCGTCACGGGCTCGAGCCCCTCGCGGGTGGAGTCCGTTGCGCGTTGACCATCCGCGCGCAACCCGGGGCGCGACGATCGGGTTTCGCCGGGTTCTGGAACGGCTTCGTGAAGGTCGCCGTGTCGGCGCCGCCCGAGGACGGCCGCGCCAACGATGCGCTGCGCGAGGAAGTCGCGCGGATCGCCGGCGTCCGCGCCTCGGCGGTCGTCCTCGTCTCGGGCGCGACCTCGCGCGAGAAGCGCTTCGAGATCGATGCACCTGAAGCCACGGTGCGCGCCCGCATCGAGGCCTTGCCTACGCCGGACGACAAGGGGGCCAATCCCGCATGACCCAGTCAGCTCTCGATTCCGCCGTCGATCTCGCGATGGCGGCGCTGAAGCGGCGCGAGACCGCCGAACCGCAGGCGCTGTTGCTGCTGGCGACCGGGTCGGCGACCTTCGCGACCCGGCTCGCCGGGCTGGAGCGCGTCCCCTTCTCCAGGCTCGACGGCGCGCCGGCGGCGTGGCGCGAGGCCACGCTGTACACGGGCCGCCTCGGCGATCTCTCGGTGTGGCTCGTCGACGACGCCCCGGGCGCGGCCGAGGACGGCGGACGCGAGGAACCCGGCGAGCCGGCGTGGGCCCGCGGGTTCCCCGTGTGGCTCGCCGCCGCGGCCGGCGCATCGGTCATGGTCCACGCATCGGCGGGCTACGCGCTGGAGAGCGATCGGAAGATCACGCCCGGGATGCTGGCGTTGGTGCGCGACCACGTGAACTTCTCCGGCCGGACTCCGCTCTACGCGCTCGGCGCGTCGGAGCTCGGGCCCCTCTTCCCCGACACCTCGCAGCTCCACAACGCGGACCTGCGCGAGGCGGCCCTGAAGCTCGCGGACAGGCTGGGCGTGAAGGCGGCCGAGGCGGTCGCCGCATGCGTTGCGGGCCCGTGTCTCGAAACCGCCGCAGAGCGCAGGTTCTGGGCGCGCGCCGGCGCCGATGTCGCCGTGCAGGAGCTCCAGAACCCGCTGATCGCCGCCGCGCACGCCGGATTCGCGGCGCTCGCCATCGTGTGCGTCACGGACGCGGGCGAGGGCGCCAGCGACGTGAAGGGCATCGTGATGCGCGCCGACGCGCTGGCCGCCGCGCTCGAGGACCTTCTCGTGGCCCTGTCGGGCGACATCGCGAGCATCGCCATCGACTCCGGGGTGGACGAGCGGTGAGCCGCGCGCGCGTCGCGGTGTTCGTCTCGGGCGGCGGGCGCTCGCTCGAGAACCTGGTGGAGATCTCGCGCGGGACGGACCTCGGCGCGGAGGTCGTGCTCGTGGTCGCGAACAAGACCGGGATCGGCGCGCTCGAGCGCGCGGCGCGGTTGAAGATCCCGAGCGTCGTGCTGGATCCGGATCGAAAGCTCTCTCCGGCCGAGTTCTCGCGCGACGCATTCCTCGCGGTGGAGAGCTTCCGCTGCGACCTCGTCGTGCTGGCGGGGTTCCTGCGTCTCTTGCCCATTCCCGACGCATGGCTGGGCCGCGTGCTGAACATCCACCCGGCGCTGTTGCCGGCGTTCGGCGGCCAGGGCTACTACGGACGCCGCGTGCACGAGGCGGTGCTGGAGCACGGGTGCACCGTGTCGGGCTGCACCGTGCACTACGTGACGAACGAGTACGACGCGGGTCCGATCCTCCTGCAGCGCGCGTGCGCGGTGATGGACGGCGACACGGCGGACACTCTGGCCGCGCGCGTGTTCGCCGAGGAGACGATCGCGCTGCCCGACGCAGTGCGGATGCACGTGAGCGAGCATGCGCGGTCGATCGCGGCGCGGACGAAGGCGCGCGGACCGGGCTGAGGACGTCCGCGCGAGGCTCGAAGACCCGCCGCGCGAGGCCGTGCTTCTGGCCACCACACGGGGTCGAGTGCGCGCCTGGGACGGCGATGCGGGCATCGGTTCGCCAGAAGCGGAACTCGAACGGACGAGGGTCTGCGAGCGGATGGAACGCGCCAGTCCCGCTGCTCCGATGGACCCGAGCGAAGCGCGGATCCCGGCGGTTCGTTCGACATCCACGGACGCAGAAGCTCCGTCCGATCCAGTTGGAGGAGGAGCCCACGATCCGGCGTGCCGCCCCATCCGGGCGCGTGCCCCGAAGCGCAGCACCTTTCAGCTTCGACAGCCGCCACGGAGGCCATCCGCTGAGCGCGGAGCCGACGGATTCGCGCGCGTCAGGTGCAGCGTTCCACCACCACGTCCCGCGCCGGGCGCCAGATGCGGCCTTCGAGCTCGTCGCTCGGCAGGTACGCGACCGGGCCCTTCAAGAGCTGGCGCGCGCAGCGCTGCATCCGCAGCGCGCTGACGGCAGCGTCGAACGCGTCCTCGCTCGACTCGGCCGCGCGCAGGAACGCATCGGGCTGATCCGCGAAGCGCGCCTGCAGGTACAGCGCGCGCGCCACGCGGCTCGACTTGTTCACCGGCCCCGTCAGCTGCCGCGGGTAGATCTCGACCGCCATCGGCAGGCGCGGCGGGTCGAACGGCCAGATCGCGAAGCCGGCGTCCTGCAGATCGCGCAGGTAGGGCATCCCGCGCAGCGAGCCGGTGCCGACGGAGCCCGCGCCGCCGATCTGGAACACGCTCTTCGGGCCGATGCCGCGCTCGCGCACCGCGTCGCTCTCGGTCGCGCGCCATGCGGAGTGTGCGTCGTCGAACGCGGGGCAGCGCACGCCGGGCTTGCCCCAGAATGGATGCGGCGATTCGGCCAGCCAGCGCTCGCCGTCGCGCGCCACGCGTTCCCACAATGCGCGCGCAGACGTGACGCCGAGCCGCCGCAGGAACCACGCGGGTCCCGAGAAAGCGAAGTCGAGCCCCACCACTACGCGCGGATCGCGGCGCGCGGTCGCGATCAGCTCGGCGATCACCTCGGACCGGTCACGGCCACACTCGAGGCGCGTCAGCCGCACGCCGGGCAGCGCGCGCGGCACTCCGTCCGTCGCGGCGCGCGTCGCACGGTCCGATGTCGTGCTCGCGGTGTCGGTGCCGCGTGCCGCGCGATTCTTCTCCGCGGCGTCGGTCGGGCCCGCACGCGTCTTGGCGATCCAGATGCGATTGCGCTCGCCGGTCAGCGCGCCGGACCAGTCCACCGCGATGCACGCGGGCGGTGCGCGGCGCGTGCTCACCTCAGGTCCTCGCGATCGGCGCCGCGGCCGCGTGCGGGAGGAGCGCCACGAGGCTGAGCACGTCCTCGAGGTTGTGGCGGAACACGCCTTCGAGCCGGTGCGGCCGGTTGCCCAGGAAGTCGAACCACGCCGCCGGCGCGAAGCTGCCGGGCAGGTCGTCGTCGCGCGTCACGCCGGCGAGCTCGCGCTCGAGCGTCTTCAGGCGGCAGTTTTCGAAACGGCCCTGGTTCGCGCGGCGCAGCGGCCAGTAGAGGTCGAGGTGCGGCGTCGTGGCGAACGGCGGCGCGACGCCGTGGATCTTCATCTTGTCCTCGAGGCGGTGGCGGTCGAACGACTTGCCGAAGAACGACACGATCGCCGACGCGCCGGCGATGCGCTCGGCGGTCTCTTGGAGAAGCGCGCGCTCGTTCCCGGGATGGTCGAGGAAGCCCTGCCACACTTCGAAGCCCGCGGACGTGAACGTGCCGAGCCCCACCAGGAACACGTACGTCCCCGCGCCGCCCGACAGGCCCGTCGTCTCCGTGTCGAGGTACACCGCACCCTCGAGGTCGATCGCGGCGAAGCGCTCGTCGCGCGCGGACGCCGCGAGCAGCGCGCGGTCGAACGCGAGCCCCGCGTCGAGCGACCGGGCGCCGTGCGCGTGCGTGCGCGCGAACGAACTCACGCGCGCCAGCGCGCCGCCGCGGCTCGCCCCGAGCCGCTCCGGCGGACCGAGGTCGAGCCGGCGCGGGAGCTCGACCGCGACGTCGAGCGCGTCGGTCGCGCACGACGCAGTGAGCAGCGCGCTGCGCCGCGCGAGCCGGCGGTGCAGCTCGCCCGCGCCGGTCGCGGGCGCACGGGCCGCGTCGTGAGCCGGCGGGATCGCGCCGTTGACCGGCGCGCCGAGCGCGTGCTCCGAGGCATCCGACGCGTGCACGGCGGGCTCATCGTCGAGCGGGGCGGCTCCGCGCGCCGACACCTCGCGCGCTGCCGACTCGCGCGGCGCCATCTCGTCCGGCGCCATCGCATCCGGCGCCGCCCCGGACGGCGGAGACGGCTCCTCGCGGCGCAGACGCCGCAGGCGATCGCGCAGCGACTCGTTCACGCGACGGGCTCCGGATCCTCGAGCGGGACAGGGACGGGGTCCGGCCCGCTCGCGAAGTGCGCCAGCACGCGCAGCGCGAGCTCCTTGCCCTGCGGTCCGACCTCCTCGGTCGGACCGACGCAGCCGGGGCAGCCGTTCGCGCAGGCGCACTTCGACACGACCTCGAACGCCGCGCGGCACAGGTCGCGGTACGTCTGGAACAGGATCGTCGCGAGCCCCACGCCACCCTGCACCGAGTCGTAGATGGTGATCGAAGGTCGGCGGAAGTGCGGGGAGCGCACATGCGTGCTCAAGCCGAGGTCCGACGGCTGGCAGCGCAGCCACAGCGGCGCCACCCGCCGGATGAGGCTGCCCACGCCGCGCCAGGCCGAGCCGCGATCGCCGCCCGCGAGCCCGAGCTCGCACGCCGCGGCCTCCGACAAGGTCAGCACGAAGGCCTCCGTGTCGATCTCCTCGGGCGGCAGGTGGATGTCCTCCGCGCCCACGTTTTCGCGCGTGTAGAAGCGGATCTTCTTGTACTGCGTCGCCACGGACGTGACGTGCACCTCGCCGCGCCAGACCGAGTGGTCCTCGCCGTCGTGGTCGTGGTCCACGGGGATCAGCGGTCTTTCCACCGGCGCCTCGGCGCGCGTGCGCATCCGCCGCTCCTCGAGCCGCAGGACGCGCACGGCGACGTCGAGCTCGGCTTCGGTGAAGTAGTCGCTCTCGACGCGGCGCACGTACGCGCGGCGGTTCTCGTAGTCGAAGCGCTCGACCTTCCACGTCTCGCCCTGAACCTGGTAGATCGCGCCCTCGTGCACGGTCGTGATCGAGGTCGGCCGGTCGATCTCGCCGATCGCCTTCTTCGTGTCCGCGTCGAGGACGAGCACGTTGTCGGCCTCGCCGCCGGCGAGCTTCACGTCCTGCGCCGGGTACGCATCGGCCATCCAGTGCCACACGCCATCGCGCTTGAGGAGCAGCCGCGACTCCTCGGCCAGGTAGTCGAGCACGCCAGCCGCGTCCCGCACGGAGCCGTAGGCCGGATCGGCGAGCGTTCCGGGCTCCGATCCCTCGCGGAAGGGCAACTCGAACGCCGCACACTTCACCTGCTCCGACAGGATCACGAGGTTGTCGGGATCGAGTCCCAAGCGTTCACGCGGCGTCGCGAAGAGCGATCCGGGGTGGCGCGCGAGGTACTGGTCGACCGGATCGCTCTGCGCGATCTGCACGACGAGGCTCGGCTTCTGGCGCCGGCCGACGCGGCCCGCGCGCTGCCAGAAACTGGCTTGCGAACCGGGATATCCGACGAGCACGGCGACGTCGAGCGCGCCGATGTCGATCCCGAGCTCGAGCGCGTTCGTCGAGACGACGACCTTGACCTTCCCCGCGCGCAGGCCCTCCTCGATCTCGCGCCGCAGGTCGGGCAGGTACCCGCCGCGGTAGCCCTTGATCTCGTCGGGGGTCAGCCCCAGGTTCGGCGCGGCCTCCTTCAGGTAGCGCGTGAGCACCTCGACCGCCGTGCGCCGCTTGCAGAAGAAGATCGTCTGGTGCGTCGGTCCGCAGACGGCGGTGCTGAGCTCGCGCGCTTCCTCGAGCGCGTTGGCGCGCAGCCCCGCCACCGGGTTCAGCATCGGCGGGTTGTAGACGCCGAACGTGCGCGGTCCCGAAGGCGAGCCGTCCTCGTCCACGACCTCCACGTCGCGGCCGATCAGGCGGCGCGCGTGCTCGCGTGGCTCCCGCAGCGTCGCCGAGCACAGGAGGAACTTCGGATCCGACCCGTAGTGCCGCGCGATGCGCACGAGACGCCGCAGCACGTTCGCGACGGAGCTGCCGAACACGCCCGACAGCGTGTGCACCTCGTCGATCACGACGTAGCGCAGGTCGCGGAAGAGCTCGGACCACTTGGCGTGGTTGGGCAGGATCCCGGCATGCAGCATGTACGGGTTCGTGAGCACCATGTGCCCGCGGTCGCGCAGCGTGCGCCGCACGCTGGGCGGCGTGTCGCCGTCGTACGTGTACGCGTGCCACTGCGCACCGAGTTCCTCCACGACCGAAGTCAGCGACGACGTCTGGTCCTGCGACAACGCCTTCGTCGGGAACAGGAACAGCGAACGCGCCGATCCCTCCGAGCGGTACAGCGCGTCGAGCACGGGCAGCACGTAGCACAAGGTCTTGCCCGACGCGGTGGGCGTCGCGACGAGTGCGTCGCGGCCCGCGAGCGCGAGTTCCACGAAGCGCGCCTGGTGCGCGTACAACGAATTCAGTCCGCGCCGCTGATAGAGTTCGACGAGCCGCGCATCGATCGACGCCGGGAACGGCGCCGTGTGCGCGGCACGCGGCCCGACCTCGTGCCAGTGCTCGAACCGCTGCGCCCAGCGCGGGTCCTCGCGCAGCTTGGACACGATCTCCGCGACGCCGCGCGCCGAGCGCGAGCGCCGTGCGCCCCCCCGCCGCGGATCCGGCTGCGCGTTCGCGCGCGGCCAGCCCGACTCCCCACTCACACCCTCGCCTTCCACGGAACGCCCTCCTCGCAGTTAGGCAGATGTTAGGGTCGGCCGCGCTCCGGGCAAGGGCCTGCCTCTCGCGAACGCGGTGGCTCGCCGGCCGATGCAGACCGGACGGTCGACCAGGGTCCTCGAAGTGCAGCCCAAGGACGGTCGCGGTGGGGCCCGACCCCGCGCACCCAGACACCGGGTTGCGACGGACCCGGAACGGGGTCAGGGACCCGGGCGGCGCGTCTCGAACACGCGCTCGACGCCGCCGTAGTCGCGATGGAGCCGCGCGTCGAGCCCACGGGCCTCGGCCAGCGCTTTCGCCCGCGCGCCCTGGCGGTGGCCGAGTTCGACGAGCAGCGTCCCGCCTGGAGCCAGCCACACGGCCAGGCCGTCGAGCAGACGCACGAGGTGGTGATCCGGGTCGCCTTCGGGCGCGAAGAGGGCGGTCGCGGGCTCGTGGTCCCGCACTTCGGGGGCGAGGTCCGCGGCCTCGTCGCGCGTGACGTAGGGCGGGTTGGCGACGACGAGGTCGAACCCGCGTCCGAGCGCGCCGGCGCGCTCGGCCAGCAGCGCGTAGCCGTCGCCCCGCGCGAACTCGACTCGGGCCGCGGGCCGCGCGTTCGCATCTGGATCCAGCGGCGCGGTGCACAGGGCCTCTGCGTTGCGGCGCGCCCAGGCCAGCGCCTCCTCCGACGCTTCCACCGCGTAGACCTCGAGTCCCGGGACCTCGAGCGCGAGCGTGATCGCGAGGACTCCGCTGCCCGTGCCGAAATCCGCGGCGATCGCCAGCGGTTCGCCGGACGCCGCGCGCGCGCGCGCGATCTCCCGCGCGCGGTCGACGACGAGCTCCGTCTCGGGCCGCGGAATCAGGGCACCCGGGCCGACAAGGAACGGGCGGCCGTAGAACTCGCGCTTTCCGGTGAGGTATGCCGTGGGCTCACGCTTGCCGCGCCGCACGAGCAGCTCCCGCGCGCGCGCGATCTCCTCGTCGGCGAGCGGTCGGTCGTGCTGCAGGAAGAGCTTCAGCCGATCGAGACCGAGCGCGTGCGCGACGAGCAGTTCGGACTCGAGCCGCGCCTCCTCGATGCCCTTCTTCGAGAGGAACTCGCGCGCGAGCTTCACCATCTCGCCCGCGGTCTGGGGCTTCACGGGCTCGGGTTGCTTCGTCACGGGCTGCACGCGCGGCGATGCTACACGAGCGGCGCGCGCAGCTTGAGGGTCCTGCGCGGACGACTGCGCGCGCCCCCCCCCTCGACCGGCGCCTGGCTCACTTCGCGCGAGTCGGGCTCCGGGGAGAGCGGGGGCGCGGGGCGCTTCCCCGGAAACGAACTTGCGGGAAGTGAGCCAGGCACAGTTCGCGCGAGTTCGTCAGAGGGCGCGGATCCGCTCCTCGCGGTCGATCGCGACCAGCGCCTCGAACAGGGGATCCAGCTTCCCCGACAGGATCTGTTCGAGCGAGAAGTTCTCGTTCGCGCGGTGGTCCGTCACGCGGTTCTGAGGCCAGTTGTAGGTCCGGATGCGCTCGCTGCGGTCGCCGCTGCCGACCTGCGACTTGCGCGCGGCGGCGCGTTCCCGGTCGACCTTCTCCTGGTGGTGCGCGAGCACGCGCGCCTGCAGCATCCGCATCGCCGATGCGCGGTTCTTGCCCTGGCTGCGGCCGTCTTGGCAGATCGCGACGATGCCGGTCGGCAGGTGCGTGATGCGCACGGCGCTCTCGGTCTTGTTCACGTGCTGGCCGCCCGCGCCGCCGGCGCGCATCGTGTCGATGCGCAGGTCCTCGGGCGGGAACGCGATCTCGACCTCGCTCTCCTCGGACATCACCGCGACCGTCGCCGCGCTCGTGTGGATGCGGCCCTGCGCCTCGGTCGCGGGCACGCGCTGCACGCGGTGGCCGCCGGACTCGAAGCGCAGCTTGCGCCAGGCGTCCTCGCCCTCCACGGCGAACACGACCTCCTTGAAGCCGCCGACGTCGCTGGTCGAGACCTCGAGGTCTTCGAACTTCCAGCGCTGCGTGTCGCAGTACTTGCGGTAGATGCCGTACAGGTCGCGCGCGAAGAGCGTCGCCTCGTCGCCGCCAACGCCGGCGCGGATCTCGACGATGACCTTGCGGCGGTCGTCCGCCGGCTCGCGCACGAGCGCCTCGAGCACGGCGGACTCGAGCTGCGCGGCCTCGGCCTCGGCGGCGGCCGCGTCCTCGCGCGCCAGCTCGGCGAACTCGGTGTCCGCCGCAGGATCCGCGAGGATGCGCGCCGCTTCCGCGCGGCGCGTGTCGAGCGCGGAGATCCGCGCGTGCAGCGTGTGGACGGACTCGAGCGCACCACGCTCCTGCAGGAGCGTCGTGAGCTTGCGACCGCTGGCCGCGACCTCGGGCCGGTTGATCAGCTCGGTGATCTCCTCGAAGCGCGCCGCGCGTTCGGCGAGTCGCGTCCGCACCGCGGGATGGAGCGTCATGGCGCAGTCCGTTCCATGGTCGTGCGTTGCCGTGCCTGCGAGGAGGCGCCGGCGTGTCCGGCGTCGGGGGTCGTACCAAGCACGACGCCCGCCGCGTCCGGAACCGGACGCGCGGCGGGCGCGGAGGCCGGCTCGCGCAGGCGAGCCGACGGACGGAGCTAAGCCGGGTTCGTGGCCGGCTTGCCGTACTTCTTGTTGAAGCGGTCGACGCGGCCGGCGGCATCGACGAACTTCTGCACGCCCGAGTAGAACGGGTGGCAGACGCTGCAGATCTCGATGCGCATCTCCTTGATCGTGGCGCGCGTCTTGAACGTGCTGCCGCAGCCACAGGTGACCTGGCAGTCGAAGTACTTGGGGTGGATGTCGCTCTTCATGGTTCGCGGACCTCGTTCGAGGGGGGTGGACCCGCTTCGGAGGGCCGAGAAGGATAGCCGGGGACCGGCCCGGGGACAAGCGCCCCGGCCCGCCGCAGGAGGTCCAGGGCGAGCCGCACCGGCAATCCGACGACGTTGTCGAAGCCGCCCTCCTCGAGGCGCGCGACGAAGCGGTCGGCGCTCTCCTGGATGGCGTATCCGCCGGCCTTGTCCTGCCACTCCCCACTGGCGACATAGGCCGCGACCTCGTGCGGGGCGATCGCGCGCATCGTGACCCAGGTGCGCTCGTGGCCCAGAGCGGGCTCGGCGCCCGGACGGGTCGAGAGCGCGCAGACCCCGGTCACGACCTGGTGCCGGGTGCCCGAGATCCAGGTCAGCATGCGCGCCGCATCGCGCTCGTCCTCGGGCTTGCCGAGCAGGTGGAACCGGCCGTCGCGCTCGACGGCGACGATCGTGTCGGCCGCGAGGACCACGCACGTCGAGGGCCGGCCCGCGGCCTCCGCGACGCGCGCGTGGCGTTCCACGATCGCGCGCGCCTTGCGCTCGGCGAGGAGCCGCGCCGCGGCGCTGGGCTCGACCCCGGCCGGCAGGCTCTCGTCGACGTCCGGCTTCTCGATCTCGAAGTCGATACCCGCCGCCGCGAGCAACTCGCGCCGGCGCGGCGAAGCGGACCCGAGGACGATGCGGGCCACGTCCGCGCGCTCCGGCTCAGCGCTTCTTGCCCGAGGGCTTGGACTTCTTCGACTTGCCCGCCTTCGTGGCGGGGCGCTTCGCGGCGGCCTTGGCCTTCGCGCGTGCTTCGACTTCCTTGCGCTTTGCCTCGACCTTCGCCAGGCGCTCGCGTTCCTTGTGCTTCTTGGCCTCGATCTCGGCCTTCTTCTTCTCGTCGGCGATCCGCTTGGCCTCGAGAGCCGCCTTCTTGGCGTTCTCCGCGGCGATCTTCTTCGCGGCGGCGTCCGCCTTGGCCTTGGCCTTGGCGTCGGCCTCCTTGCGCTTCGCTTCGATCTTCGCGAGACGCTCGCGTTCCTTCTGGGCCTTGGCGGCCTCGATCGCGTTCTTCTTGGCCAGGCGCGCGTCGTCCTTGGCGCGGCGCTCGGCCTCCTTCTTCTCGAAGATCGCGCGGCGTGCCTCTTCGCGCACGCGCTGCGCCTCGAGTCGCGACTGCTGGACCTTCCACTCCTGGTAGGCCTTCTTGCCGAACGCGCAGTCCTCGACGAGCGGACACTCGTGGCACAGGGGCTTCGCGGCGTGACACCAGCGGTCGGCGACCTCGCCGAAGATCGCCACGAAATCGAGCTCGCGCCCGGTCGGGACCACGCCCGCCAGCACCAGGAGGCCCTTCTTGCCGCTCGCGCCCTTCGAGACGAGCCCGATGCGCTCGAGGACGCGCACCAGCGCCGGGTGCGAGGGAACCTGCTTCCCGCTCGCGAGCCACAGGAGGAAGCACGTGCCGGCGAGGCCCAGGTAGGGCATCGTGGCGAACGCCTTGGCCGCGCCGGCCGGGTCGTCCCGCATGAACTCCAGATCGAACCCGTGGTTCTTCTGGAAGATCTCCTGCAGGTAGTCGCGAGCCGCGCGCACGACCGGGAACAGGTGGTCGACCTTTTCGCGCGGCCCGCGGCGCTCGCCGAGGGAGACGAGCGAGGCGATCTCCTGGACCTGCGCCACGCGCAGTTCGTTCCAGTCCGAGTACGCCTTGCGCAACTCCTGGAGGACGCGTTCGGCCTCGCCCTGCGGCAGATGGCGCACCAGGGCGATCATCATGCCCTGCTCGAGCAGGCTCGCGTCCTTGACCGGCTTCGGAAGGCGGAAGCGGGGCTCGACGCGGTCGAGGAGCTTCGGGACGAGTTCGGGCTTCTTGCTCACGAGAGGTCCGGGATGGTTCGCAGGAGACGAGAGACCGAGGTGGATGCGCTGCGTCCGCCAGCTGGTTCCGCGAACGCGTCGTGGAGGCCGGGGCATGGAGCACGCCCGCCGCGCGGCCGGTGCTCGAGAATCGGAAGTCGCCGACGCGGCGCGCGTGCAGAGCGCGCCACGGGAGGGTCGTTCTGCGGCGGGAGATTCCCTCCCGCGCGAGGATCGCCTCGTGCATGCGGCACGGCGATCCGGAGGAGCAGGCACTGGACCAGGCGAAGCCCCGCGGGGCGCCGCGCGCACGCAAGCCGGGTCGACACGCGAATCCGGCCCGCGCGAGTCCCGCCTACTTCTTCTTCTTCTTGGCCTTGTCGTCGCCTTCGACGGGGCCGGCGGCCTTCTTGGCCGCGCGCCGCGCCTGGAAACGGGCCGCCTTGACCTCGAGCCGCGCCTGCTGGGTCGCGTGCTTGCGACGCGTCGCCGCGTTCGGCTTGCGTCCGGAGCGGTCGCGCTTCACGTGCGGCTTCTTCAGGTGCAGACCCAGCTGCCGGAGCAGCGAGTGCATGATTTCGCTCGGGACGGCCCCGTGCTCGATCCACCAGCGCGTGCGCTCCTCGTTGAGTCGCAGCTTCTGAGCGGGGTCCTTGCGCAACGGATCGTAGAGACCCAGCGTCTCCAGCGACCTTCCGTCGCGGGGGAAGCGCGAGTCCGTGGCGGTGATACGGAAGCAGGGCAGGTTCTTGCGACCGGTCCTGCGCAGACGGATGACGACAGCCATGTTCTTCGAATCGATCCTCTGGGTCTTGCACGACGCCCGGACCCGGTAGCGGAGTGGGCTACGAGTCGGCCGGCCGGCAGAGAGGGCGAATAGGACACTCGATGGACCGGCCGGTGTCCAGAGTGGGCCGCCGAAAACCCGGTCGCCCGCCGGAGTTCAGCGCTTCTTGCGCTTCTTCTTGTCCTTCTTCTTCTTGGACCCGCTCTGCCGCGTCGCGGAGCTGCCCATGGGACGCGGCCCGCCGCCGAAGAGGCCTCCCAGGTCCCCCATCCCCCCGGGCAGCCCCGGCATGCCGCCCTGGCCCGCGCCGGGCGGCGCAGCCCCCCCGCCGCGGCCGAACAGTCCGCCCACGCCGCGGCCCAGACTCCCGAGGCCGCTGCCGATCCCGCTGCCGAGGCCCGAGAGCAGACCGCCGCCGCCCAGGGAGGCCTCGAGATCGCCCGTCGGCGACATCTCGCGCAGTGCCGCGGCTTTCTGCTTGGCGCCGAACTGGGACGCGAGCCCCATCTTGTTCAGCTGCTTCATGAGCTGGCGCATCTCCTTGAAGCGCTTCAGGAGGTCGTTCACCGCGGAGACGTCCTGTCCCGCACCGCGGGCGACGCGGCGGCGGCGGCTCATGTCGAGGACCTCCGGGCTCAGGCGCTCGCGCGGCGTCATCGACGTGAAGAGCGCCTCGAGGCGGTTCATCTGGCGGTCGTCGATGTCGATGTTCTTCGCGAGATCGCCCATGCCGGGCATCATCCCGAGGACCTTCTTCATCGGCCCGAGCTTCCGGATCATCCGCAGCTGCGCGAGCATGTCCTCGAGCGTGAACTCGCCCAGGACCATCTTCTCGAAGTTGGCCTGCGCCTCCTTCTCCGAGATCGCGGACTGGGCCTTCTCGACGAGCCCGACCACGTCGCCCATGCCGAGGATGCGCCCGGCCATGCGCTCGGGGTGGAACGCATCGAGGTCGTCGATCTTCTCGCCGACGCCCACGAAGAGGATCGGCTTGCCGGTGACGGCCTTCAGCGAGACCGCCGAGCCGCCGCGCGCGTCGCCGTCGAGCTTGGTCAGCACGACGCCCGTCAGCTCCAGAGCCTCGTGGAAGGACTTGGCGCTCTGCACCGCGTCCTGCCCCGTCATCGCATCGACCACGAGCAGCGTGACGTGCGGGTTGGTGGCGCGCGCGATCGCGCGCACCTCCTCCATCATCTCGGAGTCGACGTGCAGGCGGCCCGCCGTGTCGAGGATGACGACGTCCGCGCCGGCGGCGCGCGCGTAGGCCACGCCCTTCGAGCACAGCTCGGGCGGCGCGAGGCCGGCCTCGTGGAACACGGGCACGTTCAGCTGACGGCCGAGCACCCGCAACTGCTCCACCGCCGCGGGGCGCTTCACGTCGGCCGCGACGAGCACCGGGCGCTTCTGGTGCTTCTCGCGCAGGTGCTTCGCGAGCTTGGCGCAGGTGGTCGTCTTGCCGGCGCCCTGCAGACCGGCCATGAGGATGATCGTCGGACCGTTCTTCGCGAACTCGAGGCGTGCTTCCTCGGGCCCGAGCAGCGCCACGAGCTCGTGGTGGAACGACGCGACGAACTGCTGGCTCGGATCGACGCCCTGGATCCGCTGCGCGCCGACGAGCCGCGCACGGACGCGCTCCGTGAACTCCTTGACGACCTTGAAGTTGACGTCGGCTTCGAGGAGCGCGGTGCGCACCTCGCGCAAGCCCTCCTCGATGCTCTCTTCGGTGAGCTCCTTCTTGTCGCGCAGGAAGGAGAAGGCCTTGGAGAGCCGGTCGGAGAGGGTCTCGAACATGGGCGGAGCTGGATTGGTCGAGCCTTATACCACGCTGGGGGACG
>JAPLOF010000034.1 GCA_026692665.1 Planctomycetota bacterium
CGCCACGTTGGTCTTCGTGCCCAGGCGGATCACCGAACCCGCCGCGCAGCGCAGACCGTCACCGAAGACCGTGCCCAGGCCGGCATTCGCCTGCCCGGTGCCCTGGAAGTACAGCGCCGAGCTGTTGGGCATGTTCGAGCCGGACAGGACGAGCGTGTCCCCGCTGATCGAAGCCGTGCCGGTCGCGGTCAGGTTGGCCCCGTTCGCGAACAGCGAGTTGCCGCAACCGTTCCCGGCCGCGCCCACGTTGCCGCACGGGCAAGCCGTGCCCGAGCCGTCGCCGAAGCAGTACGGCGTGCCCGTCGAGCCGCCCGTCGACGTGTAGCAGCGCTGCACAGACGTGCCCGTGTTGCCGTACTTGTCGACCGACACGAACTGGTAGCAGATCGTGCCGACCAGGCTGCCCGGGATCGTCGCGCGCAACGTGTCGCCCTGCGTTGAACGCGCGGGGTAGCTCGTGACCGGCCCGCCGTTCACGGTCACGTCGAGACGGTGCGCGTCGTACCAGTTGATGTAGTAGGGCGCGTTGTCGCGGTGCTGGCAGCGCACGACCGTCGCGCTCGGACCCGCCGCGCGGTTCGGCGCCTGCTCGACGATCGGGAACGAGGGCGGGGTCACGTCGTTCGCGGAGGTCCCGTTCTGCAGGTACCACTCGGCCTGACCGCCGTCGTTGGCGACGAACACGTCGTAGTCGCCGTCGCCGTCGACGTCGCAGGCGTCCGCGTCGAGGGACGTCGTGCCGTCGGAGGGCAGGAGCCCGCTGGCCAGCGTGTACGTGCCCGCGCCGTTGTTCGTGTAGATGCGCTCGTTGCCCGAGAAGTTGGCCACGAACACGTCGAGATCGCCGTCGACGTCGTAGTCGAAGAAGTCGGCCTCGTTGTCGTCCGACCCCGAGCCCGGGAGGATCACCGGCGCCTGGAACGTGCCGTTGCCGTTGTTCTTCAGGAGGTTGTCGTCGAAGTTGCTCCAGTTGAGCCCGTAGATGTCCAGGTCGCCGTCGCCATCCGAATCGCCCATCTCCTGCTCGTAGTGACCGCCGCCCGTCGAGTAGTTGGGCGGGAACGCCGAGCCCGTGACGTCGCGGAATCCGAGCGTGCCCTGCTCCGCGAGCCGGTTCTGGAACATGCGCGGCAGCTCCTGGCGCGCGCCGTGCAGGATGTCGAGGTCGAGGTCGCCGTCGATGTCTCCCACGTCGATGTCGAGCGGCGTCGAAGCGACGTCGCAGTTCGCGCCCGTCGCGTTGGTCGTGTCGGCCGACTGGGTGCCTTGGCACCAGATGCCCGGGTTCCCGTTGGCGATGTTGATGCCGCTCAGCTGGAAGCCGCTCGGGTTGAACTCGGTGAAGTGCCCGGCGCCGTCGTTCAGGAACAGGCGCGTCGGAGCGTTGCCGTTGAAGGCGCCCCCGTACGTCGAGTGGACCAGGTCGATGTCCCCGTCGTTGTCGAGGTCGCCGAAGTCGCAGTCGCACGAGAAGTCGATGAAGCCGCCTCCGATCAGGAGGCTCGTCGCGATCGACGAACCCGGCTGCGCGAGCCCGTTCCAGTGCGCCGCGGTCTGGTCCTGGTAGAAGCCGATGGTGCCCGCCTGCGAGCCCATGTTGTTCCACCAGCGGTTCGTCTGGTTCGCGATCTGCGACGTGTTCGAGACGTACAGGTCCACGTCCCCGTCCTGGTCGTAGTCGACGAACTCGACGTCCCGGCTGTCGTCCAGCACCGCGGGGAGCTGCTGGGTGGTGCGGTTCGTGAACCTCCCGACCGGGTCGCCGCCGTTGAAGGCGTTGATCCAGATCTCGTTCTGGTCGTTCCCGGAGTCCCCGCCGTTCGCGAACATGGCGTCCCAGTCGCCGTCGTTGTCCACGTCCGCGAAGTCCACGTTCTCGGTCGCGCTGGAACTCGGCGGAACGTCGGCCGTGTTGTGCGTGAACTGGGCCGAAGCGGCCGGCGCGCCGAGGAGCAGCGCGCCGAGGAGCAGGAGTCGGTGGTGGATCGTGTGCATGAGCCGGGGCCGGGGACGTCGAGGGCACGAAAGGAAAAACGACGCACGGGTCGCGTGAGCGAGGTTACCCCGGCCAGCGGAATCGGAAACCCCGGGAAATGTGCGCAGGCGGGATCAGACCGCCGCGAGCACGCGCCGGGCCGCCGCCGCCAGCCTCTCGGGCGTGATCGAGGCGTTGTCCGCGTCGGGCCGGTAGGAGCAGTAGTCGGGAGCGGTGCTCCAGACCTTCTCGCCCAGGCCGTAGAGCTCGATCTCCGCCGCCGACGTCGGCGCGAAGAACGCGACGATCCGCCGATCGAGCGCGATCGCGACGTGCAGCGCCAGGCTGTCGCTCGTCACGAGCAGGTCGCAGAGCCCGACGAGCGCGGCGAAGTCGAGCAGCGTGTTGCGCGTCCCCGCGTCCACGGCTCGTGGACCCAGGCCGGCCCGAGCGAGACCGTCGAGGATGCTCGCGTTGCGCTCGGCTTCGCTGTCCCCGCCGAAGACCACGAAGGTCGCGGTCTCGGGCAGGCGCCGCGCGAGCTCGACCGTCTTCTCGGGAGCGAGCTGCTTGGAGACCCACCGACCGCCCGCGCCCGTGTTCAGCCCGATGAGCGGCCGCCGCCCCTCCAGTCCGTGTCGCCGCGCGAAATCCGCGGCGAAAAGGCGCGCTTCCGGCGTCAGGTGGAGGGCCGGCCGGCCCATCGGCACCCCGAGCATCTCGGCGTAGATCTGGGGATGGCTCTTCGTGTTCTGGATCTTCAGCGCGTCCGCCGCCGCTTTCCCGTGCACCGACAGGAGGCCCATGTCGAACCACGGCGCGACGTCCGCGCTGTACACGCGACGGCCGCCGGCGTCGAGGTGCGCACCCGACAGCTGATCCGACGCGAGCCGCGAGGCCAGGGCGCACAGCGGCTCCTCGTCGTCGAGCGAGATCAAGCGCCGCCAGCGCACGGGCTCGAGCCGCCGCGCGACGTCCGCCACGCTGCGCGGATCGCGCACGTCGACCGGCACCACCGCGTGCACGAGAGGATGCGTGCGCACGAGGTCGACGGCTCCGGGTGCCGTCACCCAGGTGATCCGCGCGCCGGGCAGCGTCGCGGCGAGCCCGGGCAGGATCGAGGTCGTGCGCAGCACGTCGCCCAGGGCGGCGGTCTTCAGGATCAGAACGTCGGACACGGCGGGCACTCCAGCAGGGCTCCCCCTCTTCGGCAAGGGCGGACCCGGACCGTTCCCCATGGGGCGACTGACACCTAAGTCACTGTCGATGAATCGCTTCCGACCGTCGATGGACCAGGTTCCGCTCTCTCACGGGGGCCGTTTCCGGCCCAGGGGGGCGTGGACACGCCCCCTCCACTCCAGGGGTCGGGCTAGCCGCCGGACAAGACGACCGTCAGGTCCAGGACGTCCCCCGCCTCGACCCGACCCTCGGCCGGCACGCGCACTCCGCCGCGGCTCACGATCGGCACGGCGCTCTCGCCGCGGACCAGCCAGGCCCGCGCGGACGGCCGGGCCAGCGCCGCCGCGAGCAGCACGTCCCAGGCCCGCGCCGGCAGCGCGAGCTCGACCTCGAGCGGCGCTCCGAGCGCCGCGCCGAGCGGTCCCGGCGCGCGCAGGCGGACGCGTCCGAGGCGACGGGGCATCGCGAGCTCGGCGGCGGGAACCGACTCGAGCGGCCCGGCACGAACCTCGTCGCCGGCGAGGTCCAGCACGGCCGTCGTCGCGGCCGCGCCCCACGCCGCGGCCGTCGGCGCGCCGTCCGCACCGAGGCCGCGAAAACGCCGGTACTCGGGCAGCATCCCGCTCTCGCCGAGGAGGGACGCCGCGAACGGCGGACAGTCCTCGTCGCCCCGTGCGCCGAGCGCGCGCGCGAGGTCGCGCTGCACGAGCACGATCGAAGCCCCCGCGGAAAGCAGCGCGCGGCCGTCCGAACCGATCGTCGCGCGCACGGCCTCGGGCGCGATCCAGCGCGCGAGCCCGTCGAGGTCGAGCACTCCGTCCGCCAGCACGGCCGCGGCCGAGAACGCGCAGAATCCCGTGGCATCGACCGCCGCGAGGAACGCTTCGGTCCAGGCCACGAGCCGTCCTTTCCCGGCGGTCGCGCGCGGATCCTCGGCGCCCTCGGGGAGCGGCCAGGGCGCGATCAAGCGCGCGAGCCGCGCGCGGTCGGGAACATCCGCGGCGAGGAACGCGAACGTGCGCATCGGGTCCGTGCCACGCGTCGAGATGCACTGGCCGAGCAGGGCGGCGAGATCGTTCTCGGCGCGCGCGGACTGGCCGCGCACGAGCGGCGCGTCGACTCCCAGCTCGCGCGCGAGGTGCGCCGCGCCCCGCGCGACGAGCGCGCCCAAGCCGACACGCGCAGGGATCTCGTCGAGGACCGCGAGGAGTGCGTCGAGGTCGCCACGCAGCCCACGCGCGCGACCGGCCGCGGCACCGAGCCGATCCGCGTGCTCGACCAGGAGCGCGAGCGCCGCGCCCGTCTCCTTGGCGTCGATCCCCAACGCGTCGCAGCGCTCCAGCAGGGCCAGCGGTCCTTCCTGATCCGAGAGCCCGAGCGCGCCGCGCAGCGCTTCGAGCGCTCCCTGGCGCGCGCCGAGCGCCCCGCTCGGACGTTCGAAAACCCAACCGCAGGGCGTGGGACAGCCGCGGCAACCCTTGCGGCCGCCGGGATCCACGGGCGCGGGATCGCCGCGCGATTCGAACGTCCCGCCCGCGGCCCGCGCGAGCAGGCGCACCGAATCGGTGAGCACCGCGAGGTCGGGCGCGCCCGGACGCTCGAGGCGTCGCTCCGAACGGGCGCTCGCGTCGACGGCACGACGGCGCTCCGGCGGCAGGACCGCGATCGCGCGCACGCCGTGCCGGCCCAGCACGGCTCCGAGCCCGCCGCGACCGACGAAGCTCGGAGGATCGGCTTCGTTCGCGAGCGTGGCGAACGGAACTCCCCGGTCCCCGGCGAGGCCGCAGACGAGCAGCGCCGCTCCCGGGTACTGCGCATGCAGGAGCCGCGTCCGCCCCGGGATTCCGAGCTGTTCGAGGCCCGCCGCGCGCTCGACCCGCGCGTCTCCGCGCGCGTCGATCACGAGCACCGCGTCCGCGCCCGAAACCCGCCCGCGCACGACGAGCGCGCTGGCCGAGGCCACGAGGTGCTGGCCGAAGAGCCCCCCCACGTGACCGTCCGCGTAGTGCCCCGAGAGCGGCACGCGCGACGCGACGCACGCGCGCGCCGCCGTGGGGAGCCCGCGCAGGACCGCCTCCCCCACCGCGACGACGAACGGCATCTCGCTCTCCCCCGCGGCCCGCGCGGCGTGCACGATCGCCAGCGCGAGGGCCGAACCGCCGTAGCGCCCTACAGCGTCGACGACGGGATCCGGGGAGCTCCAGCGCGACCGCCGAACCGTCGCGAGGTCGCCCTGGAGCTCGACGGACAGGATCTCGGGAGCTGCGCCGTCCATGGGCACAGATCGTACGCGGGCCCGCCGCGCTTTCGGGACCTACAGGCTTCCGCCCTCCCCGCGCGCGGGCCAGATTGGCGCGAGGGCGTACCCCACACCGTGTTCGGTTCCTTCCGCATCGGCTCCGTCGCGGGCATTCCGATCCGCGTCCACGTGCTGTTCCTCCTCCTGGTCGCGGCGCTCGCGTTCGCTCCGGGCACGGGAGCTTTCCAGCTCGTGGCGCTCGGCGTGCTCGTCGTGTGCGTCGTCCTGCACGAGCTGGGGCACGCGCTCGTGGCGCGGCGTTTCGGCATCCACGTCCTCGACATCACGCTCTGGCCGCTGGGCGGGATGGCGCGGCTGTCGCACATCCCCGAGTCGAGCCGCGTCGAGGCGGCGATCGCGATCGCCGGGCCGGCGGTGAACGTCGCGCTGGCGCTCGTCGCGGCGCCTCTCCTCCTGCTCCAGGTGTTCGGGCCCGCGCGCGACTCCATCCTGGCGGCGCTCGCGCTCTCGTTCGTGGTGGTGAACGTGCTCATGGCGGCCTTCAACCTGCTGCCCGCGTTCCCCACGGACGGCGGACGGCTCGTGCGCGCGTGGTTCGGACGGAAACGGAGCTGGGTCGAGGCCACGGCCCGCGCCGTGTGGATCGGCCGCGTCGTCGCCGTCGCGATCGGGATCGCGGGCATCGCCTGGGGCAACTGGATGCTGCCGGTCGTCGCGCTGTGGCTGTGGTGGACGGGCGGCGTCGAGCTGGCACAAGTCCGCGCGCGGCACGCGCAGGGACTCGTGCCGACGGGCGGTTTCACGGACGCCGACCTGGCGCGGATCGAGTCCTTCCGCGGTCCGCTGCGGGCGCTTCCGCGCGGGGATCGCGACGGAGACTGACCCAGCTCGCTGGCTTTTCGTAGGGTCCGAGCGGCGCACCCCCCAGGAATGGTGTCCGGTTTCGCCGGGAAACCGGATTCCCGCGCCGCGGGAGAGGACATCCACGCAACTGGGTCAGTTTCCGCGCGGGGCGTGCTCGCGCGCGTAGAGGTACAGCTCGCGGACCAGCGCCGCGGACTTCACGAGGCTCGGCGGCCGGACGACCCCGAGCTTGCGGCAGTAGACCTCGGCCACGCTGTCGAGCAGAGCGTTGCGCGCCTCCGCGTCGATGTCCCGGCGCGTCACCACGTCGCGCAGGAAGGCCAGGTCGCGCGGATCGAGGGTCGACGAAGCGCGCGCGTCGAACTCGAGGTGCTTGCCCTCCAGCGTGGACCAACGCTCGCTGGCCCACGGTTCGGAGACGGCCTCGGCGTCCGTGACACGCAGCACGAGCGTCCCCGCGGCGAGATCGCCGAGGCGCGTGTGGCGGGGCGTGATCGCGGCCAGGAGGAGACCGAGCGGCACCGGCACCGGCAGCACGTCGACGATCAGGATCAGCGATCGCAGGAGGTGCTGCACCGTGCTCGCCGGCGAGCCGTCGGCGGAGGTGACGCGCACGCCGACGAGCTTCTTGCCCGGGGTCTGGCCGTTCCGCAGCACGTGCCACAGGAACGGGTACGCCATCCCGACGAGGGTGATCCCTCCCAGGTAGAGACCCAGGAGGAACCCCTCGAGCCCCGTGCCGCCGAACGAGGCGACGAGGGCGAGCACGAGGCCCACGCTGACGGCCACGACCAGGAAGATCAGGCCGTCGACGACCGCGGCCGCGGCGCGACTGCCCGCGCCCGCGAGTTCCTGACGGATCTCGACGCCCTCCGGCGTCTGGACGATGAGCTTCGCCACGCGCGCGCAGACTACGCGGCGGCCGTGCTCTTGCGCCAGGACGCGCGCATGCCACAGTGGCTCCGTGGCCGGCCGGCAGAGGATTCACGAACGGACGTCCCGCTCGAAGCCGGCGGACGAGCGCCTCGAGCGCTTCGCGGCCCTGTGCGGGAAGTCCGTCCGGGATGGGCTGAAGTCGCTCACGCCCGAGGAGGTCGAGGCGCTGCCGCGACTGTACCGATACTCCGCGACGCGCCTCGCCCACGTGGAGACGGTGGGCCGCGATCCGGCCGCCGCGCGCGCCCTGCGCGCACGGCTGGCGCAAGGTCACGCGCTCCTGTTCCAGGGTCTCGAGCGCGACCCGCGCGGGCTGCTCGCGCGCCTCGCGGACTTCTACCTGCGCGAGGTCCCGCGCACCATCCGCGCCGAATGGCGCCCGATCGCGGCGGCGTTCGTGGTGGTGTACGGGCTCGCGATCGCGTCCTTCCTCGCGGTGCGCGGCGATCTCGACCTGGCCTGGTCGCTGCTCGCCCCCGACGCGGTCGCGCAGGAGATCAGCCAGCTGCAAGAGACCGCGGCGGGCCAGCCTTTCCGCGGCAACTTCACGTTCGGACTGGGCGAATCGCCCAGCACGGCCGGCCTGATCATGGCCCACAACATGAGCGTGGGCGTGGTGTTCTTCGCCAGCGGGTTGATCCCGCCGCTCTTCGCGATGGTGCTCGGGATGAACGGTCTCATGGTCGGCACCTACACCGCGGTCGCGGCGCACTGGGGACAGGGCCTCGAGATCTCGTCGATCCTGTGGTGTCACGGCACGCTGGAGATCCAGGCCCTCGTCTTGGCCGGCGCGGCCGGGCTCGTGCTGGTGCGCGGGCTCGTGATGCCCGGGCCGTGGTCGCGCACGCATGCGTTGCGACTCGGGGCCCGGCGGGCGTGGCGCCTCCTGGCCGCAGTGTTCCCGCTGCTCTTCTGCGCTGGACTCATCGAGGGCTTCATCAGCCCGCACGCGACGACTTCGGTGCGACTCGCGGTCGCGGTCACGTCCGGCCTCGCGCTCGTCGCCTGGGTGGTGCTCGGCGGGCGGGAGGCGCGCCCCAGCACGTCAGCCGCTGCGGCGAGCCGCTAGCCACGCGGCGATCGCCGGCGCGGCGGCCTCCGCGGGCGGCGCGTCGAGCACGCGCACGGTGCGGCTCGCGAGCCGGCGCAAGCCCGCGCGGCGCTCGGCCACGATCGCCACGGCGCTGGCGACGAGCAGCGGATCCGCCGCGACGCGCCCTTCGGCCAACGCGCGCAGCGCCGGATCGTCGAGCCCCGCGAACAGGACGCGATGGCGGCCCGAACCCGACCGCAGCGCTGCGGCCTGGCGTTCGACGGAGAGTGGATCCGCCACGTCGGAGAGCACGAGCACCAGCGCGCGCCGCCGGTGGCGGAGCGCCAGCTCGCGCAGCGCGCGCTCGAGGTCCGATTCGCGCGTGGAAGCCTGCAACCCGAACAGGCGCTTCCGCAGACGCGCGAACTGCGCGCGCCCGCGCGCCGGCGGGATCCAGGCGATCACGTCCGCGTCGAAGGCGATCGCGCCGACCCGGTCGCCGTGCTCGAGAGCGACCGCAGCCAGTTGGAGAGCCGCGTCGAGCGCGTGATCGAGCTTCGTCATGCCGCGCGCGACGGTGGCGCGCGAGCCGCTGCGCGGAACGTCCTCGGACGTCGTCGCGGCCATCCGGCGGCCGCAGTCGATCGCCACGACGAGTTCCTGGCCGCGTTCCTCGCGATACTGCCGCACGATTGGACGGCCGCGGCGGGCGAAGGCCTTCCAGTCCACGAGTCGGACCTCGTCGCCGGGCACGTGGTCGCGCAACGTGTCGAACTCCTGCAATCCGCCGCGGCGGATCGACGTCCGCGAGCCGAGGTCGCGCCAGCGCTCGCTGGCCGCGAGCACCAGGTTGCGGCGCAGCCCGAGGAGCGCCGGCTCGACGGCGGTCGCGTGCGCGCTCTCCACGCGCGCCGTGCGCTGGACGAGCCCCAGGCGGCCGAGCAGCCGCAGACGCAGGCTGCCCAGCTCGTGCACGCCGCGCAGGCGCGGCACGTAGACGCGCGCGAGATCGATCGGCCCCGAGGCCGGGAGCACCGCGGCGTCGGAGCCTCCGCTCGGATCTTCGGGCTCGGGATCCACGGTGCCCGGACGATCGCGACCGGGTGCCTCCCGCGTCGCGCCCCGCAGGAGCCGCGTGCGCGCCACCACGTCGAAACTCGCCGGGAACTCCTCGTCCACTTCGAGGACGAGTCCGGCCGCCGACGGCACCGCACCGGCGTCGACGCGCAGCGTGCGCACCAGGTCGCGCCCGAGCGCCGCGCGCTCCGGGATCCGTCGGCGCACCTCGAGGCGTCGCGGGTGCGGAGTCCGCGCGAAGTCCACGAGGACGGCGGCGACCAATGCGACGTCCAGGGCGAGGACCAGCACCCGCAGAGGAGCGACGAACGCGGCCGCCAACGAGAGCGCGGCGGCGAACGCGACGAGCGCGAGGAGCCTCCGCGTCGGGATCAGCGCGGCACCTCCACCGCGTCGAGGATCCGCTGCAGCGCGTCGTCGCTCGTCGTTCCCTCGATCTCCTCGGCCGGGTCGAGCATCACGCGGTGGCGGAGCGCAGGCAGGAACACCGACTTCACGTCGTCGGGCAGCACGAAATCACGGCCCTGGATCGCGGCTCGGGCCTTCGCGGCGCGCAACAGCATGACTCCGGCGCGCGGGCTGGCGCCCAGGACGATCACACCCGGCTTGCGCGTGGCCGCGAGCAGGCGCACGACGTACGCGGGCAGGTCCTCGCGCACCGTGACCTCGCGGACCGCGGCGCGCAGGCGCAGCAGGTCTTCCGGGGTGGAGACCGCGGTCACGCCGAGTTCGGCCGGCGTCGCCAGCTCGTCGCGTGCGTGCGAGGTGGTGAGGAGGCGCGCCTCGACGTCCGGCTCGGGATACCCGACCACGACCTTGAAGAGGAACCGGTCGAGCTGCGCCTCGGGCAGCGGATAGGTGCCTTCGTGCTCGATCGGATTCTGAGTCGCGAACACGGTGAAGGGCCGAGGCAGTGCGTGGCGATGGCCGTCGGACGTGACGGCCGCCTCCTGCATCGCTTCGAGCAGCGCCGACTGCGTCTTGGCCGGCGCGCGGTTGATCTCGTCGCACAGGAGCACGTGCGCGAACACCGGTCCCGGCTGGAAGCGGAACGCGCCCTCGCCGGGGTGGAAGATGCTCGTGCCCGTGACGTCGGCGGGCATCAGGTCGGGCGTGAACTGGATGCGGCCGAACCGGCCTCCGAGTGCGGTGGCCAGCGTCCGGACGAGCAGCGTCTTCGCGACGCCCGGGGGTCCCTCGAGCAGGACGTGTCCGCCAGCGAGGAGCGCCACGAGGCAGATCTCGACTTCGCGCTCGAGTCCCACGACGACCCGTCGCGCCTCGGCTTCCACGCGCTGCGCCAGGTCGGCGGCGCTCGATGCGTTCGAATCCATCCCACTACCCTCCCAGCTTCGACCCGCGATCTCCAGACTTCTGTGCGTCGAGCTCGAGGCGCGCGAGGTCGCGCGCGAGCCGCTCGAGGTCCGCGCGCGTCGCGATGCGTCGCGTCTGCAGCAGGTCGGTCGCGCGCGCGCCCAGCTCGGGCCCGCCCCGGAGCGCGAGAGCCGACGCGAGCCGCGACACGTCCGAGGCCGTGGGGCCACCAGCTTCGCGGCCTTCGCGGCGCTTCCCGACCTCGTGGCGCGCGGCCAGACGATCGAAGGCGGCACCGCGCGCGGCGGGCGCGAGCAGGGACACGCGTTCCGCGCGCTCGAAGAGCCGCGCCTGAGCGCGCGCGCGCAGGAGCGGAGAGAACGACTCGAGCGGCTCCGGATCGCGCGGGAATGCGCGCGGCGTCGCGCGCATCCAGGTCCAGAGACAGACCAGCGCGAGCAGGTTGACCGTGAACAAGGCCAGCGCCGGGCGCGTCGCGACCGTCAGCGGACCGCTCGCATCCCACAGGCCCAGCGCGTACTCGTCGAGCAGGAGACGTCCGCCGGGCGGCACTTCCTCGGCGAGCCGCACGGCGAGCAACGCGTGATCGAGCTCGCCGACGTGCTGGTTGTCGAACGGCCGCCCGTCGGCGACGACGATCGCGCGCCCGGAGCCGATCGGGATCTCGACGGCGAGAGCGAGGTCTTCGGAGCCCGACTCGTCGACGACGACGGCGAGTTCGCGCGCGACGCTGCTCGGGTCGAGGGGCTCGAACGCGAGGTTCGCGTCGATGCGCAGAGTCTCCCCGCTGCGCAGGCGCACATCGCGCGGCCCGTCGCCCTCGAGCGTCGTGACGGCGAGACCCTCGGCCGCCTCGAACTCGAGTTCGTCGCGCAGGAAGGTCAGCCCGTCGGCGCCCTCGACGATCAGGGTGCCTCCGCGCTCGACGAACTCCGCGTAGTGCTCGGGCGCGTGCATGCCGACGTTCGGGAGGACCCGTGCCTTCCCGCGCGGGCCTTCGCCGTCGCGTGGCTTCGCTGCCGCCCTCCAGACGGCGTGGGAGCCCAGGGGCAAAGCCGCGGGCACCTGCCGCCAGCCCTCGGCCCGCACGCCGACGCGACCGAGGAGCAGCGCCAGGGCTCGCCGTCCGCCGTCCTCCGCGGATCCGATCGAGCCCGGCACCTTCGATCCCGCGCGCTCCCCGCTCTGGAGAAACAGCACGAAGACGAGCATCAGTCCGAGGATCGTGCCCCCGATCCAGGCCGGCGCACGCGAGGCCCGCTTCATGCGCGTGCGCCCTGCAGGAGGGCGTCGCAGAGAGCGTTCAGTCGCTCGAAGTCGGCCCGCGTGGCGGGCTCGCCGCCGAAGCTCTTCCGGTCGAGTTCGGGGACGAGCGGCCGCAGGACGGCCTCCGCCTTTCGCCCGGGCCTGCCGCGCTCGAGCAGCTCCCGGTTCGTGAACGCGTCGCGGTACTCGAGATCTCCGCGTTCCCCGAGGCCGACCACGAGGGCCGAGAACTCGAGACGCAGCGCGAGGACGTGGTCGCCGCGCGCGTTGGCCTCCCGCGCTCGCGAACGGAGCTCCGCGATGCGCCGCGCGCGGTCGACCTCCGGATCCGGGACGGCGACACGGGTCTCCGCGACGCGGTTCGCGCGCAGGGACTTCACGGCAGCCGTCACCACGATCACGACGAGCGCGATGAGCAGGATCCAGGCGACCGCCGCGGCCAGACCCGCCAGAGTCGCGGGGCTGAGCGCGCCGTCGGGCAGCAGGTCCGACAGGAACTCCACGATCCAGTTCTTGATCGTGTCGAAGACCGTCTCCCCGCGGTGGAACTCCGAAGTGCCGAGGATCTCGTCGATCGCCGTGCGCACGACGGCGGGCTCCGCGGGTCCGCCCTGCGTCGGGAGCTCCCGTCCGGTCACGGTCGTCCAGGCTCGCAGTGTCGCGGCGATCACGCCGGGCTCCCGGCTCCGCGCGGCTCGGCGATCGCCTCGAGCCGCGCGCGCAGGTCGAGCGCTTCGCGGCGCACGCGGCAGTCGTAGTAGTACGCGGTGGTGATCGCGGCCGTCGCCGCCGTCGAGACGGCGAAGAACAGCGTCGCCGCGATCCACAGGATGGTGCTGTAGAGCTCGGACGAGACCGCCAGATTCTCGAGCGCGGTCTGCCGTACCTGCGCCTGCGCCGCCCCCCCCGCCACGGCGTTCATGGGCGCGAGCATGCAGATCGCCACGATGGAGACGGCGGCCCAGCGCAGGAAGCTGCCCTTCGTGAGGGCGAAGCTGCGCGCCACGCTCTCGGCCGGTCCCTGGTCTTCCGCGGCGCACGCGAGCGGGGCCAGGGACAGTCGCCAGAGGAGGAAGAAGTAGGGCAGGATGCAGGCCACGAATCCGGCGATCGACAGCAGGCCGACGAGGATGATGCAGCCGAGGATCGACAGGAAGCGGCGGGCGACGAGCGATCCCGCCGCGCCGAGCGTGAGCGGCTCGCCGACGAACTCGGCGCGGAGGATCACGCTGACGAGGATCGTCGCGAAGATCTGGACGACCGCGCTGATCATCGTCTGAGCGAAGGACGCACCGAGCTGCGCGAACGCGACGGCGGCTGGATCGCCGCCGGCGAGGCGCGCCGCCATGTCCTCGGGCGGCGCGAAGGCCATCAACCACGCGGGGCCGATCCACAGGACCACGGACGCGCCGAAGCAGGCCAGGAAGCGCGCTCGCAGCGCGTCGATGCCCGCGTCGAGGATCGCTCCGGCGCCGCGCGGGGCGAGGTCCTCGCGCCGCGTGTCCAGACGCTCGACTCCGCGGCGCGACCGCCCTCGGACCTCGAGCGGCGAGGGCTCGTCCAGGCGGCGGAATCCGTCGTCGCGCTCGGGCACGCCGGCAGGCTATCAGCCTCGACCGCGGGATCGCTAGAGATTGCCCAGGCTGATCGCGTCGGTCGGACAGTTGCGCGCGCAGGCGTGGTCGCGCGTGCACTCGTAGTTCGACAACTTGCGGACCGTGGCGCGTCCGCCGCGCGCCCAGAAGGCGTCCGTCTCGCACACGGCTTCGCACTGGCCGCAGCCGATGCAGCGCTCGGGATCGATGCGCACGGACACGAAGTCGCGCGGAGTCACGGGACAGGCGAGGCCCTCGACCACGACCGGCTGGACGAGGTCGCGCGTCGCGGCGTGCGACGTCAGGACCTTGATCGTCTCCTCCTCGCCGGCGCGAATCACCTCGGCCAGCTTGCGGAAGTCGAAGCGGCTCGCCTCGGCGACCTTGGGCTGGATCAACGCGACCCGGTGGTCGGCGTGCATGTGCAGCATCTGCTCGACCAGGACCTCCTCGACGATCTCGAACGTGCGATAGAGGGTCGAGAGCAGGCGGTTCTTGTAATCCGGCGCCTTGAACGTGCCCTTCACGGACAGGTCGACGGCGATGACGAGCTCCGCCCCGAGCGTCTTGGCGAAGCGCAGCGGCAGCGAGTCGACCATGCCGCCGTCCATGTAGCTGTATCCGCCCCGCTCGTAGGGCTCGAAGATCCCGGGCAGCGCGCACGAGCTGTAGACGGCGTCGACGAGCGGGATGTCGTCCATCCCGGGCGTGCCCCAGAACACCGTGCCGCCGGTTTCGAGGCGTGTCGCGTTGCAGAAGAACGGGATGTGCAGCTGGCCGAACTCGAGCGCGGGCAGGATTCGCCGCAGCGAACCCTTGAACGTGTCGCCGTGGTAGACGCTCGTCGTGCGCAGGCCCTTCAACAACATCTTCGCGAAGTTGAAGCGGAAGTAGTCTTCCTTCTGCACCGCCGCGACGAGCGACTCGATCTTCTCGATCGGGATGCCGCCGGCCGACATCGCGCCGACCAGCGCGCCGATGCTCGTGCCGACGATCGCGTCGACCTGGATGCCCAGCGTCCGCAGGGCACGCAAGACCCCGATGTGGGCCATGCCGCGCATGCCGCCGCCGCCCAGGACCAGGACGGTCCGGGGCCGCACGGAGGAGCGCAGCACGAGCGGGGCGTACGGCGTCGGTTGGGGCGGAAGGGCCATGCGGCGGACTGCGGCCTCGTTCATCGGCCAGATCCGCCGAACCCTGGAGGGTGGAAGCCTGGAATGACCGAGCCAGGCTCGGTCCTCGAGTGGAACCGGCCTGGCTCGATCCTGCGCCGCAGCCGCCGTCACTTCGGCCGGTTCAAGCGCTCCAGCGATTCCTGCACGGCCTTGCGCACGTTCCCGTCGGGGTCCTGGAGCATCCGCACGAGCCGCGGCAGGTGCTCGACGCCGTCCAGGGTCGCGAGGCCGCGGGCAGCCTCGGCGCGCTGCACCGGGTCCTTCGCGTCGAGCATCGCGGCCAGCTCGACGACCGCCGCGTCGCGCTGCTTCGCGCCGCTGGCGCGCTGCTGCCAGCCGGCCTTCTGGTCGAGGAACGCGCGGATCTCCGCGACGCCCTCGAGACAGGCTTTGCGCACGTCGGCGCTGGGCGCGAGCTCCGCGCCGCGCAGCAGGATCTCGGCCGCCTCCTCGCTGAGGTAGCCCGCGATCGCCTCGGCGATGCGCGCGCCGTCCTTGCGCGACTCGGCCGGATCGTGCAGCAACGCGCCGAGCCACGCCAGCCCCTCGGCCGGCCGGCCGCGACCCAGCGCCTGGATCGCGGACTGACGCGAGCGCGGACTGCTGAGCGCTGCGCGCACGCTGGCCCAGCGGCCCTGGTCCGCTTCGCGCGAGACGGCCCAGTTCACGACGTTCACGGCCTCGCCGCCGTTAGCGGACGCGAAGCGCTCGAGGATCTTCTGCGAGTGCTCGGCCGGGCCCTGGCCGGCTTGGACCAGACCGGAGACGAGGCAGAGGACCACGTCGTCGGGCACCCGAGCCGCGAACACGGCGGGCAGCGCCGCGCGGATCGCATCGGTCGGGACCTCCCGCTTCGGGAGGTCTTGGATCGGCTGGAGGAGATCCCGGCCCGAGGCCTCGGCCCCGAAGGCCGGCTCGGTGAGCACCTGCGCGATCCAGCGGCCGAGATCGGGCTCCTCGCGCAGCGCCGGCAGCAGCGCGACGCGGAAGCGCCGCTCGACCGACGGGTCGCGCACGACGACGGCGATGCCCGCGCGCACGGCCGGCGGGCGCTCCGATTCGGAGAGCGAGCGTGCAACCTGCTCGAGCTCGAAGGCCTCCTTGTCCGCGCGCAGCAGAAGGGCGCGCACGAGGTCGGCGTCCAGGTGCCGCCACGAACCCGGCACGTTCGCGCCGTTCCCGGAGAGGGACTGCGTGAGGTCTCGAGCCGAGATGGACGGCACCACCGGCGCGGCCAGGAAGGCCCGCACGAACGCGCGCGCGTCGTCGGGATCCGCGACGAGCACGCGCACCAGGTTCCAGCGCCGATTCTCCTTTCCGGCATCCTCGGGCCCGGGGATCAACTGCTGGAGCGCGAGGGGCAGCAGCGCCGGCGTCGGATCCACGGCCGGCGGTTCGCTCGTCAGGCTGCCGCCGCGGTTCTGGATGCCGAAGCGCGCGTAGAGCTCGGTGACCGCGGTCTCGCGGACCTTCCCGTTCGCGTCGGCGAGCGCGCGCTCGAGGAGCGGCGCGACCGCCGCGGGACTCGCCGGCAGGAGGGAGACGACCGCGCGCCGCACGACCGCGTCGGGATCCGCGAGGAGCCGCGCCGCGCGCTCCGGCTCGAGGCGGATCTGCGCGGAGGTCGCGCTCTTCAGCGCCGCCGCGCGCACGCCGGCATCCCCGTCGCCGAGCAGCCGGTCGAGCAGGGGCCGATCGCCCGCCAGGAACTGCCGCGTCTGTCCCGAGTCGTTGAACGTGAAGCTCGGAGAGTTGTAGAGGACCTTCTCCAGCTTGCCCACCTCGAGCGACCGCGCGATCGCGGCGCGCACGAGCGGCTCGGGATCCTCGACCCGCGCGAGCAGGGCCGCGTTGCGCGCCTCGCGCGCGAGCTCGCTCGCCGCGACGATCCGCAATTCGTTCGACGGAGCCTGGAGCAGCGCCTCCAGGAGCGGCCGCACGGATTCACGCAGGCCCCCCGCGTCCAGGATCCGCGCGACGCCGCCCGCGGCGCCAGCTTCGCCCGAGCGCGCGAGATCGGCGAGCGCGCGCCGCGACGGCTCGTCCAGCGCATCGAAGTCGACGAGGTACTGCGCGTGCTCGAGCGCCTCCTGACCGACGATCGGCTCGGCGAGGAGCGCGGCCACGAGGTCGCGCCAGACCGGCTCGATCAGGACCGGCGGGCGTTCCTTCCAGGTGTTGCGCTCCTCGAAGCGCCAGGCGGTGGAATCGCCGCGCAGGGCGGGAGTTTGCGCCCCCCCGAGCGCACGCAGGACGCGCTTCGCGAAGAGGAAACCCGTGCCCGGCCCGCGCAGGAGTTCCAGGGAGAGCGCCGCGGCGCGCTGCGGCGCGCACTGCATGAGCATGTACAGCGCGTCGTTCTGGGGGTTCGGCAGCAGGTCGGGTTCCTCGCGGACGAGCGCCTCCAGCGCCGGCCCGGCGGCGGCGCCCAGCGTCTTGGCCAGGTTCTGACTGCCGTCCCGCACCGCCTGGCGCACGAGTTGCTCGATCCGGGTCGCGTCGCCCGGTGCGGCGCCGGACTGGCGCTTCATGCGCTGCTGGAAGACGACGAACCGCGGGTTGGTCACGAGCGGCTGGAGGAGCGCCTCCCAGGCCTTGGCCTTCGCGTGATCCGGCCGCGCATGCGTCGGCGTGAGCAGCTCGTCCGCGACGCGCGGGTCGCCCAGCTTCTCGCCGGCCATCAGGCCCACCTCGAGAAGCTCGAGGACGACGTCGTCGCGCCCTTCGAAGCCCGGCGCGTCGACGAGGCGCTCGATCAGCTCCGAGAGCTGAGCGACGGCCAGGTCCGCGCGCCCGTCGACCTCCAGCGCGAGGCGCGCGCGCGCGATCTGACGCTTCCAGCCGGCCGCGTCCTGCGGCGCCAGCGTCCCCTTCCGGCCGACGAAGAAGTCGTCCCCCTCGGTCTTGGAAGGCGCAGCGTCCTTCGGCTTCCCGGTCGTCGTCTGAGGAGCGAGCGAGAGAATCGCCAGCACCAGGATCGTCGTGATGTCCATCGTCATGTACTCCCTCGGGGACCATCCCCCGGTGCGCGATTGGACGACGCTGGACACGTCCAGCCGTCACCGTCCGCGCACGCGCTCGTCAACTCCTCGTCAACGCTCGAACCGGTAGCCGACGCCGTGCACCGTCACGATGTGCCGCGGGTCCTCGGGGTCGCGCTCGATCTTCTTGCGCAGCTTGAGGACGTGCATGTCGACGGTGCGCGTCGTCGGGAACTCGTCGCGGCCCCAGGCGAGGTCGAGCAGCGTCTCGCGCGCCAGCACCTTGCCCGAGTTCTCGAGGAACACGCGCAGGAGGCCCAGCTCCTGGCGCGAGAGGCCCTGCCGCGCGCCGGCGCGCGCGACGGTGTACGCGGCGAAGTCGATCTCGCACTCGCCGAAGCGCACCTTCCGGTCGGACGGCGCGAGCCCCGGCGCCTCGCCGTCCGCGCGGCGCAGCACGGCGCGCAGGCGCAGCAGGAGCTCGCGCGTCGAGAAGGGCTTCACCACGTAGTCGTCGGCGCCGTACTCGAAGCCCTGCACGCGGTCCCACTCCTCGCCGCGCGCGGAGAGGATGATCACGGCCGACGCCAGACGGTCCTCGCGGATCGCGCGCAGCACCGAGTAGCCGTCGCGCTTCGGCAGCATCAGGTCGAGCAGCACGACGTCGGGCCCTTCTCGCAGCGCCAAGGCGAGCCCGGCCTCGCCGTCGGCGGCCTCGAGCACGTCGAAACCCTCGGCGCGCAGCGCGTCGCACAGGGCGAGGCGCAGCGGGTCCTCGTCCTCGACCACGAGGATGCGTGTCTTCGGGCTCATCGCTCCTCCTCCGGCTCCGCGGGCACGCGCAAGCGGAAGCACGCACCCGTTCCGTCCTGGCCCGTCACGACGTCGATGCTACCCGCGTGGGCCCGCGCGATCTCGCGCACGAGCGCGAGCCCGAGCCCCGTGCCGGGCGTACCCGGCTCGGCGAAGCGCGTGAACGGCTCGAAGATCGCCGCGCGGCGCGCGGGCGGGACGCCGCGGCCGCGGTCCTCGACCTCGAGCACGAGATCCGCGCCGTCGCGGCGCGCGCGCAGCGCGACGTGCCGCGATCCCGAGTGCCGCTGCGCGTTCTCGAGCAGGTTCCACAGCGCGCGCCGCAGCGCCTCGCGGTCGAGACGCGCGCCGCCGGACACGTCGCCGATCGCGACGTCGAGCTCGAGGTCGTGCTGTCGCGCCCACTCGCGCGCCTCGTCGGCGATGCTCGCGAGCCACGCGGCGACGTCGACGTCCTCGCGCGCGATCTCGACGCCGCGCCCGCGCTCGAGGCGCGAGAAGTCGAGCACGCCGTCCACGAGGCGCCGCAGGCGCAGCGCCTCGCGCCGGATCAGCTCGTGGTAGCGCGCGCGGCCGGCCTCGCCCTCGACGCGGCCGCTCTGCAGGTTCTCGGCGAGCAGCAGGATCGACGCGACCGGCGTGCGCAACTCGTGGCTCACGCCAGCGACGAACGCGGTGCGCAGCTCGGCCAGGTGGCGCTCGCGGGCCAGCGCGCGCGCCGCGACGAGCCCGGCGATCGCGCACAATCCGGCCAGCGCGACGAGGCCGCCGCGCATCCAGCGCGCGCGCGAGCTGCCGCGCGCGATCCAACCGTCCACGTCGGCGTGACGCAGCGTGAAACCGAGGACGCCCGGAACGAGCTCGACCCGTGGGCGCAGCGCCTCGCCAGCGCCGTTTCCCACGGGATCGAGAGCGAAATCCTCGGGCAGGATCGGCACGGCGGAATCCGTCAGCAGGCGCCGAGCGACGCCGGGATCGAGCAGGAAACCCTCGCAACCGCCCGCGGCCGCCGCGCGGCTCGCGAGCAGGGCGTCTCCGCGCGAAGTCAGGCTCCAGGCCGTTCCCTGACAGCTCGCAGGGAGCGGCCCCGCGGCGAGCTCGAGCGCCGCGGCGCGCAGGCGCGGCTCGCTGCGCGCGAGCAGCCCGGCCACGGAATCGGCCCCCGGGCCCGCGGCTTCCGCCAGGCGCTCGGCCAGCGCGCCGACACGCGGGTCGATCCCGGCCGATTCCGACGCGATCGGCAGCGCGAGCTCTCCGCGCGACCACGCGACCGCCAGATCGCCCGCGTCACGCGCGCGCTCGAGCGGATCTAGCGACTCGGCCGCCGCGAGGAAGATCGCGAGCTGCGTCGCGACTCCGCTCGACGCGATCGATCCCGGGACCGTGCCGCGCGCGGAGCGCCAAGCCTCGATCGCGGCCGGCCCGTCGTGCGCGCGCGACGCGAGCTGCGCGAGGCGCAGCAGCGAAGCGGCGCGTGCGCGGTCTCCGCGCGCCTGTTCCAGCGCGGCGCGGGCCAGTTCCAACGCGCGCGCGGGATCGCGCTCGGACTGCGCATCCGCGGCGAGTGCAGCGTACGCGAGCGCCTCGGGCTCCGTGTCGGCCGCAGGCGACGGAGGGACCGGCGGCACCCCGTCGCCCCACAGGAGGTCGGGCGCGCGCGCCCCGAGCCGCGCGGGCAACTCGCGCAGCACGCGCAGCCACTCGGCCGAGACCGCGTCCTCGACCTCTCCCGCGAGCTGCGCGAGGTTGGCGCGCGCCGTGACCGCGGGATCCTGGCCGGGCACGAGCGCCGCCGCCCCGAGGGCCGCCGCCGCGACGAGCGCGAGAGCCAGCACCAGGCGCTCCGGAGCGCGCGACCGTGTCGGACCCAGCATGCTCCTACTTCGACGCGCGGGAGTCGGCGGCCTGTCAACACGCTGTCAACGCGCGAGGCGCGCCGCCCAGGGCGGCACGCCTCGCATTCACCGCGGGTCGAACCGGCCGACGGTCGTCGACCGGCCCGCCGCGTTCAGGGAGTCCACGTGATGGCCACCCCGTTCGTCAGGTTGAAGGTCGAGGCCGTGCAGAAGGGCACCGCGTCGCGGTACCAGCCCTGGTAGAAGCGCGTTCCGCCCGCGGCCGGGATCATGCCCTTCACCGAGACCAGCGGATCGGCGCCGGTCGGGTACGCGCTCGTGTTGCCGACGTTGAACTTGACGCCCAACCGGATCACCGCGCCGCCCACGCAACGCAGGCCGTCGCCGAAGATCGCCGACGCCTGCAGCGTGCCCTGGAAGTAGAGGCACGGGCCGTTCGGCATGTTCGTACCGGTCAAGAGAACCGTGTCCGCGCTGACCTGCGCATTGCCCGTCGCGGTCAGGTTCGCGCCCGCCGCGAAGAGGTTGTTCGCGCAGCCGTTGCCCGGAGCGCCAGCGTTGCCGCACGGGCAGGTCGTCGCCGTGCCGAAGCAGTAGCTCGTCGCCGTCTGCGGCTGCCAGCGCGTGTCGAGCGCGTCGAGCTCGTCGGAGAAGTTCCCCAGTCCGAGGCGGAACGTGGCGAGACCGAGGTTCTCGGCCGGGACGAAGATGCCCGGGAAGGGCGACAAGCCGCCCGCGACCGGCGGGATCAGGATGTCGCCTTCGCAGATCGGGATGCCGAGCAGGCTGTCCGGCATGCCGACGACCGCCGAGCCACGGCGCACCGAGAAGAGCAGCATGTCGAACGGAGTCCCCGGGCCCCACGCGAACGGCGCGGGCGAGGCCTGGAAGCCCGGCGCCCCGTTCTCGGCCAGGGCCAGCGCGTCGAGGTCGTCCTGCCCGAGCGCGAGCAGGTTCAGGCCGAGCAGCGCCGGCGCCGCGTACACGACCGGCGGACCGCCGGGCACGAGCGTGACGAGCACCGCCGCGCCCGGGAATCCGTTGGCGGGACCCGCGCCGGTGTTCGGCAGGCCCGTCAGCGGATCGGGGAACGCCGCGTCGAGCGAGAAGTAGACGGCCGGCACCGCCGGGGAGACTCCGTCCTGGAAGTCGTAGGCGTCGACGTCGTCGCCGTCGATGACCGCGACCGGCGCGGGCATGTTCGGCTCGCGCAGACCGAGGCCCGGGTAGACCGCGCCCGAGCAGCTGGGCAGGCCGTTGCCGTCGATCATCCCGGTGTTGCCGTTCGGCATGATCCCCATCGCGGCGCCGGGCTGGCCCAGGTCGCCGAAGATGTCCGCCGCGCTGTCGCCGCAGGGAGCTTCGCTCAAGACGTTCGGCGCGAGCGGCGATCCGGGGATCCCCGTCGCGAACTCGTCGACGGAGAACTCGTAGGTGTGCGCCGGTGTCGGGCCGGGCCGGATGACCGCATCCGAGCCGTAGGACAGGGCGTCGAGCTCGATCGGGCAGGGCACGCCGGGAGGCGTCCCGATGCAGCCGCCGTAGCTCGGGATGCCGAGGCCGACCCCGACGGGCCCGCCCGGGATGACGACCGCCGGCGGCGGCGCCGCGAAGCTCGGCATGCCGCCCGGCATCGGAGCCAGGACGTCGCCGTGCGAGGCGGGGATGAGCGCGCGGGACGGGCTCATCCAGTCGATGGAGAACGTGACGCGTTGCGGGACGACCTGCGCCGCGGCGCCGGACGCGAGACAGGCCAGGGCGGCCGGCCCGATCACGAAGCGCGTGCGCAGGATCCGGGAGTTCGTACGGAGGGAGAGTCGCATGGAGGGACCTTCTGTGTAGGGCCGCGCAGCGGGGAGGTGCGCGCGGCGGGACCGTTCGCCTCTCCGTGACCGGGGCCCCTCGGGCGTGGAAGGGAATCCGCCGCGGACTTCGGGGGGCCCGGGCAAGGCCTTGAGGCGGGGACTCCGGCCGTGCAGCCTGTCGCGATGCCGAGCGAACTCCTCGCCGCGAGCCGCGCAACGGCGCGCGCCCCGCGTTCCCTGCCCCGCCCCCCCACCCGGTCCTGTGGCGAGGAGCTCCGTTGAAGTCGGTCTGGAACGGCCTCGCTCGCACCGACCGCGCCGACCTCCGGCGCCTGCAGGACGAACGGCTCGTGCAGCACGTGCGCGAACGGCTCTACCCGTTCTCGGCCCACTACCGGCGCGTGTTCGACGCGGCCGGCGTGAAGCCCACCGACATCCGCGGCGTCGCGGACCTCGCGCGCCTGCCGTTCACCATGAAGGCCGACCTGCTCGCGGCGCAGAGCGATCCGGCGCGCAAGCGCGATTTCGTGCTGGTCCCCTCGCCCGAGCTGATCCGCGAGCACTGGCCGCTCGCGAAGAAGCTCCGGCTGCTGGCCGGCGGCGGCGAGGCGCGAGAGCGACTGCGCCGCGACTACACGCCGAACTTCGTGACGTTCACGACGGGCCGCAGCGCGGACCCGATCGTGTTCGCCTACACGCCCTACGACATCCAGATCCTGGCCGAGGTCGGCGCGCGCATGTTCGACGTGCACGGGATCCAGGATCCGCTGGCGCGCATCGTGAACATGTTCCCGTTCGCTCCGCACCTCGCCTTCTGGCAGGCGACGTGGGCCGGTTTCGAGACGGGCTGCATGATGCTCTCGACCGGCGGCGGCAAGGTCATGGGGACGGCGGGGAACCTGCGCATCCTCGAGCGCGTGCAGCCGACGGTGCTGATCGGCACGCCGGGCTTCGTCTACCACCTGCTGCGCGAGGGCGCGGAGCTGAAGACGAAGCTCGACCAGGTGGCGCTCGTGATCCTGGGCGCGGAGAAGGTCACGCCGGGGCTGAAGGAGAAGATGGGCGAGGCTCTGGCGCGCATGGGATCGCGCAAGGTCACGATCTCGGGCACGTACGGCTTCACCGAGGCGCGCATGGCGTTCAGCGAGTGCCCCGCGAGCCACGCCGAATCGCCCGGCTATCACGTCTATCCCGACCTGGGCGTGTTCGAGGTCGTGGATCCCGTGTCCGGCGCGGTGCTGGGCGAGGGCGAGACGGGCGAGCTCGTCTACACGCCAATCGACGGACACGGCACGGTCGTGTGCCGCTACCGGACGGGCGACCTCGCGGTCGGAGGCATCACGTGGGAGCCCTGCCCCTGGTGCAAGCGGACGGTGCCGCGCATCGCCAGCGAACTGCGCCGCGTGAGCGACCAGCGCTCGATGAGCCTGACGAAGATCAAGGGCACGCTCGTCGACCTGTCGTCGATGGGGTCCGTGCTGTCCAACACGCCGGAGATCGAGGAGTGGCAGGTCGTCCTCCAGAAGAAGAACGACGATCCGCACGAGCTCGACGAGCTCATCGTGCGTCTGTCCGTGCGCTCGGGGACAGACCGCGCGGCGTGCGAGAAGAAGGTCCGCCAGGAGCTCCTGATCGGCGTCGAGATCGCGCCGAACGTGGTCGAGTTCAAGACGACGCCCGAGATGCTCGAGGTGCTCGGGATGGAGACCGAGATGAAGGAGAAGCGCTTCCTCGATCGGCGGCCGAAGTAGCCGCCGCTTCACGACGCGCTCGGAGCCCGAATCGGTGCGCCACGAAGGCCGCCGTCCACAGGACGGACGTGGCGACGTGGATCCAGACCCAGATCGTGCGCCAGCCGGCGCTGCTCGCGGTCTGCAGCAGGTAGCCCGAGGCGACCATCGGCGCGCACAGGCCGAAGAGCGCGAGACCGGTCCAGCGCCGGGCGCGGTGCCCGTTCCGGACGCGCGGCCAGACGTGCGCGCTCCACACGAGGCCCAGCGCGAAGACGAGCAGCGGCGCCACGATCACGTGCGCGTGCTGGACATCGGGCTGGAGCGGATGATTGACCAGCGCGTCCGGATCCTCGCTCACCGCGAAGTACGCCATCCACGCGTAGACGAAGCCCGTCCCCGCGACGAGCGCGTTCGAGATGGAGAGGAAGAGCGACTCGGTCCTGGTCATCGGTCACACCTGCCGCCGCCGGCTGGAACGGGACGCGGGCGTCCGCCCGGTGCCGCCCCGGAACCGGCCGCTCGAATCCGGCCGGGTCAGGGCTTGGGCTTCGGTTCGCCGAGCACCTTGTGCAGGGCGAGCACGCGCCGCACGGCTTCGGTCGTCGCCGCCACGGTGAGGCTCGCGCCCGTCACGGGCCGGATGGCGCGTTTCACGCGCAGGTCCTCGTCCAGCGCGCGACCCTGGAACGCCTCGTACCAGCGCGCGCGCGGTAGGTACTCCTCGGGTTCTGCGAACGCCAGGACCTCCGTGCGCACCACGCGCCCTTCGGGATCGACGACCACGAAGAGCGTCTCCTTGAGCGTCCGGACCTTGTGCGTGTCCAAGTAGGCCGTGCCGATCACCTTGCCCTCGCGCCGCGCGGTCCATGGCCGCGCGATCGAACCGTCGAGCTCGGATCCGGCCAGGGTCGAGACGCGCTGCTTCTGCGCGTCGGTGAGGTAGACCGTCTCGCGCGCGACCTCGCACTTCGGGAACGCGAGCGCCAACGCCTCGTCGGCCGTGAGGAACACCTTGCCCGAACCCGAGGGCCGGACCAGCGGCATTGCGGTTGACGACGGCTCCGAGGGAGTTGCGGGAACGACCGCGGGGAGGGTCGAAACCGCGGAAGCCCGAGCCCGCGGTGCCGACGCGGAGAACGCGGCGAAGGCCGCGAGCCACACGCAGGCGCTCTGGAGGATCCTGTCGTGGGACATCATGGCGCTCAGAAGATGAAACCGACCCCGAGGCTCAGGATGTCCGTGCCGCCGTCGGCGGCATCCTCGACGTCCTGGTAGTCGAGCTTGATGACGACCTGCCCGATCGGCTGGTAGGCGAGGCCCATCGTCCAGATGTCGATGTCGGTCGTCGGGCTCGACGCGAAACCCGACGGGACCGAGGCCTGCGTGTCGTAGGTCTCGTAGCGGACGAACGGCGTCAACGAGGAGCCGCGGCCCTCGTCGAGGAGGCTCAGGACGTCGTAGCCCACTTCGGCGTACCAGCCCTCGAGCTCCTCGCCGACCGAATCCGTGCCGGTCAGTCCCAGCGCATTGTTCAGCTCGGCGACGTCGTCCACGTCGGCGTGCGCGTAGACGGCCCGCGCCTGCAGGCCGCCGTTCCGGTACTCCGCGTGCGCGTCGTAGATCGTCGTGCCCGCGCTCGGCAGGTCGCCGCCCGTGCCGGTGCCGTCCTGCCCCGCATCGCCGTAGTAGGCCGACACCCCGAGCACGAAGCCCGCGACGCCGGAGTAGTCGAGGCGACCCGACACGGCCAGGTCCTCGGCGATCGCTTCGCTGCCGTTCTGGCGACCGCCGCGCAGCCCGCCGGCGCTGAAACCCGACGCGTCGAAGCCGTTCGTGACGTACCCGCGGTACGAGAAGTCCCCCGCCTCGCCGTAGACGCCGGCGCCGACCTCGCGCCAGGTCGACGGCAGGATGAAGCGCTCCAGGGACGGACGGTGCGTCGAGAGGAAGGTCGTCGGCTCGTGCAGCTCGTTGATCCAGCCCATGGGGATCAGGACCAGTCCCATGCGCACGTTGAACGCGTCGCTCGACTGGTAGTCGAGGTAGGCGAACTCCACGCCCACCTCTTCGCCGGCGTGCTCGAACTCGATCTCCGAGTTGAAGAGCCAGTGTTCGTCGAACTTGTAGCCCAGGTAGAGGACCGTGCGCAGCGCGTCGAGCTCGTCGGCTCCGTCCTTCCCCTGCGCGTTCTCGTACAGCATCTCGCCGTAGCCGCCGATGGAGAGGCCGCTCGCGCGCTGGTACACCTTGGACGCCGCGGGCCCGAGGCCGTGCTCGCCGCCCTGGATGGGCGCGAACAGGTCTCCGATGGTGCTCTGCTCGACGTCGTCGGCGACCACGTCGATGCGGCGACGCAGCTCCTGGTTTTCGCCTTCGAGGGCCGCGAGCCGCGCAGCGACGTCCGCGGATGCGGGCGCCGCGCCTCCACCGCGCAGAGCCTCGATCTCGCGTGCGATCGCCTCGATGCGCTGGCGCAGCTCGGCGTTCTCGCGCTGCAGCGCGGCGATTCCATCGCCGGCCTGCTGCGCGGAGGCGGCCTGCATCGTGGTGCCGGGCGCGCTCGCCAGGACCGTTCCGGACAAGGCCAGCAGGGCGGCGGCCAGACCGGCGCGAGGCCCCAGGGTGGATCGGTTGCGATCGGGGAGTGCGACGGGGTCGAAGGGGCTCATGGGGATTTCAGTTCCGGGGGGTGTCCGTGTGACAGGGAGCCGGGGCTCGGTGCGTGTACGTTGCTTTGGAGAATGACGTCCGGGACGAGGACCTCGAGGCTCGCGGCGATCCCGGCGCTGGCGCGGAGCCGCAGATCCCCGGAGGAGAGCTGCTCCGCCACGACGACGTCGATCCCGCCATGCTGCTCGGCGAACTCGAGCGCGCGGTCGGGGCCCAGCACGAAGAGCCCCGTCGAGAGGCAGTCGGCGTCGATGGCCCGATCCGCGAGCACGGTGACGCTGCCGAAGTCGGCCGCCGGCTCGCCGGTGCGCGGGTCGAGGATGTGACCGATCCGCCGGCCCGCGACGGTGCGCGCGTGCTCGCTGTTCGCCGACGTCGCGGCCGACGCACGCGCGGTGCGGACCCTGGCGATGGAGCGCGAGCGGTCGCGCGGGTCGGCGATCTCGAGCCACGGATCGAGAGCCTGGCCGTCCCTGGCGCTCGCGGAACCGGCGACCGGCTCGCTTGCGTACCAGGCGATCTGTCCGCCGAAATCGAGCGTGGCGGACCGCGCGGCGGTTCCGTGCAACGCGCGCAGTGCCGCGTCGAGGCCCGCGCCCTTCCCGAAGCCGCCTTCCTCGAGGCGGAGGGCCGGCTGGAGACGGACAGCCTGCTGTCCTTCGAGTCCCAGCGCCCTTGCGATCCCACCCGGGACGAGCGCCCCTTCGATCTCCCGCGCGCTCGGGATGCGGCCTGCGCCGCGCAGACCCCAGGCGTCCACGAGCGCACCCACGGCGGGGTCGAAGGCCCCCTGCGTTGCACGCGCCCAATGGACGGCGACCGCGAGCTCAGTCGCCAGTTCGGGCGACAGTGCGACGGACGAGCCGACGTCGGCGGCATTCAGCCGCGAGAGCTCGCTGTCCGCCCGCCACGTCGAGAGGCGCTGCTCGGCTGCCTCCAGCGCGCGTGCCGCCACCTCGCTGGCAGCCAGGGCTTCGGCACGCGACGGCGCCTCGATCTCCACCACCAGCGCGGTCCCCATCGCGGCGATCTGCCGCTCGACGCGCGTGCTGGCCTGCGGCGCAGAATCCGGTGTTCCCTGCTCGGCGCGCCGGGGTTCCGTGGCCCCCGGGCCCCCGGCGCAGGCCAGGAGTCCGACGGCGGCGCTCGCCGCGGCGAGGCCTGTCCAGCGAGGTTTCGGAGGGCGCGGGCGCATCTGTAGCGATTGAGACGCAGTCTCAATACGGAGTAGCGTACACGGGGATGCCGGGGCCATGCAAGTGCCCGCGCCCGCTCCAGATGAGGGTTCCGATCGCCCGCGCGGATCCGTAGCCTCGCCTGGAGCGATGAACGCCACTCCCCCTCCCGCGCGCCGCGACGTCGTCCTCGCCGCCGGACTCCGGACCCCGATGGCCCGTGCCGGTGGGGTGTTCGCGCGCGAGGACGCCGGACACCTCGGCGCGAGCGTCGTGCGCGAGCTCATCGCGCGCACCGGGCTCGACCCCGCGCGGATCGTCGAGGTGATCGCCGGATGCGCGGGTCCGCCCGCCGACCAGGCCAACGTCGCGCGGGTGATGGCGTTGCGCGCGGGTGTCCCCGAGCACGTGCCGGCCCGCACGGTGGCGCGCAACTGCGCGAGCGGCATGGAAGCGATCACGACGGCCGCGACGATGATCGAGGCCGGGCGCGGCGAGATCTTCGTGTGCGTCGGCGTCGAGGTCATGTCGCGCTTCCCCCTCCTCTACAACGAGGCGGCGACGCGGCAGTTCGAGAAGGTCTCGCGAGCGCGCGGTGCGTTGCCGCGCATCGGCGCCCTGCTGGGCTTCCGGCCCAAGATGCTGCTCTCGCCGCGCATCGGGCTCATGGAAGGCCTCACGGACCCGATCAGCGGCCTGATCATGGGCAAGACCGCCGAGATCCTGGCGCGCGAGTTCGGCATCTCGCGCCAGGACGCGGACGAGTACGCGCTGCGGAGCCACCAGCGCGCCAAGGCGGCGCGCGACGCCGGCCGTTTCGCGCGCGAGATCGTGCCGCACCTGCCGCTGGGAGCTCGCGAAGGCGCCCGCGCGCTGGAGCACGACGACTCGATCCGCGACGAGCAGACGCTGCAGAGCCTCGCGAAGCTCGGGCCCTACTTCGAGAAGCCCGACGGGCGCGTCACGGTGGGGAATTCCTGCGGGATCACGGACGCGGCGGCGGCGCTGCTCGTCACGAGCCGTGAGAAGGCGCGCGAACTCGGGCTGACGCCGCTCGCGCGCATCCGCAGCTGGGCCTACGCGGGCCTCGATCCCGCGCGCATGGGCCTGGGGCCCGTGTACGCCAGCGCGAAGGCCCTGGACGAAGGCCGCGCGACCATCGCGGACGTCGCGTCGGTCGAGTTGAACGAGGCCTTCGCCGCGCAGGTGCTGGCCTGCGTCAAGGCGTTCGACAGCGACACGTACGCGCGGGAGAAGCTCGGCCGGAGCGCGCGCCTCGGCGCCATCGATCCGGAGCGGCTGAATCCGAACGGCGGCGCGATCGCGGTCGGGCACCCCGTCGGCTGCACGGGCGCGCGCATCGTGCTCACCGCGGCGCACGAACTGCACGTGCGCGACGCGGAGCTCTCGCTCGCGACGCTGTGCATCGGCGGCGGACAGGGCGGCGCCGTCCTGCTCGAGAGGGTCTCGGCATGATCGACCTCACCGGGATCGCGATGCCGCCGGACGCACCGCCGCCGCGCTCGTGCGTGCGTGTCGAGCGCCCGGAACCGGGACTCGCGCGCATCGTGCTCGACGCTCCGCATCGGAGCCTCACCGTGTTCGACGCGCCGACGATGCGCGACTTCGACCTCGCGCTGGAGGACGTGGAGAAGGACGCAAGCCTCCGCGGGCTCGTGATCACCGGACGCGACGCACGGACGTTCGCCGGCGGCGCCGACGTCGACGCGATCGCGGCGGCGACCGATGTCGCGTTCGTGCGCCGCTTCATCGAGCTCGGCCAGGCCGTGTGGGACCGCGTCGCGAAGCTCTCGCGCGAGCGCGCCGGGTTCACCAGCGTCTGCGCGGCCGGCGGGGCGATCCCGGGCGGCGCGTGCGAGCTGGCTCTCGCGTGCGACCGCATCGTGCTCTCGGGCGCGAAGGAGACGCGCATCGGCTTGCCCGAGACCCAACTCGGCATCCTGCCCGCGTGGGGCGGCGCGACGCGCCTGCCGCGCCGCATCGGAGTTCCGGCGGCCCTCGACGCGATCCTCACCGGGCGTCTCTACGCCGCGAAGGACGCGTACCGCCGCGGCATCGTCGACCGCGTGGTCGCGCCCGAGGACCTGGTGCGCATCGCGGACGGCGTCGCGCTCGGCCGCGTCGACTGTCCGCGCCGCGTTCGCGGCGGCGTCGGACTGTGGCTCGTCGACCGCAACCCGCTCGCGATCGCCGTCGTGGCGCACCAGGCGCGCTTGCAGGTCATGTCGCGGACGCACGGCCGCTATCCCGCGCCGCTCGCCGCGCTCGAGATCGCCGCGCGTGCGCCGCTCACGAGCTACGAATCGAGCTTCCGCGCCGAAGCCGCCGCCGCGAGCGAGCTGGCCGTCGGGCCGGTCGCGAAGAACCTGATCCAGATCTTCAAGCTGACCGAGGACGCCAAGAAGCTGCGCAAGGCGAGCGACGGATCCGCCGTGCGCACGCTGGAGCGCGCCGGCGTGATCGGCGCGGGCGTGATGGGCCGAGGCATCGCGAGCCTCCTGGCCGAGCGCGGGATCGCGACGCGCCTCTCCGACACGATACCCGCCGCGCTCGACGTCGCGCTGCTCGAGCACCGCGCGGAGATCATGGAGAAATCCAAGAAGCGCCGGATCGAACGCAACGAAGCCGATGCCGCCATCGACCGCCTCACCGCGTCGCGGACGCTGCAGGGCTTCGCCCGCGCCGAGATCGTGATCGAGGCCGTGGCCGAGCGACTGGAAGTGAAGCGCGCGGTCTTCGCCGAGATCGCGCGACAAGCGGGCCCCGAGACGATCCTCGCGACGAACACGTCGTCGCTGTCGGTCGCCGCGATCGCCGCCGAACTCCCCCATCCCGAGCGCGTCGTGGGCCTGCACTTCTTCAACCCGGTCAAGAAGATGCCGCTGGTCGAGATCGTGCGCGGCCCCGCGACGAGCCCGCGCGTCGTCGCCGAGGTCGCGGCCCTCGCGCTGCGCCTGGGCAAGACGCCGGTCGTGACCGCGGATTGCGCGGGGTTCCTCGTGAACCGGCTGCTGGGCCCCTACCTCGACGAATCGCTGCGCCTCGTGGCCGCGGGAGTCGCGCCGGCGCGACTCGACGCGGCGCTGCTCGACTTCGGGATGCCGATGGGACCGCTGCGCCTGCTCGACGAGGTCGGCTTCGACGTCGCGAAGCACGCCGCCGCGTCGCTCCACGCCGCGTACGGCGCGCGGATGACGCCCTGCGACGTGCTCGACGCGCTGTCGAAGGACGGACGGCTCGGCAAGAAGACCGGGAAGGGCTTCTACGTGCACGGCGGGAAGCGCGCGGTCCTCGACCCGAGCCTCGCGGCCCTCGTCCCGGCGTCCGCGGCGCGCGCCCGGTCCATGACCGACGCGGAGCTCGCCGCACGCCCGATCCTGGCGATGCTCGCGGAAGCCGCGCGCGCGCTCGAGGAGCACGTGGTGACCGGCCCGCGCGAGCTCGACCTCGCGACCGTGTTCGGGATGGGATTCCCGCCCTTCCACGGCGGCCTGCTGCGCTGGGCCGACTCGGTCGGTCTTGCAGCAATCGTCGCGCAACTCGAGCGGGCCGCCGAGGAGCCCGACGTGGCTTCGCGGACGGGCGGACCGGAGCGCTTTGCCGCGTGCGCGACGCTGCGCGAGCTCGCGCGCGCGAACCGGCGCTTCCACGGCTGAACGCCGGCACCCCGTACGAAGTCAGGTGAGTTCGTGTGGGGCTCTGCAGTTTCGGCGGCCGATCACGGGGCCCAGAGCAGTTCCAGTCCGTTCGTCAGGTTGAACGTGGCGGGCGTGCAGTAGTTCGCGGCATTGCGATACCACACCTGGTACACGCGCGTTCCCGGGGCAGTGACTTGGCCGAGCACGCTGAGCGCTGGGTCCAGCACGTCCGGAACCTGAGAGTTGCCCGAGGCGCCGCTGTACGCGATGCGCAGGCGCGCGACCGTCCCGCCGACGCAGCGCAGTCCGTCACCGAACTGGATGCCGGACCCGCCATTCAACCGATCCGTACCCTGGTAGTACAGCGTCGGCCCGTTCGGAGGCATCCGGCTGCCCTGGAGGACGAACGTGTCGCTCGAGAGCGAAGCCAGCCCTGATCCGATCAGGCGGCCGCCAGCGCCCAGCGAGTTGTTGCAGCCTGCGCCCGGGTTCGACGACGAGTTGCCGCACGGGCACGGGTTCGGGAACGCGGTGCCGAAACAGTACTGGGTGGCGAGCGTCGATCCGACGCAGGCGTCGGCGTAGAGCTCGAGGTGCAGGCTCAAGAAGGGAATCCCTTGGAAGAAGTAGCAGCCCGGAGTCGTCGGGCCGCCCTCGATGCGGAACTGGTCCAAGGTCCCCATGCCCGTGCCGTCCTCGGCGTAGTTCACAGGGTCGTCCCAGCGCGTGCCGTCGTACGTGCTGCTGAGGGTCAAATCCCCGGCGATCATCGGGCCCGTCGCGAGTTGGTCCGCCCAGGCACCGGACGAGCGGAAGGACCAGCCGAAAAGATTGGAGTTCGCCGACGCGGCGTAGGTCCCGTCGCCGTCCGCCGCCATCGTGAAGGCGAGTCCGTTCCCGGCCGGAGGAGCGCCGAGATCGATCGTGACGGTCCAGCAGGAGATCGTCGACCCCGACGGCGATCCCGGCACCCCGGCGATGAGGATGTCGGCGGTCGGCGAGACGCCGATCACCGAAGCGCAGGGCACGTACGTCCCGTAGAAACGCACCTGGAACGGAGCCGGGCTCACGCGGTCCGTGCAGTACGAGATCTGGAACCCCTCGATGTCGTAACTCGTCGCGCAGCCGGGCCGGCTCCAGGTGTTCGTGGGCGAGGACGGACTCGGCAGACGCCCCTCGTCCACCACCGTGTCGCCCGATAGCCCCAGGTAGTACACCCCGGCGATGGTGTTGTCGTAGATCGTGTCCGCGCCCAGGCTCGCGGCACTCGCCTTGCGCGTCCACGTGTTCGTCGCGACGTGCAGGATCCCGGCGTCGCGCACGGGCGCCGTGACGCGGTGGAGTCGCGTCGAAGGCAGCTGCGACTGCGCCGCGGGCGTCAGCACGAGCGCCGCGAGCAGCGGGGCGGTCAGGGCGCCCATGCCAGCTCCAGTCCGTTCGTGAGGTTGAACGCCGCGCTCGTGCAGTAGCTCGCCGAGTTGCGATACCAGGCCTGGTACGTGCGCGTCCCGGGCACCGTGATCTGCCCCTGCGCGCTCACGGCCAGGTCGCCGGTCGCGGGGTAGTGGGACGCGCCGGGGCTCGTGTTCGTCTCGATGCCGAGGCGCTGCATCATCCCAGCCGCGCACCGCAGCCCGTCGCCGAACGGCGTCCCGAGGCCGCCGTTCTGACGCAGAGTGCCCTGGAAATAGAGCGTCGGCGCGTTGGCCGGCATCTGGTCGGCGTTCAGCACGAAGGAGTCGCTCTGGAGCGAAGCCAGCCCCGCGCTACGCAGACGCCCGCCGACGCCGAGAGAGTTCCGGCACCCCGTCGCGGTGCCGGACGGGGCGCTGTTCCCGCACGGACACGCCGTCGAGGGCGCGTTTCCGAGGCAGTAGACGAGGCTCGTGCTGGTCCCCGGGCACGCATCGGCGTAGAGGCGCAGGTGGAAGTTCGGGTCCGGGCAACCGCCGAAGAAGTAGCAGCCCGGGGTCGAGACACCGCCCTCGACCTGGAATGCGCTGCAGGTCCCCATCCCCGTGCCCGTCTCCGTGTAGTCGATGACGGAATCCCAGCGCGTGCCGTCGAAGTCGGTGTTGTTGCAGTTCTGGCAACCCGATCCCGAAGCGATCAGCGGGCCCGTGTGCCGCGCCGCGACACCGGTCAACGAGGAGCGGATCGACCAGCCGAATCCGTCGTTGTTGGAGTTGGCCGGGCCGTTGTAGGAACCGTCCCGGTCGGCGATCAGGACGAAGGTCGACCCGGGCGGTTGCGAAGGAGCCTCGAGGTCGATCACGACCGTCCAGCACACGCTCGCGCCGCTCGCCGAGCCCGGCAGACCGGCGAGAGGAATCGACGCGGTGGGTGGCAGGCCGATCACCGAACCGCAGCAGCCGTAGGCGTTGAAGAAGTCGACCGTGATCACGCCCGGGACGGGCTGGTCCGTGCAGTAGGCGATCTCGAAACCGTCGACCGTGCAGCTCGTCGCGCAGCCCGGTCGGCTGCTCAGGTTCGTCGGGCTCGTCGGGCTCGGCACGCGGCCGTTCGTGATGTAGGTGTCGCCCGACAGCCCGGAGTAGTAGGCGTCGTCGCACGTGTTGTTGTAGATGACGTCCGCTCCCAGGCTGGCCGCGCTGGCCTTGCGCGTCCAGGTCCCGCTCGCCACGTGCAGGACCCCGGCCGAGCGGATCGGCGCCGTGATCGGATGCAGCCGGTTCCCGGGCAGGACCTGCTGCGCGGGAGCCGCGGGGGCGAGAGCGAGCAGGGCGAGCAGCGAGCGGCGGAGCATGGGACCTCCCGAGGAGACTTCGGACTCGTTCGTGACGGATGAGGGCCGCGGAAGGTTCCAGCGGTTGCGTGACTTTCCCGGATCCGGGAGTCAGTCTCCCCCACTCCCCCTTGGCCGGCAAACTCCAGAGCGACGTCGCGTGGAACGTCGCGAGCCTCGCGATCCTCGGGATCGCTGGTCTCGCCCTGAACGTGCTGATCGGTCAGCACTGGGACGAGTCCACGCTGGGCGTCTTCAACCAGGCGCTCGCGGCCTACACGTTCTTCTCCATGGCCGCGGTCGGCGGCATCGACCGCTCGGCCCTGCGCGCCGTCGCGGAGGCCGGCCACGATCGAGCGCGTGCCGCGGCGGCGGCGTGGGCCACGCTGGTGCCGACCGCCCTCATCGCGGCGCTCGCCGCGGCGGCGTACTGGTTCGCGCGCTGGCCCATCGCGCGGCTCCTCGAGAGCGACGGCGTGGCCGCCGCGATCGAGGCCAGCGCGCCGGGCCTCTTCTTCTTCGCGCTGAACAAGGTGCTGCTCGCCATCGTGAACGGCGAGGGGCGCATGCGCGCGTTCGCGGTCTACCAGTCTCTGCGCTACATCGGGATCCTCGTCGCCTTGTTCGCCGCCATGCGCGAGGGACTCGACGGCGATCGCCTGATGGTGGTGTTCACTTTCAGCGAAGGCGTGCTCCTCCTCGTGGCCGGCATCGACGTCGCGCGACTCCTCCGCAGCGCGCCCGGCGGCTGGGCGACCGAGGTCCGCGGACACGTCGTCTTCGGCGCGAAGAGCGCGTTCAGCGGCGTGCTGTTGGAGCTGAACGCCAAGGTCGACGTGTGGATGATCGGCATCTTCATGTCCGATGCCGCGGTGGGCGTCTACACGTACGCGGCGATGCTCGCCGAGGGCCTGTACCAGCTCGTCGTCGTGTTGCAGAACGTCTACAACCCGCGGCTCGCGCGCCACATCGCCGCCGGCGAGGGCGAGGCGGTGCACGAGCTGGTTCGGCGCGGCCGGACGTGGTCCTGGATCGGCATCACGGCCGTCGGCGCGATCGCGGTGGCGGCGTTCCCGCTGGCGCTCTCGATCATCGGCGCGCGGCCCGAGTTCTCGGCGGCGCACTGGCCGTTCGGGCTCCTCGTGGCGGGCATCGCACTCTCCGCGGGATACCTGCCGTTCGGCCAGATCCTGCTGATGGGCGGTCGGCCGGCGACGCACACGGTGCTGATGGCGACGACCGTGCTGGCAAACGTCGTCGGGAACGCGATCCTCATCCCGCGCCACGGGCTGATCGGCGCGGCGATCGCGACGGCGATCTCGATGGCGCTGTCGGTCGTCCTGTTGCGCGTCCTCGTGCGCGCGAAGCTCGGTCTCCGGATCTGAGCGCGGGCTGGGCGAGCCGGCCGCGTTCAGCGCAGGCGGTAGATCTCGACCGAAGGCCCGACGCAGCGGGCGTGCAGGATCCGCCAGGCCCACGGGCTCGTGGTCGGGAGCTCGTCGTCCTGGTGCGTCAGCGGCAGGTCGTCGCCGACGTCCGGATCGTCGGGCGAGAACCGCGCCGCGAGCTCGTACTGGCCCTTCAGGCCCTCGCGCACGGCGTGCATGGCCGGCCGGAACTTGGCCGGCCACACGAGGACCACCGCATAACGCCCCGTCAGGGTCCGCGCGAACGCGTAGGCATCGGCGTGCGCTCTCTGGCGGGCTTCCGTGGTGATGAGGTCCATCCAGCGCACATCGAAGGCCGGGGCGTCGATCGTCGGCGTGCGCGGGTCCGAGAGGTGGCGGAACCAGGGCGCGTTCTGCTCCTGGCTCTGGGACTCGTCGCGTCGGATCGAAGCGGGGGTGCGATTGAGCGGGAGGTCGAGGCCGGGCGTGGCGTCGATCTCGTCGCTGTCCGGCTGTGCGTTGCGCGCCAGCCAGTCCGCGGCCTCCTGGATCGTGTCCGTGCGCGAACGCGCGGTCCCGAGGCGCCAGCTCCAGGCGAACTGCGCGCCCGCGACGAGGATCGCGAGCCCCGCAACGGCCTGGCCCGCGGGCCGGAAGGCGCGCTGGCCGGCGCGGGCGGCGGCGAAGAGCCCGAACGCGGCGAGCAGGGCCAGGAACGGGACGAGCGGCAGGACGAAACGCTGGTAGGTGCGCTGGTAGAGCCCGATCACGAGGAGGTACGGCAGCGCGTACGCCAGCACGACGGCCAGGTCGAACGCGCGCTCGCGGCCGATCCTCCCGCGCAGGACGAATGGCGCGATCGCGGCGGCCGCGAGACCGAAGAGCGCGAACGCGGTGAGCAACGGATCGTAGTCGACCAGAGAACGCCACACGGTGGCGAAGCCGCGTCCGTTGAAGAGACCGAGGTAGACCTGGTGTCGCGAGAGGGCCAGCGTGCCTTCGCCGTCGACGCCGACGCCGTCGCTCTCCGCCCCGGCGCGGAGGAACGGGTAGAGCCAGATCACGAACGCGGCCGTGATCGCGAGGATCGCCAGGAACCCGGCCAAGATGCGCGCGCGGTCCTCGCGCCAACGCAGAAGGACCGCGACGGCGATCGGACCGAGCGCCGCGACGCCGTTCTGCAGCGAGCCGACCGCGAGACCCGCGGAGAGGCCCGCGAAAAGGTACGCGCGCCAGCCGCCGCGGCGTCTCAGGTGGACCGCCGCGCACACGGCGAGCAGCAGGAAGGAGGCCGCGGCCGCGTGCGGTCGCGCCTGCTGCGCGAACCAGACCACGAACGGGCTCGCCGCCGCGAGCGCCGCAGCCAGGAGCGGCCAGGGGTCCGGCAGGAACCGGCGCGCGAGCCACCAGGTCAGGGGGATCGCGAGCAGCGACAAGAGGGCCACCGCGATCCGCCCGCGCATCCGGAAGGAGCCTGCCGCGCGCAGGTGGTCCTCGAGCGTCCGTGGATCGGCGGGCGCGACCCACGACTCGGGGACGAGCGAGGCGATGCGCGCCAGGAGGTGCGGGTAGTAGGCGTGCAGCGGGTGCTCGGCCGTCTCCGGGCCGCGGCCGTCGAGCACGCGCATCTGGTAGTCGATGACGACGCCGTCGGGCTCCATGAGCTGCGGCGACAGGAAGCCGATGCCGTGCAGCCGGACCGCGAGCCCGAGGAGCACGATCAGCGCGAGCCAGGCCCACGTGCCGCGGCCGGGCCGCGGGTGGGCATCCTGCCCCAGAGAGGCGGCCGGGGGGCTCGATTCGGGAGGCATCGGGCCGGAGGAGCGTACTCGACGCGCGCGCCCGGCTCGACGGCATGGCGCGGGATGGAGCTCAGGTTCGGCTCGCCGGCGGCCGAAGTCCCTGGATCCACGCGGGGACTGCCGGCCGCGGGTCGGCCCCCGCGCCTTCCTCCGCTACACTCTTCCGGCGAGAATCCGCACGCTGCGGGACGACGACCATGATCCAGACGCGCTCGAAACCGGCCGTGTCCGTGATCTTCTTCGAGCTCAACGAAGCGGAGCGGCACTTCCTCGACAAGTACGTCGCGGCCGGGCTGTTGCCCAACTTCCAGCGCGCGATCGAAGGCGGCGCCATCGTGCGCACGCGCATCCCCGAGTGGGACGCGGGCGAGCCGAAGGCCTGGCGCAAGATCAGCCCCTGGATCATCTGGCCGTCGGTCTACACCGGCCTCGCGCCCGACGCCCACGGCATCGTCGGCTTCGGTCAGGATCCCTCCGCGCTGCGCGGCCGTTGCGTGTGGGACGTGCTCGACGCGCACGGCATCCCGGTCGGCGTCCTGGGCAGCCTGATGAGCTACCCGCCGCGCACGCAGGGCGCCGCGCGCTTCTACGTGCCGGAGTCGCTGGCCGACACGTCCGACTGCTTCCCGGAAGCGGCGCGACCGCTGCAGGAGTTCTGCGTGTTCGCGGCGCGCAACTACAGCGAGAGCTTCGGGCGTTCCGCCGCAACGGCGATCAAGCTGCTCCTGAAGACGGGAAAGAGCGGCGTGCGCGCGCGCACCATGCTGCGCACCTTGGGCCAGGTCCCGATCGAGGCCGTCCGCGGCGCGGCGGTCGCGCCGGAACGCGCCATGCTGCACAGCTACATGGTCCGCGACGCGTTCGTGAAGCTGTACGCGGCGACGCGCCCGTCGTACGCCAGCGTGCACATGAACCAGATCGCGTACATGCAGCACCGCTACTGGCGCGCGGCGGAACCCGAACGGTTCGAGGATTCGCTGTCCACCACGGACCGGCGGTTCTTCCGGAGCGTCGAACAGCGCAAGTCGTACGAGCAGAAGCTCTCGCGCTGGATCGAGAAGAGCTTCCTCCATGCCGACCAGTTCCTGGGCGAGGTCCTCGAGCTCGCCGATCCGGGCACGGTCGTGCTCGTGGGCACGGCGCTCGGCCAGCGGCCGTTCGACCCCGTCACGGACATCCACAACCCGGTCGTGCGACTCGTCAGCGAGCGCACCCTCTTCGACGCGGTGGGCCTGCGCGACTACGTCGTGCTCCACCAGATGAACCCCGACGTCACCATCAACCTGCCCGACGAGGCGGTCGCGATCGACGCGGAACGCAAGCTGCGCGGGCTGCGCGTCGAGGGCCACGGCCCGCTCTTCACGGTCCAGCGGCGCGGCGCGCAGGTCTTCTGCGAGCTCGACATGCCGCGGCGCGCGGAGGACGGCGAGACCTTCACGATCCGGCACGACGACCTGCCGGCCTTCTCGGCCGACTTCGCGCAGCACATCCACGAGCACGGCACCGCCGACCAGTCGACGGCGCACCACAAGGACTCGGGCTGGCTGCTCGCCTACCAGAAGGGCGGACGCGTCCGCGCGACGCACGAAGTCGTCTCCGTGACGGACGTCGCCCCCACGATCCTGTCCCTCTTCGGACTGCCGCCTGCGCCCTGGATGCGCGCGGACGCGAAGGCGTTCCTGACCCTCGGCGGATGAGCTGGATCCCGACCAAGCGATCCTGGGAAGATCTTTCCGGCTCGTCTCAACCCGGAACCGTCCGCAGGACGAAATGCCTTCCCAGGCCGTGCCCCCCGCCTCCCCGATGACCCAGCCGGCCCCCACGCGCGCGGATCCGACGGCGTCGCGCCGCGAGGCCGCGTCGTTCGACCCGCGCGGCGCGCGCGTCGGCGTGGTGATCCCGGCGTACCGCGTGGCGCCGCAGATCGAGCGCGTGATCCGCGGCCTTCCCGACTGGGTCGTGTCGATCGTCGTCGTCGAGGACCAGAGCCCGGACGACACGGCCGAGCGCGTCGCACGGCTGGCGGATCCGCGCGTCACGCTGATCCGCCACCCGGCGAACCGCGGCGTCGGCGGCGCGATGAAGACGGCGTTCGCCGAAGCCGTACGCCAGGGCCTCGACGTGGTCGTCAAGATGGACGGCGACGACCAGATGGATCCCGCGCACCTGCCCGCGCTCGTGCAGCCCCTGCTCGACGGCCGCGCGGACGTGGTCAAGGCCAACCGCTACTCGAGCCTCGGATCCCTGCGCGGGATGCCGCTCGTGCGCGTGGTCGGCAACGGCGGACTGGCGTTCCTCGTGAAGCTCGCCTCGGGCTACTGGAACGTCTTCGATCCGGCGAACGGCTACTTCGCCGCGCGCGGCGAGGCGTTGGCCCGCCTCGACATCGACTCGCTGCCGGAGCGCTACTTCTTCGAGAGCGGCTTCCTGATCGAGCTCGGCATCCAGCGCGCCGTCGTGCAGGACGTCGCGATCCCCGCGCGCTATGCCGACGAGCACAGTTCGCTCTCGCCCCTGCGCGTGCTGCTCGAGTTCCCCCCGCGCCTCCTCCTGGGGCTCGTGCGCCGGGTGTTCTGGCGCTACTTCGTGCACGATTTCACGGCCCTTTCCGTGTACCTCCTGCTCGGCCTGCCGCTGCTCGCGTGGGGCATCGGCTTCGGTGCCGTCGAGTGGGCCAGGCTGCACGGGACGAACACCTATGCCTCGGCCGGCGTCGTCATGCTGGCCGCCATGCCGATCATCCTGGGAGCCCAACTCCTGCTGCAGGCCATCACCCTGGACGTGCAGAACGTGCCACGGACGCCGATCAGCCCGCCCCTCCGCCGGCCGCACGCCCGCTGACCCCTTCAGGAAGCTCGAAACGACATGTGTGGGATCTTCGGAGCGGTTTTCGCGCGCGAGGGCGCCTTCGACCAGGCGTTCGTGCGCGGCGTCCTCGAGAAGCTGTACGAGTACTCGAAGACGCGCGGCAGCGAGGCCGCGGGCCTGACCGTCGTGAACGGCGAGACGATCGACGTCTTCAAGCAGGCCGGTTCGGTCGAGCGGTTCCTCGAGAGCCCGACGTTCCACCAGTTGATCGAGCGCGGCGCGGCGCTGTACGAGAAGAACCGCGTCGGCGCCTCGCCGATCGGGCTCGCGATGACGGGCCACACGCGCCTCGTCACGAACGGTTTCCAGTCCAACGAGGACAACAACCAGCCCGTCATCGCCGCCGGCACGGTCGGCATCCACAACGGCATCATCGTCAACGACGCGGAGCTCTGGAACCGCTTCCGCACGCTCACGAAGAAGAGCGAAGTCGACACGGAAGTGCTCGTGAACCTGCTGCGCAAGTTCTTCGACGAGAAGGGCGACCTCGGCGCGGCGGTGCAGCAGGCCTACGCGGAGATCCGCGGCGCCGCGTCGATCGCGTTCGTGTTCGAGGAGCTCGACGAGCTGCTGCTGGCGACGAACACCGGTTCGCTGCACGTCCTCACGAACGAGAAGCGCACGTTCCTCGCGTTCGCTTCGGAGCGCTTCATCCTGCAGAGCCTGGCCGATCGCCTCGACCTCGCGACGCGGCTCGGGCCGGTGAAGATCGTCCAGGTGCCGGCGTTCCGCGCGATGCTCGTGTCGCTGCGCGACCTTTCCGTCCAGGAGTTCGCGGCCGTCCCGCAATCGCCGGGCGAGAACTCGCCCAGCGTCCGCCTGGCGCGACGGATCGCGAAAGCGCCGATCGTCCTGCACTCGAAGAGCGTCGCGTCGCTGAAGCGCTGCACGAAGTGCCTGCTCCCCGAGACCTACCCGTTCGTCGACTTCGACGCGTCAGGCGTGTGCCGCTACTGCCGCCACTGGCGCCGCATCCAGCCCAAGGGGCGTGAAGCTCTCGAGAAGTTCGTCGAGCCGTACCGCAGCAAGGACGGCTCGCCCGACGTCATCGTCGCGTTCTCGGGCGGGCGCGATTCGTCGTACGGCCTGCACTACGTGAAGAAGGAGCTGGGGATGAACCCGGTCGCCTTCACCTACGACTGGGGCATGGTCACCGACCTCGCGCGGCGCAATCAGGCGCGCATCTGCGGCAAGCTGGGCGTCGAGCACATCGTGCGCTCGGCCGACATCCAGGCCAAGCGCCGCTACATCCGCAAGAACGTCGAGGCCTGGCTCAAGAAGCCCGAGATGGGCATGGTCACCCTCTTCACGGCGGGCGACAAGGAGTTCTACAGCCACGCGCGGCAGCTGCGGAAGGAGACGGGCATCCAGCTCGTGATCTTCAGCACGGGCAACATGATCGAGGACACGCCCTACAAGACGGGCCTGTGCGGCATCCGCGAGGACGACCACGGCATGACGCTGACCGGTCTGTCGCGGCGCAACGAGATGGCGCTGCTCTGGTACTACGCGCGCAACTACCTGACGAACCCGGGCTACCTGAACGAGTCGATCTGGGACACGCTCTACGCCTACTGGTGCACGTTCGTCGTGAAGGACGACTTCCTCTACCTCTTCCACTACCTGCCGTGGCGCGAGGAGGAGATCGTCGGGACGATCCAGCGCGAGTACGACTGGGAGTCCGCGACGGACACGACCAGCACGTGGCGCATTGGCGACGGCACGGCGGCCTTCTACAACTACGTCTACCAGACCGTCCTCGGCTGGTCCGAGGACGAGGTCATGCTCTCGAACATGATCCGCGAGCAGCACCTGACGCGCGAACAGGCCCTGGCCAAGGCGATCGAGTACGGCAAGCCGCGCTTCCCATCGATCCGCGACTACGCCCAGCTCGTCGGCTTCAACTGCGAGGAAGCTCTGACGATCATCAACGGGCTGCCCAAGGCGTACTGAGGGCCTGTGTGGCGAGGGGTTGACGGCGCTCGGCGCTTGTGTCTATACTTATAGACATCATCTCCGCCCGGCAACGCCGCAACGATCCTGGAGCCGCCTCATGCCTTCACGCCGTCCTCGCTCCGCAGACCGCGCCCGCCCGGCCCTGAGCGGCCTCGAGCTCGAAGTCATGCTGGTCGTCTGGGAACTCGGGGATTGCACGTCTGGGGACGTGATCCTCGCCTTCCGCAAACGTCGCGCCTTGGCCGCGAGCACGCTGCGCAACGTGCTCGCGAAGCTGCGGACCAAGGGCTACCTCAAGCCGGTGCCCACGATCGGACGCGGCTTCCTCCTGCGCGCGACCGTGCAACGCCAGGCCGTGGCGCACAGCACGTTGAAGACGCTCTTGGCCTCGCTCTTCCAGGGATCGCCGCAACAGGCGATCGCGTCGCTCCTGGACGCGAGCTCGATCACGGACGAGGAACTGGACGAGCTGCGCAAGATGATCGTGGCTCGCAAGAGCCGTGGGGAATCGCGATGAGCTGGTCCGACGTCGTGGTAAGCGCGCTGGCCCAGAACCGCCTGCTCGAGCGGCTGTGCTTCGCGACGCTCGAGCTCCTGGTGCTGAGCCTCGTCCTCGCTGCCGTCCTGCGTTGGGCGCGCTTCTCGTCGATGCGCCTCATCGCGTTCCTCTGGTTGATCGTCCTCGCGAAGCCGATGGTGACCTTGTGCGTCGGTGCCCCGGTCGCGGTCCTGCGATTCGCGGCGCCGGGCGTGGAGACGTCGGCCGCCGTGCCTTCGGAGGACCCGATCGCACCGAGTTTTCCCCTGCACTTCGTCGGCGCGATCGATCCATCCCTGGCTGCCGCGAACGGCTCGGTGGCGATTCCTCCGGAACTCCCACGACCGGAGGCGTCGAGCTTCGGGCCGGGCGCGCGCCCATGGTTCGATTTGCGCGCGACAAGCCCCGACCTCCTGCTCCTCGCCGCGTGGGCGCTGGGAGCGACGTTCTTCGGCGCGCGCTACCTGCGCGTCCGGTGGCGACTGAGCCGGGTCGTGCGCAGCGCCAGTCGGGCTCCCTCAGGCCTGGACACCCGGTACATCGAGGTCGCGGATCGACTCAGGGTTACGCGCCGCCCCGCGCTGCGCGTGACGGACGACCTGGACTCGCCCGCGCTCGTCGGGCTCCTGCATCCCACCATCCTGTTCCCGCGTTGGCTTGCCGATGGCGACGCGACGGCGGAGTCGGAGTGGGCTCTGCGGCATGAACTCGCGCACTGGAGATGGCTCGACCCGCTCACGATCCTGGTCCGCGACGTCGCGTCCATCCTGTTCTTCTTCCACCCGGCCCTGCCGTGGGCGGCGCGGCGCCATTCCGAGGCGATGGAGATGGCCTGCGATTGGGAGTCGCTGCGCGATCCGTCCGAGGCCACGGAGTACGCCGAAGGACTGTGCGCGATCCTCGCGTCGATCGGCAGCCGCCGGACGAAATCGATGAACGTGGACGCCCTCGCGATGGCGACGCACGGCCGGATGGCCCGTCGCATCGCCGCGCTCCTGGACGGACGTCGTGCGCGGCCGTTGACGCCGAGGGGCGCCATCGGGCTCGGACTCACGGCGCTGTTGGTCTTCTCGCTCGGCTGCCGCGTCTCGCGCGACGAAGGACGAGACGGAGCGACGCCTGCACCGGTCACCGTGCCCCCGACGGGCAGCGGCGGCGAGCACGCCGGCGGCGGAGCGACCCGGGGTATCGAGAAGTCCGTGCTCGACGGCCTGCGCTGGCTCCTCCGCCACCAGAACCCCGACGGTTCGTGGAGCGCGACGACCGTCGCGGAGCGCTGTCCGTGCGAAGCGCCGATCTACCACCCGAAGACACCCTTCGTGCCGCACTACGACGTTGGACTCACCGGGCTCGCGCTGCTGAGCTTCCTCGGTGCGGATTTCGGCGACGAGTCGCAGCAGACGATCGTCGACACCGCGACGGGCACGCACTACGTCGTCGGCGAAGCGGTCGAGAAGGGTCTGCGCTGGCTGGTCGGCCGGCAGGGCGCGAATGGCTCGTTCAGCCGGGATCGCGCGTTCATGTACAACGAGGCGCTGGCCTGCCTGGCGCTGACGGAGGCCTACGGCCGGACGCAGAGCCCGCGCTGGAAGGAAGCGGCGCAGAAGTCGATCGACTTCGTCCAGGGTGCGCAGCGTCCCAGCCCTTCGGGTCAGGGATTCTGGGGCTGGCGCTACGCACCGCGGCAGGAGATCGAGGAGTTCCACCGCGGCGCGGGCAGCCAGAACGACGAGCAACTGAGGGAGCTGTACGACTCCGACACGTCGATCACCGGCTGGTGCATCCTCGCGCTCGAGTCGGGCGAGCGCGCCGGACTCCGCGTGGGACAGGATCACCTCGCGGGCGGGCTCGCCTTCGCCGAGTTCGTGACCGCGGAGAACACGGGCCTCGTCGGCTACCTCGATCGCCGCGGTGCCGGCGCCAAGGTCACGGGCCCGAACGACCACTTCACCTACCACCCAGCGGCGATGTCCGCGCTGGGCATGTCGATCCGGATGTCGGCGGGTCACGGCGAAGCCGACCCGGTGCTCGATCGTTCCGCCCAGGTGATCGCCCGTGACTTGCCGACGATCTCGCCGGACCAGCTCTCGATCGACTACTACTACTGGTACCACGCGTCGCTCGCTCTGGATCGGTTCGACGGTCCGGACTCCGCGGCCAAGACGGGCAAGTACTGGGAACCCTGGAGCAAGGCTCTCTCCGACTCCGTGCTCGCGCTGCAGGATCACACCGAGCGCGATTGCAGGAACGGCGGTTGGCTGGTCGCCGATCGTTGGACCTTCCACGGCGGCCCGATCTACACGACCGCGCTCAACGTGCTGACGCTCGAGGCGTACTACCGGTACGACAATGCGTTGGGGCGCTCGAAGCGCAAGTGATCCGTGCGGAGAGGATCCGGGTGGCGTGACCTCGGTCCTCTCCGCCAGAGCCGCTCCGACCTGGTCCGAGGACGAGGTCATGCTCTCGAACAGGATCCGCGAGCAGCACCTCACGCGCGAACAGGCGCTCGCCAAGGCGATCGAGTACGGCAAGCCGCGCTTCCCCTCGATCCGCGACTACGCCCAGCTCGTCGGCTTCCACTGCGAGGAAGCGCTGACGAACATCAACGGGTTGCCGAAGGCGTACTGAAGGCGCGCCGTGCTGCGGCCCGACGGGCGCTCGGGCCTCTCCCTGGCCCGCCCGAGGACCGCCCCTCCGCTTGAGCCCGCGACGGGGCCCGCGAAGCCCGCGTCCGGCCGAATCGAATCGAGAATCCACCTGACGCGTTCCGCCGGCCTGGAATAGGCTTCGAAGCAGGGAGGGAGGAGGCGCAGCCCGCGCACGCAAGCCCCTGTTCGAGCGCCCCCCCCATGATTCGACTCGGCTCTTCGGCGGTCCTTCGTCGCCGCGTCCTCGGCATCCTGATCGCCGTCCTGTCCGCCTCCGGCGCGCGCGCGCAGGGCACGGACTCCTGCACCACGCCGACCCTCGTCACGGGAGCCGGACCTCACGCGTTCAACAACGCCTCCGCCACGAACGGCGCGCAGAGCTCCGTTTGCTCCGTGACGTGCGCCAAGGACGTGTGGTTCCGCTGGACGGCGCCGACGACGGGCACGTACACGCTCTCGCTCTGCGGTCTGACGACCATCGACAGCGTGGTCGCCGTCTATGCCGGCACGGGTTGCCCCGCTGCGGCCGCGATCGCCTGCAACGACGACTCGTGCTCGCTCCAGAGCTCGATCGCCTTCTCCGCCACGTCGGGATCGAGCTACGTCTTCCAGATCGGCTCGTTCGGCACCACGGCCGGCGGCAGCGGCACGTTCACGGTCTCGATCCCGCCGCCGCCCCCGCCGTGCAGCGCGGCCGTCGGTCCGGACGTCATCGTCGGCGACGTGACCGGCCCCTCGAACTACGCCGCGGCCAGCGGGATCGACGCGATCGCACTGGGCACGACGTCCTGCAATCTGGGCGACACGTGGCTGAACTGGTTCTCGAGCACGAACCAGCACCCGGTGATCGGGGGCAACCTCTACCGCTACAAGGTCGTCGGCGGCGCGGGTCGCTTCGAGCAGATCGGGATGAGCTGGCTGAAGCACGGATTCTTCGCGCTCAGCCAGACGCTGTGCTGCACGACCTGCGTCAGCACGGACGGCACTCACCTGGGAGTGGGCTGCTCGGACCCCTACACGAGCACGCGCAACGGCACGCAGTCCGGCCTCGGCCCGCGCTGGCAGGTCAACGCTAACACCGGCGCGTTCACCTATCCGCCCGCGAACCCGTCCTGGGCCGGGTCGACCGCTCGGCGGCTGGAGTTCCTGCTGACCGACGTGGAGGCGACTCCCGGCGTGCGCTACTTCGGCGAGAGCCAGTACGTGACGCCCGACGACGCGATCGCGGGCAACCAGGACAACAATGCGAGCTGGCGCGAGCTCCTCGTCTCGGGCTCGGCGACCGATTGGACCTTCGCGCTGTCGGGCTCGACGACGCGTCAGCAGTCCGCCGTCCAGGCCTGGGCCCTGTGCGAGAGCGGAGTCACGCTCACGAACGTCGACCTGCCCAGCGAGGGCCGGCTGATCCTGGGCCACAAGGTCACGGCGCTCGGCGGCGGCCAGTACCGCTACGAGTACGCGCTCTACAACATGAACTCGGACGACGCGGTGCGCTCGTTCGCGCTGCCGATCGGGGCCGGCGTCACCGTCACGAACGCCGGGTTCCACGACCTGCCGTACAGGAACGGCGACGGGCCGGGCAACGTCAACTACGACGGCGCCGATTGGACGAGCTCGAACTCGGGCGGCGTCCTGAGCTGGTCCACGCAGACCTTCGCCCAGAACGCCAGCGCGAACGCGCTGCGCTGGGGTTCGACGTACAACTTCCGCTTCGACGCGAACGTCGCGCCCACGGGCGGAACGATCACGCTCGGTCGGTACAAGAGCGCGGGCAGCGCGACGGTCGCGGCCGCCGTGCCCGGCTCGGCCGGCCCCGACTCCGACGGCGACGGCGTCACCGATGCGGTGGACAACTGCCCGAGCGTCGCGAACACGAACCAGGCCAATGCCGACGGGGACGCGTCCGGAGACGCCTGTGACACGTGCACGGACACGGATGGCGACGGATTCGCCAACCCCGGCTTCCCCGCCAGCACGTGCCCGGTCGACGGCTGCCCGAACGACCCGCTGAAGAGCGCGCCCGGCGCCTGCGGTTGCGGGGTCCCCGAGACGGACAGCGACGGCGACGGCACTCCGAACTGCGTGGACGGATGCCCCAACGATCCGTTGAAGATCACGCCCGGCCCCTGCGGTTGTGGCGTCCCCAACACGGACAGCGACGGCGACGGGACGCCCAACTGCAATGACGGCTGTCCAAACGATCCGCTGAAGACCACGCCCGGTGCCTGCGGCTGCGGTGTGCCCAACACGGACAGCGACGGCGATGGCACTCCGAACTGCGTGGACGGATGCCCCAATGATCCGCTGAAGATCACGCCCGGTGCTTGCGGCTGCGGCGTGCCGAACACGGACTCCGACAACGACGGCACCCCGAACTGCATCGACGGGTGCCCGAACGACCCCGCGAAGATCGCGCCGGGAGTCTGCGGTTGCGGCGTCGCCGACACCGACTCCGACAACGACGGCACGCCGAACTGCAACGACGGTTGCCCGAACGACCCGCTGAAGACCACGCCCGGTGCTTGCGGCTGCGGCGTGCCCAACACGGACAGCGATGGCGACGGCACTCCGAACTGCAACGACGGCTGCCCCAACGATCCTCTGAAGATCACGCCGGGGGCCTGCGGCTGCGGCGTGCCCAACACGGACTCCGACAACGACGGCACCCCGAACTGCATCGACGGGTGCCCGAACGACCCCGCGAAGATCGCGCCGGGAGTCTGCGGCTGCGGCGTCGCCGACACCGACTCCGACGGCGA
>JAPLOF010000035.1 GCA_026692665.1 Planctomycetota bacterium
CGAAAACGGCGGAGTTGTGCCTGGCTCCGTACCGCCGCCGCACCGCTACCGACGTCCCCGACTCAGGCGTGCACGCCCGGAGCCTCGTGCCCCGTGCGTTCCACCCAGTCCGTGTACGAGTGCTGGAACACGAGCGGCGAGCGCCCGCCGTTCCCCGACAGGTCCAGCACGTGCGTCGCGAGGCCCTTCAGGAACGTGCGGTCGTGGCTGACGAACAGCATCGTGCCCTCGAACTCGTGGAGCGTCTGCACGAGCATCTCCTTGGTCGCGAGGTCGAGGTGGTTCGTGGGCTCGTCCAGCACCAGGAAGTTCGGCGGGTCGAAGAGCATCTGCGCCAGGACGAGCCGCGAGCGCTCGCCGCCCGAGAGCATGTGGATCCGCTTCGTCACGTCGTCCTCGCCGAACTGGAACGCGCCGAGCAGGTTCCGCTTCGTCGCGATCGACGGCAGCGGGAAGCGTCCGTCGATCTCCTCCCAGACGGTCTTCTTCGGATCGAGGATCTCGAGCGCGGACTGCGAGAAGTAGCCCAGCTTCAGGGAAGCGCCGAGGCGCACGCTGCCCGAGTCCGGCTGCAGCACGCCCGCGATCATCTTGAGCAGCGTGCTCTTGCCCGCGCCGTTCACGCCCATCACGCACCAACGCTCCTGCCGCCGGATCTCGAAGTCGAACCGGTCGTACAGCGCGCGGTCGCCGTAGCGCTTCGTGACGCCCGACAGGATGGCCACGTCGTTCCCCGAGCGCGGAGGCGTGCGGAACTCGAAGGGGACGATGACGCGCTTCTTCGGCGCTTCGAGCTTCTCGATCTTGTCGAGCTTCTTGACGCGCGACTGCACCTGCGCGGCCTTCGCGGCGTGCTTCTCGAAGCGCGCGATGAAGCGCTCCTCCTTCTCCAGCATCTTCTGCTGGCGCGCGTACGCCGCCTCGTCGCGCGTGGCGCGGACCGCGCGCTCGCGCTCGTAGTACTCGTAGTTGCCGGTGTAGGAGACGAGCTCGCCCTCGTCGACGTCCACGAGCCGCGTCACGACGCGGTTCATGAAGTCGCGATCGTGGCACGTCATCAGGATCGCCGCGTCCGTGTCGCGCAGGAACCCCTCCAGCCAGAGGATCGACTCGATGTCGAGGTGGTTCGTCGGCTCGTCGAGCAACAGGACGTCCGCCGCTCCGATGAGGACCTTGGCGATCGCGACGCGCATCTTCCAGCCGCCGGACAGCGCGCCGACGTCGCCGTCCACCTGCTCGGGCCGGAATCCGAGGCCGTCGAGCACGGTGCGAGCCTTGGCTTCGAGCTCGTAGCCGCCCAGCGCCTGGTACTTCTCCTGGACTTCGCCGAAGCGCGCCAGGATCGCGTCCATCTCGTCCGCGCGCTCCGGGTCGGCCAGCGCGTGTTCCAGCTCGAAGAGCTCGTGGTGCAACTCGCCCGCCTGACCCGAACCGGCGATCGCCTCGTCGAGGACCGAGCGCCCCGACGCGTCGGCCGCGTCCTGCTTGAACCAGCCGATGCGCAGGCCTTTCGGGACCGAGACCTGGCCGTCGTCCGGTTCCTCCTCGCCCGCGATCATGCGGAAGAGCGTGCTCTTCCCCGAACCGTTCGGGCCGACCAGGCCGACCTTCTCGCCGGGGTCGATCTGGAGCGATGCCTCCACGAAGAGGAGCTGTCGGCCGTAGTGCTTCGAGACGTTCGAGAGGGCGATCATGAAGCCCTCCACGATACGGTGCGCGGCGCCCGCCGTCAGCCTGGCTCGTCGACAGGTTCCGGGGCGTGACCGCGGGGCCGCGCGCCGTACCCTCTAGGGCACCATGCCGGCGAAGATCGCGTCCCGGAATCCGCCCGAGAAGGAGCGCGTCGCCGTCGAGAGCCGCGCGGCCTGGCGCGTGTGGCTCCACAGGCACCACGACCAGGCCGGCGGTGTCTGGGTCGTGACCTACAAGAAGGGCTCCGGAGGCCCGCACGTCCCCTACGCGGAGATCGTCGAGGAGGCGCTGTGCTTCGGCTGGATCGACAGCCGGCCCGCGAAGCTCGACGCGCGGCGATCGATGCTGCTCGTCAGTCCGCGCAGTCCGAGATCGCGCTGGTCCGCGGCGAACAAGGCGCGCATCGAGGTCCTCACGCGAGCCGGCCTGATGACCCCCCGCGGTCTGGAGGTCGTCGCGGCGGCGAAGCGCAGCGGAACCTGGAGCGCGCTCGACGCCGTCGACGCGCTCTCGATCCCGGCTGACCTGGCGCGGAGCCTGCGATCGAATCCGGAGGCGGCGCGGAACTTCGATGCGTTCCCCCGATCGGCGAAGCGCGGGATCCTGGAGTGGATCCTGGCCGCGAAGAAGCCCGAGACGCGCGCTCGCCGCGTGCAGGAGACGGCTCGCCTCGCGGGCCGGAACGAGCGCGCGAACGCCTGGCGACCGAAATCGCCGGACACGGCAGCCCGACCGGTCCGTGCCCGGAGGACCGCCCGTTGAGGAAGCCTCTGCGGGCCGCCTCGATCGCGTTCGCCACGGCGCTCGTCGCCCTGGTCGGAGCCGAGATCGCGCTGCGCGTCTTCCGCCCGGTGGAGCACCTCGCGCCGCTCGACGCCGTCGAGCTGACTCCGGGCGTGACGCGCTTCCACCAGCGCGCCGAGGTCCCGGGGCTCCCGTACGAGTTGGTCCCCGGCGCGCGCGGCGCCTACCTGGGCGTCGAGGTCTCCATCAACGCGCTGGGCCAGCGCGGCGCGGAGGTCGAGCGCGCGAAGCCTCCCGGCACCTACCGTGTCGTCGCGCTGGGCGATTCGCTGACGTTCGGATACGGCGCGCCCGACGAGGGGACCTGGCCCGCGGCGCTCGAGCGCGTGCTGAACGCGGATCCGGCCTTCGGCCCATCGCGACCGGTCCAGGTCCTGAACCTGGGCGTGTCCGGCTACAACACCGCGAACGAAGCCGTCGCGCTGGAGGCGAAGGCCCTCGATCTCGATCCGGACGTGATCGTCGTGGGCTACTTCCTGAACGATCCGCAGATCGCGCCGCTCTCCCCGCTGCAGCGCTGGTTCCGGACGCCCGCCTGGTGGGAGCACTCCCATCTCCTGCGCCTCGCGAGCTCCTGGTCGCTCGCGCGCGCGAAGGCGCGCTTCGGCGGCGATTCGTACCGCTACCTGCACGATCCCGACGGCGAGGGCTGGGCCATGGTGGTCCGGGCGTTCGAGTCGATGCACCGGGCCGCGAGCGCGCGCGGCATCCCCGTGGTCGTGGCGACGCTGCCCGCGTTCCCGCCCACGCCGGACTGGAAGGACTACCGCTGGCACGACCTGCACGAGCGCGTGCTGGCGGCCGCGACCGCGAGCGGCCTCCTCGCCATCGACACATTGCCGGAGTTCCTGGCCGATGGACGGCGGCCGAAGGACCTGTGCGTCGACTTCGAGCACCCCAACGCGGCTGGCGCCGAGATCCTCGCGCGCGCCGTGGCGGCCGAGATCCGCCGGATCGCGGCGCATGCCCCCGCGGACTCCGCCCCGCGCTGACGGGGCGGCGTCCGCGTGCGCGTCCGTCTCTCAGGGCTGCCAGGTCGTCTGGAGTCCGCCCGTCAGGTTGAACGTCTCCGGCTGGCAGAAGCTCGCCGCGTTGCGATACCAACCCTGGTACGTCCGCACGTCGCCGGCCGTGTTCGCGCCGCGCGTCGAGATCGACGGATCTCCGCCGGCGGGGTACTGCGACGCGCCCAGCACGTTCGTCGTCGTTCCGAGGCGTGTCACCGTTCCACCGGCGCAGCGCAGGCCGTCTCCGAAGACGGCGCCCGCGCCGCCGTTCTGCTGCGTCGTCCCCTGGAAGTAGAGGACGGAGCCGTCGGGCATCCCCGAGCCGGCGATCACGAACGTGTCCGCGGAGATGCTGGCCACGCCGCTCGCGGCGAGGACGGCCCCGGTGCCGAGCGAGTTGGCGCAGCCCGCGCCGGGCGCGCCGGTGTTTCCGCACGGGCAGGCCGTCCCGCTGCCGTCGCCGAAGCAATAGGCGAACGTCGTCGCGCCGCCGGCCGGAACCTCGGCCGCGGCCGCGAAGGAGGTCGGGGTCCCGGGCTTCCACAGGCCGACCGTCACGACGCCGCTCACCGGGGCCGCGTCGGAGTCGAAGCGGAAGTTGTAGGTCGTCGCCCACCGGATCGCGTTCGCGTTCGGGTTCTGGGCCTGGGTCTCCGAGGCCCACGTGACCGCGCCGCCCACGACCGCGCCCGCCCAGTCCGTGCTGGTCTGGCTGACGTTCCCCTGGCCGTCGCCGTTCCTGTAGGTGACGTCGTGGAAGCCGATGTTCGTGACCAGGGCGCCGGACGGAATCGGCACCGAGAACGAACCACCCGCGCGGTCGGCGTTCATGTTGTGGACCGCGTATTCGTAGTGGTAGAGACCGCCGCCCAGGCTCGTTGCGTGCGATCCCACGAGGAACAGGCCGTCGCCGGGAACCTGGACGCTCGTCAGCGTGACCCCGGGCTCGAGCAGCGGCCAGGCGCGAATCGCGGGCACTCCGCGCTGCGTGGTGCCGGAGGTCGCGAAGGTGTAGTTCGTCGGCCCGCCCGTCACGGCCATCTGCTTGTAGCTGGCGTTGTTGTTGTTGTTCCCGGCCGCCGCGTCGTCGGCCGTGACGTACGTGCACTCGGCGTAGTAGCGCACCGCGGCGCTGTTCGGCTCCAGGTCCGCGAGCGCGACCTCGCAGCGTCGCGCGGTGTTGCCCGACCACGACGGGTTCGCGCCCGGATAGGGGAACACGCCGGTGTGCGCGTTGACTTGCCAGCGCGGTGTCAGCGTCGATTGGCTGCCCGACTGACTGGCGCTGTACGGATCGGAACAACCCACGCCCATGATCTGGTTGTTGCCCGGGTTCTGGCACGTGCAGCACAGGCTGCCCGTGTCGGACGCGAAGCCATGCTTGAGCCAGCTCATGCCGATCTGCTCGAAGCGGCCCGACCCGTCCACGACCTTGTACTTGTAGAAGGTCTCGCTGATGACCGGGTGCAGGCTCGTCGGGCCCGACCAGCTCAGGACGGCGTTGCCGACGTTGCAGGCCGTCGTGCCGAGGGTGAACGAGTCGAGCGCGCCCGTCGGATTCGCGTTCTGGATGCTCGTGATGTCGCCGATGAGCACATCCGGTCCGTTGCTCGGCGTGCCGCACGGATCGCTGCCCGGCTGGAGGGAGAACAGGCCGTTGAAGGTCGTGCCCGCGCTCCACGCTCCGATCTGGATCAGGTACGTGGTGCCGCTCGTCGCGCTGAAGAAGAGCGAGGACTGCTGTCCGCAGCCGTCGTCGTTGCAGGCGATCTGCGTGCCCGACGCCGGGCAACTCGACGTCGCGTAGACGGCGACCACCGTGTCCGCGGCCGTGCCTCCGCAGGTCGCGAGGTTCATGTTCTGCGTCGCTGTCGCCGTCCAGGCGAACCACACGTCGGCGTGGATGCTCGGACACCCGCCCGGCTGTTCGAGGCTGTCCGTGGCGCCGGCCGTGTTGACGCCGAACGTGCCCGTGCCCGCGATCACCGTGGCGCTCGAGCAGCTGTTCGAGCCCTGGGCGCGCGGCGCGGAGGCCGAGAGGAGGAGGGCGCAGGCGGCAGCGAAGGGGAGACGAGAGCAGTGCATGGCCGGTTCCTGGGGGCAGGAGGACTTTCGGATCCGCGAGTACGGAACGATCGTAACCGGAACGACCCCGCCGCGCGTCGGCCGCCAGCCGGGGCGCGGGAGCGCGGTCCGTCGGCGGGAGCGAGCCCATTCCGGGGGGGATGCGGTAGAGACCCCGGTCTCAGGCCGGTCTTCGGGCCCCGCTCAGCGCCACTTCGCGGCTTCCTCGGGCTTGCCCCAGCGCTCGTAGAGGTCGGCGAGGAGCTGCCGCGGAGACGTCCCCGGTTCGCCTTCCGGCCCGACCGTCCTCAGCGTGCGCTCGCGGAACTCGAGCGCGGCGCGCGGATGGTGGACGCACTGATCACGAACACGCTTTTGCCGGAGATCGGACGCGAGTTTCTCACCCGTCTGGCCAGCGGACGCGAGCTCAAGCGGGTACAGGTGAGCGCCAAAGATGGCACTTTCGGGTTCGTGGTGGAGAAGGAAGCCCGAGAGCTCGTCGTCCTCGTCGACGTCGCGGCGGTGCTCGACGAGCGCCTCGCGGTGCGCCTCGATCGCCGCCGGGTACTCCTTCCGTTTCAGGTGCAGGTCGCCGAGCGAGCGCAGGCAGGCCGCGAGGAGCCCCGGCGCGGCGTCACCGCCCTGGCCGCGCACGCGCCGCAGCGCGTCCTCGAAGAGCGGCAGGGCCGCCGCCGGGTCGCCGGCGCTCATCGTGAGCAGGGCCAGGTTGTACGTCGTCTTCGCCACGTCGGGGTGCGCGTCGCCGAGCACGCGGCGACGTGCCTCGAGCACCTCGCGCAGGATCGCAGCGCATTCGGCGTAGCGTCCCTGCTTGTAGAGGCAGTTGGAGAGGTTCTCGTTCGTGGCGATCGTGCGGGCGTGGTCGCGGCCGAGGACCCGCGTCCGCCCCTCCAGCGTCTCGCGGAACAGGGGCTCGGCCTCGGCGTACCGCTCGAGTTCGAGGTAGTGGACCGCCAGGGAGTCCATCGATTCCAGGATCGACGAGTGATCCGGGGGCAACGTCCGGCGCCGGACCTCCAGCACCTCGCGCTCGATGTCCGTGGCCTCCTGGACGCGACCCTGGGCCCCCAGGGCCGTGGCCAGGTTCGAGCGCGCGAGCGACACGTCCTCGTGCTCCTCCCCGAATGCGTTGCGCAGGATCCGCAGCGACTCGACGAGGTGGGGTTCGGCTTCGTCGGGGCGTCCGCCGCGGACGAGCGCGACGCCGAGGTTGCCCTCCATCCGGCCCGTGTACAGGTGATCCGGCCCGTTCACCGCGCGCGTCAGCACGAGGGCCTCGCGACTGCGCGCCTCGGCCTCCTCGATCCGTCCGAGGTCCAGGAGGGTGGTGGTGAGGTTCGCGAGCGAGAGCAGCGTGTCCGGGTGCTTCTCGCCCAGGGCCTTGCGCCTCCGCTCGTACACGTCGAGGTGCCCGCGCGCCGCGTCCTCGAACCGGCCCTGCTGCTGGTCGACCACGGCCAGGTTGTCGCGGGTGGCGAGCGAGTCGCGGTGATCGGGACCGAGGACGCGGTCCTGGATCCCGAGCACGGATGTGTAGAGGTCGCGAGCGGCGTCCGTCTGGCCGTCCCGGAGCAGCACCACCGCGAGGTCGTTCTTCGAGGAGAGGGTCGCCGGGGCCTCCGGGCCGAGCAGGCGCTCGGCGAGCGCGATGCACTCGCGATGGAGCGCGATCGAATCCCGCCGCAGGCCCATCTGTCCCCAGACGTTCGCCACCGCCTGCATGGCCGCGAGCGTCGCTTCGGAATCCGGGCCCTCGTGCGCGCGCCGCAGTTCGAGCGCGCGCTCGAGGTTCTCGCGCGCCGCGGCGAACTCTCCCAGGTTCTGGTAGGTCGAGCCGATCGTGAGTCGCAGCGCGGACTCGACCGAAGGCTCGCTGTCGAAGCGTCCCCCGAGGCGCTTGGCGGCCTCGTCCAACACGGCGCGCACCTTGACCTCGATGCCCAGCTGGTCCGGCGAGACGGCGGCCAGGAGGTCCTCGTTCAGGAAGCGGTTGACCTCGCCCGCGACGAGCGCCTGGCGTCGTGCTTCCGCGGCGCTCGTCTCGGCCTCGACGCGGCGCTCCTCGGCCAGCACGGATTTCTCGCTCACGCGCGCGGAGAGCACGAGGCTCGCGACGAGTCCCGCTCCGAGTGCCAGCACCGCGGCCGCGAGCGACGCGGCGAGTGCCTTGTTGCGGCGCACCCACTTGCGCGCTTCGGCCAGTGCGCCGCCCTCGAAGGCACCGACGACGCGGCCCTCGAGGAAGGCGCGCAAGTCCTCGGCCAGCTCGAGCACGCTCGCGTAGCGATCCGCGGGCTCGCGCGCCATGGCCTTGTCGCAGATGGCGACGAGCTCGGTCGGAGCGCGCGGCGCGATCGTCTCGAGCGGTGTCGGAGGACCCGCGAGCGCGCGCTTCCAGATGTCGCGGCCGCCGGCCGTCTCGCCCGGGATCGTGTACGGCGGCGCGCCCGCGAGGAGGTGGTAGAGCATGGCGCCCAGCGCGTAGACGTCCGAGCGCGCCGAGAGCGCGTCGATGTCTCCGCGCGCCTGCTCGGGCGGCATGTACGCCGGCGTGCCGACGACCTCGCCGTCCATCGTCATGAACGAGGACGCGGGCGAGGACTCGCGCTCCTGCACGCGTTCCGTGCGGACGGCTGCCGGCGCGCTCGCCGCTCGCTGTTCCGGCGTCTCCACGCGGCCGAGCACGCGCGCGAGGCCCCAGTCCATGACGTAGACCTCGCCGAAGTCGCCGACCATCACGTTGGCCGGCTTGAGATCGCGGTGGATCACGTCCTTGGCGTGCGCGTAGGCGACGGCTTCGCAGGCCTTGAGCAGGACGCCCAGCGCGCGCGTCTCGTTCCAGCCTTCGTGGCCGGCGGCGACGAGGTCGTAGATGGCGCCCAGGTGGCGTCCCTTCACGAGCTTCATCGTGAAGTAGACGCGCCCGTCGGCGTCCAGGCCGAGCTCGTGCACGGGCACGATGCCCGGGTGGTCGAGCTGACCCGTGATCTGCGCCTCCTCGAGGAAGCGCGCCAGCACGCGCGACTCGACCGGCGGCGTCTCGCCCGATTCCGCGGCCTGCCCCAGCACGACCTTCATCGCCAGGTGGCGGCGGATGTCCTCGTCCCACACGCGCAGGATGGCGCCCATGCCGCCGCGCGCGACCTCGCCCTCGAGGCGGTAGCGCCCGGTGCGGCGCTTCTGGTCCAGGCGCCGCAGGAGGTCGCTGGTGGCCGACTTGCCGGCGGACTTCGACCCCAGGTCGAGCGGCGTGGGCGCCCGGTCGAGCGGCGCGGGCTGCGGCGCGGTCTCCGGCTTCAGGCGCTCGATCGCTTCGGACGGCTGGACGCCCGCCAGCGACAGCACGGGCTCGAGCCGCAGCCACAGCGCGTGCAGGGCGCGCAACTCGGGCGAGTGCTCGGGATGCGCGCGGACGACCTGCGCGAAGTCGCGCGACCGGTCCGCGAGCCAGGCGACGAAGATCGACTCGGCGGGGGTCGGCTCACGCGGATAGGTGCGGGTGGCCAAGCTCCGGGGAGTGTAGCTGTGCGCACGCCGCGCCGCGCGCGCGGGAACCGGCTCCCGGCTGCCGCGCACGAACCCGCCCGCCGTCCGCCGGGCCGCGCTCGGCGGGCCCGGCCCCTCACGGAGTCCAGGTCAGGCTCACCCCGTTCGTGAGGTTGAACGTCTCGGGCTGACAGAAGGCCGCCGCATTGCGGTACCAGACCTGGTACGTGCGCGTGGCGGGCACGGTGACCGCGCCGCGCACGGAGATGGAGGGATCCAGGCCCTCGGGGAACTGCGAGGCTCCCGCTGCGTTGGTCTGCGTGCCGAGGCGCTGGACGGAACCGCCGGCGCAGCGCAGACCGTCTCCGAAGACCGCGCCCAGTCCGCCGGCCAGCGCCGTCGTGCCTTGGAAGTAGAGGGCCGAGCTGTTCGGCATCCGCGTGCCCCTCAGGACGAGCGTGTCCGCGGCGAGGCTCGCGGCGCCGGCGGCCACGAGCTTCGCTCCGCTGAAGCTCACGGTGTTCGCGCAGCCGCCGTCCGACGCGCCCGTGTTCCCGCACGGACACAGGGTCCCGCTCCCGTCGCCGAAACAGTAGGGCGTCCCGGTCGTCGGCCGGGGAGGTCGCTGTCCGTCCTGGATCCAGGCCTGGATGCGCGCCTGCTCGACAGCGCCGAGGCAGGGCGGGTTTCCCGCGTCGAGCACCGGGTTTCCCGTGCAGCCAGCGCCCAGGGGCATGTCCCCGTTCTGGATGCGGAGGAGCGAAGCGAAGCCCTTCGTCTGCCCGGAGGCGAAGTACGAGGGGAGCTGAGAGTCCGCGTAGGCCGCGTGGATGTCCCCGTTCGCGATGTCGAAGGCTCCGTTGCCCTGCGTGCTGTGGCAGTCCGCGCAGTACTTGCGGAAGACCGGGTGGACGTCGTCGAACGTGGTCTGCGCGGCGGCCCGCGGAGTCGAGAGCGCGAAGAGGAACGCGAAGAACGCGGAGACGCGGTGGACGTGCACGGAGACCTCTCGAGGCTGGCGGTTCGATCGGAGGCCGGCACGATCGCGCCCGACGATTCAGGGCGCGTCAACCGCGCGTCAGGCGGGAGGAAATCCCGGACTGCGCGTTGCTGGACCCACGAACCCGCCCGTCCTCGCTGTGCATGCCCCCCCCCTGAATGCTTGAGCAGGGGACTCGTAAGGCCGAGCCCGCCCCACGAGTCCTGCCCGCGCCGCCCGCGGCGACCCGAGTTCCACATCGCCCGCAGGGCCGCGGTTCGATCCTGCGATCGCTGCGGACGGGGTCGTGGCCGACAGCCAGGGCGGTGAGGATCGCCGCCGGATCCGCCACGCGCAGCCAGGCGCGAGCGCGCGCTGGACTTCCGTCGCCCTATTTCCCCGGGATTGTCCGCCGGAGCGGGAGATCGGGAACGCCTCTAGGAGTGGCGGAAAGTGCGCCACAGAGTCGTGAGTCCTTCGGATGCACAGGTCGGCAGCCCCGCGCGGCCTCGGCAGATCGGCCGTCGTTCCCCGCTGCCCCTCGGCGTGGGCCGTGCCGGACGCCGTCGCCGATTTTCACGAACTGCTCTGCGCTCCGACGCCAGCGGATAGCCGAATGTTCCGAGTTACACTCCCTCTCGTGAGCGACTCGCCTCCCTTCCTGAGCACCCTCGAGCGGGCGAAGCAAGGGGACCGGGACGCGCTCGCAGCGCTGACGGAGCGGTTCTATCCCGTCGTGGAAGCGTTGGTGCACCAACGCCTGGCTTCGGACATGCGCCACAGTCGACCCTGGCTCGCGGCGCGCTTCAGCACGGGCGACGTCGTGCACCTGGTCTTCGAGGGCGTGCTCGCGGACCCTGGAGCCTTCGCCGGCAAGACCGAGGAAGCGTTCATCGGGTATCTCGCGACCGTGGTGCGCAATCGAATCCTCGATGCGTTGCGCTACCACCAGGCGGCCCAGCGCGATGGGCGACGGAACCTCTCCCTCGCCGCGGATTTCGAGGCCGAGGGCGGCGAGGCCGACCCGGCGAACGAAGCGATCGACTCGGAAGAGCTGGAGCGGTTGCTGACCGCGATCGCCGCGTTCGAGCCGCGCGTGCAGCACCTCCTGCGCGCGAGGATCGAGGGCCTCGCCTCCTTCCGCGAACTCGCGGATCAGTTGGGATACGGTTCGGAGTCCGCCGCACGACGCGCCTTCTTCGACGCGCAGGCGAAGCTCGCGCTGCGCCTCCGAGGTGACGATTGAGCTCCCACATCGACGAGCCGGTGGGGTCGCCGAACGACCAGTTGCGTCGAAACGACCTCGAGGCGATCGTCTCGAGCGCTCTGGAGATGCGCGACGGCGGCCGGTCCGACTGGTTGGCGGAAGCCTGCCGGGGGCATCCGGGAATCGAGAGCGAGGTGCTCGCCGCGGTCGAACGCGCCGACGCGCTCCCCGGGTTGATGGGCGGCGAGCCCGCGCTCGATCCGCTGCGTGGGCGGCGCCTGGGTCGACGCTTCCGCCTGATCGATCGCATCGGCGTCGGATCCATGGGCGCCGTCTACCTGGCCGAGGACCTCGAACTGCGGCGCAAGGTCGCCTGCAAGGTCGTCCACCACGGCTTGATGGCGCCAGAGCAGGCGCTCGCCCGGTTCGAGCGCGAAGCGCAGGCGATGGCGGCGGTGCAGCACCCCTCCGTCGTCACGATCTACGACCGCGGCAGAACCGATGGAGACCAGGTCTACATCGTCATGGAGTTGGTGGACGGCCCCTCGCTGTCTCGACTGCTCGAAGCGGCGCAGCAGCGTGCGCGAGTCAAGGACGGCGACGAGTGCTCCTGGATCGGAACGGAGTTCGGGGTCGACTCACGCGGTGAGTCCAGCTACGTCCGCACCGTCGTGCGCTGGGTCGCAGACCTGGCGCTGGGGCTCGAGGCCGTGCATCGCGCGGGCGTGCTGCACCGGGATATCAAGCCATCCAACATCCTCGTACGGCGCGATGGCCGGCCGACGCTCCTCGACTTCGGCATCGCGCTGCTCGACGACCAGAACAGTGCGACGCGCACGCCCGCGAGCCTCGGCACGCCGGCATACATGCCGCCCGAGACGCTGCAGCGAGCGGGTCGTCGCACGCCGGCAAGCGATGTCTACAGCCTGACGGCGACCCTCTATCACCTGTTGACGCTGCACGCGCCCTACGAAGGATCGCCGACGCAGATCCTCGCCCAGCTCGCGAGCCGGGATCCGGTTCCGGCTTCGCAGCGTCGCCCCGGCCTGCCGCGCGACCTGCAAGCACTGCTCGACAAGGGGATGCACAGGAACCCAGCGCGTCGCTATGCTTCGGCGGCCGCGTTCGAAGCGGACTTGCGCGCGTTCCTCGAGTTCCGCCCGATCGCCGCGCGGCCCGTGACTCCCTTGGAGCGGGTGTTGCGCAAGGTGCAGCGCTCACGCGCCGCCATGGGTGCGCTCGCAGCCCTGGCCCTCGTCGCCACGGCGCTCGGCGCGCGCTCCGCGCGCGCGCACTACCTGGACGCGCGCCGTGCAGAGTACGCCGAGTTGGCGCGACACTTCCCGCCCAACTTCACCGTGGTCGGTGCCGCGAACCGCGTGTACCGCTACGACGCTGACCGCGAGGCCGTCGCCGCACTGCTCGACCAGGCCGCGGACGTCGCGGTCGAGCCGCTGCCGACGTTCCTCCTGCGCGCGTCGTTCCGGCAGGATCACGGTGATCCGGCCGGCGCGGCGAGCGACATGCAGCAGGTCGCGGCTTTCGTCGGTACACCGCTCGCGCGGGAGTTGTCGGCACGCTATGCCGCGGCCGATGGCTCGGCTCGCGGTGCAGGCGCCATCGACCTCACGAGTCTGCCGGAACCCGACTCGGCTCTCGATCGCTACCTGCTCGGCTACCACCGGCTCCGACAGGGCCAGAACGCCGAGGCTCTCGAGCTCCTCGCCGACCCCGAGGTCCGTCGAATCCCGCACGCGGAGGAGCTGTACCTCGCGTTCTCCGACTTCGATCGCGTCACGGGCGCGGATCGTCATCGTCTCGCGCTGGATCGATACGCGGACCTCGTGCGTCTCGAGAGTCGCCTCGGAGCGCGCACCGCGGCGACAGCTCACGTCGCGGGGCGCATGCTCGCCATCCAGGGTCGTTTCGAGGAGGCCTCGAACGCGTGCGACGAGGGAATCGTGCTCGCTCCGCGGGCTCATGTCCTGCGAATCAATGCCGGCTACTGCGCTTTCGCGCAGGGAAAGCTCGAAGATGCGCGCCAACACCTGAACGTGGCTCGGGACCTGCGTCCCAACTACGCTCACGTCGTCGAGAACCTGTTCTGGGTCGAGATCGCGGACCGCCGCTTCGAGGTCGCTGCCGACCTCGCTCTCGAATCGGGCCCGCAGCTCGTGCCCCCGAGTTCGACATGGGTCGACTATTGGTCGGGCGTGATCGCCTCCTATGCCGCCCTCGACGCGAAGAGATCCGGCGACGCGGCCACGTGCGCCGGACAACTCGACGTCGCGCGAACCTGCTTCGGTCGAGTCCAGGGGCGCGTCCGCGACGAGGGAGGACGCCCCACCGATACGGCGCTCCGCATCGCGTCGGCTCTCGAGAAGGACGACGATCAGGCACTGCTCCTGGCTCTCCTGGAACTCGTCGCGGACAAGCCGGAGAGCTGGTGGCGCCAGCAACTCCTCCTTCAGCACATGCCGGCTGAACTCGGCCCGAGCGCGACCGACGCGCTGAGGCGGTTCATCGAGGCACTCGACACGAGAACGCCCAGCAGCTTCCCTCGATGAGCGAACTCAAGACGGTCCTACTCTCTCCCGGAAACGCAGCCCGACCACGCGGCCGCGAAAGCGAACCCATGAACCACCTCAAGATCCCGACCCTGGCCATCCTCAGCATGACGGCGCTGATGGTCCCCAGCTCCGCCCAAACGGCCGGCATGGCCCAGCAGGTCCCGCCCGAGCTTGCACAGGGCAAGTTCTCGAACGTCGCCGTCGGCATCTCCCTGGCGGAGAGCAACCAGGCCGACCAGTGGCTCATCCGCTCGCCGGGTGTCAACGGCGGCGTTCCCGTCGCATGGAGCACCGGGACGTTCGGTCTTGCGACGCCGAACCACCCTGATTTCTCGGTCGGGGCATTGACCGCACAGTGGCCCTCGCCGCCGACCCCACCGAAGTTCGGCGGCATCTCGACGGGAGGAGAGGTCATGCCGGTCGTCAGCGCCACAGGCAAGATGGTCATGACCACCGGCAACTGGTACATGCTCTCCATCAGCGTGGGTCGTCAGGCGCAAGGGATTGCCGGCAGCCTGCTGCGCTCACGGACCTTCAATTCTGCGGGTCCGCGCAGCCCTGCCGGCGACATCCTCTCCTACTACGCGGTGGGTAGCACGGGGATCAATCCGGCCCTCGTCGATACGGTCCGGCTCGAGTACTCGCGCGAGCAACTGCAGCTCCAGCAGCCATCCCCGGCCACGAGCGTGATGCGGGAGGTCGCCAATCACGACTTCGGACTCGGGGTCATCTCGATCGACCCGGATAACCGGGCGGGCAGCATGTTCCCTGTGCGCGACCGCTTCTACTTCACGCTGACCAAGGAATGGGTCAATCAAGTTGGAAGCAGCTATTCTCTCGCCAGCCAGACCGTCAACGCCTCGACCATCTACGAGATGACGTGGAATGGATCGCAGTGGTCCGCGCCGACGGTCGCGTTCTCTCACGCGATGCTCTTCCCGAATCGAGCGATCGGCAGCGTCGAGATCGACGCCCTCTCGGTGGACAGGGGCGGCGCGGGAGTGTCCTCCCCGCCAGACCGCACCGTGTTCTCGCTGACGCCCGCGAGTGATGATTCAGTCCTCGGGACCTACGACCAGATCCTCGTCTACCAGCGCGGGAACACGAGCATCCCGCAGTGCAACACCACGGCGCTCCTCGCGGCCGACTCGCCCACCGTGGCCACGCCGGTTCGTGAGAAGTTTGGCTTGATCGCGCGGACGAACTTCACCGGGACGGGCGAGCCTGACAACGTCACGAGCACGTGTGGTGGAGATCCCAAGGAGCCGTATCAGGTCGGATCGGTCGTCGGAGTCGCAACTGGCGATACCCCGTGCGGGAGCGGCAGGCTGGGGCTTTCGGTCCTCCGCACCGCAGTGCCTCCCGGCGGCGTGGCGGACGACAATGACAATCCGTACGGCACGGGACCGGTCCACACTCTGCACCTCCAGGTCTCGGGCCTGGACTTCGCGCCCTACACATGGGGCTTCATCGTCTTCTACATCGAGGGACCGCCAGGAACGACGACCGCGCCCGTCCAATGGGGCGCACCCTATTGGATCGATCCGAGTGCGAGTCAGCGCAACACGCTCGATGTGGCTGTCGCGATGCCGAGCGCGCTTCTCAATGTGCCACTGCGGCTCAGCGCTCGTTGTGTCGGTGTGAACATCACCGCCCCGCAGGTCGGTGTGGACCTGCGCAGTAGCTGGGTCATCAGCATCCTGCTCTGACAGGAACGCCGTCCGCCGGTCCGATACTCGGCATGCAGGAACGCGGCTACCCGTCGTTGCCCAGAGCAACGAGGGGTAGCCGTCGCTTTCGGTATCGACCGGTCGACGTCCTCGGGCTCAGAGGCGTTCGAGCTCGAACGTGCCTACTCGTGCCAAGCAGGCGAACTTGCTGCTGCCCGAGCGCCATCTGGAGGCGAACGAGGAGACTTCGGCGCAGGCGCAAGCGCGACCATCGACGCGGCTCGAAGTCGGGAGCCCGGACATCCGTGACGGATTGCCAGGTGGATCGCGCCTTCGTGGTGTGACCCGGGGACCGTCTCCGGGCGCACTCACACGAATCTCTGTGAAGTCCATCGTCATGAAACGTCAACGACTCTTCTCCACGAGCCTGGTTCTGGCCGCGCTCGGGTCCCTCTACACATCCGCGCTGGCCTGGCAGGGCCAGCCTGTCACGATCGACGACCGCGAAGCTGGGCTTGTCGTGCGCGAAGTCATCGAAGGCCGCACGACGGCTCTCGGGGGCGCACCGATGTTCACCGTCTCGGGGCCTCCCGGCTCCATCTACGAGATCTTCGGCGGAGTCTCGTTCTTCATTCCCGGTTTCGACGTCGACGTCCAGACGTCAGTGGCCGGCGTGCGTGGACCCCTGAGCGCTCCGGTGCTCAATCTGGCCCCTGGTCTCTTCGCGCCGCGCACGGGCGTCTACGGCGTCATCCCGCCCTCGGGAAGGCAGGACATCGACCTCAATCCCCTGAGCCCGATCCCGGTGGGACTCGCTGGCTTCTTCCTGGACGTCCAGATGCTCATGCAGCGGCCGGGGAACCCGACCCCTCCGCTCACGCTCAGCAACGGCCAACTGCGTCAGGTTCAGGCGGTCGTCCTGCCCGCCATGACCTGGACGATCGGCACCCAGTACCCGACGTCGGTGGCTCAGGGAGTCCGTTGGACGGACATCGAGCAGGGCGACGTCGACGGTGACGGAGACAACGACACGGTGGGCGCGGGTACTCGGGGCGTGGAGCTGTGGCTCACGACCGCGGGCGTGCATACGCCTGCGCCCACGATGCTGCTCGGCACGGGCAGCGCGAACTCGTGCGAGCTGGCGGATTTCAACAACGACGGATTCCTGGATCTTGCTGCGGCGTTCGGTGGCGCCCAGTTCCTGCGCGTCTGGTTGAACCAGGGACTCGATCCGGCCGGGACATGGCTGGGCTTCAGCGAGATGTCGTCGAGCAAGGTCGGGTTCCCGACCGCGCTCGGCGGCTCATCGCCGGCCGACCTCGAAGTGGCCGATCTGGATGGCGACGGAGATCGCGACATCTTCCTGGCCTGCTCCCTCACTGCCGTAGTTGGCCTGCGGAACCGCATGTTCTTCAACGACTTCGCCCAGTTGGGCGCCCCGAGCTTCAAGGATGTCACGGCGACGAACCTGCCCGACATCCGCGACGACTCCGAGGACTGCGAGATCTTCGACTTCGACCTCGACGGTGATCTCGATGTCGTGATCGCGAACGTCGACGGTGTCTTCCCGGCCACGCCGTTCGGCGAGGGCGGCGACTACATCCTCGTGAACGATGGTGGCGCACAGGGCGGCACCAGGGGCATGTTCAAGGCTCCTCTGCCGAATCCGATCGGGGTGATCGCCAACGACGAATCCCTGGATGTCGCTGTCGGCGACGTCAACGGGGACGGACTGCCGGACCTCTTCTTCTCGAACTGGGCCGTGACGAATGGTCCGGGCGCCTTCACGGGAAGCCCGCGTCGCAATCGTCTCCTGCAGCGGAGCTTCGATCCGCTGACTGGCGCGCCGATCTTCGTCGACGTGTCCTCGCGCCTCCCGGACCAGGCTCCGGGTGCCGCGAACTTCGCGACGGACGCCGAAATCGTCGACGTCGACTCGGACGGCGACCTCGACATCGTTTCTGCGCTCGGTACTCTTGGTGGGGTCTCCATTTTCAACCCGGGCGTGATCCCGAACGTCTCCACGGGGCTGTTGATCCTCCGCAATCCGAGCCCCACGGGCCCGTTCGCGGTCACCATCCCGAATCCGCTGGTGTCCACCTTCGACTTCCGTGACATCGAGCATGGTGACTGGCGCGAAATCGGATCGATGGGGGGCTTTGGTCGCTTCTTCGACCTCGACTTCGGCTGCGCGCTGACGGGTGCGACGGCTTCCCTCACGACGCTCGACCACGACTGAACCCACCGCCGTTCTTTCCTGGCCCCGCGCACGGTGGACCCGTACGCGGGGTCAGTTCGTGGAGAGTCGAGAGCGGGGTCGGGTGGAAGACCCGTGGCAGGAGGTCCTGGTGGCCTTCTGGTCGGGGCAGCTCACCGCGTCGAGGACCGGGTGTCCCGTGCAGCCAGCGCCCAGGGGCGCATGTCTCCATTCTGGATTCTGCACCGCGCGCTGCCCCTTCAGGGTCGGAACCGCGCGAAGGCCGTCCCGTCGAAGCGATAGGCGCCCTGTCCCGTCGTGCCGAGCCACAGGGTGCCGCCCTTGTCCTCGTAGATGGAGTAGAGCCGGACCGCCTGGCCTCGGTCCTGGACCGGAAAGCGGGTCACGTGGTTGCCGTCGTAGCGCCAGACTCCCGCGTCGAGCGTCGCGAACCACAGGACGCCGTGTCCGTCCTTGAGGCCGGACATGAAGTACGCCGGAGCGGCATCCATCCGTGCTTCGGAGTCGACGAGTCCGCGCGTCCTTCGATACGCGGCGGAAGGCGCCCCCGGTTCCTTCGGCTCGCTCGCACTCACGTCGTAGCGGTGCAGCAGGTTGCTGAACCAGAACTGTCCGTCCTGGTCCTCGACGATCCCGCGAACTCCGAAGGACGGCCCGCCATCGAGTTCCGTCAACTCGTCCTCCGAGATCCACGTGAGCGATCGGCCGTCGTAGCGACAGACGCCGAACGTGGAGGTGCCGAACCACAGCGCACCCCGGCTGTCGTGGAAGATGGTGTAGACCTGATAGGGGCTGAACGGCGCGTGCGGTGCGATTGCGAGGAACGCGGGTTCGAGCTCGTGCTTCGGGAACTCGTGGTGATGCAGCGTCCGCCCGTCGTAGCGGTAGGGACCGTTGTCGTCCTGATTGCCCTGGAACCACAGATCCCCCGGCTGGGAACTCCAGGCGCTCAGCGCGCTGCCGGCCTGGACCGGCACCAGGGTCCTGAAGCGCTGCCCGTCGAACGTGCTGATGCCACCGAGCGTGTTGAAGTACAGATTGCCCGATGTGTCCTCCAGGATCTGGCGGACGCGGTCGCTGCAGAGCCCGTCCTTCGTCGTGAAGCGGAGGATCCTGTTCCCGTCCACGCGGTACAGGCCGTCACCATCGGTTCCGAACCAGGTCGTGCCCTGCCTGTCCTGGAAGATGATCCAAAGGCCGTCGCCCAGCTCCCGGACGACCTCGCCCACGGCCGGCGTCGGGGGTGCGTCCCCCGCGGGCGCGGGCTGCCGCTTCGGATCCGCGTGGGCGTCCTCGGGCTGCGCGTTCGTGCAGGCGCACAGAAGCGCGGCGAGGCACGCCGGGAGGACGGTGGTGAGGTGCTGCATCGAAGAGGCTCGGCCGACAGGATGCACGAGGAGGAGCGAGTTGTCCCTTCGGATCCTCCTGCTGCAGACTGGGCCTCTTCGTCACGATCCCGCACTCGAAGCGCTGACATCTGCCAGCGTCCCACTCCCGGACAGGACCTCCCATGCGCACCTGCATCCCGATCTTGCTGCTCGCCCTCCCCGCCTGCCAGGCGCCGCAGGCGCCCCCGCAGTCGGCGTCCTCGTCTCCGCCGGCGGACTCGCGGTCGGAGGCCGCCGCGTATGCATCGAGCCGCGCTGCGCCCGGTCTCGTCCTCGGCGGGCTGCTCCCCCCGGCGACGAAGCCGTTGATGTTGCGCCAGACGCCGACGACTCCAGCGACGCTCCTCGACCTGGTCCACCAGCTCCAGGACTCGACCGGCGTGGCCTTCGTCCTCGAGGAGAGCACGCGTGCCTCGCTGTCCCGCACCCCGTCCGGCTTCCAAGGCGAGTTGGAAGTGCCCGCCGACCAGGCGTGGCGCGTCGCGGAGACCATCCTGGTCCGGAACGAGTACGTGCTGCTTCCGACGCTCGGTCGCGCGCCGCAGATCGTCACGATCGTGTCCCTGGCCCAGCCCAACGGGGGCGAGCTGAAGTCCCGTGCGGTCGAAGTGCAGGCTTCTCAACTCGAAGACTGCGTCAACCACCCGGCCGTGCTGGTGATGACGGTCGTGGACGTGCATCCGCTCGACGCACGCATGGTGTCCACGACCTTGCGGCAGTTGATGCCGGATCCGACGACGCAATCGATCCTTCCGATCGGTTCTGGAAATCAGCTCCTGATCGTGGGGTTCGGACCCGAGGTCGCCAAGTTCGCGGGCATGCTCACGGAGAGCGCGCGGGTCGAGCGGGAGCGGACGCCCGACGTGCAGACGGATCCCAAGGCGGCGACCCCGCGCTGATCGGTTCTTCGTTCCTCCCACCGGACCCGATCGACCGGCCGGTTGGGTGCTCGCGCGTGGCGCACCGACACCGGTTCGGGTTCACCGCTTGGCGTTCAGCCGCCGGTAGTACTGGTCGATCCAGTCGCGGTAGTAGGGCGGGAAGTCGCCGCCACCGTGATTGCGGAACACCTCGCGCACCTGCACCGGAAGGTCGCCCCAGCGTTCGATGGGCTCGGCCCCTTGCACGCGCTGGCGTTCGCGTGCTCCGGTCGTCGGTTTCGGACCGAGTGGGGAGGATCCGGGGGGGCTCGTCGCCGAATCGGCATGGGGGCGACCCGGCCCCGATCCGCTGCGCGCCTCGCTCGTATCCGGCGCGTCGGTTTGCAGCGGATGTCGCGCCGGCATCACCGGCGTGTCTTCGCGAGTCGTGATGACCTCACGGCGCCCGTCGAGAGGGGAACCCGAAGCGAGCGGCTCGGCCGACGACGACTCCTCGCCCACCTTGCGCGCTCGTTCTTCGTTCTTCCCTGGGGAACGCTTGTTGCCCGCCAGACCGGCAGACGACCCGGGGCCCTTTCAAAGGCCGCCGGTCTTCTTCTTTCATGTGCCCCGGTCGCGGCACTCGTGGCTCGCGAGTTCGAGGATGCGATCGATGTCCTCGAGGACTTCATGCGAACGCGATTCGCTGTCCTTCAGCAGTCCTGCGAGATCCGCGCCCCCGGCACCCGACGGCTCGCGGGCGCGGCCCAGGATCTCGTCGATCTCCCGCTGCCGGCGCTCGACGCGGCCGAACAGCCGCAGCATCTCCTCGTGCGGGTCTTCGGTGCTCGCGTGCGGCGCGAGCACGACATGCGGCTCCTCGCGGGCCGCGGACCGCGCGGCGAGGACCGCGATCGCGCTCGGCGCGCACACGGCGAGTGCGACTGCGAGCAGTGCGGAGAAGGGACGCGGAGAAAGCGTGCTGCGAGGCATGCGGGCTAGTCCTGCTCGGGGAAGAGCGTCTTGCGATCCGATCGTACCACCGGCTGGAGTTCTCCGCCTCGAAGGCTCCCTCCCGCGGCCCGCGGAGGCACGCCCGGGAGCGGGCCAGTCCGGTCCCTCCGTGGAGCACGAGCCATCTCTGGACCGCTCGTGCGGCCGGCCGAGAGGTACTGGTGCGCGGACGCGGGCTCGAGTCGGCCCGGAGCCGGGGCGTCGCGCGAGGCGACGCCCCGGCGCACGACGAAGTCCCTGCAGGCCCAAGGCCGCGCACGGCAGGTACAGTGCCGAAATGGCCCACGAGAAACGCGGGAAAGACGCCGAAGCGCAACTCGCGAGCTTCCTTGCGAAGTACGCGCCGCCGATCGCCCGACTCGGGAAAGCGCTGCGCGCGAAGCTGCGTGCTCGACTGCCCGGTTTGTTCGAGATCGTGTACGTGTACGAGAACCAGGACGCGCTCGTGATCTCGTACTCACCGACCGAGCACGGCTACGAAGGGCTGTGCTCGCTCGCCCTGTACCCGGACGCGGTGAAGCTCCACTTCGGGCAGGGCGCTCGGCTGGCGAAGTCGGATCCGAGCCAGCTGCTGCAGGGTCGCGGCAAGACGGTGCGTCATGTCGTGCTGAATTCGGTGACCGACTTCGACCGCGCGGAGATCGAGGTGTTGATGGCGGCCACGTTGAAGCTGGCCCAGGTGCGTCTCGATGCCAGCTCGAAAGGCGCGGTGATCCTCAAGGCGGAGGCTCAGAAACAGCGCGCGGACCGCGCGAAGAAAGCCGCGCGACCGGCCTCGACACGTCCCAAGGCGAAAGCTCGGCGCTGACGCGCGAGGCGCTCGTGCGGCCGCGACGCCGCGCGGGGGAAGGGCGCGCTCGCTCCCCATCGCCGCCGTGGCGCCGAGTGCCCGACATCGGCCCGCTGGACGCAGGGTGGGGCGATCCGAAGGCGGGACGCGCGCACGCGGGTCTTCAGGAAGTCGAACCCGGCCCCGTCTTGCTGCCGATCACGTAGCCGAACTGAATCGATCCGAACGTGATCACGGTCAGAAGGGAGGAGACGATTCCCTGGACGCAACGCGCATCGAGGCCGGCATCGCGCAGGGTGGCGGCGTATCGCCTGGTATGGCGGACGTCCACGATCAGCACGCGTCCGCCGGACTCGAGCACCCGCGCGATCTCGCGCACGGCGCTCTGGCGCTCGCCGGCGTCATAGATGTTGTGCAACGCCATGCTCGAGAGGACGACGTCGAAGCTCGCGTCGTGGAAAGGCAGCCTGCGTGCATCGCCGGTGAGCACCTCGACCTTGCCGGCCACGCCTTCGATCCGCGCGTTGTCGAGTGTCCCCGCAGGGTTGTTGCCGCTGAGATCTTCTTGCTGCCATCGGTCGATCCCGACGGCGCTGCCGGTCGAGAGTCGCTTGGCGGCGCCGATCAGGAACAGCCCGAGACCGCAGCCCACATCCAGCACGCGCTCATCACCCCGCCAGGCGATCTTGTCGAGGTACTCTTCCCGTTCACGCCACTTGCCGACCTTGCTGTCGTAGAGCATCCACAAGCCCATCGCGCCGCCGCTCAGTCCGGCCCAGATCAATGGCCATGCGATCACCGCGATGAGGTCTTGCCTGGACCACACGCCGAGCAGCAGCGTGATCAACGAGATCACTCCCAGCGCTGCCACGATGAGCAGGTTCCGCACCGCCAGCGGCGCGTCGATTCCGTAGTTGGGGGCGCGAGTGCCTGTCATGGAGCGGCTCGACCTGACCTGGGTCTTCCAGGAGTCGAGCGGGAAGCCGGGTGTCGGCGGGGCGGAGTTCTGCGATCGCGAGTGTAGTGTGGCTGAGCCCCGACAAGGCCAAGGCCGTGACCCTTTCCCCGTTGTTGGTCCAGGGGTGATGAGAGTCCGGGGCTGGTCTGGGATTCTCCGAGTGCGTTCCGCGCGCGCTGCGGCCAGCGTCGCCTCGACCAGCAGGGGCTCGCGACCGATCGCGCGCGGGCGCTCGACCACGGCGGGCTCGAGCAGCGCGACCGGCACATCGCCAGGTGGCGCAGAAGGAGCGCGAGCGCGCGAACCTCGTCGCCGCGCTGGCGCAAGGCGGACCTGCGGGACTCGCCGCTGACATCGAGCGCGTGGACGCCGACCTCGCGACGCTCGACGCCACGGCTCTTGGCGTGCGCGACGAGCTGGCCATGCTGCGCGCCCACCAGATCGACGAGGGCGAGCTGCGCCGC